>CAMCRZ010000001.1 GCA_945877425.1 uncultured Treponema sp.
TGACGCAGGCTGCGCCACTCGCCTACTCCATTTGCTAAGATTATTCTGTAGGGCGTTTCTTAAGTTTCTTTGATTTAACTACAGCCTGTCCTTCTCCTACGCTTTGTTCCATCATAGCTCTTACTTTTAGCGGTAAACCGAACAGTGTTATGAATCCCTGGGCGTCTTTGTGGTCGTAGAGTTCGCCTGTTGTGAAAGAAGCAATGCTTTCGTTGTAGAGGCTGTATGGTGAATAGCTTCCTGCTCCACGGATTGAACCTTTATAAAGCTTAAGATTTACCCATCCTGTAACAGTTTCTTCTGTCTTATCAACAAAAGCCATGCATGAATCAAATAATGTAGTAAACCACTTGCCGTCGTAAATAAGTTCTGCAACTTTTATGGAAAGCTGCTGCTTGTAATGATAAGTGTCTCTGTCAAGGCAAAGATGATCCATCATACGGTGAGCTGCATAAAGAATTGCACCGCCTGGAGTTTCGTATACGCCACGGCTTTTCATACCTACGCATCTGTTTTCACAAATATCAACAAGACCTACACCGTTTCTTCCGCCGATTTTGTTAAGTTCAGTCATAATCTGCAGGGCACTCATTTTCTTGCCGTTTACAGAAACAGGAATTCCCTTTTCAAAACCAATCTTAACGTATTCTCCGCCTTCTTTTGCTTCTTCAGGAACAGTTGTATTTTTAAGCATATGCTTGTAGTTAGGCTCATTTTCTGTTTTTTCAAGTTCCAGACCTTCATGACTTAAGTGCCAGATATTTTCATCACGGCTGTAAGACTGATCTTTTTTCATAGGAACTTCAAGTCCACGTTCTTCAAGATATTTAATTTCAGCTTCACGACTGTCCATGTTCCATTTATCATCACGCCATGCAGCAATAACTTTCAAATCAGGAGCAAAAGCCTTAATTGCAAGTTCAAAACGAACCTGATCATTTCCCTTTCCTGTAGCACCGTGACAAATGGCAACTGCCTTTACCTGACGTGCATACTCAACAAGAATTTTTCCGATTAAAGGTCTTGCTGTAGAAGTTCCCAAAAGATATTCATCTTCATAAACTGCATTTGCTTTTAAAGCAGGCCAGATGTATTCAGAAATATATTCTTCCCTTGCATCAACTACATAGCACTCAGAAGCACCTGTTTTTAAAGCACGGGATTTAATTGCCTTCCAGTCATCGCCCTGACCAACATCAATACATACAGCAATAACGTCATAGTCATAATTTTCCTTTAACCATGGAATGATAACTGTTGTATCAAGACCGCCGGAATAAGCAAGCACAACCTTGTCTTTTTTAGACTTTTGTGCAGCCTTTGATTTTGAAGCAGCATTAGCTGTTGTTTTAGTTGATTTTGAATCAGATTTTGTAGATTTTACCGCCATAAAAATCCTCTTATAAAATGTAATTTTATGCAATTATTATAAATATTTATTCATTTTCTTGCAATAGATTTTGACATTAGTTTGATTTTTATCAGTTACAGCTTTTACTTACGCACTTTTAAGGCATTTTCTACTGCAGTTCGCATCTTACAAATGCAGCCTGAACTGTCATAAAGCGGCTTTTTTCTTCAGGAGAAATTTCTTTGCCCAGAAACATTGTTTCTCTCCGGCTTGAACCGAATTTTTCACCAGGAAAGCAGCAGGTACATTCATTTCTTACAATAATATTTTCTTCTGGAACGCCGCATTTTTTTAAAACAGCAAGATTTGCCTTTTCAAGAGAAAGTGCATAGGGAAAATTCTTGTCTTTCGGATTTTCAATTAACCAGGTACATTCAGCAGTAAAGTTTTCTCTAAAGTATTTATAACGCTCATAATCAACGTTGTAGCAGCAGCTTTTTATGTGAGGCCCTAAAACAACTTTAAAGTCTGAATTTTTTGTACCGTACTTTTTTTCAGAAAGTTCAAGTGCATTCTGTACAATGCCTGTACCTTTCCAGCCTGAATGAAGCACACCAAAAACACCTTTCCTGCTTTCATAAAGGTAAACCGGCATGCAGTCAGCAACTGTAACTACTGGAATTATTGATTTATTTACAGTGATTATTCCGTCACCTTTAAGATTTTCAGTTTCATTTTCATTTTCTACGGCAAATACTTTTTTTGAATGACACAGCTCAATTTGGCAGATTTTATGTTTTTCACCTGCAAGCTTTTTAAGAAAAAACTGCCTGTTTTCGTTAATTTCATTCCATCTGAACCGCATGGAACCGTGGGCTTTTACAGACATTCCCCAAATTACGCTGCCGTCTTCTGAAGGAAAATTGCCGCCTAAAACTTTTTCATCAAAAAAAGCCATAAAATCACCTGCTGCTTTCATCAAGACCTTCAATTTCCTGAAGGATTTCGTAACTGTGCTCTATTGCCGCATAAGCCTTTATAAGTTTTTCCCTGAAGCTGTTGTTTTCCCTGCCCTTGATTTTGCTTAGATTATTAAGGGTTCCGTAATAATTGTTTACGTTTCCTGCAACTATGGCACCAAGCGTATTTATGAAAATGCGGCAGACTTTTCCTGCTGTATCAACTAAAGTCAGAGTCTGTTTTTCGATCTCGTCAATAATAAGGTTTGTTTTTTCAGCAATAGAACGCTTTTTTAACTGTGCTTCTTCACATTTTTTGAAAAAAACTCCGTATTCACCGCCTTCAGTTAAAAGCTGGCAGAGAAAGTCCAGATTTTCATTCCCTACACTGATGAAATTCATTCCGTCGGTGTATTCCTTAAGATTTTCCTTAATGGAAAAATCACCTTCAAGCATAACGGCATTAAGTACATCGTAATGTTTTTGAATTTCACGCTTAAAAAAGAAGTATAAAAATCCAAGTGTAAGTTCGTACTTAAACTTTATGCCGCTCCACAGGCGTGTCCATGGTCTGTAAGGGAAAACAGGAAGTTCTGAAGTTTCAAAATAAGAGCGCATTTTTATTTTAAGACGATGCTTTTTGTAGTCAGCAAGATAGCAGTTCCACTTCTGGTCAAAATTTGCCTTCCACTGATTTTTAAGCTTAACAAACCAGTCTTCTCCGTTGCCGAAAATTCCACACTCATAAAGTGAATTGTCATAAACAACTTTTGCAAGTTCGTTTACAGGAACAGTTGCACAAAAAGTAGAAACAACATTCAGCTGGTTTATTGAATTTGCCATATATGATGCAAAATCGCTGTCTGCATGTTCAATATTTCTGCCTGCAAGAATCTGTTCGTTAAAGTCAAAAAGTGCCTTCAAACATTCTTCGTTGGGAAAATTGCAGGAATTCAAGACTTTTGAAAAATCAGAAAAATCACTTCTTGCAAGGGAAAAAACACATTCCTTACTTTCGCTGTTTTTTGTAAAATTTGAAACAAGCTGTTCTAAAGGTAGATGACAGAATGCCGAAAGCCATTGAATGCAGCGGACCATTGAATACATGACAGCCCTTTTGTCTTTAGGAATAGCGTCAACTGCAGCATCAAGTTTTTGAATGAGGGAAGCCCTTGTTTCTGTAGAAATGTTTTTAGTAAAGGGAAACTGATACGGATCGCAGCTTGCATTTATTTTGTCTGTATACTCAGGGATTATAACGTTGCAAAGTGTAATGTAAAAGGAACCTTGTGACGAATTGTATGAATCAATGTAGTTAAGGAAAAAATCCTGCACGTTTATAAGCTGATTTATTCTTTCGTAAAATTCGTTCAGAAGGACGCCGTGCCTGTAGTCAATCAATCCGGGAAAATTCCGCTCAATGTCGTGAGCAATACGTGCAATCATAGAAGAATTGTAAACATCTTCAACAGGTATATTTAAAAAAGCAGACTTAAGTTTAATCCAAAGGCGAATTAAAAAAGACTCCTGATGGAAGCGCACTGAAAGTATTTCCTTTAAGCTTTCTGTTTCACGTTTTGAAGCTGCAGCAGGTTCTTTTTTAGAAGTTTTTTTCATTTTTGAAAGCATGATTTGCCGCTCTTCATCAGAAATTCCGGAAACCATTCTGTCAAAGTTCGATAACTCATCATCCTGATATGTCATTTTTTAATATTAGGTTATAAGAAAAGAATTGTAAAGTGATTTTGTAAAGTCTTTTTCAGTTTCAAATGTGACAAAAAAACGGTCCCTACGGGAATCGAACCCGTCTTTCAACCTTGAGAGGGTCGCGAACTAAACCGATATTCGAAGGGACCAAACAAAAAAAGCTGACCATTACAGCCAGCTTCAAGTTCCCCAAGGAGGATTCGAACCCCCACAATCAGAACCAGAATCTGAGGTGCTACCATTACACAATCGGGGAATGCAATGTGAAAAAAATATATTATTTTATAAAAAAAAAGTCAAGTGCAATTCCTTAATTTCTTTATTTTTTTTTCTGATGCACTGTAATTTTTTAAAAATAAAACCTTACGCCTGAAGAAAAAGGAACTTTTACAATTCCTTCTAAACTGCTTAAGCCAAACAAACCGCCGCCTTCTGCAGCTGCCGTAAAGACCCATTCCGTATTATATGAAATAAAATAATTAAGTCCCAAAGAAAAGCAAACCATTGCAAGAAATTTTTCTTTTTCAACTCCTAAAACAAAACCTGGTCCGTAAAAATAATGAAGGGCACTGTTTTTAAACACAGGATTTGCTATCCAGTAATCAGTTTTTAAGCCGAAAGACTGAATGCCTTTTTTATCAAAGGAAAAATCAAGTGCAAAGAGAAAAGGAAACGTTTCTTTTTTAAAATCAATTCCTGCCGTAAAACGAAAATCGTAATCAGACAAATCTTCTTCAGAAAAAGAATTTTCCACTCCAACTTTAAAACCTGCAGCCTTTCCGTTTGCAAAAGCAAAAGTTTTAAATGTTAAAATCAGCATTAAAAAGACTGCAAGTTTACACTTCATATCTGCTCCCTTGTAAAATATAATTGAGAACTGTCTTTTACGCAAACCTTTACCGTTGAATTTTCACTGAATTTTCCCAAAAGCAATTCCCTTGCAAGAGGATTTTCCACATAAGACTGAACTGCCCTTTTTACAGGACGTGCTCCGAAAACAGGATCGTAACCTTTTTCACTAAGGAAATCCAAAGCTTCCTGAGTAAATTCCAGCTTTATCCTTTTTTCAGCAAGCCTTTCTGCAAGACGGTTAAGCTGGAGGGAAACAATTTTTGAAACTGCATCTTTTCCCAGCGTATTAAACATAACGATTTCATCAATTCTGTTAAGAAATTCTGGCCGAAAATGCTGCTTTAGCAAACCGCTGATTTTTTCCTTAATTCCGTTCATGTCATTTTTTTCTGCTGCATCAAGAATCAAGTCTGAACCGATATTGCTCGTTAAAATGATAATTGTATTTTTAAAATCTACAACCCTTCCCTGTCCGTCTGTAAGCCTTCCGTCGTCCAAAACCTGAAGAAGAACATTAAACACATCAGGATGAGCCTTTTCTATTTCATCAAAAAGAATTACGCTGTAAGGTCGCCTTCTTACTGCTTCCGTAAGCTGACCTCCTTCATCATAACCCACGTATCCCGGTGGTGCACCAATAAGGCGGGTAACGCTGAACTTTTCCATATATTCGCTCATATCAATTCTTGTAAGGGCTTTTTCATCATTAAAGAGAAAGTCTGCCAGTGTTTTTGCAAGTTCAGTTTTTCCTACACCTGTTGGTCCTATAAACATAAAGCTTCCTAAAGGACGGTTAGGATCATTAAGTCCGGCTCTGTTACGGCGGATTGCATCTGAAACTGCTTCTACAGCTTCATTCTGCCCTACAACCCTATTGTGAAGGACGTTTTCCAGTTCAATGTACTTCTGCTTTTCACTTTCCATCATTTTAGCAACAGGAATGCCAGTCCAGTTGCTTACAATACGTGCAATGTCTTCTTCTGTAACTTCCTTTTTTAAAAGACTGCGCCGTTCTTCGCTCATGGAATTTTCGTCACCGTTGTTTTCACTGGATTGGGCAAGAAGCTTTTCTAATTCAGGAATAGTTGAATACTTTAATTCTGCGGCTTTTGCAAGATTTCCTTCACGTGTGTACTTTTCTTCATCAAAACGGGCTTTTTCCAGATCTTCCTTGATTTTACGGCTGCCTTCAATCAATCGCTTTTCATTCTGCCACTGAAGTTTCATTGCATCTCTTGAAGCAGTAAGTTCGGCAAGTTCCTTTTCAAGTTTCAAAAGACGCTCTTTACTTGCTTCATCAGTTTCCTTTACAAGAGACTGCTTTTCTATGGCAAGCTGCAGGATTTTACGTTCAGCTTTATCAAGTTCCACAGGCTGACTTTCTATTTCCATTTTTAAACGGCTGGCAGCTTCATCAACTAAATCTATGGCTTTGTCAGGCAGAAATCTGTTTGTAATGTAACGGTTGCTTAAAACAGCAGCTGCAACTAGTGCTTCGTCATTTAATTTTACGCCGTGATGTATTTCGTACTTGTCACGCAAACCGCGAAGAATGGCAATTGTATCTTCAACAGTTGGCTCAAGGCACATAACCTGCTGGAACCTTCGCTCAAGCGCTGCATCTTTTTCAATATACTTGCGGTATTCGTTTAAAGTTGTAGCACCAATTACGTGAAGTTCTCCTCTTGCAAGAGCCGGCTTTAAAAGATTGCCTGCATCCATGCTTCCTTCAGATGCACCTGCGCCTACAATAGTGTGAAGTTCGTCAATAAAAAGAATGATTCTTCCTTCTGATTTTGAAACTTCTGAAATTACGCTTTTAAATCTTTCTTCAAATTCACCGCGATACTTTGCACCTGCAACTAAAAGTCCAAGATCAAGGGAAAGAAGCCTTTTGTCCTTTAAGCTTTCAGGAACATCACCGCTGGCAATACGACGGGCAAGACCTTCAACAATGGCAGTTTTTCCAACTCCAGGTTCACCAATCAAGACAGGATTATTTTTTGTTCTCCGGCTTATAACCTGCATTACACGCCGTATTTCTTCATCACGTCCGATAACAGGATCGATTTTGTCAAGACGAGCTCTTGCCGTAAGGTCAATGCAGTATTTTTCCAGAGTGCGCATTTTGCTTTCAGGGTCGTTTGAGTCTACAGTCTGATTGCCCCGAACAGCTTTAAGTGATTCAAGAACGGCTTTTCTTACTATTCCATTTTTTTTAAGAAGGCTTCCTGTCCTGTCATCTGCTTCTGTCATGGCAAGCAAAACGTGTTCTGTTGAAAGAAACTGATCTTTTAGAGCAGACATTTCTTTTTCAGCTTTTGCAAGAACAGTCTGGGCAGAAGAGCTTAGGGAAACGTTTGCCTGTCCCCGTACAATTGGATTTGATTTAATAAGATTTTTAAGTTCATCAAGAAGTGAACGAAGGTTCACACCAATCCGCTCAACTATAGGAGGAACAATTCCGTCCTGCTGATTTAAAAGTGCGCAAAGTATGTGTTCATTTCCGATTTCAGCATTATCATTTTGACGTGCAATTGATGAAGCTTCTTGAATTCCTTCTTGAAGTTTTATAGTCATCTGATCATAATTCATAAGCAGCCTCCATTTTTACTTTAACTGCTTTTAAAATAATCACAGATTTTTAAAAAGGCAAATTTTTTTACGATTCAGGATATTCAATATTTCCGTATTCACAAAGACAGTTTGCAATCTTTACGTCTTCAATAAGTTCAAGGTTTTTGACGATTTTTTTGTAAATCCGCAGTTCTCCAGTTCCGTTGGCACCGCCTAAAACTTTAAGCACTTTTCTTCCGCCTTCAGGACATTCAAAATCACGGACGTACACTGCTTTAACAGAAGAAAAAATGTCTACGTCAATAACGTACTTTTTGTTGTGGGCACTTACAGTCCAGTGAAGCTTAACGTCTTCTTCATTTTCAGGCATTTTCAAAAAGTCATAAGTAACTTCATAGCTTCTGTGCCTGTCTGCATGAAATTGAATTTTCTTGCCTTCAACTTGAACTAAAACAGAAAGCTTTTTGTTAAACTCACCCTGCACTGCAAAGCATGAAGAAGATAAATTCATTCCGCTGATGTTGCTTGTAAAATTTGATGAACTTAAGTGAAAGAATGGATTTACAAAGGCTTTTCCCCAGTTTTTATCAAAGTAACCGAAAGATTTTCCAGGATAGACAGTAAATTCTTCGCCATTAAAGAGGATTCTTCCGCTAAAAGAAGTTTTTGCGCCGAATGCAGCCCAATGAATGCCTTTGCCTCTGTAGTCAGGTAAAAATCCAATCTGCTTGTCAAACCGCAAGTCCCACATTATTTCACCTGCATCACAAAGGTATTCAGGATTTTCCATAAGGAATTCAGGAAGAACTTTTACCCTTCCCTGCGTAAAATCATCAGAAAGAATTGATTCTTTAAGCTCACCGTTTCCTACGCAAATCAAAAAGTCATTTGTGCCGATGTTTAACTGACTGCAAGGGTAATATGCACTTACATGCCTGCCGTTTTCAGCAAAAACTCCTGCCCTTACCATTAAAAAAGAAGGCTGCACGAAAGTCTGGCTTGTAACGCTCTGAGTTGACTGTGTTCCTGCCAAAGCGTACTGCAAATCTGCTGCTGTTTTTTTAAACCGATTTTTGAAACCTAAAAGACATTCATCCGGTGAAACTGAAGGGTTTACAATATAATATTCTATAAAAAAAGTTTTTTCTTCACCAGTAACGTTGCTAATTGCATTAGTTACAAGACGCCAGCAATCAAATCCGTTCTTTTTGAGAGAACCCTTTAACATATATTTTTCATTGCGTCTTATTTTTTTTATTCCCATATTATATCCACCAATAACAAAAGGATTTTACCTTGTTTGATTATCGGCAGATTTAATATGGCAAATTAGATTTTATTTAAACATTTTATTTAATGCGTCCTGCACCTGTTTTTTTTCTTCAGTAAAATTATCATCAAGGTATTCAAAACAGTTTTGTGCATTTTTCTGAACGTGCTCATACCAGATTGTATAAAGTTCAGGCTCAAAACCATCTCCAGGATACGGTGCTCCCTGAACATCAGAAACAAGACCTCTTACAAGTTCAATCAATTCCTTAGTTTTCTTATCCATAAAATACACTCCCATCAATACCTGTAATATATATGTAAATTACTCTGAATGTTAATATAAAAATATGTTTCCATTATAATGTCAAATGCACAATTTTTCCATAGTTTTTTATTTTTTTCTCGTCAAGGAGTTCTTCGCTGCAAAACACTACAGTCCTGCCTTTTTTCTTACATTCACTGTTCCGCAATGATGATTTTTTTACGTCTTCCAGAGTTAAATTCAGCAGATTTTCAATTCTTTTCTTTCTGTATTCATTTGTAAAGCCGAAAAGTACCCACCACAATGCAGTAGTTCCCCTGCTTCTTGGAGTTGAAGGTTCAATTGCAGAAGAAAAAGTTCCCGTTACAATCCTTTCAAGTTCGTCCTGTGAAAGCTCTTTTTCAGGAGCATTTTTAAGTGCATTCAAATAAGTGTTGATTGAATCAAAAGGCTTTGGATCACGGTATGTAGAAAAAACAATTGAATTTTTTGTAGTTGCAGGAACAAGCTGAACGCCGTAAGCTCCGCCTGAAGTCCTTATCTGCTTCCACAAATCTGATGTTTCCATTGAGTGAGCAAAAACTTCATCTGCTACAGCTTCTTTTGTACCGTAAGGTGAACTTTCCGTAACAGCACAGGCATATCCCACTGAACCGGGAATTACAAACACTTCATCTACTTCGTAAGCTTTGCCTCCGGCACCTTCACTTTTTTCTTCTGAAGATGCACAGCATTCCGTACAGCAATTTTCTGCCAGAGAAATAAATTCTTCGTCTGGAGTGTTTAACTTTTCTTTCGGGGCTGAAAGGTTAAGCTCTTTAATAAAGGCAGAAGCTTCACGTTTTGCAGTTTCAAGAGTCTGTCCGCTGCATATTGCGCTGAACACTGCACCGCCTGACAGAAGTTTTTCCCTTATGAAATTAAGCTTTTCTCCAAGCTCTTTCAAATCAGAACGGGCAATTTTTTTAAAGGCGTTTACAAGAGAAATTCCTCCGCACAATTCATTTACGGCAGAAGTTCTGTTTATGCTGCATGTTGCCCTGTAAGAAGCGTACTTTAGTGAAGAATTGACTACATCAGAAGCAAGCATTTTTGACAGCATATCAATAATCTGCCTTAACCTTTTAGTGTCAGAAAAATCATTTAAAGTAAGGCAGTTTTTGAGAAGTTCAAATGCCTGAGGAATTTTTTCTTCTACAGTTGCAACTTTTACCATTATCCATTCACGGCCTGCAATAAGGGGATTTTCCTTTACGATATGAGCAGAACACTCAGGAACAGTGGCAGCATTAAGGCTGCAGGAAAAGTTTCCTGTTGTTTTTTCAATTAAAGTGCTGGCTTTTGTCCATTCAGTGCCTTTCCAGCCCATTTCAGTAAGTACCTGCGTAAAAAGCGGAAAATAAAAGTAATCTTCAGGAGGAAAAATGTCGGCAGGAAAAGCAAAAGTTATGTAGGCAATTCCGTTTGTAGTTTCAGGTGATATGACGGCAGGAAGTCCGGCAATATTTTCAACGGAATACTTTATTTCTTCAAGGTTAAAATCAAGTTTCTTTACATTTACAGGCTGAATGAATTCTTTTTCAGTTTTATCATCATTCTGGAAAGCGTACATTTTTTCAAGCTGATTCTTTACGTTTTCAATTCCGGTTTCATTAAGTTTACGCAGGGCAACAAGCTGTTCTTCTTTTTCCCGATTTTCATTCCACTGTTTTGAAGGGGTTACGCATACAAAGGAACGCAGACTGTTTTCAAGAAAATATTTTTTTATAAGCGAAACAATGTAATTTCCGTCAGCACTGATTTTTTCTTTCAAGGCATTGAATGTTTCTTCCAGCATGATGCTTTCCCATGGAGCAGATCCGTAAATCCATCCTCTAAGTGACCTTTGCAAAACTGCAATGGAATAAGGTCCGTCTGTTCTTCTTATTTCCCTGAAGGAATATTCAAAAAGCATGCAGGCTCTCTCATAATCATCTTCTGAAATGCCGTTTCTGCATATATTTTCCAGTTCTTCAATGATGATTTTTTCTACTTTATGGAAATCTTCTTTTTTTACGCCGTTTAATCCTATTTGAAAAGTAAAATCCTTTTTGCTGATTTTGGCACCGCTGCCGATTGAAATTTCAGTTCCAAGTCCTGAAGCAAGAAGGGCTTTTGAAAGAGGTGCACTGTCCGAACTTAAAAGCAGAGAACTTAAAAACAAAAGTTCCATAGTTACTTTGCTTCGGCATGAAGGTTCAATGTTTTTTCCGATGCGCCAGATCATATTTGTGTAGGAAAGATTGTCTTCTGTTCCGTCGTCAGGACCCTGCAGTTCAAGGAATTTTTCAGGCACAAAGCTTTCGTCTTCTTCCGGGAATTGAGCTTTTTCACCGTAAGACGTAATCTGGCTTAGTACATTTTTTTCAAGAAAGTCTATCTGTTCTTTTGTAGAAATGTTTCCCCAGAGAAAAATCCTGCAGTTTGCAAGACAGTAATGCTTTTTGTGGAAAGCCTTCATTTTTTCGTGAGTAAGTTCTGGAATTTTAAGGGGATTTCCGCCGAAGTCGTTTTTGTAAAAAGTTCCGCCTAAAATTGATTTTTCTAAAAGCGAGTCTGCAACGTTTTCAAAAGAAGAATACCAGCCTTTCATTTCGTTATAGACAACGCCCTGGATTTTAGGATTGTTTTTTTCGTCAAGTTCCAGATGCCAGCATTCCTGAGAAAAAATTTCAGAATCAAATCTTGGGAAAAACACTGCATCAGCATAAACGCTCATCAAATTAAAATATTCTTCCTTAACTTGTGAACTTGCAGGAAAAACCGTTCTGTCGTAAGAAGTAAATGCATTAAGGTAAGTGTTGATGCTCTGCTCTACAAGCTTGATAAACGGATCTTTAAACGGATATTTTTTTGAGCCGCAGAATACGCTGTGTTCTACAACGTGAGATACGCCTGTTTCGTCTTGAGAAGGAGTCAGGAAAGTAAATGCAAAAAGGTTTTCAATATCATCATTTACAATGTGGAAAATTTCCAGCCCTGACTTTTCGTGAATTAAGTAAACGCCTTTTGAGTTAAGTTCTTTAAGTTCTGCAATATCTTTTACAGTAAAGCCTTTGTAGTTTTCGCCTTTTTCCATCATACGTAAGTTTCTCCATCATCTCTGCCTTTAATAAATAAACTGCCAGTTTCCCATGCACGGCGCAAAGTTGAATAAAACTTAGCAGTTAGTCGTTCAACGTCAGTTTTAGAAAAGGAATTTGCGGTTTTTTCTTCAATAAGGACAGACTGACCCCTTACTTTTGAAATATTCCTGAAAATCTTTGCCCTGAACTCTACGCTTTTTCCGCATACAAGACAGGCAAGTTCATTATCAGACATTGTAAAAAGAAGGTTCTGGATAAAACGGTCGTCTGCATTTACAATATCTTCTTCCGTAAAAAGACGCTCCCTTAGCTGTTCGCCTAAATCTGGATCAGTTTCACTTAAAGTGTTTATAAGGGAATTTTCCTGTTCAGGCGACATTCGCTTTAAAATCTGGGCAAGAACATTTTTTCCGTCAAGGCTGTCAGAATTTTCTGTATTTTGAGCAAGCATTTTTTCCTGGAGAGTTTTTCCAATCTGAATCATAACTTCAGGAGCAACTTTTTCCATTTTTGCAAGCCTGAGTATAACTTTAGTCTTTTCTTCCGGCTTCATTAAATTGATTACTGCAGCAGATTTTTTCGGTTCAATCTGTGACAGAACTATAGTCTTAACGCCCAGACTTTCTCCTTCAATGAGAAGCTTTATGCGCTGAGGGTCAGCTGCTTCAAGAAAGTTAAAGGGATTGCCCTGGGGAAACTGAAGCGTTCTGGAAATAAGTTCCTCTGCTTTTTTTTCACCGAAAGCTTTTGAAAGAATTTCCCTAGCTTTTTCTACGCCGCCTTCTTCTTTTGCACGGTCTATTAAAGAGTGGAATTCTTCAAGTATGGCTTCACTTTCTTCCGGCGTAATGGAACGTATTGAAGCAATTTCCGGAATGATGCGCTCTGTCTGTTCCTGAGTAAGATGAGGCAGGATTTTTGCGGCTTCGTCCATTCCGATTAAAATAAGGAACTTTGCTACACGGCGGTAAATGCTGTCTTTTCCATCTGAAGGCCTGCCGTCTTTTGTAGTTTTTAAAAGTCCGCTTTCTTTTAAATAAGAAGATGCATTTTCAAGAATTTGAGACTGACTTTCCCTTTCATCGTAAACATCATCTTTTGGTACGGTAAAATTTTCCAGAGGATTCAGTGAAACTGTCTGCTTAAAACTGTCATGTTTATTTAAAGGGTTTTCTGTGCTGATTTTTTCAAATACAGGCTTTCTTATATTTTTATCAGATTTGCTGCCGCTGCCTGAACTGGAGCTTGTGCTGCCTGAGCTGGAGCTGCCGGAAGCTTTTCTGTATGCATTTAATCTGTAGTCGCTATTTTCCATAAATGTATTTTAGATTATATGAAGGTTTTACACAATTGCTATTTTAAGTTGCATCAGCCGTACATCAACTGTTACGCTTTTCATCATAAAGCCCTTATCTTGATTTTTTCTCATAAAAAGAGCATTATCTTCAATACTTTTACTTAATATGCAGAAAATCATGACAAAGAATTTTAAAAAGAGGATTTTATGTTTAAACCAGCACTTATTACTTCATTAAAGCATTATTCGTTTCAGACTTTTTTAAGTGATCTTATAGCAGGCGTAATTGTAGGAATTGTTGCCCTTCCTTTAGCAATAGCTTTTGCAATAGCCAGCGGTGTTCCGGCAGCAGCAGGAATTTTTACGGCAATATTTGCAGGATTCTGTATTTCAGCTTTTGGCGGAAGTACAGTTCAGATTGGCGGACCAACAGGAGCTTTTGCAGTAATAGTTTACGGAATAGTCAATCAGTTTGGATTTTCGGGGCTTGCAACTGCAACTTTAATGGCAGGAATTCTTCTCATTCTGTTAGGCGTATTTAAAATGGGCGGACTTGTAAAGTTCATTCCGTATACAATCGTAACAGGATTTACGGCAGGAATTGCAGTAACTATTGCAGCAGGTCAGCTTGTAAACTTTTTCGGCCTTACTACTGATTTTTCTTCGCCACTTGTGATTTTAGGAGAAGAGTATACGAAAATGCCCGGGGACTTTCTTCCAAAGATGATTGCTTTCGGACATTTTTTCAGCACTATTGATTTTTATTCGTTTACAATGGCAGCAGTAAGTTTAGTTTTCCTTTTTGTATGGAATCATTTTATAAAGAAAATTCCAGGCTCACTTATTGTAATTGTTCTTGCAACAGTTATAAGCGTAATTCTTGGAAAACATGGCATTACTACGGCAACTATCGGTGAAATTCCAACTTCACTTCCAAAGCCTTGCCTTCCTGACTTCAGCATAAAGACTATAAGCGCACTTTTTCCTACAGCAGTTTCCATTGCAGTTCTGGCAGCAATTGAGTCTCTTCTTAGTGCAGCAGTTGCAGACGGTATGATTGGTGAAAAGCATGATTCCAACACTGAACTTATAGGTCAGGGAATTGCAAACATTGTGTCTCCGTTATTCGGCGGAATTCCAGCTACAGGAGCAATTGCACGTACAGCTACAAACATTAAAAACGGCGGCAAGACACCTGTTGCAGGAATAATTCACGCTTTGACTTTGCTTGTAATTTTGCTTTTTGCAGGAAAATATGCATCTCTTATACCAATGGCAGCTTTAAGTGCAGTTCTTCTTAACGTTGCATGGAATATGGCAGGCTTTCCGGCAATAAAAGTTCTGCTTAAAGGCCAGAAGTCAGATATCTGCGTGTTTACCGTAACGTTCCTTATTACGATTTTTATTGATTTGACAGTTGCCATTGAAGTGGGATTAGGATTTGCAGCATTTTTCTTCATTAAAAAGATGATTGATTTAAGTGAAGTTCAGAACAAAAGGGAATCCCTTACAAATGGAATTGCCCAGTCTGATATGCCGGCAGAAAAACTTGATATTCCTCAAGGTGCATTGATTTACGAAATTGACGGACCTTTATTTTTTGGAACAGTACGGAAATTCGAAGTTGCAGTAGAAAACGCAGGAATCAACTACAAAATACTTATTCTCCGCATGAGAAATACGATTTACCTTGATGCAGGCGGAATTAAGGCTCTTGAACAGGCAAAATGTGCCTGCGACAGAAAAGGCATTAAAATAATTTTAAGCGGAATCCACACTCAGCCTTATATGCTTTGCGAAAAAACAGGCATGGCAGACAAACTTGGCAGGGAAAACATCTGTGCAAACATAAACGATGCCCTTGACAGAGCACGGAAAATTCTTGAAACAAAAAGCAAAATCTAACTGATTTTCCAAAAATTACAAAATTAACTGACGGAGCTTTTTCTTAAGCTTCATCAGTTAAACAGAAAAACTAAAGTGAAGACTTAAACTCTCCGGCAATTTCCTTAAGCACTTCCATAAGTTCCTTGTTTCTTGCAGCTTCAAAACCTGCTTTAGTAATTCTTGCAACGCTTTTAACTCCATAACCTACGCATTTTCCTAAAGCCGCTGAATCATCACGGATTGCCTTTCCTACAGACAAAGCCGCTTTCCCCACCGATGAAACTTTTCCCTTAAAGTCTGAATTCTTAAACTCTGATGAAATTTCGTTCATTTTTTCTTTGTACGCTATGCGGGAAGAATTAAAATCATTCTGAACATCACCAAACATAGATGCCATTGTAAGTTTCTGCGTGCTTTCCAGAAGAGAAAAAAGTGCTTCTATAAAAGTTTTTTTCTGCTCAGAATCAAGCTTTACAATCCATCTGTTAAAGACTTCATAAGTTTTTAAGCTTCCTTTGCACAATCCTTCCTGGTGAATGCAAATGTCTTTTCCGCAAACTTTCCATGTAAGCAAATCATGCTGAAAAATAAGGAAACCGTTACTTTCTGCAACTTTAAAATCATCAAAATGACGGAACAGCATTCCCACAACAGACTCGTAAGGAAACCAGCTGCGTACTCTTTTTTCTATAGTCCTAAACTCTTTCGAATCAAGTGTTTCCTGAAAAAATCCCGGTCCGTCTAAATTGTAAACAGTAAGGATGCGCTTTTTAACTTTATTGCAGGCTTTTGCACAGGCATATAAGGCAAGATTTCCGCCCTTGGAATGACCTGCAACAATAATTCTGTGCTTCTTAAAAAACTTTCCTGCATTTTCAAGATATTCAGCGGCAGCTTTTTGGGCAGGAATTTCATCAGCTAAAGCAAGGTTACAGTCTTCTTTCCAGCCTACAACAGAATCATCAGTGCCTCTAAAAACTACGCAGATTGTTTTGTCATCAAGAACAACTGTAAAGGCTGCAAACTGAATCTGAGTAGAAACGTCCTGTCCTGCATGAATTATGCTTACATATCCGCAAAGCTTAATATTGCCGAAACGGTTTGTCATGGAAGCTGCAGTAAAAAACTCAGGGATTTTTCTGTTCATAAGCCCTACGTCAAAATACTTAACCTGCATTTCTTTGGAAGACATAATTTTGCCTGCAATCTGATTAAAAGCAATCTGTTCTGAAAAGCCGCTTTGGCAAAGTCCGTCTAAATGACAATAGCCCATTTCGCAAAGAACAGCTGCATCTACGTCGGAAAAATTGTCCTGTTTAAAAGTTAAGTCTCCCCGCCATTTTACGTAATCTTCAATATTTGGAAAATCAGCCATTGTTCCTCCTGGAGACAAAAAAAGCCCGCTCTGCTAAAAAAGTAACAGAACAGGCTTAATTTTACAAGATGAACTTAGTCTTAAAGTCCGCCGTAAGTTGCAATAAATACACCGGCTGCAATGGCAGTACCGATAACACCTGCAACGTTTGGTCCCATAGCATTCATCAAAATAAAGTTAGAAGGATCTTCACTTTGAGCAACTTTATGAGCAACACGGGCAGCCATAGGAACGGCACTTACACCGGCACTACCGATAAGAGGATTGATTTTCTTATTCTTTGGAAGGAACAGATTCATAAAGTGAGCCATAAGGATTCCGCCTGCAGTAGCAACAGCAAATGCAACAAGTCCAAGAACTATAATTCCAAGGCTTTCTCCACGAATGATTTTTTCAGGAGTCATCTGACTTCCTACACCAAGTGAAAGAAGAATGGAAACAATGTTCATAAGTTCATTTTCCATAGTTTTAGAAAGACGTTCAACACAACCGCAGTTCTTTACAAAGTTACCAAAAGCAAGCATACCGATAAGAGGAGCAGCAGGCGGTAAAAGAAGAATAGTAAGAACAAGAAGTACAAGAGGGAAAAGTGTCTTTTCAACTTTGCCAACTTCACGAGGATTGTCCATATGAATCATTCTCTGCTTTTTAGTAGTTAAAAGCTTCATGATAGGAGGCTGAATCATTGGAACAAGTGCCATGTAAGAATATGCAGCAACAGCTATAACAGCCATAAGTTCAGGAGCAAGTTTACCTGAAACGTAAATTGAAGTAGGACCGTCTGCACCGCCGATAATTGCAATGGCACAAGCCTGAAGGATATTGTAGTTAAGTCCGAAAATGTTCATAACTGCAACACCAAAAAGCGTAAAGAATACGCCAAACTGAGCAGCACCGCCAAGAAGTGCAGTCTTAGGATTTGCAATAAGAGGACCAAAGTCTGTCATTGCACCGATTCCCATAAAAATCAGCATAGGGAAAAATTCATTTCCTACACCGGCTTTGTAAATAATAGCCAGCATTCCGTCCGGAAGATTTCCCATACCTGCACCAACTGCATTTATAAGAATAGTACCGAATCCAATCGGAATAAGAAGAAGAGGTTCAAAACCTTTGGCAGCACCAAGATAAACAATAAGGAAACCTACTGCCATCATAATGAAAGACTGCCAGCCTGGAGCTGTTCCCCAGTCAGTGTTATTTGCCTTAGATGCAGCCTTTTCTGCTTCTTCCTTGGCAAGAGCTTCTGCTTCAGCTTCTTCTTTTGACTGAAGGAACATTTTGTAAAATCCAGTTGATTTTCCTATGTTTTTAAGAAACTGCACAGGATTGATGTTATGTTCTTCGCCCCAGTTTTCAGTGCCGTCAATAACTCTGTCAATTCCCTTTTCAATGCCGACAATAGCTCTGACAATTTCCTCTCCGCCAGAAACGGCTTTTTCTTCTGAAACTTCTTCACTTACAGCATTAACGGAAGTCTGTTCACCGGAATTCTGAGCAAAAGCTGTCTGCATTACACCCATAAAACCAGCTGCAGCCATAATTGCAACAATAATAAGTGCAATCTTTTTATTATTTTCTTTTCTAGAAACAGTCATATTCAAGTTCCTCAAAATTACTGAATTTCAGCAACAGCCTGGCCGTTAGAAAGCTGTGTTCCCTGAGTTACAAGGAAGTGAACTTTTCCGCTTGCAGGAGCTTTAATTTCAAGTTCCATTTTCATAGATTCAATAATTGCAACGTTTTCGTCTTTCTTAACAGATGCACCTTCAGAAACAGCGCCTCTAAGGAAAACACCTGCAACAGGAGCCTTTACTGAAACGCCGCCGGCTGGAGCAGAAGGAGCTGCTGCTGGAACAACCGGAGCTGCTGGAGCAACTGGAGCAACTGGAGCTGCTGGAGCAACTGGAGCTGCAGGTGCAGGAGCTGCCTGAATTACGCCGCCAATTGAAGCAAGAGTCTGTCCGTTTTGAATTTGAGAACCAGTTCCTACTGAATAAGTAATAGTTCCGCTTTCAGGAGCCTTTACTTCAAGTTCCATCTTCATAGATTCAATTATGATTACAGTGTCGTTTTTGTTTACTGTTGCACCGTTAGAGAAGCACTGCTTAAGCAAAGTACCTGCAACCGGAGCTTTTACATCAACTCCGCCTGAAACAACAGGAGCTGCCGAAGCAGAAGGAGCTGGAGCTGCGCCAGGAGCGCCAACGCTTACATTATATGGTGTGCCGTTAACGTTAATGTTACCCTTTCCGTCTGAAGAAACAGCGTAAGGTGTTCCGTTTACAGTGATTGTGTAAGAACCGCCGTTAGAAGCAGAAGGAGCTTTTGGAGTTTCCTTAATGCCGAATGTTGCTTCTGCATCAACAGGACCATTTTTCCTTTCTGCAAAGAATTTTGGAGCAACTTTAGGGAACATTGCATAAGTAAGTGCATCTTCAACAGAACCGTCTCCGCCGTTTTCCTTAGATTCAGCCATCATTTTGTCCCATTCAGGTTCAATCTTGTCTGCAGGACGGCAAGTCATAACTTCATCCATTTTATTAAGTTCAAGAGCTTTCTTTACAAGATCACCGTTTGGTTCTGCAGGAAGCTTACCGTATTTTCCAACAAGAAGATCACGGAATTCACCGGTCATTCTTTCATAGCGTCCGAAAAGAACGTTAAATACTGCCTGAGTTCCAACAATCTGTGAAGTTGGAGTAACAAGAGGAACATAACCAATGTCTTTGTGTACAAGTGGAAGTTCAGCAAGAACAGCGTCCATTTTGTCTGCTGCACCCTGCTGCTTTAACTGACTTTCAAGGTTAGAAAGCATACCGCCCGGAACCTGAGAAAGAAGGATACGTGTATCAGCTCCCAGGAATTTAGATTCAAGAGAAGCGTAATGCCTGCGTACGTCACGGAAATATGCAGCAAGTTCAAGAAGTGCCTTTGTATCAAGTTCAGTATCGTATTCTGTACCTTTAAGCATTTCTACGATTGTTTCTGTAGGTGAATGAGAAGTTCCCATTGACATAGAAGAAATTGCCGTATCAAGAATATCTGCACCAGCTTCAACTGCTTTCATTTCAGTTGCAACAGAAAGGCCTGTAGTAGCATGAGTATGGATTTCTACAGGAAGGTCACAGGCTTTTTTAATGGCTTTAACAAGATCGTAAGCATCGTATGGCTTAAGAAGACCTGACATATCTTTAATACAAATTGAATCTGCACCGAATTCAGCGTAAGTTTTTGCAAGTTCAGCGTATTTTTCAATTGTGTGATATGGAGTTACGGCGTAAGAAATTGCCATCTGAACATGTTTGCCTGTTTTTTTTGCAGCTTTAGTAGCACGTTCAAGATTGCGAGGGTCGTTACAGGCATCAAAAATGCGGAAAACATCAATTCCGTTTTTTGCAGCAGTTTCAACGAATTTATCAACAACATCATCAGCATAATGGCGGTAACCAAGAAGGTTCTGACCGCGCAAAAGCATCATGATTTTTGAATTCGGCATTGCAGCGTGAAGTTTTCTAAGGCGTTCCCATGGATCTTCATTAAGGAAGCGGATACATGAATCATAAGTTGCGCCGCCCCAGCCTTCAATGAATTTATAACCGATTTTATCAAGCATTGAACATGCAGGAAGCATATCTGCAGTTGTCATACGAGTTGCGTGAAGCGACTGATGTGCATCACGGATTACAAGTTCAGAAATACCTACTTTAGACATAAAAATAACCTCTTTATTTTGTATTTAGAATTAAACTGATTCTTTTTCGTGAATGGCAGCAGCAATAGCAGCGATAACCGCTCCATTATCAGCATTACTGGCTGCAGAAGAAGCAGGTGCTGAAGTTGAAGTTGGAGTGCCTTTTTCAGCTGACTTTTTTTCAAGATGAAATGCCTTAACAAAAATACGAAGCAAATTCATTGCAAGAATCAAAATAATCAGAAAACTGAACACGACACACAGACCTAGCAAAGTTAAAATTCCACTTTGCTCAAGCATTTGCGCAATTGTCATAATTCCTCCATATAAGGTTAATTCATTATATTACATAGAATTAACTCATAAACCAAAAGTCTTGCTTATAAATAAACTTTAGGGCGCTAGAATTATAAATAAAATCTGTAAAGATTACAATAATATCGCATTAAAAGTTTCTGAAAGTTTTTCCTGCACAGCAAGGTTAAATCAGAGGGAAAATTCCTTAAAAATTGAAGCTGCATCTATTCCGTTTATTGTTTTGCCGGATTGATATGCCTTTAAAAGATTAGCCTTACCTTCTTCAAGATGAGTGCTTGTAATTCCGTGTTTTATGGAAATGCCTGCTTCAAGCAATGCTGAAAGATGATCTGCAACACGAACCATTTTTCCGTCTACAGGGCTAAGTTCGTCAAAATTATACTTTTCGTTTAAATCTTCAAAACTTACGTGATAGATTTTTTCTCCGAGACAAACTCTGTTTTCAAATTCATCGCTTGTAAAATAGAGGATTTCGTCTCTGTAAAAGTCTTCCATGAAAGGCACAAGTTCGTTGGCTACAATTTTGTCTTCTATGTTTTTCACAATGGCAGGAAGTCCGTCAGTAGCTTTTTTTACAGGAGAAATTATGTCTCTCGTAACGCTTTCCGGCAAATCGTGGAAAAGTGCGCTGAAAAAATTATTGTAAATTCTTTTCCGGCACATCTTCACTTTAGATTCACGGGTAAAAAGAAGAGTAAGCACTGCTACAAAAAAGCAATGGCCTAAAACAGAAGTTTTTGGAATTCTAGGAGTCTGATTCCATCGAGTCTGAAACCTGAGCTGTTCAATACGCATGATAAAATCAAAAGGTTTCTGCTTTGTAATTAAAAGCTGAAGGCCCCGTAAATCAAGGTACTGCTGAAGGTCTGCGTTAAGTTCCAGCCTTATTTTTTCAAGACGCTCGGCTTCGTTTACCGCACTTATCATTTCAAGTTCACGTAAAGTTGAATACTTGTGGGCTGCACGGAAAATCCTGCAAGTCTGCTCCTGATTTTCTTCAAAAGGCTCTTCTCCGTTACGCTGACGTATATAATGCTCGAAGCGTTCCATTAAGCTGCTGTCGTCTATAAGGTTTCTGTACTGATCCAGAACCCAGTTGTTAAGCTTAATGAATTCCTGAGGATATTCGTTTTTAATGATGGACTGAACAGGGCTTTTTATGTCGCAAAGCTGGATTTTTCTTAAAAGGTCAAAAAGGCTGGCATAAATCATCCATTCCCAGTCGATTTTTACGCCGCGGTTTTCTTCGTATTTTGCAATAATGTAGGAAGCAACCATTTTTTCGGCAGCTTTGTCCATTTCTACAACATCAAAAGGACGTATAAGATCATTCCACCTTTCAATGGAAAATCCTTCGAATATTTTTAAAACAAGTTCCTTTTTCATTGCACCGTCCTGCAAAAAAACTATCGGCTGGCTCCGGTTTTAGTATCATTTTCCATTTTGCTTTTCCAGACAATAGCCTTTTTCTTTATTCCTTCAGATTCTGCATTGTCGCCTAAAATCATGGCAATGCGCCTTAAAGCTATAAGGAAGTTTATTGCAACACGCATATCGTCTATGCGCCTTGTAGAAAGTTCATAACGATCCCTGTATTCAGATGCACTTTTATCAAGAAGTTTTTTCAAAAGACGGATGTAAAGCACTGTATTTTCATAGTCAAGACTGCGCAAGTCAAAGTAATCTTTTGCTGCCTGCTTCATGTCAAGAAGATTTTTTGCAACTACGGCAAAGCGTCCGCGTAATTCAACAAAAGACCACTTCCACTTTGAATTGTCTCCGAAAGCATCAACTAGAACCTGTATGACAAGACCGAGTTTCCGCACAAGGTAAAATCTTTTTTCAAGAGGCATATTGCTTATAAGTGCAATTTTCGGCTCAATTTCAGAGTAAGGGCAGTCAACTACATTTGAAACTATTTCTTCAAGATAAATAATTGCCTTGTAAATTGATTTTCTTGCGTCATTCAATGCATCGTTGTTTTTAGTACCGAGAATTTCAACAGAAAAGCTGTTTATGCTGATGTAAAGGGTTGCCACATAAATCATGTCTTCGCAAAGAAGAAGTTTTTTGTATTCAACACCGCCTGTATCCCTTTTCATAAGATCAAGCATATTTTTTTCTTTTTTGAGCGTAACATCAATTTTGTCTCTTACAGGTTTTGCTTTATCGGCAAACTCCGAACGGCTTTCTGATGTAATTAAAGGCATACTTCTCCTCCAAATTTTTCAAGCATGGAACGGGCGTGTTCCAAAGACTCCTGGGTTGAACTGTCTCCGGAAAGCATACGGGCAATTTCCTTTACTCTATTTATTCCGTCTACAGGGAAAACATTCGTTGAAGTAGAATTATTTTCCGAACCTTTTTCTATTTTAATCTGATTGTGAGCATACACTGCAATACTTGCCAGATGAGTTATGCATAAAACCTGAAGATTCTGCGCAAGCTTTTTCATATGTTCACCTACAGCAACAGCAACTTCACCACCAATACCGGTATCAATTTCATCAAAAATAAGGGTACCTGCATTATCGGCAGCAGAAAGAATTGTTTTTAGCGCCAGCATTACACGGCTTAATTCACCGCCTGAAGCAATACGGGCTAAAGGCAAAAGCGGACTTCCAGGGTTTGCGCTTATAAGGAATTCAATGTTGTCCATTCCATAAGGGCCGCACTTCTGTTCAACTTCCGTACCTTCTTTTTCAGCAAGACTGACAGAAAATCTTGCACTTGCCATTCCCAGCCTGGAAAGAATGTTTTCCACTGCAGCAGACATTTTTTCCGAAGAAGCCCTGCGCTTTGTGCTGATTGCCTTAGCTTTAGTATAAACCAGCTTTTCCAATCGGGCAATTTCATTTTCCAGAGCAGTTTTATCTTTTGAACCGCTGCCCAGCTCTTCAAGTTCAGCTTTTGCTTTTTCGGCATAAGAAATCAAGTCTTTTTCAGTTGCACCGTTAAAGGAAACATACTTTTTCTTCAGCCTGTAAATAAGTTCCAGCCTTTCCTGAACTGCAGCAAGTCTTTCCGGATCAAAAACAAGGCTTTGAGAATAACGGCGGAATTCCTTAGTAATGTCGTCAATTTCGTAAAATGCATTTTCCAACCGTGCATCAAGTGAAGAAAGCTGCCTGTCGTAATTCAATCCGCGGGAACTTATGCCCTTTACTTTTCTAAGCAATGAAATTATTCCTTCACCTTCATTTCCTTCAAGAATACCGTTTATTTCTTCTATATCAGTGTAAAGTTTTTCAAAGGAAGACAGTCTGTTTTCTTCTGATTCCAGGTCTGATTCTTCTCCGTCCTTTAACTTTGCACTTTCTATTTCGCTTACTGCAAATTCAAGCATTTCTATGCGGTTTTTGATTTCACTTTCGTTAGTATTAAGTTTTTCTAGAAAAGCCCTTTTTTCTACAAGCTGATTGTACAAAAGTGTAAATTCCTTAACTTCGTCAACTATATCAGCGTAAATGTCAAGGTAACGGCGGTGTTCGCTTACTTTCATAAGCGACTGCTGTTCGTGCTGACCGTGTATGTCTACGAGAAACTGGGCAAAAGAAGCTAAATCTGCTCTTGTTACGCTTATTCCGCCAATCCAGGCAGAGCTTTTTCCTGTTGATTTTACTGCACGCCTTAAAAGTATGCGGTTATCTTCTGGTTCTATGCCGTGTTCTTCCAGCCATTCAAATGCACTTTTTTTTTCAAGCAGAAATGTTCCGCTTACCTGTGCTTCCTGACATCCTGTCCTTATCTGTTCAATGCCGGCTTTACCGCCTAAGAGAAAGGCTATGCTTCCTATAAGAATGGACTTACCTGCTCCAGTTTCACCGCTTAAAACAGTAAAGCCTTTTGAAAATTCAATGTGAGCACTGTCGATTAAAGCAAAATTCTTTATATCAAGTTCTTCAAGCACGAGGACCTCCTGACCAGTTTAACTTGCTCTGCAATGCACTGTAAAATTTTTCCTGCGTAGAGCCGATTAACCGTGCCTTATGTTTAGAAATTCCAATAATTACAACATCGCCCTGTTCAAGAGGAAAATTCAGCTGACCGTCTGCGCTAAGGGAAACATCAACTCTTGAAGGCAAAACCGTCATTGCTATTTCACTCTGGGAACTTAAAACCAAAGGCCTTGCAGAAAGACTGAAAGAACTGATTGGCGTTAAAACAAGTGCGTCAAGGCTTGAGTCTACAATAGGTCCGCCTGCTGCTGCAGAATAAGCTGTAGAACCGGTAGAAGTGGCAACTATAACTCCGGTAGATTTAAACGCACCTAAAAGGGCATGATTGTAAGCAACATTTAAATTTACAAGTCCGCAGGAAGAATGGCTTGAAACAATTATATCGTTAAGGGCAGTGCATTTAAATGCGGTTCTGCCGTTTCTTATAACTTCACCTTCTGCAAGACTTCTCTGGCTTATAAAGGATTTTCCTTCCAGATAAGAAACAAGCTCTTCCTGCCAGTTTTCTTTTTGAACAGCCGCAAGAAAACCAAATTCTCCAAGATTAACTGGAAAAACAGGAATTCCCAAAGGAGCGCATCCTCTTCCTGCAAAAAGTACAGTTCCGTCACCGCCAAGGGTTACTGCAAAATCAAAATCCTTAAAAGGAACTTCCATTCCTGAACTTAAAACTGCCTCCCTGCTTTCACAATTCCTGCATTCAGCATCTTTTCCGTTGTATGTAAAAATTTCAGCCCTGACTTTTCTTTCACACAAAAATGACTTTATTTCCTGAGCCAGAATCTGAGAATGTTCTTTAAATGAATTGGCTAAAATCAGACACTTTATCATGGCAAAGACGACAAAACCTTAACAATTCTTGCTACATCTTTTTGCCCGAGTCTTGGATATAACGGAAACAAGGCACACCTTAAGGCAATGGACGAAGCATTCATGCACTGTGAAGAATATTCTTCGTTTTTTACGGCAATTACGGACTTTTCAAAAGCAAGCTTTACTTCAATTCCTTTGTGCATTCCGTAAGACTTAACGTCTTTAAATCCTGAATTAAGTAAAAGCGGAAATGAATATATTGTAGAACCGAAATCTTTTTCCCGGATAAAAGTCTTATGCTTTCCTGCCATAATTGAACGGCTGTATAAAGTAAACAATTCCCTGCGGACTTTTTCGTTACGGGCAAATTCCTTAAGTTCAACAAAAGCAAGTGCTGCATTCATGTCCGGCATAATGTCTGTAGAAGGAGCCTGCTGAATTAAGTTTTTCAAGACAATCCACTCTTTCCTGCATGGAGCAATTAAAACAGCGCCGCCGCCTGCCGTTACAATATCCTGATCTTCCATGCCAAGAATTGAATAAACGCCGTAAGAGCCTGCACGCTTTCCTTTAGGTTCCTGAAGTTCCCCTTCACTTTCATTTTTTTCCCCTGAACTGCTTTCTTCTGAAGGCAAAGGCTTTCTTTCTTCTCCTTCTTCCAGAGGGTAAAAGGAAAGTGCTGACTGGGAAATGTCTTCTATAACAGGAATGTCAAGTTCAAGGAAATCTTTTATTGAAGGAAGGATTCCCATAGTTTCGTGCAAAATCAAAAGACGGCCGCCACATTTAATGCCTTCCTGAACTTTTTCAACTGTAACAAGGGAAGTTTCCATATCTACATCAAGGACAACAGGTTTATAGCCCAGTTTTTCTATTGCTGCAAACTGCCAGAAAGGAGCCAATGCACTTATCATTATTCCGCTTTCTTTGGGAAGTGAAATTGCCTTTAAAGCGTATTCAAGGGCAACTGAAGGACTTCTAAGGGCAACACAGCCGTCACAGCCGGAAAGTTCCCTGTAAGTCTGAGTAAGGCGCTGGTTCATTTCTCCAGGTCCGATTTTTTCATCTACCATGCAGGTAAGAACGGCTTCCATTTCCTTGCGCCTGATTGTAGAACTGTATGTCTGAATCATTTTGTACAAATCCTTTTTTTAATATTAAATTTTTACATTGAAAATATAACTGAAAATCAAAAACAAAATCAAATATAAACGAAAAAATCAAAAAAATTAAGTGAAAGTTTCCGTAAAAATAACGTAAATCATTGATAAAGGCAAAGACAGAAAGCACTTTCCGCAAAACATTTGCAAAAACGCCTTAAGTTTCGCCTTTACTTTAATTTATTCTTCAGGGTCGCCAATGATTTTCTGAAGTTCCTTTCCCGTAAACAGCTTGCGTATATCCATGATTATAAGGTAAGAATTATCCTGCCTTACAACACCCTGAATATATTCTGAACCGATACCGCTAAGCATTTGTGGCGGAGCTTTAATTTCACTTGTATTAATTGGAACTACTCTTGCAATTTTATCGATTATAATGCCGATTTTGTTTCCGTCTATGTCAAGAATGATAAATCCGCCTTCATCTTCGTCCATTTCGTCTGTAGAAGTGTATGATTTTGCAATATGAAAGCGCTTGTGCAAATTGATGATTGGAATTATTTCACTTCTTAAATTTATAATTCCTTCTACGTAATAAGGAGCATTAGGAATAGGTCTTACAGCCTGAACCTTTACAATTTCCTTTACATCCATAATGTCTACACCGTACAACTCTTCTCCAAGTTTAAAAGTTACTAACTGAAACTGTGTATTTTCTTCGGCCATAATTTCTCCCGTTTAACTTATCAAAGATTTTAAATCCGTTTTTCAAGTCATATTTTAATACACAAAATTGTTCTAGTCCACTACAAAAAGTGCAAGCACATCAACTTTTTCAACGCCTGCTTTTTTCAACACGCTGCAGCAGCTTTCTGCAGTAACACCTGTCGTCATGACATCGTCTATAAGAACAACTTCGCGGGGAAACTTTTTTCCAGAAATTCTTTCGTTTTTAAGTGCAAAGGAATGACCCTTAGTTAAAAGGCGGCTTTCCCTGTTCAGTTTTTTCTGCTGATTTTTTGAAAGGCGCTTTAAGCAGGGCAGGATTTTTACGCCGTAATTCTTATGGAGGAATTTACACAGTTCGTCTATCTGATCCCAGCCTTTTTCCCTTTTCTTTCCGGCTCTCGGCGGAACAGGCACTACAGGAGGAATGTTTTTTCTGCCATACATTTTTTCCAAACCCAGATAGGCAAAATCTGAAAAAACGTAAGACAAACTTCTTTTTCCTGCAAGTTTCCATTCAAAAAGGAGATTTTTCTTCCAGAGCCTGTAGCTGAACAAAGGAAAGCATCTGCCGGCACTTGAAATTACTGCACTTTCCCTGCAAGCCATGCATTTGCCTTCTTCGCTTACAAGGATTTTTCCGCAGACAGAACAACGGTTTTCATTAAGTTCAATTTCCAGCTTAAGATTTTCCCTGCATTTACGGCATAATGGAAAAAACAAGCTTTTTCTTCCACAGCAGGTACATTTTTCTTCCGTAAAGATAAAGGAAAAAATTCCCCTTAAAAGAAAAAAAATGTATTTTCTTATTTTAAATATTGATTTCACATATATAAATTTGCCACAGAAATTCCAAAAACAACAATTTCCGGCTGAAAAAAATCAAAAATCACCGTCCGCTTAAAGTCTGCTTCCATCGTGCAATCATCTGCAAAGCCTGAATTGGAGTAAGGTTGTTTGTGTCGGAAGAAAGAATTTCGTCAAGGATAAGCTCTTCGTCGGAAAAAAGTGCGCCTGTAAGTGAAGTTTTGTTTTCTTCGGCATGAACTTCTTCAAATACAACGCTGCTGGAATCAATTTCAGTCTGTTCACCTGCATCTTTTCTGATTTTGTCAAGAATAAACTGTGCCCTTTTTATTACAGTTTCAGGAACGCCTGCAAGACGTGCTACGTGAATTCCGTAACTGTTTGCGCTTTCTCCTTCTATGACTTTTCTCAAAAAAACAACGTTGCTTCCTTCGTCTTCTACAGCCATGCATAGTTTTTTTGCAGCAGGATTTTCCATTCTTGTCAATTCATGATAGTGGGTTGCAAAAAGTGTCTTGCATTTTATGCGGTTAAGAAGATATTCGCTTACAGCCCATGCAATTGAAAGTCCGTCTTCCGTACTTGTACCACGGCCAACTTCGTCCATAATGACAAGTGAAGATTCAGTTGCACTTCGCAAAATGTGTGCTGTTTCCGTCATTTCAATAAGGAAAGTAGATTCTCCTCTTGCAAGATTGTCGCTTGCTCCTACACGGCAAAAGATTTTGTCTACTATTCCAAGTTCAGCCTTACTTGCAGGAACAAAGCTTCCAGTCTGGGCTAAAAGGCAGATAAGTGCATTCTGCCTAAGGAATGTGCTTTTTCCTGCCATGTTAGGACCGGTTATCAAGGCAAAAGTTTCGTTTTTTTCATCACATAAAGTAAGGTTGTTGGGAACAAATTCTCCTGCAGGAATATGCTTTTCTACAACGGGGTGACGTCCGTTTTCTACTGTAAAAATTCTTTCCGAATTAAGTACAGGCTTAACCCAATTATACCTTACTGCCGAAGCTGCAAAAGATGAAGTTACATCAGCATAAGCAATTTCCCGTGCAGTCTGCTGAAGGTAAGGCACATATTTTTTAAGCTGATTTCTTACTTCTATAAACAAGTCCCTTTCCAGTTCAAGAATACGTGAACCTGATTCGTTAAGGTTTTGCTCAAGTTCCTGAAGTTTTTCCGTAGTGTACCGTTCTGCATTTACGAGAGCACGCCTTATAATGAAATGGTCCGGAACTTTATCAAGTTTGCCTTTTGTAACTTCAATAAAGTAGCCCATATTGCCGCTTTTTTTTATGCGGAGATTCTGAATGCCTGTACGCTGTCTTTCTTCCTGAGCATAAGCTTCCATTACCTGATTGAAGTTATCGTGAACGTCCCGCCAGTGATCAAGTTCCTTGCTCCAGCCTTCCTTTATGATGTTTCCGTCTGTTAATGAAGTTGCAGGATCGTCCATAATTGCAGAAGAAATAAGGTTTATAATTAAGGAAGCGCTTTCCGTTTCAATTTTGGAAAATTTTTCTTCGCCTAATGTGCCTTGAATTTTAAGCCACAGGGAAAGACTGTTTTTCAAAGCCTGAAGATCCTTGCCGTGTGCCCTGTCCATTGCAATTCTTGCAGCAAGACGCTCTATATCAAGTATGCCTTCAAGACTGTCAGTAACTTTTCTAAGAAGGGAACGGTTGTTTACAAAAAGTTCAACGTGGTTTTGCCTTGCATTGATTTCGTTAAGATTAGTCAGCGGGAACATAAGCCATTCCCTTACAAGACGGCAGCCCATGGCAGTTTGAGTAGAATTTACGCACTCCAAAAGCGAATACTGACTGCTTCCGTCACGAAGGTTGTTTGTTATTTCAAGATTGCGTCTGGAAGAGTCGTCTATTATCATAAAGTCGCTGTCACGGTAAACGCTTATGGAACTTATATGTGAAGTATCTGAATTCGTTGTTTTGGAAAGATAGTCTAAAAGAAAGCCTGCAGGAATGATTTCTATGGAATCACTTTGAAGTGAAAAAGACTGAAGGTTTACTGTCTTAAACTGCTGTGTAAGTCGCCTGAATCCTGAATCAATGTTGAAATTCCAGTCAGGATAATATGAAACTGCCATATTTTCAAAAAGACTGATTATCTGCAAAACGGTGCTGTTGTTTTTTAAACTGTCAGGCAGAATGATTTCCCTTGGTGTGCATCGTCCCAGTTCTTTCTGGAAATTTTCCATTTCAGGAGTCTGGGGAAAAGATGTAGCCTTAAATTCTCCGGTTGTAACGTCTATAAATGCAAATCCACATTTTCCGTGAGAAATGAAAAGTGAAGCAAGAAAATTATTTACGCCGCCTTCAAGATATTCACTTTCAACTGCAGTTCCAGGCGTAATTATTTCTACAACTTTACGTTCTGCAAGACCTTTCCCCTGAAGATTTTCGCCTATTTGTTCTGCAATGGCAATTTTTCTTCCCAAGCGCAAAAGTCTTGCAATGTAGATTTTTGCAGCATGATAAGGCACGCCGCACATTGGGTTTTCACCGCGATGAGTTAAAGTAAGATTCAAAAGTTTAGAAACTTCAACGGCATCTTCGTTAAACATTTCATAAAAATCGCCGACCCTGAAAAAAAGCACTTCCCCAGGATGCTGTTCTTTTATGCTGATGTACTGTAGAAAAAGAGGCGTTTCGTCTGCCATGATTTACCTTAAACTAAAGTCCTAATCTTGAAATAACCTGATCCGTAATGTCAACAGAACTGCTGTACCACAAAATTGCATTTGCCTGCTGCAAACTTAAAATCATGCTGTAACCGCCGGATTCTGCAATGCGTGCAAGAGTATCGTAGAGTTTTTTGTAAAAGTCATCATTTTCTGTAAGGGACTTTTTAAGTGATTCAAGTTCAAGATTTTTAGCATTTGTATATTCGTTTAAATACTCTGTCTTTTTTATAATCTGGCTTTCAATTTTCTGAGCCTGAGTTTCGTTGCCGCTTCTCTGATATTCAAGCTTTTTGTCGTGAAGCCCCTGAAGTTCGCTTACAATTTTATTTATTTCGTTCTGGAATTCTTCTTTTTTGCTTTCATAATTTCTTACAGGAGCTGAATCTTTGTAGTAAGACTGATAGACACGTGCCGTATCAACAACACCGAATTTTGTAATCTGCTGGGCAAAAGCGCCTGAACATGAAAGTGAAACTGCAAGAAAACCGGCTGCAATTATTTTTTTTAAGCTTTTCATTTTTTTCTCCAAAAATATAAAATATTATTTGTTTGTTAAGTTAAACGAAAGTACAAAGTGGAAGTTATTGTACCATTTGTAATCACCGTCGCCGTCCTGATCGCAGAATACAACATTTCCGTCCTTTACTTTAAATGTGTTGCAGAACAAAAGCCTTAGAGGAAACTGTGGAATTGTAAAGCGGATGTCAGGTCCAAAGCTGAAGTACCAGTCTTCAATAGTCAGGCCTGTGAAAAAGTCATCAACTGAATCTTTAAGTGCAACTGCATCAAAGAAGCCGTCAACAGCAAGAACGCCCGGAACTAACGGAAGCCTGAGTTCCACACTGTTGCTCCATAAAGCACTTCCCCTGCCTTCAGCCGTATTGTAAATAGTCCAGCCACGTCCGTTAAACATACCGTCTATGTAAAGCTGGTTTGACTGTTTGATAGTTGTGTCAAAGAAAGGAAACTGAAAGGAAAGTCCTGAGTAAAGCATTAAGACTGCCTTAAAGTTGTATGTTTCTGAAACAGGAAGATTCATAAGCGTAAAATATTTTTCTGCTTTAGTATCGCTTCTTAAATAAAATTCTTTTTCGCCCCAGTTTTTGGCAAAAGGAAGTATTCCTTCAGGCAAAAGTCCGTACCATGCAAGTCTTTCGCTGGCAAACCAGCCTGAAGAAGGGTCGTAGTTTATGTCCCTGCCGTCAGCAGAAAAAGATCCGAAGATTGAGTTTTTTGGTTCCCAGTTATTGTTGTACTGTCCTATAGTTGAATCGTAAGGAATGTAAAGATTTTCATCGTAAATGTTGTCAATAAGGCTTCCGCTTATACCGCCTGCAAGAGTAAGGATTGCAAAATTCGGAGTCCATCTGTGGCCTAAAGAAAAGCTTAAGTTAAACTCATGCTGGTCGTATTCAAGATAATAGTAATCGTCATCAACTGAACCGTCCGGCAAAGGAAGATTTCTTAAGGCATATTTTGTTGAATGAGAATATCCTGCAGAAAAACTCGTACTGATTGGTTTTCCGAAAAGCCAGTTCTGACCGTAGCCAAGGCTGAAAGACTGTTCCGTTGTAGAAAGTGTAGTGCCCACAGAAACAGACCTTCCTTCTCCAAAAAGGTTTGAATCCTGAAGCTTTACGTAAAGTGAAATAGGAAAATCATCAGGATCTGAAACACCGCTGAATGTAAATCCGAAGTCAAGAGTTGTAGTGCTCTGTTCCTGAACTGTAAAAACAATATCTACAAGATTTTCTTCCGAACCGCTTGTAACGTCAGGGAGTACAGAAGAAAAATACTGAAGGTTGTTAAGGTTTCTGATTGCCGAAATAATTTTTGCATTGGAAAAAATGTCGCCTTCTTCAATAGGAATTTCACGGAGAATAACGTTGTCTTTAGTTTTGTTGTTTCCCTTAATGAGGATTTTTTCTATATGACTTCTTGGCCGTTCGTAAATGTTTATAGTGTAGGAAATTTCCATATTTTCCGTATCTTTGGAAATGTTTCTTGAAAACTGATTTGAAGTGTAGCCGTTCTGCACGTAAAGGTTCTGAACAGCAGCCATTGCTTCCTGGAATTTAGTTTCATTGTAAACTTTTCCTTTTTCAAGTTTTACGAGAGACTGAAGTTTTTCAGTAGAAAATACCTGGTTTCCTACAAAAGTTACGCCGCCGAATTTATACTGCCTTCCTTCCTGAATGCGGAAAGTAATTGTAAGTTCTTCCCTGTTTTTAGCTTCATTCATTGTCTTTTCAACATCAACTGCTGCAACTTTAGCATCAACGTAACCTCTTGTCTGATAGTAGTTTACGATGGTTTTTGAATCAGTGTTTACGGAAGCTTCCTGATATGCTCCGCTGTTAAAAAGTCCTGCTTCTTTAAGGCTTATCTTGCTTTTTAAAGTTTTAGACGAAACTAAAGTGTTTCCCTGGAAATCAATTTTTTTGATTATAGTCTGACGTCCTTCATCAACTGTGTAAGTAACTACAACGCCTTTTGGTGTAACCTCAGTTTTAGAAGTAACAGTTGCCGCTGCGTATCCGTTGTCAATGTAATGGTTGCGCATTGACCTTTCGCCTAAAAGTACGTCGCTTTCCTTGTAGATTTCACTTTCCTTTACAAAAAGCTGTTCCTTTAACTCTGCAGTGTGAATGTAATGGTTTCCCGTAACTACAACTTTTGCAACTACAGGCCGCTCAACAAAATTGATTATAAGTGTTATATCTGAACCTTTGTCCTTTACGTTTGGAATTTCAATGCTAAGATCTTCAAAAGAATCCATGTCGAAAAGCTTGTTGTAAATTTCCATTGTTATTTCGTCTGTAAAAGGTTCCCCAATGTATCTGTTTAAGATTGCATCAATAGAACTTGACTTTACCACAGTTAAATTTTTATAAGTAAAGTTTTTAATCTTTCTGTTGTAATACCAGTCATCGCTTTCCTGGGAAAAAACTGATGTTACAGACAAAGCAACGGCAAGAAAAATCCCGAAGATGTGCTTAAATTTCATAAAATCCTCTTTTATACATAAATAATTTTAAAAAGTCAGTCTCCATGACAATGTTATTGAAGTTGACTGAACCCATGACTGCTGCAGCGTTCCTAAATCAGGTGCAAAACTCCAGCGGATATTGGCAAAAGGTGCTTCCAGTTCCAGACCTACTTCCGGCTGGAAAACAAGACCGCCGCCTGCTGAATCAGATAAATCTGCCTTAGTTTCGTCAAAAGTCCAGTGCATAAGTGCATCAACATAAATATTACTGCCAAAGTACTTACCTATGTAAACAGTTGAATTATCAAACAGGTTACTTATGATTGAACCTTTTTCAGATTCTGTATTCATATTAAACCCTTGTTTAATAGTATTCTGCAGCAAAGTAGTACGAAGAGAAAATATATCAAAATTACACAAATCACGCAATGCACCTTCAAGTTTGCGCAAAACCGTTACCTGAACGCCGTAATCAACTCCTGCAAGAAGAATTGTGGAAGCAGAAGATGCATCTCCCGTAACGATTTGACCTAAAATTGACATTATTTCGTTTTCTGATTTAGCCGGACTTGAAGAAAGTGTTGCATTGAAATTGGAAAGGTTCTGCCTGATTGCGCTAAGGGAAATTGTAACAGGGTCGCCGTTTTCATCATGCTCTTTTGTTTCTGCCCTGACTGTAATGTTCGGGTCAAAGCTGTTCTGGGTTTCATTTAATATAATGCGACCTTCCTTCAAATAAAAGTTGCGGCTTAAGTAAGAAACTTCTCCTCCACGAAGCACAATGTCACCTTTCATATTCCACAGTGAAGAACTTGTGTCAAGGTTAAATTCAAGAGGCGTATCAGGAGCAATAAGTCCGCGAATAAGTGGATTTATAAGTACCTGAACTTTTTTTCCTACATCAACATTTACGGCAAGACGGACATTCCACTTTCCAGCCTTTTCCATTTTAGGAATGTATTCACTTCCGGTATTTGTAAGGATAGAAATTTCTGCATTATTAAGAGTGCCTTTTCCCTGAATGTCTATAACTTCATTTTCTATAACGAGAGTTGCGTCTAAGGAAGCTTTGCCGTTTACCCTTACGTAAGGTGCCTTTACGTCAATAGGAAAATCCTTCTTTTTGTTAGACTTTACGTTTACTTCAAGAGAACCGATTTTCCACCGGTCAAGTGCAATAAAGCAGTTTGCAAAAAGGCTTCCGGTTCCAACTTTAAACGGCGTATCAAAAATTTCAATTTCGTCCTGAGAAAATTCCACAGAAACTTCTTCTGAAGTAAAATATTCAGGAACATAATCAGGAAAGTTAAACTGTATTCCAGAAACAACGGCTTCGCCTTCAAGGTTTGGATCTGAAATAAGTCCGCTTAAATTAAGTTCTCCCGTAACAATTCCCTTCCACAAAGAAAAATATTTTGTATTTATGAGAAACGAAATTTTGGAAGAATCTATGTAAATATTGCTGATGTCAATATTCATAATGCGGTCTTTTATGGAACCTGAAACATTACAGTGAATGTCCTTGCTTTCTGAAATGGAAAAGTTCAATTCGCCGCTGTCCAGATATTCTCCAAACATTCCAAGATATTCGTTAGTCATTATGTCAAAGCGTCCGGGCGAACGTACAAACGTAACGTTAAGGGGAAATTCCTGAGGAAAAAGATTGCCGCTTACATTTTCGCAGTTCAGCTCTATGGCAAAAGATTCAGGAATAAAAGTGTCCTGGAAAGAAGAAAGATTTGTTATTACAAGATTTACTGGAGCCTTCACTTCTCTTTTTGCAACTTTGCCTGTAAATTCAGAAGTAAGCTGTCCTTCAAAATTCTTAAGGTTAAACTGCGCATTCATTTTTTTAAAGTTAAAGTTATTCCACGTTACGTCAAAATCAGTAAGCGTAATGTTTCCTTCAAGAAAGGCTGCATTTCCCTTTACGCTTAAATTTGATGACTGTGATTTCAGCTCTTTAAGATTTACTGCAAGATAAGGATTTTCAAAAGTTCCGCTGGCACTTAGCAATGCAGAAAAATCAGCTGTGCTTTCAAAAGACTGGACAAAACGCTTAAGGGGAAACGTGTTTATGCTGCATTCTGCGCTAAAGTAAAAATCTTCCCTGAACCGTGAAAAATCCTGCAGCAGAGGATTTGTAACTGAAGCATTTAGGGAAAGACTTTCCTGACTGAATGGATTTGACAAAATGATTTCTGAAGTTAAGGAGCCGAAAGTTCCGGAGTCAAAGTTTAAAAGTCCATAGCCGCTTCCTTCAAGAGTTGAAATAGTGTCGCTGTAAATTAAGCTTGAAAGAATTAAGCCGCTTTCGTTTACATTTCCTGCAAACTTGATTTTTGGCTTAACGGAAATTTTTCCAGAAAATTCTTCGCCTTCAAAGTTAATGATTTCTACGTTAAAGTTTTTTCCTTTTCTCCAGTAAAATGAAGTGTCCGCAGAAAAAGCAAAGAGAAAGTCCTTTACTGAAACAGGAAGAGTTGAAAACTGCGCCGTACCTGAAATTCCTGAATCAAAATCTACGTTAACGTTTAAGCCGTAACTTCCAGTAACATTAAGCCATTTTCCCAAAGTGTAAATTCCGTCAAAGTCGTAGGGAATGTCGTTTACGTTCATTGAAGTGCTGAAAATAAACTGCCTGTCTTCTTTTGAATATTCAGCGCTTGCTTTTGCAATAACTGAATTTTTTCCGTACATAAAATCAAGCTGGCTTATGGAAACTGAACTCTGGTTTCCGTCAAATGATATCAAAATAAACTGCCTGTCTTTTTCAGTGTTGGCAAAAATTGAATAAGGCGAATTGAAAGTAACGGACTTAAAATCAGTAGAAAAATAAATTTCGTTAGTCATGATTACAGAAGAAAACTTTTGTGCAAGATCCGTAATTTTACTGCTGCCCTTACTGTCTGCAAAAAATCCTGCTGTCTTGACAATGGAATCCAGAAACAGATTGTTTATGCTGCAGGAAGCCTGAACGTATTTTTCTTTCCCGAGAGAAAGTGAACCGTCCAAAGACAAAACCCCTGAATTTTCAAAATTTTCGTGGGACAAATCGGAAACTTTAAACTCAAAATCAAGGTTCTGCTCTTTGTGATAAAGCGCAAACTCCAAACCAGAATAATACTGTGTTCCAAAAAAAAGCTGGGGAATAAAAAGTTCAATCTTTCCGGGAACTGAATCAATGTATGCATTTGCAGAAATTTTATTTTCATTTTTAAGCTTAAAATATTCAAGATTAAGTACGCCCTGAGGAAGCATATTCTGAATGTCATACGTTCCGCTGAAATCAAAAGACGCCATATCACCTTTGGCATCAAGAGACGAAACTGTAATAAAATCGTTGTCGCCCTGAGCTTTAAGGGAAATGCACTGACCTTTTTCCACAAGATTTCTAGAAAGAAAAACCGAACTGTCTGTGTTCCAGCTGTATTTTTTTTCAGGAATATTTATTTTCAAAAACGACGTGCCTGAAATTTTTGACCCTTTGATTTTTTCCACAGCATTTATGCCGGCAGGAAGTTTAAGCACTGCAAAAGGATTGAAGTTTTCAGAGTTAAGGAAAATTTCTCCTTCGCCGGTATCAATGTTGACGTTTGCGTTTATGCTGTAAGGAAGAATGTGCTGGGAAGACTGAAGCTGGGCCTTTGAATTTTCGTAATGAAAAAGCAGATTCAGATTCTTTACAGAAAAATCTGCAGAAGGCAAATCATCTAAAGTAATTAAAAGGGAACTTCCGTCTGACTCTTCCTTTACGCTGCAGTTAAGCTTAAAGTTAAAGCCTGCCTTTTTTCCATTAAGTGCAGAAAATGAAGCGTATGCTTTTCCGCTGAAATCTCCGTTTAAAACTTTACCGCTTCTGTCTTTTGAAAGAAGTGCATTTAAAACCGTAACGTTAAATGAAGAACCACTGTTTGAATAGGAAAAATTTACGTTTCTTACATGAACGTCGAATGGAATGGAAAAGACTGCATTTTTTATTGTATTCCGTGTCTTAAGCTTTATGAAACGGCTGTCATTTTCGTCCTGCTTTTCTGATGAAAACAAAAGCGCAATTTTTTCGCTTATGGTTTTAAACTGCTCGCTGTCATAAAAAAAATCAACATCGTTAACGGTAAGGTACGTAAATGCATTTTTAAAGTCTTTTTTCAGAAGCTTAAAGAGATTGTATCTTACCACAGTTGAGTTTATGGAAAGAATTTCTTTTTTTGTAGTTACGTCATAAATCTTTATGCCGCGGATTTTTATTAAAGTTAAGATTGAAGGTGAAAGCGATTTGTACGAAACTCCTAAACCTGTTTTTTCCGCAAGCATTACAGAAAGCTTTTCCTGATATTCAGCTAAAGTTTTGTTTACGGCTTTATAGACAGGCTGAACTATTGCAAAAATAGCCGCAACTAAAAAGAGAAAAATTACGCTTCCTATAATTGATTTACGAACACTAGATTTCATTCAAAACAAATTTTATAATAGCAGAAAAATTTAATTTAATGAAGACAGAGAAAAATATGGTACTTGATAACTTTATAGTGTTTGAAGGAATTGACGGCGCAGGAACTACAACTCAGCTTAACATTTTAAAAGAAAAGCCTGAATGCAAAAACTTTCTGTTTACGGCTGAACCTACAGTTTCTCCTACAGGAAAAATTTTACGTGATATTTTAAAAGGTGAAATTAAAGTAAAAAACGAAACGGCAGCATACTTTTTTGCAGCAGACAGAAACGAACATATAAACGGTGAACTTAAAACAGAAAATTCCATGCTTGTTACAGGCGTAAAAGAAGCCTGTTCTAAAGGAAAAATCGTAATAAGCGACAGATACTTTTTTTCAAGTCTTGCATATCAGAGTACAGGCTGCTCTCCGGAAATTCCCCGTGTCTTAAACAGTCTGTTTCCTTTGCCCAAGCTTTTGTTTTATTTTGAAATTACGCCGGAAGTTTCCCTTAGCAGAATAAGTTCAAGAAATGTCCGTGAGATTTACGAAAAAGTTGATTTCCTTAAAGTTACAGTTGAACAATACCACAAAGTTCTGGAAGAATATTCTCACCCTGACAAAAACCAGGGCATGAAAATAGTTAAACTTGATGCCACAAAACCTAAAGAAGAAATTGCTTCACTTATATGGAACGAAATTCAGGCAGTTTATAAAAATTCATTATAACGGGCTTTTAAAGCACTCCACAAAATAAGATATTTACATTTTTATTTTTTCTGCCGATATTCTGATTATGAAAGAGTGTTCTTTTGCCAGAAGTTTTAAATACATTTTCGCAGTTTTTGCCTTATTTGTCTTTGCAGCAGCTGACGTTTTTTCATGGGCTGTAAAATACAAGGAAGATTATTACAGGCTTTACCACATTCATTACACACAGACAAGCGACGACTGCATGGAAAACATTTACTGGCTTGAGCAGGCAGTTAAGGCTGACTTTGCAAATCCTCTTTACGCATGGGGAAAAATCGAAACAGAGGAACAGTGGGAAAAATACCGCTACATTTTCATGATGCACTTAAACTTAAAGCTTATAGAACAGCATCTGCGCTTAGGTTCAATTTACGACAAAAAAGCTGTTTATTTTTACGATGCACCATGGAATGAAGAATATCTGCGGAATCTTGAAAAAGCAAAATCATGTTACGAAGCATGCTATTATTACTGGCAGGAAGCAACGCTTTGGGCAGAAAAAGCAAGTGTAGGAAAATTCAACTTTCTTTACATTACAAGCCTTCAGAACTGGGAAGACGAAAGACAGCGCATTGTTACAGGCTCTCTTGATTACAAAAAAACTCTTGACCGTGAATTAGAACGGCTGAACAAAGTAATCAGTGAACTCGTTGCAATGACAGATAAAAAATATTAAAATCACACTTATATGGCAATTATTGAATCAAACGTTTTTAAATTAGAGTTTCCTGCAAATTCAGGATTTTCTTCTAGTGTAATTCATTTCCTTCAGGGTAAAAGTGATTTAGTTTCTCTTTTTTATACAGAACACAAAACTTTACAGAAAAGGCTTTTTGTTACAGACACGAACATTGCATCACTGGAGTCAATGAAAGAATTCGTAACGCTTTTTACTAAAGGACTTAAAGTTGAAGCAGACAGCGTTTTTACAAACAAAGACGATGTTCTTCTTGTTTTAGGCTCAGGTGAAAAATACAAGACCATTCAGAATGTACTTAAAATAGCAGGCACTGCCCTTGACGCAAACTTTAACAGGAATTCACTTTTTGTAGGAATAGGCGGCGGCGTTATCTGCGACATGACAGGTTTTGCTGCAAGTATGTTTAAGCGCGGAATTGATGTAGAATTTGTTCCTACAACTTTGCTTGCTGATGTAGACGCTTCAATAGGCGGAAAAACAGGCTGTGACTTTGACAGTTACAAAAATATGATCGGAGCATTTTATCCTGCAAGTTCCATCTGGATCTGGAGCGACTTTGTCCAGACTCTTGAAGAAAAAGAATACCGTTCAGGTCTGGCAGAAAGTTTAAAAACAGCACTTCTCTTTAACAGTGAAATGTGGCAGCTTTTCAAAAACAACAGCAGGGAAATATTAAACAGAGAAAGCAGCTTTATTCTTCAGATGATTACTGAATGTGCAAAAGCAAAAGCAGCAATTGTAAACGAAGATTTTAAGGAAAAAAACAGACGTGCATTTTTAAACTTGGGACACACTTTCGGTCACGCCCTTGAATCTTGTGCAGGTCTTGGAAAAATAACTCACGGTGAAGCAGTTGCATGGGGAATAGGAAGGGCAGTTGATTTAAGCGTAAGCCTTAGAATTGCAGAAGAAAATTTCGGTAAGGAAGTTAAGGACGTTCTTGCTTCTTACGGCTACGATATGAAACCAATTCCATCATGTCTTGAAAATCACATTGAAGTGCAGAAAGAACTTCTTGAAGCAATGCATAAAGACAAGAAAAACCAGAGCGATTCTATAAGAGTGATTTTACAGAAAAACTTTTCAGAAACATTTATGCAGGAAGTTGCAGACGAAAAAATCCTTCAGGTTTTAAAATGATTGAAAGCAAGCATTATTTTGACTGGGCAGCTACAACACCGCCTGACAGAGAAATCTTAACTAAAGCCCTTGATTTTTCCATAGAGCATTGGGGAAATCCTTCTTCCATTCACAAAGCAGGAACTGATGCAAGGGCAGCTCTTGAAGAAACAAGAAAAAACTGTGCTGAAATTCTTGGAGTTAAGGCAGAACAGCTTTACTTTACAAGCGGCGGCACGGAAAGCGATCACCTTGCCCTTTTGCAGATTTTGACAAGACCGCAGAAAGGAAGCATTCTTTTAAGTGCAATTGAACATCCGGCATTACGGGAAATGGCTAAAATGGTTAAAAACTGCGGCTGGAAAGTAATTACCGTAAACCCTGACAAAAACGGAACAGTTCAGTCTGAGCAGATAATTGCAAATTTACAGGAAGACACGGCTTTTGTTACTGTAATGAGCGTAAACAATGAAACAGGTGCAGTCCAGAACATTTACGATATTGCAGATAAACTTACACAATGGGCTAAAGGAAAAAGGCGTCCGTTTTTTCACGTTGATTGCGTTCAGGCAGCAGGAAAAATTCCACTTAACCTTTCTTATCCCGGAATTGATTCTGCTTCATTCAGTGCTCATAAAATCCGCGGGCCAAGAGGAATAGGCTTGCTGTACAGTGCCAGACCATTTACGTCTTTTTTAAAAGGCGGCGGACAGGAAAAAAACATCAGAAGCGGAACTGAAAATCTTTTTGGTGCAAAAGCTTTTGAACTTGCCCTTGAAAAATATTACATAAGGGAAGATCTTCCTTCTTCAATGGAAAAATTCCGGAACCAGCAAAACCTTACGAAAAAATTCATTCAGGAACTTGGAACAATAAAAGGCTGCACCCTCATTCCTCATTGCAGGCTTACCCAGGATGATGAAATACAGAAAAATTTTTCTCCTTACGTAATACAGGCATCTTTTCCAGGAATTCCAGGTCAGGTAATGGAAAGGGCTTTAAGCACAGAAGGCTTTTACATTTCTACAGGAAGCGCCTGTTCTTCAGGACATCATTCAAGACCAGTTTTAGACACAATGCAGATAAGCGGTGCTGAAAAAGAAGCAGCCGTAAGGTTCAGTTTTGGTCCTGACACACAATGGTCTGAAATGAATGATTTACTTGAAAAATTAAAGGAAATTGCATTAAAATTTGCCCGTTAACTTTGAAATCTATTGCAAATATTTGAAAATAATACTATATTCTTCAAGTCGGGTTGCAATTTGTTCGTATAAGAGGCATTTAAATGAACAAGGTTAATTTTTCTGCAACAATTTTTAATCAATACATACATAAGGAAGGACATTATGGGAATTAGAGGAGAACTTTTTACAAATCAGGTAAACCTGGACAATCGCTCTTATTATTTTAACGTAAAGGAAAACCGCAACGGTGATATTTTTCTTCAGGTTGTAGAAAGTAAAATTAAAGAAGGTGAAGAACGCCGTGACATTGTTATTTTTGCCGACGACATGAGCGAATTTTTCAAAGGACTGGATCAGGCATTAAGTTTTATTGACAAAACTAAAAAAGAAAGGGCAAAAATCCGTGCTGAAAAGAAAGCAGCTAAAGAGGCAAAATTCGGTGCAAAAGAAAAGCCTGTAACTCCTGCTAAAAAAATTTACAGAAGAAAAGGTGAAAGCCGTCTTGTTGCAGAAAAAAAATCAGAAAAGAAGCTTCATATTGTTTCAAAAAGAACTGCAAGAGAAGAATACTGATTGCCTTTAAAAACTTAATATTTAAACGTAAGCCGTTGAATGGGAGAAGGTCCTGTTTGACGGCATATTTTTTTGTGCTCAGGAGTAGGATATCCTTTGTGTCTGGCATAACCATATTCAGGATATTTTTTATCATATTCAATCATGATTCTGTCCCGTTCTTCTTTTGCAATTATACTTGCAGCCATAACGCAGTAATATTTTCCGTCAGCTTTAGGTTCACATCTTACTTTGCAGGAAATGTCCGGGCATTTAGTTCCGTCTGTAATGGCGCTTAACTGTTCAGGAGAAGGAACCGGCAGTGCATTTTTTTCGCACCATGAAGGAAGTTTTTTCATCATCATTTCAAAGGCAAGTTTCATTGCTTTCATTGAAGCGTTCAGAATGTTGATTTTGTCTATTTCTTCGTGATCTACAAGTCCTATTCCCCAGCAGCATTTTTCCTTTATGGCAGCTTCGGCAATTTGTCTTTTTTTAGGAGTAAGCTTTTTACTGTCCTTTAGAATTTCAACAGGAAAATCTTCACTTAAAATTACGCATCCTGCACAGACAGGTCCGGCCAAAGGTCCCCGTCCAGCTTCATCAAGTCCAAGCAAAAACTCCATTTTATCCTCCCTAAATCAGCTGTCAACTTTGCTTTCTGAATTCTCCAGAATAACTGTATTTGCATCATGCCACAAATATGAACTTGCACTTGAGTTTGCACTGATATTCAGCTTAAAGGAATTGTTCATTAAACTTACATTGCAGCCGGAAAATTCAAGGCATCGTCCTAAAGTTCCTATAATCGTAAACTTTGAATTTTCAGACCTTGCGTTTCCTTTATTTAAACTTACGCCCACACAGTTTGCAGCAACAGATGTAATACGGCAGTCACTGAACTGACAGTTAACGCTAAGCCCTGAAACCCCACAAGTGTAGGAATCACCCTGAACTGTAAGTCCTGTGTTTTTAAAGTTAAAGTCAGCATTTTTTCCGTCAATAAGAATTCCATCACCTGTAAAAATACCTACAGCTTCACAGTCAACAAGAGTAAGTTTTCCGTTTTCAACTTTAAAAAGATTTTTTACTTTTCTGCTGCTGTCATTTTTTTCAAATATTGAATTGTGAACTTCCACAGATGCGCCGCTAATATTTATAAAAGTATCTTCGCCAAGAACAAAACGGCTTTCGTTGCAGATAAAAATGCAGTCTGAATAAATAGTTTTAGTGCCAGGACTGACATCGATTTTTCCAGAAACGTGAAGCCTTGTATACTTCATGGAATTTATTGCTTCAAGAGCCTGATCAAAAGTTGTAAACGGATTGGAGTAGCTTCCGTCCGGAATACGCTGTGCCGACTGAATCAAGCCTGTTGAAGAAAGATAATAATTGTATTCATCAACTATAACCTGATACTGACTTACTGCGCTTTTATTGCCGCTGCCGTCTAAAGCATAGGCGAAAAGTTTATAAAACGTAGCTTTTTGAGAACGGCTTTTAAGGACAATGTTTTCTCCGTAGTATGGAACAAAATCACCGCTTTCTATTTTATCAAAAAAATGAATTGATGTTTCTTCAAAACCGTTTTCGTCTTCAATTGGTTCAGCTAAAGAATAAAACACTCTTGAATCAGGAGAAGACAAAATGTTTATGCGCACTTCATTTCTTGCAAAAGATGATTTTTCTGAAGAAGAAATAAACGGCGGAGGAGGAGGTGCTTTATCAATCCTGAAACTTTCAGAAAAACTTCCTTCCTTAATTCCGTCTATGTAAAAACTTCCTGTAAAAGAACAGTAAAAATCTTTTCCCGAAAAAGTGTCTGCCTTAAGACTGGTGTAAAAATTCTTTCCGTCTAAAGTAAGCTTGTAATTTTCCACTGAACTTTTAAAAACATAAGTTCCGTCTGAAAGCTTTTCCTTTACAAGTTCAGGCTTTGGAGGAAGAGTCCACTGCTCTACAGGATTTCCTTCTTCAAATGCAACGGACTGCCAGCGGATTGTATGAGGCACAGATCTGTCCAGAACAATTGATTTTTTTTCGCCAGTCCAGTATTCATCATCAATCTGATAAATCAAGCCGTCCTGTGTAAAAGTAAAATCCGTCCAGTTTTCAATTTTAAAAGGCTTTTCCCTATTTTTTGGAGAAGCATTTTCATTTTCCAGAGAAGGCGTAACCTGTAGGACAAAGCGCCACATTCTTAAAGGATCATTGTTTAAAAGAGAAACTGTGCAGGGAACAAAATATTCAAAAGTATTTTCCCTTGAAACGCTTATTGTACAGCCCTGCAAATAAGGCCTGACATTTTTTTCCATTGAAAAAGCTAGAGTTTGCGGAACGGTAAAATCTTTTCCGCAAGCGTATTTTACAAGTGGGTTTACGGAAATTTCAGAAAGAAACTCTGAAGTATCTGAATCAGTTGAATAAGGCAAACCCTTCTTTACTGTATATGACACAGAAAAATCACTTCGCCTGCCTTCAGAAGAAAGTACTGCAATGCTGACTGTAATGTCTCCGCTTCCGTCAATTACAACTGGTCTGTCATAGGCAAATCCTGAAACAAGAGGGTCACTTTGAGTAAGTGAATAGTAAACTTCTTCGCCTTCATTTACGTTAAGGACAAGAGGCTGAACGTTTTCCCAAGTTCCCTGCTGAGGTGAAATAATGTCTTCTGCACTAAAGGCAAAAACGCTGTGAGCTAAAAAAAGAGAAAATGCAATTTTTAAGGCAAAAGACTTTATTTTCATTATGCGCAAATGTGCTCCGGAAATTTACTCTTCTTTTTTAAAAATAGGATCAAGGATTTCCCTTAATTCAGGATAAGGCTTGTAGTAATTTTCTTCCAGTTCAGTTTGAGTAAGTCCTACAAGTTCGTGACTGTTATAGTTTATCCATGGATTTTGATCAGGAGATTCAATTTCAAATTTGCGGCACCAGTAATCAGGATGAATAGGCTGCTGCTGCTTGTACTTGTAAATTTTATAATCATGAACTACAACTTTTATGTTTTCCCTAGGCACGCCTTTTTCAAGAAGAATGCTTACAAGGTAATTTAATGTGTGGCCCGAATCGTAAATGTCATCAACTATCATAACTTTATCCCCTGCCCTAAGATAGTCAGGAGAATAAGTCCAGCCGTCAATGCGCACTGCATCATGCTTTGAAACATCGCTGTAACTTCTTGCAACTACTGCTGCGAAAAGTATAGGCTTGTGATTTTTCAATGCAACTTTGTAATATTCGCTTATAACGTTTGCAAGATAAGCACCGCCTCTTAAAGATGTGTAAATTATATCAGGAACAAAATGTTCTTCCTGGTAAATTTTATGAGCAAGTTTCAATGCATTGTTTCTTACTTCATCGTATTGTAAAAATTCTTTCATAGTTTAATTCCTTTATTTGTGCAAAACTTCAGTGTTCAATTATAATGCAGCAAGTTACTTTAATCTAGTTTAAATTTGCATGTAAAGTCAGCAATACTGCCTTGCTGTTTCTGCAATTATTTTTATACCTTCTTCCACAAGACTGTCACTGCAGGCGTAATTTATCCTCAGGCACTTTGAATAATGCGGATGATTTTCCAGCTTAAATCCGTCTGAAAGTTTTTCCGAACCAAAGAAAAAATATTCTCCTGCCATTACGACAACACCTTTCTTTTTAAGAATGGCGTAAAGTTCTTTAGTTGTAATTTTCAAATCCTTTATAAGCAGCCACAAAAAAATTGAACCTTCGCCAAGATGAACTGCATAATTCATTCCTGCAAAATATTTATGAATGTAAGACTGGGCTTTTTTGTTTTTTTCTTCATAAAACGGACGGACGTATTTTTTTGCACATTCAATAAGCTTTCCTGTTTTAATCAGTTCTGCACCGATTGCCTGACCGAATCCTCCTGAAGCAAGGGCAATTATTGAGTTTAAATTTGAAAGTGCCTTAACGATTTCTTTTCCGGCAATTATAATTCCTGTGCGTAAATTCGGAAGCCCTATTTTGCTTAAGCTCATGCTTAAAATAATATTTTCATTCCACACAGGAGATGCATTTTCGCTGAAAATAATGTTAGGCCATGGCAAACCGTAAGCGTTGTCGATTATAAGCGGAATGGAATATTTTTCTGCAAGCGATGACATTCTGGCAATTTCTTCGTTAGTCAAAACGTTTCCCGTTGGATTTGTAGGGCGGCTTACACACATTGCTGCAACTTCACTGTGCTTTTCAAGATAAGCTTCAAGTTTTTCAAAGTCAACAAAATATTTAAAAGTGTGGTTTTCGTATTCTTCAAAACGCGAAGGAATTGATGCAAAAGTGTCTGTTTCTATTCCCTGATCAGCATAACCTACATACTCAGGAACTAAAGGGAAAAGTACAGTTTTTTTTACGGAAGTTCCGTCTTCACGAGTTGACGTTCCTGAAAAAAGATTAAACAGATAAAAGCAGGCACTCTGGCTTCCGTTGCACACTGCAATATTTTCAGGCTTAACATTCCAGCCGAAAGATGAACTTAAATATTCTGCAACACATTCAATAAAATAATTGTTTCCCTGAGGACCATCATACTTTCCGATTAAATCTTCAAATCGGCGGCTGTCTTTTAAAATCTTTTCCATTTCAGTTCTGTAAAGTTTTTCAACTTCAGGAATCTGAGCTGGATTTCCTCCGCCTAAAGGATAAGCCTTTACACCTTCCGGAAGAGTTTTTCCCAAATCCTCCATTAAAGTAAGTATGCCTGATTCTCCAGTTAGTTTTTTTCCAAAATCTGAAAACATTTTATTCCCCGTAAAAATTATTTTGATTCAATCAAGAGACGCTTCTCTGATGGAGACAGTTCAGTTTTTGACTTTTTAAATTTTACAGTAAGCTCTTTGCCGTCAAAATCAACTATAACCGTACTGCTATTTCCTCTTTTGCCGCTTAAAATAAGATCTGCCAGCTGATTTTCAATAGAGCGTTCTATAAGGCGCCTCATAGGTCTGGCTCCCATTGCAGGATTGTATCCTTCCTGAATTAAATAAGAGCGGGCTTTTGGCTTTACCGTAAGCACAAGATTCTGTTCTGCAAGACGTTCTTCAAGTTCCTTAAGCTGAATTGAAAGTATGGAATCAATCTGCTCTTTGTTAAGGGGATTAAACACAACAATGTCATCTACACGATTTAGAAGTTCAGGTGTCATTATGCGTTTAAGTTCTTCCATTGCACTTGATTTAATTTCGCCGTAAGAAAGTACGCCTTCGTTCTGCAGAGAAAAACCTACTTTTCCTTCAGCCATAATATTTCTTGCACCGGCATTGCTTGTCATGATTATGATTGTATTTTTAAAACTTACAGTGTGTCCTAAATTATCAGACAGTTCGCCTTCTTCAAGAAGCTGGAGCAAAAGGTTAAAGATGTCAGAGTGAGCTTTTTCAATTTCATCAAGGAGAACAACTGAATAAGGATGCTGCCTTACTTTTTCCGTAAGCATTCCGCCTTCTTCATAACCAACGTATCCTGGAGGAGCACCTACTAATCTTGATGCCGTATGTTTTTCCATAAAGTCGCTCATATCAACCCTGATAAGTGCATCTTCAGTGCCGAAAAGGAATTTGGCAAGTGATTTTGCAAGCTGGGTTTTTCCTACGCCTGTTGGACCAAGAAAAATAAATGAACCCATCGGACGCTTTAAAGAAGAAACGCCAGCCCTGCTTCTTCGAACAGCGCAGCTTATTAAATGAACGGCATCGTCCTGACCTACAACTTCTTTGTGGATAGACTCTTCCATTTTTACAAGACGCTCTGTTTCATTTTCGTCAAGCTGCTCAAGGGAAATTCCTGTCTGGTCACTGATGATTTTCAGCACGTCCTGAACCGTTACTTTTTTCATTTCACTTTGATTTGAATTTTTCCATTCAAGATTGTACTGTTCAAGCTGAGCCCTGAGCCCTGAAACTTTGTCCCTAAGTTTTGCTGCTTTTTCGTAATTCTGAGATGCAACAAGTTCACGCTTTTCCTGAGAAAGTTTTTCTATTGCTTCTTCAACTTCTACGATTTTTTCAGGACGCCTTTCTTCTGCAATTTTTTTGGCAGAACCTGCTTCGTCAAGAATGTCAATGGCTTTGTCTGGAAGGAAACGCTCGTTTATGTAGCGCTGGCTGTATTTTACTATTGCAGGAATTACGTCATCTTCGTAAACAACATGATGGAATTTTTCAAACTTATTTTTAAGTCCTTCAAGAATTAAAACTGTCTGGTCAGCATCAGGCTCTTCTATTGTGATTTTCTGGAAACGGCGCACAAGGGCTGAATCTTTTTCAAAATATTTTCTGTATTCACTTGTTGTAGTTGCACCTATTACCTGAAGTTCTCCACGGCTTAATGCAGGCTTTATCATATTGCTAGCATCCATTGAGCCTTCAGGTCCGCCTGCTCCGATTATTGTGTGGATTTCGTCTATAAACAAAATGATGTTTTTAGCTTCACTTATTTCCTTCATTACTTTTTTAAGACGCTCTTCAAATTCACCGCGATACCTTGTTCCTGCAATCATTGCTGCCAAATCCAAAGCGAGAATTCTTTTTTTAAGAAGGTCTCTGGGAACTTTTCCTTTTGTTATTAAAGAAGCAAGTCCTTCTGCCAGAGCTGTTTTTCCTACACCAGGTTCACCAACAAGAACTGCATTGTTTTTCTGGCGGCGGCACAAAATCTGAACAAGACGTTCAAGCTCTTTTTCCCTGCCCACAACAGGATCAGTTTCGTCATCTTCTGCAAGCTGAGTTAAATCACGGCTGTACATATTGAGAATGCTCTGCTGATTATGCTTTTTGCGGCTGAAATTTCCTTCAGGAGAATTCATTGAAGGTTCGGAAAGATTTTCGTTATTTCCAAAAAGCCTTGAAAATGGACTTTCATTTTTTGAAGAAGAGTAAGAAGAAGGAAGCTTTTTTTGCACATCAGAAACTGCCTGGCGTAACTGTAAAAAAGAAATTCCTGCTTTCTTAAAATAAGTTGCCATTAAAGACGGACTTTCCAAAGCAGAAGCAAGAAGAATGTGCTCTGTTCCTACGTAATTTAAGCCTGCCCTGTCAGCTTCTTCTGATGCAACTTCAAGAAGATTGTGAAGCCTGTTTGAATGAGGCAGCTCGTACAGTTCAGTTTCCGGAATTTTAGAAGGAATGCTCTGTTCAATTGTAAGCTGCAAAGTCAAAACGTTTATGCGCAGAGTACGTAAAGTCATGTAGCCCAAACCGTCACCTGATTTAAGCATTGCAAGGATTACGTGTTCTACTTCAAGCTGAGTACTTCCAGTTTTATATGCTTCGTCCGGAGCAAGAGCAACAACAAGACGCTGTGCCCGTGGAGATAATCCTATTACCATATTTTCTCCCAAAATCTATATATCAAGTTTTAAATTTTCAAAAGCCTCTTTTAAAACAAGAGCCCTTAGCCTTTCATTTTTTTTCATTGAATTATTTTCTATGTCTTCTTCAAAATTAAAGGAACCGTTGTTTAAAACAAATTCAAGCTGACCGTTCTGAACTCTGTAAAGCAAAGCATGAAGATCACCCTGTGTAATTCCCTTAATCAGATGAAAATCAAGAGCAATTTTTATGGCACTTATAATGTCAATGGATTCCCGTAAAGTTACGAAAATGCTGCTTCTTGCCACACTTAATGCACGGAAAACAATATTCTTTATTGAACTGAACATTGTATTTTTACATTCAGTTCTTGCTTCACGTTCGGCATTTATCATTTTCCTGCACAAAGTTACTGCGCCTGCAATCTGATCAAATTCGCTGCCGCCGCAACTGCCGCCGCTTATAAGCTGATAATATGAACCTAAAGAAGTGCCGTCTCCAGAGCCTATAAAGCCTGAACTTCCGGAACCGAAAGTTGAAGCAAGCATAAATTTTTCCTTAGCACACAACGCCATGAAAGAAGGTATTTTCTTTAACAGCGAAAGGCATGGAAGATGAAGTGTTATGTCTATTTTCATTCCGCTGCCGGAGTTTAAAATTGACGAAGTAAGGTAACCAAAGTCGTAGCTTGCAGCAAACTGAATTTTTTTCTGAAGCTGACTGTCAACTGAAAAAGACATAGCTTTTACTTTATCAATTTCAAATCCGCTGGAAACTGATGAAATGCAAAGATGTTCCGTTTCGTTTACAGTGCAGGAAAGAACGCCGTCATCTCTTAAAATAATGCCGCCTCTCGTAAAGTTTCCGCTGCAAAGTCCCCGCTCTTTCATTACTTTTGAACCGACTGAATCTAACTGAGAAATTTTTATTGCCTGAAATTTATCTCCATCTTCCAGACTGTTAAAGCCGTCAAGTACAATTGACTGAATGCGCTCGTCTTCTCCCGGACCAAGCTTTTCTGGAAAAGGAAAATTTGCAAGATTGCGAAAAAGCTTTATCTTACTTGCAATAACAACATCTGATTCTGCGCCTTCAAGAGCATACCAGGCTTCAGTCATTACAGCCTCCATTTTCATTTTCAGAATCTTCTCCGAAAGAAACGGAAGATTTTTCCAGTGCCTTAAGGTAATCCCTGTACATTGCAGCTTTTTCGTAATCTTCTTTTTCTACTGCTGCATTAAGTTTATTCTGCAAGGCAATTCTGTCGTTTAAAACTGATTTTACGGAAGCAAGACGTTCCGGCATGGAACCTGAGTAAGATTCAGTAATGCCTGCATTTTCAATGTACTTTTTGATTTCTTTTTTAAAAATTGCATAGCATTCCGGGCAGCCTGTAATTCCTGTTTTTTTTATTGAACCTAAACTTGTTCCGCATACAGGACAGAGCTTGTTGTTTTCAGTTAAAACTTTTTTTGAAATTTCCGACAGTTCCTTAAAAAGATTTCCTATAGAAACTTCAATGCTGGCAGGGTCGTTAGTTATTCCCCTTTCAAGAGCACAATCCATACAAATATTTATTTTTCTTTTCTGACCGTTATTGTTCATCTGTTCAAGAAAAATAACGGCTTCCTGTTCATGGCAAAAATCACAAAGCATATTTATCCCCAAAACAATATAGCATTAAATCAGACTTTACGCAAAGTCTCCAGCGGCTTCTCTTTTCCCGCTTTTACAGAAGGAATTATTGACACAATGAAACTTAAAACTAAAGTCAAGACAGCTGTAAAAATTATCTGCATCCATGGAATTGAAATTTCAATAACCTGAATGTAGTAAGCAGGATCTAAAAGCTTTACGGCAGAATAGGAAGAAGTGTTTCCTGTTTTCAAAAAGCTTACGGCTGCTCCAAAAAAGTTTACTGTTTTTTCAAGGGCAATAATTATAGAGTTTATGTTTACGCAGGCAAAAAGTCCCAAAGGTATGCCTGTAAAAATTCCGGCTAAAGCACAGAACATTCCTGTAAAAATAAAGGACATTGTTATTCCGCTGCAAGTTCCGCCAAGACATTTTAAAATGGCAATTTCTTTTCTCCGCTCCATTGTAATCATAATAATTGCAGCGCTTATATTTACGGCAGCAACTAAAACAATAAGAATCATTATTAAAAGAAGAAGTGTTTTTGTTGAATTAAAATTTTCTGTCTGAGATGCATTCAGTTCTTTCCAGGTTTCAACATAGCTTCCGTACAGATTATTTTTTTCAGCAGCAGAAACTGCATCTTTTCTTACACGTTCAAGTTCAAAGTCAAAAGTGTGTTCCGTTCCAAGACTGATGTAAAAACTTCGGCTCTCTTCCGGAATGATTTGAAATCCATCGTCAATTGAAATGAATGCCCACAATGCATCAAGTTCCTGATATCCGCAAGAAACGATTCCCGTAATTTTAAACTGATATGATTTTGGAGTAACTGAATTTTTCTTCCCGCTTTTTACTGTAACAACCCTGACTGTATCACCTGAATGAACTCCAAGTATTTCGGCAGATTTTTTGCTTAAGAGAATGCTGCGGCTTTCCTGCAAAGAAGAAGTTCCTTCTACTACCTGAAAAAGTTTTGCAAATTCACTGTTTTCGCTGAAGTGATTTTTTCCCACACTGCGGATATAAATTCCTGTTCTGTAGCTGTTTGCACTGGCTAAGGCAACACCGTCAATTTCACCAAAGGAAGAAGTTACACCCTTAATATTTTTAAACTCATCTACAAGAACGTTGAAATCATTTTGTGAAGAAAGATTAAGATCCTTGTCATCAACACTTATGCGGATGTCTCCTGTAGACAGATTTATCATTCTTTCAACCATGCCGTTTATCATGCCGTTGCTTACACCAATAACTGTAACTAAAGGAATAAGGCTTAAGGCTATGCAGAAAACTGCTCCCAGAATACTTCGCTTTTCGTGTCTGGAAGAAGCGTTATGAGAAAAAATAATTCTATGTGCATAAAGAAAACTTGCTTTAAGATTCATTTTCATTCCTTATGATTGAACCGTTTTCTATCAAATACCTGACGTCACCTTTTTGGGCAAGAGTCATATCGTGGGTTACAAGTATAAGCGTTTTTTTATATTTTTCTGCCATAGAAAAAAGAATGTCCCCTGTAGCACCTGCAGTCTGCGGATCAAGATTTCCTGTAGGTTCATCAGCCAAAATCAATTCAGGATTGTTTACGAGAGAACGTGCCACTGCAACACGCTGCCTTTCTCCGCCTGAAAGCTGTGACGGCAAATGAGACTTTCGTTCTGAAAGCCCTACTTCATTAAGAAGGAATTCTGCCTTTTCCATAGCAGCTTTTTTAGGAACCCCTGCCATATACGCCGGCAAAAAAATATTTTCCAGAGCAGTAAAATCTTTTAAAAGATGATGAAACTGAAACACAAGTCCAAGATTTTTCTTTCTGAATTCAGTAAGCTCTTTTTCTTTTAAACTGCTGATTATTTTTCCGTTCCATTCAACTGTGCCTGATGTAGGAAAGTCAAGTCCGCCGATTATATTTAAAAGCGTAGATTTTCCGCTGCCGCTTTTTCCGACAATAACGCACTTGCTTCCTTTGCGAACATTTAAATTCAAGTCTTTAAAAACAGTTAAAGTTTCACCTTGAGTTTTAAAAGTTTTTTCCAAAGATGTGATTTTTAAAATATAATTTTCATTTTCATTCATCACGAAGCACCTCTGTAACTGACATTTTTAAAATTCCTTTTCCTGCAATTAAAGCTGCTGCAACAGAAGACAAAAGTCCGAAAAGAAAAATCATAACTGCTTCAAAAGGAAAAATTCTTGCAGGAATATTTGAGTAAGCAACAAACATTTTATTAAAGGTAAGACCGGCTAAACTTTCCGGCGAAAAAATCTTATAGAAAAAGTATTCAATGTAGTACTGTGCCTTTTCCAGGAAAATAAAAATTTCCTTCATGTTGCGGCATATAAAAATTCCGCAGAGCAGTCCTGGAAGTGCGCCTTTTATTCCTGTAGCAAAAGACTGAAAAACAAAAATATTTTCTATCTGCATTTTACTTCCGCCTAAAGAAGCAAGAACTGCAATTTCTTCCCTGCGCTCGTAAATAAGTTTTTTCATGCTGTTGTAAATATTTATTCCTACAACTATAAAAATCAAAAGTACTAAAAGAAGAAGGATATTTTTTTCTATTCTAAGTGCGCCAAAAAAACTTCTGTTGAAACTTCTCCAGCTTTCACTTTTTACATCTGGAAATGATTTGTTAAGTTCATAAATAAAAACACTGTCTTCGTTGCTGTCATAAATTTTTATGCCGTAAGTTTTTACTGTTTTAGAACCAAAATATTTTTTTCCTGCATCAAGATTCACGAAACAGAAGCTTTCGTTTATTTCTCCGTAGCCTGAATAAAATATTCCCTTGACTTTAAAAATTCTGGAACTGGAAGTAAGTTCTGCATCACTTGAACCGCTCATTGCAGCAACATTGATTTTGTCGCCCACCCTTATTCCCATTTTGTAAGCAATAGTGTTTCCAATAACAATGTCTTCTTCGCAGGACAAATCAAAGCTTCCTGAAAAAACATTCAGCTCTTTTAAAAATCTTGTGTCTGAAGCTGCCCGTTCAAAATCAACACTGCGGATTAAAGCTGCACACTGACTTCCTTTGTCTGAAACAAGAAGCCCCTGTGCCTGATAAAACGGAACAATGTTTCTTACTTTACCGGATTTGCTACACCAGGAAAAAAAATCATCTTCGTTTTCTACATTTGAACACTGCACGTGATAGGAAGAGATTTCCATAATTGAATCAATAAAGCTCATCTGAAAACCGTTCATTACGCTCATTACGACAATAAGCGCCATTACTCCAAAACCTATTCCTAAGCTTGAAAGAATTGAAGCTGCTGCAGTGCGTCCTTTTGAATCAACACGGCTTAGTCTTTTTGAAACAAAAAAAATCCACCTGAAATTTTTAAACTTAGTATCTGTTCGTTTCCACATCGTTATTTAAAATGATTTCCTTAACTTTAATTTCATTTTCATATCTGTTTATGATTTTAAATCCGCCGTCAAAATATAAAGTTTCCGTGCGGACATTTTCATCTTCGTAAAAGACAGTTACACGTAAAGTTCCGTCTACAAAATATTCCATATCAGGCTCAAGTTCCGGCTCATTTTCTTCTTCCGGCTCATCACTTTGATTTTTGTAAGTGTAAAGTTTTTTTTCTTCTTTCTGAGTGCGTGAAGTTTTTCCGCCTGAAGTCTGGCTGTAAAAATATGACAGAGTTTTTTCCGCTACTACACGATTTTTTTCATCATACTCATAATCTAAAACTCTGGAAATTTTATTTCCTCCTTCATTCATGTTCCACACAACAATTCTTACAGGAAGTTTATGTTTTCCGTAATAAGTCTGGGTAAAGACAGAAGCCTGATAGTTTTTTTCAGACTGCAATATCAGGTTCCCGGTTTCGCTGCCGTAAGTATAATCTGTTTCCCGTAAAAGTTTTTTGTCTGCACTTTCCGTGGAATTGTCCCATTCAATTTTTTTAGCAAGACAAAACTCTTCATTGTATTTTTTCATAACCACAACGCTTTCATTTACACTGATGATTTCTTTTGAGCCGTTAAAATTTCCTACACTTAAAGTTTCTTCGCCGTATTCAAAATATTTTATTCTGTTAAATGGATTTCTGTAAATGCGTTCAACTTCACTGGAGATTTTTCCTTCTTCCAGAACGCCTTCACTTTGAGGACCGAATTCAGGATTTTCAAGTTCTTCCAAAAGAGCTGCACCTTCTTCTTCAAATGCATCTTCGTAAAAATCAAACTCTTCGTTTTCCAGTGCAGCACTTTCTTCACTCTGATTGTAAAAGCCGGAAGTTTCTGCCTGTGTTTTAAGGGAAAAATTTTCTGCCTTATAACTTTCGCTGTCAGTTTTCTGAAGTTTAGAAAAGTACCACTGTTCACATGGATTTTGAGAAAAGAACATTGCTGCAGAAAGAAAAGCAAGAAATTTCATTCAGCCTTAACCAAGAAATTCTTCTACGTAATCTTCAGGACTAAAAGGCGCAATGTTTTCGTATTTTTCGCCAGTACAGATAAAAAGCACGGGAATGCCTAAAGTTTTGCCTATTGTGTAAATTCCGCCGCCTTTTGCAGTTGAATCGTATTTTGTAAGGATAATTGCATCAAGAGATACAGCTTCGTTAAAAACTTCAGCCTGCCTTACAGCGTTCTGCCCTGTAGTTGCATCTACAACAAGAATTTTTTTGTAACAGCCCTCGTCTGCCTTTGAGCCTGCAATTCTGTCTATTTTTTTAAGTTCATTAACAAGGTTTTCCTTATTGTGCAAACGTCCTGCCGTATCAGCAAGAACAAGTCCGCCGCCTTTTGCCTTACAAGCCTGAGCTGCATCAAATACAACTGCACTTGGATCGCTTCCCATCTGATGCTTTACCACACGAACGCCAAGTTTTTCTCCATGCATTGAAATCTGATCAACTGCAGCTGCACGGAAAGTATCAGAAGCTGCCATAATTACGTCAACATTTTTTTCAGTATAATACTTTGCCATTTTAGCAACAGTTGTAGTTTTTCCCACACCGTTAACGCCTAAAATCATAAAGACATTAACTTTGCCTTCCTGAATTTCAAAATCAACAGACTTAACGTTTTCAAGAAGCATTTTCTTAAGTTCAGCCTTTATGTTTTCTTCGTCATAGATTTTTTCTTTTTTACACAGACTTTCAAGACGGTCAACAAGTTCAACTGCACCGGCTGCTCCAATGTCACCTTCTATAAGTGCATCAGTTAAATCTTCAAAAAATTCTTCATCTGCTGATTTATGATGAGTAAAAAGTGATTTTAATTTTTCACCAAAAGAACGCTTAACCATAAAAACCTCTGCATCAGTATAATTTCATTCATCCGTTAAAGACGGATTTTCTTCAGTATCATTATTTTCAATAATATTTATAGGAACAATATTCTGAGATTTTAACCGAGCCAGTTCCAGTTCCTTAAGTTCAGCTTTTTTTGCTTCGTAAGGCAGAACTTTATTTGCAATTCTTAAATACCGCACAAGTTCAAATCCCATAAAGCAGGCACAACCTATTGTAACTCCTGTAGAAATATTTTTTATAGTATTCCACTTGTTGATGTTGTCAATGTCATCGTAGCCTCTGCTGTTGTATGAATTTACAAGTGCATTGTAATGGCCTGTAGCATAAAGCATAAACGGCAGACTTACAACAACGGCAGTATAACCTGCGTACATCCACCTGCGCCTTTTGTCAATTTCAGAAGCATTGTTTCCAATCTGACCCTTTACTATTAAAGACGCACCTTCCGTAAGAAGATTTTCCGGAATGTAATAGAAAAAACTCAGCGGCCCTTTATCTTCTTCTTCAACTACAACTTTTTTATTTCCATCTTCATCAGCGATGATTTTCGTAACTTTTTTAACGTAATGCTCTTCTGCAATAAACTGACCTATAACAGGCTTTCCGTTTACAACTACATCAGCACCTATAATTCCGTTTTCCACAGTGCCGGCAAAACTTCCGTCTGCATAAATGTTTCCTGAAACAGGATTGTACATATTGACTTTTAAAATCTGTGATTCTTTTTTTTCAAGAGGAACTTCAACTTCAAAGGCTGCTGCATTTATAAAATTGTAAGTTAAAGTTTTAGGAATGTACTCTCTGGAAAAAAATTCCAGAGTATGCACTCCGCTGTCTACAACAAATTTTTCAGGAACAGACTGAAACACAACTCCGTCTACTGCCATTTGAGTAGAACTTAACGCCTGCTCCGGCTGAATTGAAATGTAAAGCGTTACAGGCTTGCTGTTTACGATTTGCGGCATTAAAGTGCGCGCAATGTTTCTTGCAATTCCAACACAGTCACTTAAAAGCCCCACTTCTGTAGCCGTACCTGCAGCTTTTCCTCCAGGAAAGATATAAAGGCTGGCTGTTACAAAAGCGTAATCTCCAAGAACTTTTATTTCTCCTGTAATAAGGCCGTTGATTTTCTGATCAGTTACACTTTTTTCAAACTCGTAAGTTCCGTAAGAATTTTTTCCTTCAAAAAGCTGGCTGCTGTCTTTTTTGTAAAGGACAATGGGTTCATTTTTCATTTCAGGAAGAAGATGCTCTTCTTTTTTAGAATTTGAAAACGGAAGAAACGAAAACTTTTTTTCCTTGATTTTTTCTGCAGGCTTGTCAGGCAAGCGCTCATCGTATTCTTTCTGCAGTCTGGAAGCTTTGTCCAGATTTTCCGAAATCTTTTCCTGAATTTCAGCAATTTTTTCTTCTGATTCCAAAATCTTTTTGCCGAGTTTTTTCTGATTAGTTTCAGTTAAAAAAAGTGAATCCCTTGTCTTTACTTCCTTTGACAGCTGGAGAAAAAGTGAAAGCCTTTCCGTCAAAAGCGTGTTGAGGCTTCGGTCAAGCATTTCTTCCCTTGTAGTAAGCCTTGAAGAATTTTCTGCAATCTGCTCAAGAACAAGCTGAGGTATTAAAGAAGCTGAAGCTTTTTGAGAAGAGTTTTTTGCTTCGCTATCAGTAAAGGTAAATTTTGAAGCCGCAAGAGTCCAGTCTTCCGGGAAAGAATACAGAACTTGTGTAAAAAAAATTACAGTGAGTAAAAATATTTTCCTTAACTTTTTAAATGCAGCTTTTTTTTCCATCTTTATTATTCATCGCCAAGATCGTCATCATCAGCGTCAACGTTTGCAAATCCCTTCCATTTTGCCGTAAGGTAAGCGTCTAAAAATCCGTCTAAATCGCCGTCCATAACGCCCTGAATGTTTCCCACTGAATATTTTGTCCTGTGATCTTTTACCATTGTGTAAGGCTGGAAAACGTAAGAGCGTATCTGGCTTCCAAAAGAAATGTCTTTCTTTTCACCTGCAAATTTTGAGTTTTCCTTTTCCTGCTGCTCCTTGTAATATTCGTAAAGTCTTGAACGAAGAATGCTCATAGCAGTTGCCCTGTTCATAAGCTGGGAACGCTCGCTGTCACAGGCTACAACAATTCCTGTAGGAATATGAGTAAAGCGGACTGCTGACTCTGTTTTGTTAACGTGCTGACCGCCCTTTCCGCCTGAACGGTATGTGTCAATCCTAAGATCTTTCGGGTCAATGTTTACTTCAATTGAATCATCAAGAACAGGAAAAACATAAACTGAAGCAAATGAAGTGTGGCGTCTTGCGTTGGCATCAAATGGAGAAATGCGCACTAAACGATGTACGCCTGCTTCTGCCTTAGTGTAGCCGTAAACGTAAGGTCCTGAAATTTTCATATTGATTGATTTTAATCCGCCTTCTGCTTCTTCCTGTTCAAGTACTTCAACTTTGTAACCGTGACGTTCTGCCCACCGCTGATACATTCTGCTTAACATAAATGTCCAGTCACAGGCTTCTGTTCCGCCGGCTCCTGAATGAACGCTTAAGAAACAGTCGTTTTTATCAACTTCATCAGAAAGAAGATTTAAAATACTTTCGTGATCATATTCAGCTTTTGCCTTGTCATAAAGTTCCTTTAATTCTTTTTCTACACCCTGCTCGTTTTCTTCTATGCCAAGTTCGTAAAGAGTAATCATGTCTTCCACTTGAGACTGAAGTTCTTTCCATGGTTCAATCCGCCCCTTCAGCATTTTGATTTCATTCATTACTTTTGTAGCTTTATCGTTGTCGTCCCAAAATCCAGGGGCTGTAGTAAGTGCTTCTTTTTCAGCAATTTTTTTACTGATTTCTTCCGGATCAAGCCTTGACCAGACTTCTGCTACATCTTTTTTCAACTGTTCAATTGGTTCACGTAAATCTTCAAGCATAAAAATATTCCTTAAAATTATAAATTAACTGATTTGTTTTTTAACGAGAAAAGTAAAACTGTCCGTCACAATTTAGACTGAGGTGAAGAAGGTGCAGAAGGAGCTTTAAACTGTGCCTTGCGCCATTTTTTCTGCTTAAGTTCTGTTATTACAAAAAGCCCGTTGTCCATAGGAAACTGATAAAGCCTTACGCTGTCGTAATAATCAGTAACACGGTCAATGTCTTTTTTTAAATTAGCAAGCTGATCTTCCTTTACGTCCAGACTTTCCCAGCAATGACGCTGAACTTTTTTAAATCCGGAAAAAGTAAGAATATTAACTAAAGCCCTGGCACTGTCAATTCCACCCGGCTCCAAAATGACAGATACAAACATACTTATATAGAATAATTGAAACAAATCATCTTGTCAAACTGTAGCACTTTCCTATCGTGCCGTTATGCAACTGGAACTTGCAAAGAAAAACATATCTTGAAAAACTAGTAAAATTAAGCCATTATTTATTTATGACAAAGCTAAAATTCTGCATTGCACTTTTCGCATTAAATTTTCATGCATTACTTTTTTCACAGACAGGCCGACCTATTGTAACAGACATTCACGTTTCATCGTCAAACTCAAAGATAAATCTGGAATGGACACTTCCAGCTAAAACTGAAGGAAAAAAAGTTACCTGTTTTCAGATTTACAGAAGCACACGCCCCATTACTTCAACATCAGAACTTATGTCCATGAAGCCTGTAGCAGAAGTACCCTACGGAACTGTAACGTACATTGAGTCCATAACAGACAACAGCGAATACTATTATGCCGTAATTTCCCTTGTAAAGAACGGTATGCAGAACGAAAGTGAACTTTATTACGATGAAGAGCTTGACATAAAGACCGACCAGACTAAAGGAACGCCTTATTTCCTTGTATTGCCTGGAGTTAACGCAACAACTGAAGGAGCAAAAATCCGCTTTGTTCCTAAAAAAGAAGCAGCAGCACCTAAGGCAGAAGAAAAAGAACCAAAGAAGTACGAAAACAGACTTAGGGAACAGCCTCTTCCTTACATAGACGTTTTAGGCGACAACGCAGAGTCAAACAGGCAGATAAACCCTGAGACAAAAGACAAAGCCCTTTCTTTACTGGGCAAAACTGAAAAAAAACAGCCTGAAATTCTTGAAGTTTACGTTTTTGAAGAAGATTTAGTAAGCCCTTCCGGCGGAGATGAATACCTTCTTTTTGAAGTATTGCGCTCTTCTTTCATTCAGGGAAATTTTTCCAAATCAACTGCTGACTTAAAGCGTTTTCTTGCACAGAACCGTTCTAAAAAAGTCAGTGACAGGGCAAATTTCTACTTAGGCGAATCATATTATTTTACAGGAAACTATCCGCTGGCACTTTCGCAGTTTTTAGGGCTTGAAGAAACATTTCCGGCACTTACACACAAATGGATAGAAAGTACGCTGAACCTTTTTAATCCTTAAGCTAAAAAATCATCTTTATCATGCTGATAAGGCTTGATTCCCTCTGGTGATTTCTGATGCTTTCTTTCTGGAACTCTTCGTCGCTGTTTTCTGAGTTTTCAGATGCAGGTTTTCCGTCTTTATCAGCAGCAGGCTTTATGTCAGTGGCAGCATTTCCTCCAACAGCATAGGCATTTCCGTCCGGCAGCATAGTAAGGACAACTTCATCTCCCGGATTAAGAATGTCGTAGAAGCCTTTCTTTAAAAACTCACCTTCGCAAATTTCTTCATCAACAACACTGCAGGTAAAAGTTCCCACAATATCATTTTCGCTGTAGTAAACTCCAGGTCCGCTGTCTTTCGTAACAACTTTGCCTTTCCTTACTACATCAAACTGAGAGCCTTTAAGAATTCCGTCGCTTTTTCCAAGATCAACTAAAATAGAGCCGTTTGTAACCTGCAGAACTTTTCCCCTTACAGGAAGAATGTCCAGTACAGCCTGACGGAATCTTCTCAAAGTACGTGCAACTCTGTCGTTTCCGGTTCTGTAGCACTGAAGCCGGGCTGTTTCAGTACCGGTTCTTCCTGAATAAATTACTGCATCAAGAGAAAAAGAGCGCTGTGTTTCATCAACTTTGATAATTGCAAAATAATCAAGACCGGCACTTCTTGAAAGCCTGAATGCTTCACCGAATCCGCCTACACTTTTTGACTGAACTTCAACTGCAGCAGAAGCAACTCCGCTGAAAATATCACGTTCGGCAAAAGCAATTATTTCTTCACAGTCAGCATGAAGGAGCTGAACAGGAGACTTTATGTAAAAAATTCCAATCTTCCAGCGTGTTTTGTCCAAATAAAAGGGATCAATTTTCCATCTGCGGCTTAAACTTGACTGAAGCTGGCTTTCCAAAGCTTCTATTGCATCTTCGTTTTTTATCTGACGGTCAGTTTTTTTAACGGAAGGTGAATTTTCATTTTTCTGCACTGTATTTGTAACGGCAGCCTGTTCACTCTGGTTCTGCCGGATAAATTTCAACTGATTGAGATAAAGTTCGTAAAGGCTTTCCCTTTCCAGCATATCAGCAAATTTCTGGCGGCAGTCGTTGTCAAGAGGATTTAAAGTAAGTGCTTTCTGATATTCGTAACGTTCGCTTGGTCCGTCAAAATTGCGCTTATATTCAGCAGCTTTTTCTACATGGAATTGAGCCCAGTTTTTTCTGCGGGGATCTTCTATGCTTAAGTTTTCGTTTACAAGCTGTTCAAGATAAAGACGCATAATTTCATCATAAGGATTTATGGCAAGAGCCGTATTTAAAATATTTATTGCTTCACTTATGCGGCCCAGTTTTGCAAGGGAAATGCCTTTTAAATACCATGCATCAGTTAAGTTTCTGTTTCTTCCTATTCTGAAATCGCATATATCAATTACTTCTTCGTAACGCTTTTGTGCATATAGAATATTTGCCAGAAGTTCATAAGCCTGATCAAAAGACCCTTTTATCTGCATTGCACTTTTTGCCCTGCGCTCACCTTCTTCAAAGTCGCCCCGTTTTGCTGCAAGATAAGCTGCAAGGTAATGAACAAAAGCTTCGCCGCTGTGATATTCAAGTGCAAGATTTATGTAATGCTGAGCCTTTTCGTATTCCTGAGTTTCCGAGCATACAAGTGCAAGACTAAGCAGAGCCTTTCTGTTTGTATTGTCACGCTTTAAGGCTTCAAGATATTTTTCCTGCGCATTAGTAAAGCTTCCTTCAAAAAGCGAAAGTTCTGCAAGACCGAATCTGGCATCTACATTGTTGGGATAAGTTTTTAAAATATTTTCAAAAACAGAGCGGGCATCATCATATTTTCCTAAAGAAATTAAAATCATTCCCTTAAGGTTTTGAATTTCCGTTTTATTTTTTGCGTAAACTTCTGCTTTCTGAATGTACTCGAATGCAAGATCGCTTTCGTCAAGGCAGTAAGTGCAGTAAGCAAGATTATACCATGCGTCTCCGTATTTTCCGTTTAATGCAAGTGCATCAGTGTAAGCTTCTATTGCACCGTAATAATCTTCATCTTCCTGAAAAGCCATGCCTTTCTGAAAAAGAGAAAATGCATCTTCACAAAAAACAGAAACTGAAGCAGTAAAAAACAAAGCTGAAAAAAGAGAAATCATTTTCTTTACAAAAAAAGATGTTTTAAAATATTTCATAAAAAAAATCCTGTCTATTCAGTTTTTTCGTTTTCCTTATGAAGAACTATTCTTATTACGTTTACTTTATGACCTTCCATTTCCTGAACTATAAAGTCCCAGTTTTTCCATGAAACTTTTTCGAATTTTACGGGAATTTTTCCAAAAAGGTCAAATACGAATCCGCCTAAAGTATCAAAATCTTCTGTAGGAAAGTTCGACTTGATTTCTTCGTTAAGATCATCAAGGGAAGTTCTGGCATCGCAAATCCACATATTTTCACTTAATGAAACAACGTCAGCCCTTTCGTTGTCAAATTCGTCCTGAATGTCACCTACAATTTCTTCAATAATGTCTTCCATGCAGACAATGCCGCTTATTCCGCCGTACTCGTCTATGGCAACTGCAATGTGAACGTGGCGCCTTTTAAACTCCCTGAGCAGGCTGTCAATTTTCTTGCTTTCAGGAACAAAGTAAGCTTTACGGATAATTTTATCAAGTTCAACAATTTCCTTTCTTGCATAGCATTTTAAAATATCCTTTACGTAAAGAATTCCTACAACATTGTCAATAGAGCCGCTGTAAACAGGAAAACGTGAATGTCCGCTTTCTGTAATTTTAAGAAGCAGTTCGTTGTCAGGCGTATCAGAAGAAATAAAATCCACGTCAATCCGGGGAATCATAACTTCCTTTACAGTAGTTTCGCTTAAATCTTCAACGCCCTGAATCATGTCATTTTTTTCTTCGGCAAGAAGTTCTTCCTGAAGATTTTCTTCCACTGACTTTTGTTTAGCTTTATTTTTTTTCTTTCCAAATATACTCATAATGTTCACTTTATATTATTGACTCCTTATTTAAAGCTGTCATTATCTTTTTCTGAAGCTTAAGCATTTCGCAGGAAGGTTCAACGCCTTTTTCCACGTGCTCTTCTCCGTGATCGTATCCGTTTAAGTGAAGAAGTCCGTGAACAATAAGACGCCTTAGCTCTTCGTCCTGAGGCACTTCAAAATATTCTGCATTTTTAGGAAGCGTATCAAGACTGATAACAATATCACCTGCAGCAAACCACTGCCTGCCATTTTCATCACAGTAAGTACTTCCGTTTTCAAAGCTCAGCACATCTGTAGGACTGTCTATATTCCTGTACTGAAAATTAAGTTTCTGGATAAAGCTGTCTGAACAAAAAAGAATGGAAACTTCTTCGTCATTGTATCCGGCTTCAAGCAGCACTTTATCTGCAAAAGATTCAGCTTTTTCAAGCCACGAAGGAACAGGATAATTTTCTTCCACATCAACAAGTATTTTATTTGTCATCGCCTTTACCTTTTGATTTTCTTGAAGTTATAGTGTCAGACTTTTTTTCTAGAGAAGAATTTTTCTTTTCCGTTACAGCTGATTTTTTTTCGTCGGATTTTTTTTCATCAGACTTCTTTTCAACTTTTTTCACTGACTCTTCAGCTTTTTTTTCCTGCACTTCAATTTTATGTTCTGAAGCTTCTGCTTTTTTTTCAATGCGTTCTATTTTTTTTGCTGCAGCGTCACTTTTCTTTTCAGCACTTTCATTTTTATTTTCAGAATTTTCGCCTTCATCTTTGTTGTCAGGATATTCAATACGTGAATGATAGTAACCTGCCAGAAGCTGCAGAAATGAATCTTCAATTACATCAATGTCTTTAAAAGTAAGGTTGCAGTTGTCAAGCTGGTGGGTTTCAATTTTCTTGTTAACCAAAGTCTTTATAAACTTTTCCAATGCAGGAACAGACTTTCTTTCGAGGGAACGGCAGGCAGCTTCTACAGTATCCGCAAGCATAACGACAGCGCTTTCTCTTGAAGAAGGAGGATTTTCACTGTAGGCAAAACCTTCCTGCTGAACATTAGGATCAAGGGTTTTAGCTTCATTGTAAAAGTAACTTATAACGGAATTTCCGTGATGTTCCCTGATTATGTCAATGACTTTTTCAGGAAGCCTGAGAGTGTGGGCTTTTTCTACACCACGCTTAACATGGCTTTTTATAATGCTTACACTTAAACTTGGATTTATTGCATCATGTTTATTTTCGCCGCTTTGATTTTCAACAAAATATTCAGGATTTTCCATTTTGCCTATATCGTGATAGTAAGCGCCAACTCTTGCAAGAAGGCTGTTTGCACCTATTTCTCGGCAGGCATTTTCCGCAAGCTGGGCTACCATCATAGAGTGCTGGTAAGTTCCGCCAGCTGTAACAGTCATTTTTTTCATAACCGAATTATTTACGTCACTTAATTCCATAAGCCTGAAGGGAGATGCAGTATTTAAAATAAGTTCAAGAGGAGTAAGCATACCCAGGCATAATATTCCGCAGAAAAATCCGTTTATGAAAACATAAATCATCGTAAAAGGACTGTCTGTAATTGAACCGTTAAAGATTATTTTCAGTATGAAAAGATATACAACATTCAATACAGCCTGAATTACTGCAGCAACGAACATATCCTGGCGCCGCTCTATTTTGTAAACTACTCTTGTTGCAGAAAGAGATGATGCCAGAGTAAAGATAAAAGGCACAACGTTATAATCAATTGCATTAAGCACTGCAAAAGAAATTAAAAACGAAAAGAAAACTCCCGAAAGCTGACCGAACAAAATTGCAACAATAAACGCAAAAAAAGAAGCAGGAATTATAGCCGTTACAGCAAAGGGATCGTTAAAGCCGGGAATCCTTGTACCAAGAACTGCAATTGCAAAGATGCACAGATAGAAAATACATTCCGTTACAAGTTCCTTAATTTCAATTCCTTTAGAAAAAAAAGCGTAACTGCACAGAAAAAATGAAAGGGTGCTTAAAAGCATATGGAAAACAACTGATTCTGCAAAAGAGCGGTAGTCAAAATAAGAAGGTGACTTTGCCATTTTTTCAAGTTTTGCATACTGTTCTTCCGTAATGTCAAAACCTTTTTTTACAATAACTTCACCTTTCTGAATTGAAACAGGACTGTCTGCATCTGGCGGAAGTGATTTTGCCGCAATTACCGTAATGTCAGAATTCTGCCCTATTTCATAATCGTCAATATCGTAAGAAGCAACAGTCTGTCCTGCAGCAGTCTTAAAGAAAGCAAGAACGATTGCACACAAAAGCGTAAGAAGAAGAACAAAAATCCTCATGCGGTTTACTTTTAAATAACTGAAAGCAGCTACAGTCAATTGAGAAAACATTCCACTACTTTCATTTAAAGTTTCTTTCTTCATTTTCATAAGCCCGAATAATTTTTTTCACAAGTTCATTCCTTACAACGTCCTGCGAAGTAAGTTCCATAACTGAAATGCCTTCCGTTTCCCTTAAAATACGGACTGCATCATTTAAACCTGAATTTATTTTTTTAGGAAGATCCACTTGAGAAGGGTCTCCTGTTATAAACATTTTAGAATTTTCTCCCAATCTGGTTAAGAACATTTTCATCTGTTCGCAAGTACAGTTCTGGGCTTCATCAAGAATAATTACGCTGTTATTTAAAGTACGTCCCCTCATGTAGGCAAGAGGAGCAATTTCTATAGTGCCGTTTTCCACCATACGCTTAACTGCATCACGGGGAATAATGGAATTCATTGCATCATAAAGCGGCCTGATGTAAGGATTTATTTTATCTTCCAGAGCGCCCGGCAAATAACCAAGGCTTTCTCCAGCTTCTACAACCGGTCTTGTCAAGATAATGTTTTTCTTTTCGTGGGAAAGTAAAAGGCGAAGGGCTTCTGCTACGGCAAGAAAAGTTTTGCCGCTTCCTGCAGGCCCTAAAGCAAACACTAAATCATCAGTGCGCATTTTCCTTACAAGTTCAGACTGACCTGAAGTTCTTGGATAAACTTTACGGATTCCGCCGGGAACAGAAATGGAATACTTACTGAATAAAGAATGTTCCTTAGCAGAAGAATTTCTTTCCGGCTGCTGATTTAAAATAGAAAGAATCAAGTCTTTGTCTGTAGTTTCAGCAGAACCGTCTGCCACTTCATCAAGAAAACGGTCAATAATATAACTGAACTGAGACTGAGTTTCGCCGCTGCCGTTTTCTATAGAAAGTTCATTTCCACAGGCAAAAACCTGACAGTTAAGGAAATTTTCTATGAGTTTTAAATTTGAATCATTAGTTCCGCACAATCTCTGAAGTGTCAAGGCATCTGGAACTATAACAGTATACGCACCCACTTATTTATCAAAACCTGCTGATAAAGTTTCTTCAATAATTTCCTCAGGAATTTCCGGAATTCCACCTGCAGCAGAAACTTCACTTCCAGAACCTTCAGCTGATTCTGATTTAGCACTGCGGACAACTCTGAAGCCTAAATCTACGCCTCTTAATTCAGGCACAGAACTTGCACGGTTTTCATTTCTTACAAAAACTTCTTCGCTTAAAACAGAACCTCCGCGGCGAATTCTTTTTCCGGTAAGGGAAACATCAGTTTTTATGGCAGGATTTAATTTTTCTGCATAATGATAATTGTCGTACCAGTCAAAGCACCATTCCCACACGTTTCCGTTCATGTCGTAAAGTCCAAGTGCATTTGCTTTTTTAGAGCCGGCTTTTTGCGTAGAACTTCCGCTGTTTTCTGAATACCATGCAACACTTGAGCAGTCATCGCTTCCGCTGTAAACATATTCGCTTAAGTTACTGCCTTCTTTTGCAGCATATTCCCATTCAGCTTCTGTAGGAAGACGATAACCGTCTGCAGCAAAATCAGCTTCAATTGAATTCCACAAAGCTTTTTCTTCATCAGAAGAATCTATGCGGGGAATTGAGCCCCAGGTAGAAGTGTCCTTGCTGCCATTAAGTGAATAAACAGGTTCAAATCCACTTAAAACGCTAAGCCTGTTGCAGTAAACGACTGCATCGTACCAGCTTACTTCTTCCACAGGATTTTCTGAAGTTAAACCGTCACTTTTTTTGTTGAAAGAAAAATTTTCACCAAGAACGGCTTCGTATTCTTTTTGAGTTACTTCTGTTGATGAAATCCAGAAACTGCTTACGGTAACGTCGTGAACAGGAGATTCATTTTTTTCCTGACCAGCACAGCCCATTTTAAAAGTGCCGCCTTCTGCAAAAACCATTTTACTTAAAATCTCATCACTGATTTTATCTGACTCTGACTGTGAAACTTCACTTAAAACTGAAACTTCATCTGAAACTTCTTCAGGAGAACTGAAAGACACAAAATCATCTTCAATAAACAAATCTAATTCTGACTGGGAAAAAGCAAAAAATGCTCCTGAAAAAAAAGAAATAAGCGCAATTGATTTTTTAAAGTTCAATTTTTCCTCCACGTGCAAAAAACACATTAGGAAAATTATAACATCTTTATTTTTTGTGTCAACTAAAGAAAATCGGGCAAAGCGGATTCGAACCGCCGACCCCTAACTCCCGAAGCTAGTGCGCTACCAGCTGCGCTATTGCCCGTAAAAAGAAAAAGCCTGTCCTGGTAAGACAGACTTAAACGGGAGCGAAGGGGCTCGAACCCTCGATCTCCGGCGTGACAGGCCAGCGCGATAAACCAGCTTCGCTACGCCCCCGAGTGAAAAGAGTGTATCACAAATTTTAATTCCATGTCAAGAGCTTCAATCAATTTTTCCAATCCACTCGTTGACAGTCAATTTTTATAGTGATAAAATCTTTTATCTATATTTAAAGAATTAAAAGGAAGCACTTTATGGCAGAAACAAAAAACGTTCATAATGTAAAAAAAACTAAGCAGTCAAATACAAAAATCGGAGCAGTAATTGTCCTTATCATTTCCGCAGTTGTATTTATTCCTGCAGGAGGAATGGCTGTATTTTCAAGCTTAAGGCAGCAGAAATCTCCTAAGTTCGGTTCTTACAACGGAAAGGAAATTCTTTATGAACCAGGCACTGAATTTTATCAGAAAGCCGCAGATATACATTCAATGTACGGTCAGTATATTGGAGCAGACCAGATTCTTCAGATGGCATTTTCTTCAACACTTTCAACCATGTACAGCACTGATGAAGTAGAAAAATCAGGCTACAGCGTTCCAAAGAGCCTTGTTGAAGACAAAATCCGTGAAGCATTTACTCAGGACGGTGTTTTTAACGAAGGTGCATACAACACTTTGAAAGATTCTGAATACAAAAAGTTAATGGAAACAACTGTTTCAGATCTTAAAGCTTCAAGATTTTTTTCAGACTTAAACGGTGATGAAAACGCAAAATTCAACAATGCAAAACTTTACGGAACAAAAATTTCTTCAAAAGAAGCAGATTTTATTGCAAGTCTTGGAAGCGAAAAACATTCATTTGAAATTGCAGCATTCAGCACAGACGTTTATCCGGAAGACAAAACTATTGAATATGCACAGAACAACAGCGAAAAATTTAAGAAAAACAATCTTTCAGTTTTAACTTTTGATGATGAAAAACAGGCACAGGAAGTTCTTGCTTCATTAACAGACGGAACAGGCAATTTTGAACAGGCACTTTCTTCTTCTACAGGCTTTTACGGCGAAGAAGACGGAACTCTTTCAAATCCATACAGTTTCCAGTTTGATTCAATGATTCCTGAAGAAGAAGCCAGAAATGCAGTTCTTGCCCTTAAAAAAGGTGAATTCAGCAGCGTTGTAAAGACATCTTCAGGATATTCAGTTTTCAGATGCAATGAAGAAAGCGAAACTCCAGACTACAGCAATGAAGTTGTTTTAAGCAAAATCCGTGAATACATTAACAGCAACGACAAATCTGTTGTTGAAGAATACTTTAATTCACTTGCAAAAGATTTTAGGGCAGAATCTTCAGGCAATTTTGACAGCGCCTGCGAAAAATTCAGCGTAACAAAAACAGAAGTTCCTGCATTCCCTTTAAATTACGGAAATTCTACATTCTATGACGTAACTTCTACTGTAAAGGAACTTTCAGGACTTTCTGAAAATTCACAGGCACTTAAAACTTTATTTGCCCTTAAAACAGGTGAAATCAGCGATGTAATTACACTTCCTTCTTACGTTGTTGTTGCAAAGTGCACAGGCATTCAGAACGATGAAATTTCAACAGAAGGCTTAAACAGCAAAATTGAAAATGCAGACTCAAATTCTTCTTACAGCAAAATAATGAAAAGCAGCAGAATTGAAGACAACTTCTACGACGGTTATTTTCAGCTTATGATGCCGGCTTCTGCAAAATAAGAAAGGTCAGCCTTGAACGTTGAACTAAACGACAAAAAGCCCCGTCTGGTTAAAACTAGTCAGGGCTTTTCTTTTTTCAATATTCAGTATCAGAACAGACTTCTCTATTCAAAGTACAATCCGCTGCGTTCCTTAGAAAAACTTCTGGAAAACATGGACATTATGGAAAATACGCTTTTAGTAATATTTTCCCCAGGTTTGTTTTACGGAATTGACTTGATAAAAAATAAAATCAAAGACAGGCAGAATATTTTTACTGTTTACATTGAATTAGACAGAAACTTATACGACTTTTCAAAAGATTATATTTCAGAAAATCCTGAACTTAAGGAAAACGTAAATCCAGAGCATTTTTATTCCTGTGATGATTTGGAAAAGCTGGACTCTTACGTAAGAAAGCTTTGCGAAAACGGCAGGCTTCGAAGATGCGTACCTTTGGAGTTAAGTGCCGGAAGTTTTTTTTCAAAAGAAACCATGCCTTACGTGCTAAACGCCATAACTGAAATTATAAGCGTATGGTGGAAAAACAGAATAACTCTGCAAAAAATGGGCAGGCTTTTTTCAAAAAATATTTTCCGTAACATTCCGCTTTTAAAAGAGTCACTTTTTTTAGATGATGTTTCCGGCACGGTTGATAAAACTATAATTGTATGCGGTGCAGGAGAAAGTCTGGATTCAGTTTTTAAAAAGCCTTTTTCCAACAGAGATGATTTTTACATTCTTGCCGTAGACGCTGCTGCATCAAATCTTATTTCCAAAGGAATTGTTCCCGACGGAATTGCCGCACTGGAAAGTCAGCTTGCAATAGAAAAATGCTACATCGGGCTGGAGACCTTTTTGGAAAACAAAAACGTTTCTTTTTTTGCAGATATTTCTTCAAGAACACAAACTGCACTTCATTTTAAAAACCGCATTTTCTTTGCAACGGAATTTTACGAATGCAGCTTTCTCAAAACACTTAAGGAACAAAAAATAATTCCTTCTTTCATACAGCCTTTAGGAAGCGTAGGACTTGCAGCTTTTTACATTGCAACTGTCTTGCGGAAAAATTCCGGAGTTAAAATATACGTATGCGGCCTGGACTTTTCCTACACTGCAGGAATTACTCACGCAGACAACACTTCTTCAAGAAACTTCATGAGAATCAGTTCTTCACGGAAAAAGCCTGTGGAAAATTTTGACGGAGCATTTAATTCTTATGCCGTAAAATTACAGGACGTAAACGGAAAAACAGTGTATTCCACGCCTGCCCTTCTCCAGTACAGACAGAATTTCTGCCAGCTTTTTTCTTCTACGGAAAATGCATTTAATGCAGCCGATTCCGGTTTAAATCTTGAACTTAAACAGGAAACTCCGGATTTTAAAGACAGCTTAGACTGCAGTTCAAAAGAAACGGTACCGCAAAAAAGTGACGGCTTTTTTAAACAAATTAAAACCCTGAAAGAAAAATCCATCTGCGGAAAAAAAGAAAAAATTCACTCTTACTTGCAGACAGAACTTTCAGCCTTACAGAAACTAAAGGATCTTCTTGAAAAAGGAGAAAATTCACCTTACTTTGAAAAAGACAGAAAACTTTCACTTCAAATAAAAGAGCTTGCATTGCCGAGAGAATACCTTTACTTTCATTTTCCAGACGGCTGGGAATACAGGGAAAATCTTGATTTTTTAAAAAGAATAAAGGCGGAAACAATTTACTTTATAAAAATCATTTCCACCTGCACTAAAGGATTTTAGTTGTCTTCTTTTTCCTTAAGAACTGCAAGGAATGCACTTTGCGGAAGTTCCACATTACCTGCCATAAGCATACGTTTTTTACCAGCTTTCTGTTTTTCAAGAAGTTTGCGCTTTCTTGTAACGTCACCGCCGTAACATTTTGCAAGAACATCTTTACGAACAGGATTAACTGTTTCACGGGCAATAATCTGTGCACCTATTGCTCCCTGAATTGCAATTTTAAACTGCTGGCGGGCAATTTCTCCTTTAAGCCGTTCGCATACAACTTTTGCCCTGTCAACTGCATTCGGTCTGTAGCAAAGCTGGGCTAAAGCATCAACTGGTTTTGAGTTTATGAGAATATCAATTTTAATAAGATCAGTTTTTCTGTAATCCGTAACTTCGTAATCAAAACTTGCATATCCTCGTGAATAAGACTTAAGCTTATCGTAAAAATCAAAAAGTACTTCTGAAAGAGGCATTTCGTAAGTAAGTTCCACACGCTTCTGGTCAAGATACTGCATATTTTTCTGAATGCCACGCTTTAAACGGCAAAGTTCCATAATTGAGCCAAGATATTCGCTTGGTGTAATGATTGTTGCATTGATGTAAGGTTCTTCGCTTGATTCAATTTTGCCTTCAGGGAAATCAGCAGGATTATCAACAAAAAACATTTCGTGACCCGGAGTCTTTACTTTATACCGAACGCTTGGTGCAGTAAAAATTACAACTTGATTAAAATCACGTTCAAGCCTTTCCTGAATGATTTCAAGATGAAGAAGCCCTAAAAATCCGCAGCGAAAACCGTTTCCTAAAGCAAGAGAATTGTCCTTTTCATAAACAAGTGAAGCGTCGTTAAGTTTAAGCTTTTCCATTGCATCTTTAAGTTCTTCGTAATCGTTGGAATCAATTGGATAAATGGAACTGAACACAACAGGCTTAACTTCCTTAAACCCTTCAAGAGGAGATGGCGCCGGGTTTTCAACAGTAGTAATTGTATCGCCTACACGGACATCGCTTACTGTCTTAATTCCTGCAATAACGTAACCTACATCACCTGCTTCAAGAACGCCTGTACGCTCATAGTTGATTTTAAAAACGCCGGTCTGTTCAACTTTATATTCCGTACTGCTGCTCATAAGCCGGATAAGGTCACCTTCCTTAATGCGTCCTTCCTTTACCCTGATGTGAACTACAACGCCTCTGTATTCATCGTAATGACAGTCAAAAATTAAAGCCTGAAGCGGAGCATTTACGTCACCTTCCGGAGGAGGAAACTGGGTAACTATTGCTTCCATTAAGTCGTCTATGCCTTCACCTGTTTTGGCGCTTACTAACTGTGCAATGGAAGAATCAAGTCCCAGGTCATGCTCAATCTGATGCTTTACGCCTGGAATGTCTGCGCTGGCAAGATCAATTTTATTTACTACAGGAACAATCGTAAGGTCATGCTCAAGTGCCATGTACATATTGCTTACAGTCTGACTTTCTACGCCCTGAGTTGCATCAATTAAAAGAAGCGCACCTTCACATGAAGCAATTGCCCTGGAAACTTCATAAGAAAAATCAACGTGTCCGGGAGTGTCAACAAAATTCAGCTCGTAGTCAAATCCGTCTTTTGCGTGATAAGGAATTGTAACTGCCTGACTTTTAATTGTAATGCCACGTTCCCTTTCAATGTCCATATTGTCAAGAATCTGATTCATCATCTGGCGGTCTTCAATAATTTTTGCCTTTTGAATGAGACGGTCTGCAAGAGTACTTTTTCCGTGATCAATGTGGGCTGTTATGCAGAAATTTCTTTTATATTTTAATTCTGTCATTCTTTTCTCCAGTTTTTAATCTTATTTTAATTTTGCAATGATAAACTTTACTAAAAATAATAAGGGCTGTCCAATGGTACAGTTAATCCTACGCTTACATCAAGAAATCCGCTTTTTCTTTTTTTAGCATAAATTTCTATAAGTGCCATAGACTTTTCCTTGTTGACAATGTAATTTATTACTTCTACGGGATCGCCTTCGCTAAAGCCGAAATCTTCTGCTGCAGAACCTTTTATTACGCTTACAACAGAGCATTTTTTTAAGTTAGATGAAACTGAAACAAGCTTCATTCCTAAAACAGGATAAAGTGAATCCTGGAAAATATCGTGGGTGTAAACTTCATAACCTGGATTTTCAGGACGCTTTTCAAGATAGACAAGCTTTTCCCTGACATTTTCATTTTCATCAAGTACGCCGCACTTTACTATTACGTCTTGAGGGCTCATCATAAGGCAGCACTGAAAGTCTTCAAGGCTTGTTATTTTTTTTCCGTCAAAGCTTATTATTACGTCATTTTCTGAAATACCGCTTCTGTAACTTGAACCGCCAGGCATTACGTAATTTACAAGAAGGCCTTCGTTTTTAGTTCCGCTGCCGCTCATTTTTTTTGTCTTGCCGTAAGAGCCTGTCCATGGAATTATCCGTTCGCCGCCTGAATATAAATATGGAAGTTCGTATTTTAAGTATTCAACTGGAATTGCAAAGTTTAATCCCTGATAGTTCTGAACGCCTGCAAAAACTACTGCCTGAACATTTCCGTCCTGATCAATTAAAGGTCCGCCGGAATTTCCGCTGTTAACAGCTGCATCAATCTGGAAAACGCTTCCTGCCGCAAGAAGCTGCCTGTCTTTTGCAGAAACAATTCCGCTTGTTAAAGTGCGCTCCAAGCCTAAAGGTGAACCGATTGCGTAAACTCTGTCGCCTACATCAAGGCTAGAAGAAGAGCCTAAAGTAAAAACGTAAGGTGCATCAATTTCAGTTTTAAGAAGCGCCAGATCAAGAAGCGAATCGTAGCCTACAACTTTTGCAGGAATTTTCGTGTCAGGATCTTCTGCAATTTTTATGTAAAGCCTTGAATAGCCTTCGTACTTTTTGCTTACGCAGTCTTCTATTACGTGATGATTTGTAACGATGTATCCGTCTTTTGAAATAAAAAATCCGCTTCCCAAAACGCCGTCGCTTGTGCCTATTCCGTTCTGAACTTTAATGCCTTTGTCAACGTAAACGGTAACCGTTCCCTTTATCATATCTGAAACTTTTGCAGCTTTTCCTGAAGAAGAAGTGTTTCCCAGACCAGGCACGTCTTTGTAAGCAAGGGCAGCAAGCTGTTTTTCATTCAGTTTAAGCTTTCCCAAATCTTTATAACCGCATGATTGCAGTGATTTAAAATATCTTATTGCATCAAAATAATTCTGTTCGTTAAGGGCATTGGCGTAACTTTCTGCAACGCTTTCAGTGCATTTTTCAAAAACAGTTTTCGCCTTGTTTTCTATTTCCTGAGTAAGGGAAAATTCTTTCTGAGTCTTTAAGCTTTCTGATTTTTCAGTTTCAATATTTTCCAGAACTAAACTTATGCGCCACAAAGCCTTTACGTTATTTTCTTCAAGAAGAGTCTGGATTTTATCAAGTTCATTTTCAACTGCATCACTTTGAGTGTAATTTACGTTGTGTTCTACAACAGGAACATTGCTTGAACTGCATCCTGCAAAAAAAACTAACGCTGCAAATATAAAATTAATTTTCTTCATTTTCGCCTTCATTTTCATCAACACTGTAATCTGTAAAAGGAATTTCTTTTCCTGCATAAAGGGAATTGCACTTTACTGCAAGAATACGGACATTTTCGCTTTCCACAATTAAGCTTTCGCCGTTAGATGAACTTTTATTCAATTCTTCCAGAGCTTTTTCTGCCAGCTGACTGTAAAATTCATCGCTGTGTTCTTTCTTTAAGCCAATCCAGTAAAAATTCCACACTTTATCTTTTTCAATATCAAAAACTTCATTACCTTCAGCAACTGCAACAGGAATTCCGTTTGAATAGTGAATGGTTATTATTTTATCAAGGGAAAAATCGTAAAACAAAGCTTCTTCTTCCACATTGCCGTCTTTTTCATCAAAAGCAAAACGGATATTGCGGACATTCCACTTTCCGTCTCCGTCTGTGTCCCAGGAAGAAATCTGCTCGCCGCTGGAAGAATATTCTTCCGTAAAGTCAGGAACAGAATCTCTGTCAGTATCAACCTGCACAAGACTTAAGTAGAACCTTGCTTTTTCAGACGGCACACCAAAAAGTTTAGTCATAATGGAACGCTCGTCTTCTGCTGAATGAACGAAAATTTCATTTTCATCAATGGAATAATATTCTGTAGTTTCAAACACACCGTCATTGTCAGCATCGTAACTTCGCAAAACAGGCAGATTGTTTTCAAACTGAGCGTGAGCATACAATACGCCGTTTCTTGTATAATCGGCACATTCCACTTTTCCGTCTAAAACAGTAAAAGCAATGCGGGCATTTTCCTGTTCCTTAGAGTCCATTGAAAAACTTGAACATGATGCAACCAGGCTTTCGTTGCTTACAAACTGAATGTTGTTTTTTACAGCTGGAAAGAAAAAGTCAAATCCTGTTTTTTCCGTAATAAAATAATCTTTTTCCATAAGAACAGGAGTCCACTGCAAAACTTCCCTTACAAGAGAAAACTCAACTTCTGAAGGAAAATTATTTTCATCTTTAACAGTTACTTTACTTAAAAAAGGAAATTCATTCCATTCAAGACTTACTTTTTCAGAAAAAATTTCAGCGCTGACAGGAAGCCCGAAGTCGCAATAAATTTTCCACTCAAGATTTCCGTCCTGATTTTCATCATAATAAATCTGTTCCGGCCTTCCCCTGCTGTATTTTACGTAAAGATTTACAATTCCGTCTGAATCAGTGTCCTGAAGGATAACGCCGCTGTAAGAAGTAAAATATTCTTTTGCATTACGCAAAACTTCTTTCTGTGTAATCTGATCCAAAAGGGCGGTAAGTATTTCCATGTCAATTGAACTGTCTGCAAAATCAGCAAGGTAATTGAATGCATCTTCCTGAGAAATCAAGCCGTTCCTTAAAGCAACAGGAGCATAAAGAGGATGAACTAATTCTCTGGCAGAAAAAGATTTTAAAAGATGAACTGCATCTTCGTCCTGAGCAAAACTGGCAGCATAAATTTCAAGTTCAGCATCTTTATCAGGGCTGGCTTCTACAAACTGATTTATTTCCTTTATGAAATATTTTGAAAGCCGCCTTACATCAGCGTTGTCGTCTAAAGGATTTTCGTACTTAAAGAATAAAAGCGGAAACCTTGTGTCTTTCGGATAAATCCGTCTTGCTCCGTCAATTTTATTTCTTGCCCTGGAAATGCTTTCTTTATCACCTATTCTGTAATAAGCCTTAGTCCGTATGAATTCAGAATCAGCAGAAAAAAGCTTAGGGCTTTCATCAAGGATTTTTTCTACTTCGCCAAAACGTCCTGTATCGCAGAGAATGTCAGCATACATAAGCCGTGCATTGTCCCTGTTGTAATTAACCCAGTTGTTGTTTTCAAGAGATTTTTCTACTAAGGGCAGAATGGTAAAATTATTTTCTCCCAAAGCACTTTTTGCCGAAGCCAGAATGTACCATAAGTCAGAAATAGTTTCGTCGTAAGCTATTCCAAGATTTGCCTGAGAAACTGCTCCATGCCAGTCTTTTTCCATAAGACAGTTTTCCGCCAGAGAAATGCATCTTAATGCAGTCCGTCTGTTTGCCTGAAGTGCACTGTCTTTTAAAGAGTCGCCTGTTTTTATTGGAGGAAGGCAAAAACTTTTACTTACCAAAACAAAACTTACAAAAAACAACAATCTAAACTTTTTCATTTTACAATCCAGTTGCTGCAGCCATAAAGTGCGCCCCAAAGACACACTAATTCCATTGCAGCGTATTTTTTACAGTTATTTATTTCAACAATTACAGGAATTTTTTTCTTAGCATCGTTAACTTTCCAGCTTTCAAAAATACTTTTTACGCTTCTGAAATTACTGCAGGAATCCTTTATAAAATCTCCGGTCATAAAATTTCGTATTGCAAAAGGAAACTCCAGTCCTTCAATTTCAACTTTTTTACCGCAGCTTTCCAGAACAACTGAATGATTTTTTCCGCCGCTTTCTTCATTCAATCCGGCATTATGAATTTCTTTCTGCATGACGGTGATTTCCAGACTATCAAAACAATAAGTGCCGCTTTTTTCAATGATAGCAAAAAAACCTGTTTCTGTCGCCTTAATTTCTTCAGGAAAAAAAACAATTCTTTCACAGCCGCCTGAATCTTTTTCAGAACAGACAGAAACGCCGTTGCCTTTAAGGTTAATTTTTTCTTTACTAAGGAAAAGCTTTTTTATTTCTTCCATAAACGAATTGTTAACTCTTTCCCTGCATCTGGAATTTTCAAATGATTTAAGCAAAACCCGCCTTTTCAATCCTTCAGGAAGAACATTGAATTTATTTTTGTCAAAAGAAGTTTTTTTATTTTCAGTTTTAAAATCAATTTTTTTAAATGCATCATTTAAAGCTTCAGTTATAATCTGCAAGTCTTCACTGTTTTTTTCGCAGCTAAGAAGGAGACCTTTTTTCCAGAACGAAACATTTTCCTCAAGGCAGGGAATTATTTTGTTGCGCACAGTGTTCCTGAACATTGAATTGTCAAAATTAGTTTTGTCTGTCCTGAAAGGAATTTTCTGCTTTTCAAGATAAAGTTCAATTTCACTTCTGGAATGTGTAAGCAAAGGACGGATAAATTTTCCTCTTACCATAGGAATTCCGCACAAAGCTTCTGTGTTTCCGCCCTGAAAAAACCTCATAAGCAAAGTTTCGCATACATCATTTTCGTTATGGGCAAGGCACATTTTTTTCACTGCAGTTTCTTTTATAAAGTTTTCAAATTCTTCATAGCGGACTTTTCTTGCAGCTTCTTCCATTCCCATATTGCGGCTTTTTGCAAGAGAATTTATTTTTCCCCGTTCAATATCAGCTCTAAAGCACTTTACGTTCAGCTTTTTGCAGTATTCCTGAACAAAAACAGCATCACCTTCAGTTTCACTTTTTTCCCTAAGATTATGATTTACAGTAATTACAAAAATGTTTTTGCTTTCAAAAAAATGAGTTAATGCAGTCAAAAGGCACACAGAATCAGCACCGCCGCTTACTCCGACACCGATTTTTTCATTAAAACTTTCTATTCCGCATTTTTTAAGAGCAGCTTTAAATTTCAAATCAAAGTTTTCAACAAAATCTTCCATTTCCTGCGGTGATTATACCATTTTTCCCGTTTAAAGAATATGAATAAAACAATAATTTAACCTGCCGCTTTTCTGCAACCTGTAAAAATAAAAAACCCTCCTGAAAACTCAGAAGGGTTAAACTAAAAGTTCAGGCTGGAAACAAGTTAAGTTTACATCGTCACACTAAGCACTGCACCGCATTTGCATTTTTCGCTGCAGAATCAGAATGACGGAACATTTTCACAGCCTTTTACAATTATTTCTTTGGAGGTGCAATAGAAACAATCAAAGAATCAGCTTTTGTAAGCACCTTAATTTTTTCGTCAAGATTTAAGTCAGCAACTGTAAATTTCTGACCGATTTCAAGTTTAGAAACATCAGCAATTACAGATTCAGGCATATCCTGTGGAAGTGCTTTTAAAGTAACATCAGGAACGTGCTTAACCATAAATCCACCTTTAAGAACACCAGCTGGAGTTCCATTGTAGTGAACCTTAAGTACAGAAGTAATTTCCTTATTGCCGCTTACAACGTGGAAATCAGCATGAAGGTTTTTATCTGTCTTAATATCATATTCTGTATCCTTGATATAAGCCATATTATCCTGACCGTCAATCTTAAGGTTAATAAGAGTTGTTTTTGTAATTGATCTCCAGGCCTTAGAAAATTCAGCTGCACTAACTTCAAGCATAGTTGCTTCGCCTTTTTCATTGTAAGCAACAGCAGGAATCATACCTGTTTCACGAAGTTTTTTTGCATACTTTTTGCCAGATTCCTTGCGAACCTTAGCATTAATAACAAACTGTTCCATTTCAGAAACTCCTAAAAAAATAATTTAAATCCATTTTGGAAAAACGAAACGGCTGGAGTCGAACCAGAACTTTGCAAAAGCAAACTGTCACCCTAACGACAGCGTTTCATACATAAAAAGCAGATTAGGAAAAATTACTCTCCGTCAGAACTGACTGTACCTGCTTCAACATGACCTGCATTATATTCAGCAAGAATCTGATCCTGTAATGCATTTCTAAATTCAGGACTAATTGGATGTGCTACATCCTTGTACTCTCCGTTTGCAGTCTTGCGGCTAGGCATTGCAATAAAGAGCCCTGTCTTTCCTTCAATAATCTTTACATTGTGAACAACAAAAACGCTGTCAAATGTAACTGTAACATAAGCCTTCAGTTTTCCTTCGCCTTCTACCTTGCGAATTCTAATTTCTGATACTTGCATAAAATTTTCCCCCTTGTATTTTAGTACTCGCTCATCAGGCAAATACAATTCTCCATTTTTCAGAGAGCTTTTCAAAAGCCCGTTTCCTTTTTTCTTCAGATTCAAATACACCAAAAAGCGTAGAACCTGAACCAGACATATCATAAAAATCTGCCCCGCAAAGAGACAAATCCTTAAGAGCATCTTTTATCAAAGGATAAGAATTACAAACCGGAGCCGTAAAATAATTTACAAAATTCCAGTTCCTAATTCTTCTGCCATAAACAGCTTCCAAGTTTTGAGTTTTATTGCCCTTATTACAGTAAAACCCGTTTTCCAAATACTGATCAACCAATCTGTAGGCTTCCCTTGTTGAAACGGAAACTTCAGGCAAAAGCAAAAGAACGTATAAATCTTTCCGGAAAGGAATTTCCTTTATAAGTTCACCTCTGCCTTCAACGCAGGCAGCAAATTCATTTTTCCCAGGATTAGAAATCAACGCCTGAGTAAAAAAGAAAACGTCACTGCCAACTTCCGAAGCAATCTTCAAAAGAGAATCAGGTGCTAAGTGTGTACCAAATAAAATATCAATGGATTGAATAAAAGAAGAAGCATCACTGGAGCCGCCTCCCAATCCACCGCCGGAAGGAATATGCTTTATTACCTTAACAGTAACACCGCACTTTATACCGGTCAGCACGCAGAAAGCTTTGTACGCCTTAGTAAAAGTATTTTCTTCAGGAAGAGTCATTCCCGAACATTCCACAACACAAGAACCTTCAGTAGAATTTTCACAAACCGTAATTTCGTCAAAAAGATTCACTGTAGTAAAAATACTCTTGATGTTATGATAACCGTCAGCACGCTTAGGAAATACCTCAAGGCCAAGATTTATCTTAGCAGGTGCCAGCGCCTTACATTCAGACATACACATCCATTATATAAATTTTACAACTTTTGTCAAATTTCCGCCCTTTTTATTTATATGTTTTTTATGAAGCACAATTTTTCCTTTTACAGAAAGTTTTAAAACTTAAACAAAACACTTTTTCCCATCACCCGCTTTCCGTGGCTTGCCCTTACGGCCGGTCTTCCGCTTGCGCTCCAGACTTGCTGCGCACCCACTACAATCGGGGCTAAGCCTTTCCTTCCGGCACTACTGTGCAAGCCCCTCTCGCAAAGCAGGCACTTTCAGGCAAGAACATAGGGCGGCGTCTCTGGGAAAAGAAGGCTGAACGTCGCAAAGCCGGGTGTCAAAAACAGGGCACTTATGCCCTTACACACTGTTTGTGGCATGGGAACTATTTTATTTGTCGCTTGCGCGCCTGCCACAAACAGAGCGTTTTTGCACCCGACTTCTGCTTCTAGCGCCTTTTATTTTAAGCCGCCGCCTGAGCGTACTTGCCAAACAGTTGCATCTTACATGCAATCACGCTGTACAAAAAAAACAGGCTGAACGGTGTGACGTTTTGTTTATAACATTATTTTTATCCACATTATTGACAAAATAATCACTGTAATTTACATTTTAAGGGTAAATTTTACAGAAAATCAGCAGAATATCAGTCATTTTGCAGAATTCTGTCTTTTTTACTAAACAGTTTTTACGGGAGTATAAATTATGCTCGATGCATACTATTCAAACGAAGATTCAGAAGAAATATCATGGAATTCCTTTGGTCCTGATTCTTACTACGATGACGACATGATAGAAGATTTTGGAGAAGATGCAGACTACGAAAGCGAAGGCTCTGACGGTTTTGATGACGATTTTGACGAAGACTACGATGACTTTGACGAAGAAGAGTCTATAGAAAGCCGAGCAAGCGACGAATACAGTTTTAACGATGAAGACTGGTACGACGATCATGAAATAGAAGACGGCTACGTTGTAAAAGATCCGGACGACTATTACAACGAAGAAGAATACGGCAGCGACGAAATCGAAGACGACAGCGACCCTGCTGATTTAGATTCTAAATTTTAGCCTGACCATTATACCAACAAAAGACTGTCTGTAATGTACACTTTGCCGGCAGTCTTTATTATTTTAACCTTTCACCTTCATGCCACAATTTTTCAAGTTCATAGAAATTACGTGCATCTTCTGACATTAAGTCAATTACGACAGTTCCTAAATCAATAAGATTCCAGTCATCACCTTGAGAAGTTTTATTGTGAGTCTTGTGAATTTCCATATCATTTTCTTTAGCGTAATCTTTAACAGCTTTATACAAACCCTGCCAGTGAGGACCGCTTGTTACCGTAACAATTACAAAATAGTCTGTCCAGCTGTTAAGCTTTGAAACATCAAGTACAACTACATCAAGGCCTTTGCCGTCTTCCATAAGTTTTGCAATTTCAAGTGCTTTTTCTTTTTCAGTTTTTGCCATATTTTCTCCAATAAATTTCAACAGATTATATTAAAATCTAAAATCTTTTCCAATAATAATAGTAAAATCAGTTTTTGCAGCTTCAAAACCTTCTGTTTCAGGGCGGACTTCTTCTTCCTGAATGTTGCTGCACCGGATAAAGCTTCCCAAAGCATTTGCTGCATCAGAATTACCAATATGATCTATAATTATGGTATTTTCATATTCAGCATTGTTTTCACGTTCTGCATTTCCAGTAATATCGACTTTGTAGCCTGCACTTTCAAGTTTAGTTGTAGTTCTTGCAGCCAGACCGCTTATATCAGTTCCGTTAAGAACTTCCAGAACATAGTATCTGCTTTCCTGAGAATTTCCTTCTACACGAAGAGAACTTAAAGTTAAGTTCATAACTTCTTTTAAAAACTGACCGTTATTGTCAGGAATAAAAAGTCCCAGATTAGAATTAAATTTTCCTTTTGTAGTATTTACGATTATGCGCTCAGGATCAACTTTAGAAAACTTGTTCAGCAGAGAAAGCAAACTGTCTTCGCTGGAATTTGAATTGAAAAACTTGCTGTAAGAAGAAAAATTGTTTTTATCAAGGAAAGACTTTTCGTTTTCAGGTTCATTTATTGCAGAAATAAACTGAACTATGGCATTGCGCCGCCTTACGTCCCTTGAATCATCATTTTCATCTTCAGACTTATACATCATATATGTACGGATTTTGTCCCCGTCTAAAGTTACAGCACCGCTTGGCAAAAGATAACGCTGTCCGTTTTCGTCCTTAACATCAACAGGGGAAGGCACGAAAATTTTCAGTCCCCCAAGAATATCAGTTAAAGTAGAAAAATCGTCCATTGTAATTACTAAAGAATTGGGAATTTTCTTTCCTATAAGCTTTTCAATTTCCGTTTTGTAAGTTTCTATTCCCCTTTCCTTATACACCTGATCTATTCTGTCAACTCTTCCAAGACTTGAATAAATTGCACCAAGGTTTCCAGGTATGTCAAAAACAGCGCCTTTCCCTGTAGGTTCATACATCAGGAAAACTTCCGTAGAAACAGCGTTACCCTTTCCGTCGTCAATTACAATTAGAGTAAGGACAATAAGCTCTTCTTCCGATTCAGCCTGGTTATTTATATTTCTTACAAGAAAAACTACAACTCCCAGAATAATTGCAAACATTCCAAAAAGAAGAACAAGACCTTTTTTTTCAGCAGATGCATTCATTCCTTTACCTCACTTGCGTTCAATAAGCCCTGATAAAAATCAAAGCTTTCGGGAGCAATTTTCCTGCCTTTTTCCCTAAGATATTTCATATTTTCCCTTACAACTTCAATTAAAGCATCATCAAGATTTTTTTCAAGAAGAGACTGTCTGTATTCCGCAGTAGACTGAGGCCTTCCCGGTTCAACTTTATCTGCAACGTATACAATTTTTGCAAGTTCGCACATATTTTTTTCACCAAGAGTATGGCACGATACTGCCTGAAGCACCTGCTCATCCTGAACGTTGAACTTCTGCCTTAAAACAACTGCTGCTGCCCTTCCGTGCAAAAGTGAAGGCTTTTCTTTTTCAGTAAAAGTAAAAGGCTTGCCGTCTTTTTCAGCAAGTAAAATCATGGAATTTTCGTCCAGCTCTTTGCAAATATCATGGGCAAGTCCTGCAAAATATCCTTTTTCCCAATCAATTCCGTAACGCCTACACATAATTCCTGCAAATTCAGCTACACGAAGGCTGTGCTCATAACGCTTTGTCTTTTCATTTTCGTATGCGAAGTTACGCACTTTTTCCAGAAGTTCTTTATTTATTTCCATAAGACTAATTTTTTTCCAGGTAAAGTTTTTCTTTTTTAATATAATCAAAAACTTTTTCGCCTACAAGATATTTAAAGCTTTCTCCATAGCTGCACCTGCGCCTTATGTCAGTGGAACTTATTTCCAGCACAGGATTTTTTATTTCAACGCAGAATTTAAAGAGTTTTTCATTCTGTATTTTAAAAGTGCTGCTGTCTTCAACAAAAGCGTATTCTCCTTCAGGTTGATTTTTAAATCCGTCTTTTTCAGTTTCAGCTGGCCTTCTTGCAAGTATAAGAGTGCATTTTTCAGCAAGCAGACTTGCATTGTGCCACAAATGAAATCCGCTAAGCAAATCATGTCCCATAATAAGACCGATTTTTCCTTCCAGAACGCCTTTGTACTTTTCTTCAAGGAAGCAGATTGTGTCATAAGTATAGGAAATGCCTCCTCTGCTAAGTTCACAGTCTTCCGGTTCAAAGCGGCTGTCATTTTCCAAAGCAAGTGAAAGCATATTCATTCTGTGCATTCCTGAAACAGCACAATTCATCTTTTTGTGAGGCGGATTTTGTGCAGGAACAAACAGGACTTTATCGTAGCCCAGACTTGTGCACACTTCATCAGCAAGACAAAGATGACCTAAATGAACAGGATTAAAGCTTCCTCCTAAAACTGCAATTTTCATTGGCTTCCCGGAAATTGTGTTTCCATAGAATCATCTACAGAGCGTGAACTTAAAAATGAACTTTTTCCGCCGTTTTCACTGTGATTTGTTCCAGGTTTATGCAGGCGTTCCATTTTTTCTACAAGGCTGACTATTTCCCGTCTTGCCTGCTCCATATTAGTTCTTGCCATAACTGAAACAGGTATTACAATTACGTTTTCATCCCGCTTTTTAATCTGCTGTGCTATCTTCTGAGCATTTTCTGCTGCACCTTCTACGTCAATTTTATTGCACAAAACGATTCTAGGCTTTTGCGTAAGACCGCCGCCAAAACTTTCCAACTCTTTCAGCAAAAGTTCGTATGCTTCAAAACACTTTTCGTCACTGCAGTCAATCATAAAAAGAAGTCCTGCCGTTCTGGAAATGTGCTTTAAAAACCTTACGCCCAAGCCTGCACCTTCTGAAGCACCTTCAATTATTCCGGGAATGTCTGCAATAATAAGGTCGCTTTCCTGATCTACGTGAAGTACGCCAAGATTAGGCACTTTAGTTGTAAAAGGATAAGGCGCAATTTTCGGACGTGCATTTGTAAATAAATCAAGTAAGCTTGACTTTCCTGCATTCGGAAATCCTACAAGCCCGATGTCTGCCATAATTGAAAGTTCTACCTTTAGCTCAACTTCCGTACCCGGCATTCCTTTGTTGGCAGTTCTCGGTGCCTGATTTGTACTTGACTTAAAATGAACGTTTCCCCAGCCTCCGTTTCCGCCGGTCAAAAACTTAAACTGAAAATCCTCTGGATCATCTGCAAAATCATGAATTACTTTTCCAGTTTCTATATCTTTAAGGACAGTTCCCGGTGGAACAGGAATTATCTTGTCTTCTCCATTTTTGCCGTATTTGTTCCAGCTCATTCCGTCGCCGCCATTCTGAGCTTTAAAAACAGGATGAAAACGCATATGTGCAAGAGTTCTTAAATTGCGCTTAACCTGAAAAATAATATCTCCGCCTTTTCCGCCGTCACCGCCATTTGGTCCGCCGTTAGGAATATACTTTTCTCTTCTGAAAGAAGCACAGCCGTTTCCGCCTTTTCCTGAAATTACTTTAATTACAGCTTCATCTGCAAACTGAATCATACTCTTTACCTGAATAATTACTATAAATTACAATGCAACAACAAAAAAGCCCGGCATATAGAAACCGGGCAATTAAACATAAATTAAAAAATCGTGAAGTATTGCCGGCAGATTTACCGCCAGCTAAAACTTTGCTTACTCAGCAACAGGTTCAACAGAAACAACCCTGCGGTTCATTCTTTCTGAGAACTTTACTTTACCGTCAGCAGTAGCAAAAAGTGTATCGTCTCCACCACGCTTTACATTATCTCCAGGATGAATGTGTGTTCCACGCTGTCTGACAAGGATAGAACCTGCTGTTACGGTTTCTCCACTGTATCTTTTAACGCCCAAGTGTTTAGGGTTTGAATCGCGGCCGTTTTTTGCACCGCTACCACCTTTAGATCGTCCCATTTTAATCCTCCACTGATTAAAAATCAGTTCATAAATTCACTTTGTCAAGCTTCATTTATTTCCCGCAGCTGCACATATTCAGGATATTCATGAGCAATAGAACTTATTCCTATCCTTATAAAATCTGCAGCAGACTTAAGCCTTTCGGAAAGAATTAAACTTTCCCTGCCTAAATCATTTTTTGCAGTGCTGTATCCGTCACTGCATTTTACTTCCACACCGAAAGCGAGTTTTCCCCGGGAAGCAGTATCTTTCCTTATTTCAAGGCAGACACTTTTTATCATACTTTCAGTTTCTTCAAGAAAACTTAACGCTGTACCAAGAATGCAAGATTCAGCAGCACAAACTATATCTTTTCCCTTAGCAGCAAAACCAGAATGTCCTTTTGCTTCACAACAACGAAACTCTCCGTTTTTACTGCAAACTAAAAGCACTTCAGTCACTTAAGCAAGCACAACGTCCTTTACAGTAACTGTTGTGTATTCTTCACGATGACCGATTAAACGATGATAGTCTTTCTTTGACTTGTACTTTAAAACAAGAACTTTTCTGTCCCTGTATGTTTCACCAACTTCTAAAGTAACCTTAGCACCCTGTACATAAGGTGTACCAACAGAAACTTTGTCACCATCGCTTACAAGAAGAACTGTATCGACTGTAACTGTGTCGCCTTTCTTTGCATCGCTGATTTTTGCAACTTCAAGAACAGCGTCCTTTTCTGCTTTGTACTGATTGCCTTTATACTCAACAACTGCGTACATTTTCTTAACCTCTGAATTTGTTTTTGCTGCAAGGAGTAACGGGTTCCTTACAAGCCTGTCAATATAAGTGTTTAGTATTTTAACAAATTCTGCAAATCTTGGTCAATAGAATTTCTGCCTCCATCATCAAAAATCCTCTGTTTTACTGCATTATAGAGCCATATCTTAAAATAAGTTATAACAGGTTTTTCTTCAACAAATTGTAACACTTAACTGAAAAATTTATTATATTATATAAAATATTGAAAATAAGTTATGACTAGATGTGGAGGTTATCCTAAATGAAATCTGTTACTAAAAAAATTACCGGCGGAGTTCTTGCAGCTGCGTTTACATTCGTATTCCTGACTTTTGTATGCAAGGCAAATTCCGGTTCAGCCAATGTTGCTTTCGCTGAAACTGCTGCACTTGACATTTCCATTCCTGAAGATTCAATAAAAGTTACTCAGGCACTTCAGACAACATTCCGTTCAATAAGCGAACAGGTTTTTCCGGCAGTTGTAGAAGTTGACGTTACAAGCAAAAAAACAGTAAACACTTACAATCCGTTTAAAGATTTTGGATTCGGCTTTGACTTTGGATTCGGTTCTCCATTTGGCGACGATGAAGGCAACACTAAGGAAATTGAACAGACAGCTTTAGGAAGCGGCGTTATTGTAAGGAAAAATAAAAATACAGTTTACGTTCTTACAAACAATCACGTAGCAGGCGGTGCTGATTCAATTAAAATCAAGCTTAACGACAAGAGGGAATTTAAAGGCAAACTTGTTGGCGGTGACGAAAGAATGGATATTGCACTTGTTTCTTTTGAAGTTTCTCCTGAAGATAAAATAACTGTAGCCAAACTGGGCAACAGCGACACTGTTCATCAGGGTGACATTGTTCTTGCTTTAGGAAGTCCTTTAGGATACTTTGCTTCAGTTACTCAGGGAATTGTAAGTGCTACAGGAAGAAGCGGCAACGGAATAGGCTCTATAAGTGATTTTATCCAGACTGATGCTGCCATTAACCAGGGAAATTCAGGCGGTCCGCTTGTAAACATTTACGGTGAAATTATCGGCATAAATACATGGATTGCTTCAAACAGCGGCGGAAACCAGGGCTTAGGCTTTTCAATTCCAATCAACAATATAAAGAAGGCAATCAACGAATTTATTGATAACGGTGAAATTACTTACGGCTGGCTTGGTGCAAGTTTAATGGAACCGAACGAAGACTTTAAGAAAGAACTTGGCCTTGACCAGAAAGACGGTGCATTTGTTGCTGAACTTTTCCTTGAAGGTCCTGCCATAAAAGGCGGAATGAAAGTTGGCGACTACATTACTGAACTTAACGGTGTAGCCATAAAGGATTCTTCACAGCTTGTTCTTGAAGTAGGAAAGCTTATTGCAGGTTCAAAAGCAGAGTTTAAGGTTATAAGAGGCGGCAAAACCGTAACGCTTAACATTCTTATTGAAAAGCGTTCAAATGAAGTTGCTGTAAATACTTCAAAAGTCTGGCCTGGATTTACTCCTGTTGCACTTACTGATGAAATTAGAAAGCAGATGAAGATTGATGATGACGTAAAGGGCGTTTTTGTTGCTTCTGTTGAACCAAAATCTCCTGCCGCAAGCCTTAACATTACAAAGGGCGTTGTCATTACGGCAATAAACGATAAGAAAATTACTAACCTTAAGGAATTCTATGCAGAACTTGACACACAAAGCAAAGACAAAGTCTGGTTTACTTACTGGAAAGACGGTCACACTTTAATTTCAAGTCAGTTTCCGTTGAAAAAAAGATAAAATTTATTAAAAAAAATAATTTTATGTGTAACTTCCAGAAAGGTAGTTTGTTGTTATAGATGAAAGGCAAGACTGAAAACCTTTCTCATAGAAAACTCCTTACATGTAAAAGGGGCTGTTTATAAAGAAGATGCAGTTTCGTTGATTCGTGCATCTGTCCGTAGTAAACAGTCCTTTTTTTTATTGAATTTAATCTGGCAATAATCTAAATAAAGCGCCGGGCACTTCTGCCTTAAAATCAGATAAACGCAAAAATAAAATAGAAAATCAAATGATTTTACATTCAGGTGAAAATTTTCCCTGATAAACTTTTACAGTACAGTTTTCCATTGGAACGTCTTCTGAAAAAGATGAAATATTTAAAGCAGAGGGTGAAAGTATGTCATCAGGATTGTAGGAAAGGTTAAGTACAGTTTCCTTATTTTCCTGGCTTATTCTTGAAAAAGCACCGTTAAGCTGAACTATAGACTGCAATGCATTCCAGCTGGAAATTTTATTTTTTTCTTCAAGCTTCTGTTCCAGAAACTTAAGCTGCATTTCTTCTATTTTTTCGTGAGGCTGTTCTTCCGGAATAAAATCAGTTATAAAGGAACAGTTATTGCACTGCTGCCATTCATCAAAATCAGCAAAAAAAGATGTAGCACTTATTTTAAGCAGTTTAAGCACGCTGTTAAACCAGGGCACTGCCCTTCCGCAAGTGTAAAATGTCCTGCAGGCAAAAGCAATTCCTTTGGCAAAATCCATATCTTTGGAAGAAAATATTCCTGTAGACTTTGGCGGAAAAGACTGAAACTGAGGAAAAACAATGTGGTTTGGATAAAGCGTTACGGCAAAATCAAGCCTTTCCCTGAAAAGCTTAAATGTATCATAAGGAGACAGGCCCCAGTCCATGTTAAAGCCGAAAACAAGACCAGCATTATTCAAAAGGTTTGCCTTAGACGAATAAAGCTTTTTGTCCAGAAGAAGATGTCCGTTTTTTTCTACGCCTTTAAGAGGGATTTCTATGGAACAGTAAAGCTGGGAAAGGTTCTGTACAAGTTCAGGAGACAAAGCTGCAGGAGAAACAGGAATGGAATAAAAAATATCTTCACACTCTTTAAGCTTTTGAACTAGAAAATCAAGTTCTTTTTTGTTTTGAGAAAGACAGACACCGCCTTTATTTTCATCAGGAATAAAAATTTCAGTAATGCCTTCTTTTTCAAAGGAATGAAGTTTTTCGTAAAGTTCTTTAAGTGTAAGGTTATTCTTTTCCAATTCCAGATTATCCTGCTATTTTAAAGAATTGCTATATTGCTTTTTCTGCAGTCTTCAATCATTTTATCAGGCCATGAACTTACCTGCGTTTCTCCAATGTGGGCTTTTTTAAGGAAGTACATGCAGAGCCTTGACTGACCTATTCCTCCGCCGATTGTCTGGGTAAATTCACCATTTAAAAGCCTGCTGTGGAAGTCAAGTTTCTCACGTTCAGGGCAGCCTCTTTCCTTAAGCTGTTTTCTTAAGCTTTCAGGGCTCACACGAATTCCCATGGAAGAAAGTTCCATTGCACTGTTAAGCACAGGATTCCAGACCATAAGATCACCGTTAAGACCAATGTGACCGCCTTCAGTTTCTGTAATCCAGTCATCATAGTCTGGAGCACGTCCGTCGTGAATGGAACCGTCCGGAAGTCTGCCGCCAATGCCTATAATAAAAATGGCACCGTACTTTTTACATTCTTCTGTTTCACGCTGTTTCGGCGTAAGTGAAGGATACTTTTTCTGAAGTTCATCTGCATAGACAAACGTAATGTTTTCAGGAAGGCATGGCTTCAGCTGTTCGTATCTGTCGTAAACAAAAAATTCAGTCTGTTTAAGGCAGCGGTATATTTTCTTTACAGTTTCTTTAAGGAAGCCTACGTTTCTGTCTTCTTCTTTCATGGACATTTCCCAGTCCCACTGATCAACGTAAAGTGAATGCAAGTTGTCAAGTTCTTCGTCTGCACGGATTGCGTTCATGTCAGTGTAAATGCCGAAGCCTGGCTCAAGGTTAAGTTCCGTTACTTTCATGCGCTTCCACTTGGCAAGGGAATGAACTATTTCCATCTGACAGTCGCCCATGTCCTTTACGGGAAATTTTACAGAGCGCTCTACTCCGTTAAGATCATCATTAATGCCTGTTCCGCTCTTTACAAAAAGAGGTGCAGTTACACGGCGCAAATTTAATTCTGTAGAAAGAGAAAGCTGGAAAAAATCCTTTATAAGAACTATGGCTTTTTCTGTTTCCTTTACATTTAAAACCGGTTTATATCCGTCTGGTACAAATAATTGAGACATTTTTTTCTCCGAATTCAGTTTTTTCTGCAAATAATTCTGTTTGTTAAAGTTTAAAAATTCAGCCTAAAGACGAAGCCATTAAATACTCTGCATAAACTTAAGGAATGATGATTTTCCCTGTTCAGTGCGTTTGTAAACACCGGCGTCTTCAAGTACACGTGCAAAAACCTTTCCAACTTCATCCTGGAGAATTTTCATAACATTTGAAGAATTTACGTCTTTGTAAGAAGGCAGGAATTCCTTTACCCAGTCAGCGTGTTTTGACAATACTTCATCTTTTGAAATGTCTTTTCCGCCAACAATTGCATCTGCCAGATCTGAAAGTTCCTGCTTTAAGCGTGCCGGCAAAACTGCAAGTCCCATAACTTCAATAAGACCGATATTTTCCTTTTTAATGTGATGAAGTTCAGCATGGGGATGGAAAACACCAAGAGGATTTTCTTTTGTAGTAATGTTGTTTCTTAAAACAAGATCAAGCTCAAAGTCGCTGCCGTTCATTCTTGCAATAGGCGTAATTGTATTGTGCTTTTCTCCGTCTGTTTCTGCAAAAATAAATGCATCTTCGTCTGTGTAGTTTCTCCACTTTTCAAGAATACGTGATGCAAGCTCAATAATTCTTTCAGGATCTTTTGAATCAAGACGTATAACGCTCATAGGCCACTTTACTATGCCTGTCTTTACGTCTTCAAATCCTTTTACAGTAAATGAAGTTTCAACAGGTGCCTTTGCCATTGCAAACGTATAGTTTCCGCCCTGAAAATGATTGTGTGTAAGAATTGAACCGCCAACTATAGGAAGATCTGCATTGCTTCCTACAGTGTAATGAGGAAACTGCTTTACGAAATCAAAAAGACAGCGGAATGTATCAGCAGAAATAACCATTGGCGTATGTTCGTAACTGAAAACAATGCAATGTTCGTTGTAATAAACGTAAGGCGAATACTGTAAGCCCCAGGTTTTTCCGTTTAATGTAATGGGAATGATGCGGTGTGTCTGTCGGGCTGCATGGTTAAGCCTTCCTGCGTAACCTTCGTTCTGGCGGCACAAAAGACAGGCCGGATAAGCAACGCTTTTCTGCTTTAAGGCTGCAGCTATTGCCTTAGGGTCTTTTTCAGGCTTAGACAGATTGATTGTTATGTCAATGTCACCGTATTCTGTAGGAGACTGCCACTTAAGATCCTTGCAGACTCTGTAGCGACGGATGTAATCTGTGTCCTGACTGAATTTATAATACCAGTCTGTTGCTTTTTTAGAAGAGTCGCTGTAAAGGCTGAAAAATTTTCTTCTTGTTTCAGAAGGACGTGTTACAAGGCAGCCCATTATTTTAGTGTCAAAAAGATCACGGTAAGCAATTCCTTCATCTTCAAAAATATTTTCTTTTCCAGCGTAATCCATAAGTTCTTTTAAAATAGATTCAAGCTGTTCAACTTTTGTCTGTGGAATTTCAAGAGCTTGCTGTGAAGATTCAAATCCGTCAAGTTTAAAAAGTTCAAGAAGACGATTCTGTGTGTAAATTACATCATCTTCTTCAATAAGACCTGTTGTAAGGCCGTAACCAACTAAAGCGTTAATATTTTCGTAAATGTTCATGATTTTCAATGATAAAATTATTAAGTTTAAGTGTCAATAAAATATTTTTTTTGACAATGCAATATTAAAATGATAAAGTTTTTCTATGGGAAAACGAAAAAGCCGTAACAAGAAACATTCGCTTAAACGCATTGTTTTGATTTTAGTAATTTTAGCTGCAGTTTGTCTGGCATTTCATTATGTGCAGAAAAATAACATTATTCCTGAAACTTTTACTTCTCAAAATTCAGGCAGGGAAGAAAATTCTTACACCAGCGAAACTCCTTCATCTGAAAACAGTACAGGCAGAGGCAACACTTCCGTTCAGCAAAGTAATTCAAGTGATTTGCAAAACAGTTCCGTTGAAGAAGAAAGCAATGAAACTGAAGCCGCAACTTCCATTGAAGAAGCACAGGTTTCTGTTTCTTTAAGCGATGTGGAAATTCCTTTATGCATTGCAAGCGTAACAGGAGAAAACGGCAGCGATCACGAAATTCATTCTTACAAAGGCTATACTCTCTGCTACAGGGAAAGCTACGAAATTGCCGAATGGGTAAGCTACACTCTTACAAGGGAAGAATTAAACGGCGTTACAGGCAGAACTGATGATTTTAGAAGTGATCCTTTGATTTCTACAGGTTCTGCTTCTCCTGCTGATTATAAAAAAAGCGGTTTTGACAGAGGGCATCTGGCTCCTGCTGCTGATATGGAATGGAGCGTTGAATCTGTAAGCGAAAGTTTTTTAATGAGCAACATGACGCCTCAGGCACCGCAATTTAACAGAGGAATATGGCTTAACCTTGAAAGTCAGGTAAGGAAATGGGCTGAAAGTTTCGGAGAAGTTACAGTTGTAACAGGTCCTGTTCTGGAAAAAAGTGCCCGGGAGTATGATTTTATAGGGGAAAACCAGGTTGCTGTTCCAGAGTATTTTTACAAGGCGCTTCTTGCAAAAGATGATGAAGGAAAATTTACGGCTATAGGTTTTATTATTCCAAACGAAAAGTGTGAAGGAAAAATCTGGGATTATGAAGTTACTGTAGATGAAATTGAAAAGCGCACAGGCCTTGATTTTTTCAGTCTTCTTCCTGATTTCATTGAAACGCCATTGGAAAGTTCCAGCGATTTTGCAAAGTGGGAAAGCAACTGAATTTTACAGTGAAACTTACATGAACTCTGGCCGTCTGAGGTGATTTTTTTGTTGAAACTTTTACCTACAAGCTTTACAATGGAAAATGTTTTGAAAAATAACAGCGCATTGCTTTAAATATCTGCTGTTACAAAGAGGATTTTATGGAAAAGAATTTTGAAATTTTAGATAAAGTAATTGGACGTGTACCTGATTTTCCTAAACCTGGTGTTCTTTTTTATGACATTACGGGAATTCTCCGTCACCCTGATGCCTTTAAATATTCAATAGACAAAATGGTTGAAATTTATAAAGACAAAAAAATTGACGCTGTTGCAGGAATTGAAAGTCGCGGCTTTATTTTTGCAGCACCTTTTGCAGAACGTCTTGGAATTCCCCTTATACTTATCCGCAAGAAAGGAAAGCTTCCTGCAAAAACTTATTCCTGTAAATATGCACTTGAATACGGTACGGCAGAAATTGAAGTTCATGTAGCAGACGTTCAGAAAGGTCAGAACATTCTTTTAGTAGACGATCTTATTGCAACTGGGGGAACTTTAAACGCTGCCATAAATCTTATAAACCAAGGCGGCGCAACTGTTACTGATGTTTTCGGTATTGTAGGACTTCCTTTTTTAAACTACAGGAAAACTTTAGGACCTTCCGTAAACGTTACTACTTTAATAGACTACGACTCAGAGTAAGCTGAAAGAAAAGCTATTTGTTTTTTACAGTAGTAATGCTTCCCATTTGAAGTCTTTTTTCTCTTGTGTCTTCAAGGAGATTTTTCAAGGAAGTGCTGTCCTGATTTTTTATGGCATTTTTAAATTCATCAAGTTTTGACTGAAAATTTTCTATGTGACTTACAAGCTTGTCTTTGTTGCTTATGAAAAGTTCTGTCCATAAAGGTGCGTTAATCATGGCAATGCGTGTTAAGTCCTCAAAACTGCCGCCGCCGAAAGCCGTAATTTCAGGGTCTTGGGCACTTTCTACAAGGGCACTTGCTATTACGTGACAAAGCTGACTTGTAAAGCCGATTTTGTAGTCGTGAGTGTCGCAGGTTGTTTCTGTGATTCTTGTAAAGCCCATTGCAGTAACTAAAGATTTTATAAGATGAATGTTTTCTTCTTTATTGAATTCCTGCTGGCAAAGTATGTAATTGTGGTTTACGAAAAATTCTGCTTTTGATGCAGCGTAACCTTCTTTTTCACCGCCAGCCATTGGATGACCTATTATGAAATCTACGTCCTTTCTTAAGATGGAAGGAAGTTCTTTCTGGAATATTCCCTTTACTCCGCTGATGTCTGTAACTACTGCACCGCTTTTAAAATCGTTTTTGTGTTCCTTTAAAAAATCTAATGTGGCATGAGGATAAAGGCATACGAAAACTACGTCGCATTTTTTTACCATGTCTGAAGCTTTATCTGATGTAAATGTTTCGTCTACTACGCCTTCTGAAAGTGCCATGGAAAGACAGGCTGTACTTCTGTTGCAGGCAAGTATTTTTCCGCAGGCTCCGTTCTGGCTTAAAATGTTAAGGCGGATTGATTTTGCAAAAGAGCCTCCCATTATTCCAAGTCCTACGATTCCGTATGTTAAATCCTTAAGGTTTTTCAATTTTTTCTCCAGTTGATTTTTTCTTATTCTAATAATGATTTTTCTGTTTGTAAACTTCCATTGCTTAACTTTTATTTCTGATGTAACGCCTTAAAGCTTAGCCCCGGCTGTAATGGCGTAAGTTCTTTATGGGACACAAAGGCTAAAGTCCCATAAAGAATGGAGTGAAACGGAACCATGGAAGACGGGTTACTTAGAAAGTTGTGCTCCATAAAAAAAATGAAAAACTAAAGTGTCTTGTTTTCCACGGCGGCGTATTTTCCAAGCTTTTCCATAAGGGTTTCAAACTCATTTGGCGGCAACTGCTGGCTTGCGTCTGAAAGTGCTTTTTCCGGATTGCAGTGAACTTCTATTTCAAGTCCGTCTGTGCCTGCTGCTACTGCTGACTGTGCCAGTGTGCCTACCATCCATTTTATTCCGCATGCATGGCTTGGGTCTAAAACTACGGGAAGATGGCTTACTTTGTGGAGATAAGGTACGGCGCTTACGTCAAGGCAGTTTCGTGTGTATCCGTCGTAGGTGCGTATTCCTCTTTCGCAAAGGATTACCTGCTCTGTTCCGTTTGCCATTATGTATTCTGCGCTCATAAGTAATTCCTGAATTGTGCCTGAAAGTCCACGCTTTAGTAAGACTGGCTTGCCGAATTTTCCTGCTTCTTTTAAAAGGTCAAAGTTCTGGAAATTTCTTGCTCCGATTTGTATAAGGTCTACGTTTTCAAAATGCTTGAGTTCACTGGCGCTCATAAGTTCTGTGCATATTGGAAGTCCTGTTTCTTTTTTTGCTTTTTCAAGGATTTTTATTCCTTCTGCTCCAAGTCCCTGGAATGAATACGGTGACGTTCTTGGTTTGTAAGCTCCGCCTCTTAAAACTTTTGCTCCTGCTTTTTTTACTGCAAGTGCTGCGTCTATAAGCTGCTTTTCGTTTTCTACTGAACATGGGCCTGCTATTACAGGTACTGTTTTTCCGTCTCCGAATGTGCATGGTGTAACGCCTGTCTGGTTTGCGCCTACTGTTACGATTGTGTTTTCAGGATGGAATGAACGGCTTGCCATTTTGTATGGTGCACTTACTCTTTCTGCGTTTTCTACGATTTCGCTTGCAAGAAAATCCTGAAGTTCAAGTTTTGATGTGTCGCCTAAAAGTCCTATAATTGTTTTGTCTACGCCTTTTGAAATGTGTACGCCTAACCCCTTTTCTTTTACTTCGTTTATGAATGCGTCAACTTTTTCTTTTGATGCACTTTTTTTTAAAACTATAATCATTTTGTCCTCCTGACTGTTTTAGTTTCTGTTTCTGCTGTAATTCTTTCTGTTCAAAACTGCCGGCTTTTTGTTTTGTCCAAAAAAAAAGGAACCTTCTTTTTACGGAAGATTCCTTGTAATTACTTTGCTTTAGTAAACACAATGCACTTTTTCAGTGCGTCTTCCGCAACGACATAGAGAACCAATAAAAGCTAAAATAAAAGTAAGCAAAAGAAGAGAAATTGATTATCTGTGCCCAAAGGGTTGTGTTTTTCATGGCTCTAACTTAGCATTGTTTTTTTTTCCTGTCAAGATTTTTTTTGGTGGGTGGGTTGCCAAGAGGTTGCGTGTTGTGCCAATGCACTGCACAAAAGAGTGCTCTGTTTTTTTTACAGCACATTGCATTAGTTGAAGTGTTTGCTTATCTGTTGGGCGTGGTGGAAGAAGTGTACACTGGTGGCAAGTACACTGCGGGCGCGCCTGTTCTTGCGAGAGTGGCTGGCGGATAAGTGCGGGGTTTAACAGTTGCGACTGGGGCTTGGAAAGAAAAATGTATGCTTACGTGCAGCGTGCCGGAAGAAGAGGCAGCTCTTTGGCAAGTACGCTCAGGCAGTGCACTTGTTCTAAAAAAAGAAAAAATATACACTACAGTACGTTAAGGGGAATGCAGGTGGAATTCCTGAGCTTGAAATGAAACGGTAAAAGTCCGAATGCCTTACGAAAAACTTTTTTTTGAAGTACATGCTCTGCTTCAGAGGAACAAAATGAAAAAAAACTCATCTTTACGGAAGGCACTTTTTGCACAAGCCTTATTGTATTTCAGTGCGGCAGGAATTTTTTCACAGACAATTGATTTAGGCCACATAGTTACAGTCATAGAAAACAGCGGAAAAGTTCAGACTTACATTTCAAAAGAAGAAATAGAAAAATCACCATGCCACGATTTAAGTTCACTTCTTGCTTCAAAAGGATTTCTTGTAATGTCATCTGGAGGAAGCGGCACAACTTCCACCTTAAGCGCAAAAGGATTTTCCGGATTCTGCTGCAAAGTTTACATTGACGGCGTTGCTGCAAATCAAAGCGGAACAGGAGAATTTGACTGGAACTCAATAGACATAAATTCCATTGAATCAATTACAATAAATGAAGTACCGGATTTTTCAACAGACCAGTTTGCAGGAATATCAGTAAACATAAAGACACGCTTCGTTTCAGAAAAATCATTTTCTTTAAAAACACTTGCTTCATCTTACGAAAATTCATTTTTAGACACAGTTACTGCTGCAGCTGAATACAGAAATTTTTTCTTTAACACAGGAATAAAAATAAACGCCGAAGTAAAAAAATCATCAAACAATTATGAAACACAAAACAATTCAACGCTTGAAAACAACTGGTCTTCACTCGGAAACTTAAGCGGCTCCTTCAACACTTTCGTAAACAACAGCCTGGCAATAAGCGGCACTTCAAAATTTTTTGCAAACACTGTAAAGGCATTCAACACAGGCTCATCTTTGGACACTGGAGTTGAAAAAGCTTTTAATTCATTTCAAAACGTAAAAATTCATTACATCAGTGGCAGCGGAAAAATTTTCAGCGGAAACTTTACAAGCCAGTTTAATTTAATTGATTACGCAGAAAGCAAAAATGTCCGGGAAAAGATCAAGATTCATCAAAGTGATTTATTTTTTACAGCCGAAAATTTCTACGGATTTGACGGAAGCTCAACATTTACTCTGGAAAATAAAATTTCAGGAGAAAACAAATACCGCTTTCACAACACGTCAAAAATTTTCTACACAAAAGATTTTTCTTCATGGATAAAATTTTCTCTTGGCGGAGGAATGATTTTTTCTGTAAAGACAGACGGAAAACCGGAAGCTGAATTTTTACCACAGATAACAATTTCTTCTGCAAAAACAGGATTGTCTTTAAGTGCATTCAGGGAATTTACACTTCCCACTTTTAATCAGCTTTACTACGAAGGTTCTGCCGGAAAAGGAAACGAAAACCTTACTGCAGAAAAAGGCTGGGCGTTACTTGGAAACTGGAAAAGTCCATTTACATTTTTTCCTGCTGAAATTTCATACACTTACGGCAAATACGCAAACAAAATACGCTGGGCTTACAAAGACGGAGTTTTAACTCCACAAAATACAGGCAGCGGAACTTTTAAAACTTTCTGTGCAAAAATCTCAAAGGAATTTGAATACGCTTCTTTTTACGGCTCAATTACAAACAATCAGGCTAAACTTGAAAACGGCAAACAAATTATGTGGGTTCCTCAGTGGCAGTACACACTTAACGCAACAGTGCATTTTGGAAAAGTTTCAGACATATCACTTTCATACAATTACGCTGGAGAGCGTCCACAAGATAACGGAAATCTTTACTGGTACGACCCCATTACAAATCTTAAGGCAAATGTACGTTTTTACTTTAATGATTTTTCACTTATTTTTTCTGCAGACAATTTACTTGACCAACGCACCGTTTACCACGACAGCTACCCTATTCCAAGCAGAAGTTTTACATTTGGATTTTCTTACAAAAAATGATTTACAAGTATTTCTAATTTTACTTTTTAGAATTGACACAAGAGACAACAACAAAAGGCTGCCTCTTATGTAAGGAAAAATTTTTAACCTACTGTTTTACAAGAGAAGAATAATAAGCAAAATATCCGTTTTCAATAGTAAACTCTTCAACGGCTTCTTCCAAAGTTTCTTTTGAAGTTACGCCACCTGCCTTGTATGCACCTGAAAGCTGAATTGTATTTTGAGTCAAACCTTTGTAACTTACGGCATACCATTTGCCTACATCAGGAGCGGTTTCTGTGTAAGAATATTTAGAGCCGTTTATTTCAAGAGCTTTTGTATACTTAAAGTAAATATATCCTGAACTGCTGCCTGTTACTTTTATAACAACTGAATTTCCTTCGTAACCGTTTTCTGAAGCAAAAGTTTCTGACGTTATTGTGTAAGATTCACCTTTATAGTCCGGATTATACCAGGTTCCGTTTAAGCCATACAAAAAGTATTCAGCTTCATTGCTGTCGTCAGGATCAGAACAGCCTGTAAAAGAAAAAGCTGAAATTAAAACTACAGAAAGTGCAGCAAAAAGTGCACGGCAAAATTTAAAGCGTAAAGCTTTCATAATAAACCTCCAGTCCCAGAGTTTAGCGTAGGACTAAAAATAAATTTCATCTTTATACAAAGACGAATCTTAAAACAGGCATTCTGGCTTGAAAAATCTTACAGTTCCGCATCGAGCCAATGATTTGCACATTGTTCCCCTGAAATAAGACAGTTTGTTATATCAGAATTACAAAGAAAGTTCCACAAGGAATATTTTTTTCCTGCTGATTGGATTGTGATTGAGTTGTGATTTGAATTGAAATTTTAAGGCAGATAAATTCAGCGCCAACAAAAAAAAGTCATTCCAGACTAAAGCTGCAAATACAGACTTCACCCTGAAATGACCTGCTGAAAATTTAATATCCAGCTTTAAGTGCTTTAACTAAAATACGTAGCTTACAAACATTCCGCTTGACCAGCAGTCTCTTGAAGTGCCGTCAAATGCCTTGCGGTTTTCAAAATCAAAAAATGCAGTAATAGTTGTATTTTTAGAAACTGCATAGTTTAAAGAAGGACGGATGTCAAAAATGTGGCCGCCGTTCCAGCTGTCTGTTGCATCATAGTCGTCCCATCTTTTGTCTTTAGAACCTGCAGCAAAACTTGCCCAAAGGTCAAAGCCAAGCTGTCTTGAAATGCCGAAAGAAAGTGTGCCGCCTGTGTACCATGAAAAATCGTAATTGTCATTTTCAAAGAAGTTTACGCCCAGTTCTGGATTTACAGAAATTTTTGTGTTTGGAATTATAAATGCAATTGCAGCACCTGTTCCGTAAGCTTTGTCATCATCACGGTCTGTGCCAAGACTGTCAGCAGCAAAATAAACGTCAAGAATAAAATTCTTCATGCCGAATTTTGCACCTGCATAAAGATTTCCGCCTGCATCGAAAAGTCCTTCATAACTGAATGCAGCAGAAAGCCAGTCTAAAGGTTCAATCTGAATTCCTACATTTACACATGGATCGTCTGTATTAAATCCGTTTGGAATGGCAGCACCAATCTGGAAATTTACGTCACCCTTGTAAAAATAACGGATACCGAATGCACGTTTTGCGTATTTGTTTGCATAAGGAACAAATCCTACAACATCAGCTGTACCAGGAGCATCAACTGTAAAGCGGTAAGAACCTACTGTTTCCGAAGAAGTCATTGTTCTTGAGCCTGAGCGGTCATCGTAAGAAGTAGAAAATCCGCCCTGCCTTACATGAGCATCACTTTCCCAAAGCCAGCTGCCGTAACGTGGAGCCGGACCAACCTGCCAGTTAAGTTTTGTTCCTACGCCTACATCAAAATTTTTAAAAGGATGCCAGATGAAATTTACGTAATAAGAATCCTGAGTTGTATTGCTTACGTTTGCACGGTTGTCGTAATTTTTAACTGTCTGTGAAAATTCTGCACTTTTTACTTCAACTTCTGCTGCTTTTGAGTCAAAACTTTTGTAATCACCAGCGTAAGTTGTGTTGCCTCTTGTGCCGTAATGAAGTGTAAGCGGATTTGCATTTGATGTTCCGAAAATAAAATTGTCTACATCACCGTCGTTGTCGTAATTTGCAAGAAAACTCCAGTTAAGCATGCCTTCAATTGTAAAGTTTCCTAAATCAAATCTTGCCTGAAAAGTATCTGTAAGTCCGTATAACATTGCATCAGAATCAAGTGGTGCACCGAAAACTACGCTTGTTGTATTTTTCATTCCCTTAGAAGGAAGAACCTGTGCACCTGCTGTAAAAGCTAAAACTAAAGATGCAAATGTTAACGCTAAAATTTTTTTCATAAAACCTCCATTTTTCATCTGACAAAAAAAATCTTTTAAAGTTATATTTTCTTTGCCTGATTTTTAAAATATAGTTATATTTATTCTATAGCAAACGTAAAAAAAATCAAATAACTGAATATTAAACATAGTTATAAGGTTAAAAATTTTTGCTTGTACAGAAAGAACTTTACGGGAGATTTTATGAAACTTACAAAAACACTTTTTTTCATTACAGCTGCAGCTTTGTTTACATTAGCGTCATGCCTTTCTTCAAAGTCTGTGGAAAACACAAAAGACAATTTTTCTGAACTTAAAAACGTAATGGCAATTCACAATCCTGAGCCCGAAGGAGAAATTGAACTTCTCGATAATTTTGAAGACGGCAATTACTGGCAGGCAGAAGGTTTTCAGAAAGAAAATGATTTTTCCATTGAAACTGAAATAAGTTCCCTTTGGTATACGGAAGGTTCCTTCAGCGGACAATGGACTTTTGGCGAAAGAACGGAAAACGGAACTTCTTCATTTTACTGTGAAGCCCTTCTTGACAAAAACTGGACAGATGCACCTTACCTTATAGTTGACATAAACAATGCAACGTCTTCGCCTGTTTTAATTCAGGTTGCAGTAGAATCAGGAAAAGAAAATGCAGAAACTTTTACACAAGAAGTTGCAATCGGTGTGGGAGAAAACACAAACGTTTACTTTGACCTTCTTCACTCTTTAACTGATAAAGACGGAAACAGCGTACCCGGCATTTACGAAAGTTCCCAGATAAAGAAACTAAGCTTTATTGTAAAAGGCAATTCTTCTTCCGGAGAAATATTTGCTGACAACATACGCCTTGCCCGCTCTACTTCCTTGTAAGGACAATTTCCTTTTCATCAGAAGGCTGGACTTCATCAGGGTAAACTTTATACGATTTGAAATTAAGCGTGTCTTTGCTTTCGTCAGTGAATGTTACAAGATACATTCCCTTAAACAGAGGATATTCGCCGTTTGACCTGAACTGTATGAAGTCTTTATCTTGAATGCGGACGTTTGTGTACAAGCCTGTGTCGTTTGTAATTTCACCTTCTGCAGTGTAAGTTCCGCCTTTAAAAGTGATTTCAGTATCATCGTTCATTTTCCACACAGGATTTTCTTCCAGAACTGAAGTCATTTTTTTGGAATTTGATTCACTGCGGCGCATTGCATAGGAAGGACTCTGGTTTACTTTTTTGTAGCTTCCGTCCCACAAGTTGCCTTCACTTATAATCATGCGCAAGTCATCTTGAATGCGGATATTTATTTCGTCAACGTTGCGAAGATAAACGTCTACTGTTCTGTTTAAGTTTTCCTGTTCCTGATTTCGTGTTGAAAGGCTGATTCTGTTTTTTCTTAAAGTGCTGGAATTCCATTTAAACACTTCTTCTTCTTCAGAGTGGAAAAATATTATTTCGCTTGAGTCTTTTTCCGATCTGTAATCAAAAAAAACGTAAAGTATGTCATTTTCTACGCTGTCAATTTTGTACCACAAGCCGTTAAGGAATTCTGCAAAAGTTTCAACTGTTCCGTCCTGAATCCTGCTTAATTCGGCTGCAGTAATCTTGCTTCCAGGCACACGGATTTTCTGCACCTGAACGTAACGGCCGCTTTCACTGTTCCAGTCGTATTTTATCTGCAGCTGATCAGTGCTGTCCGGATTAGATGAATCACCTTCGTAAACCCATATAGGAAAACTTGCGCCATTTGCACGGGAGCGTTCGTAAGCATCGTATCTGTCAACCTGCTGGACAAAAATCGTACCTTCGCTTTTTAAATCTGCAATCTGAGTAAGTGAAAATTTTCCGTCGTCAGTTTTTATGAAATATGCCTGGCACAAAGAGTTTCCCTCTGAATCAAGTCCCTGATAAATCAATGCTGTCCTGTGGTCACCTGTCAAATCCATTCCTGTAAAAGTAAAATTGTTTGACTGAGTTACGGGAGTTGCAATTACAGCTTTGCGCTCATATTCGCCTATTGAAGGATTATATATTCCTACAAGAAGTGAAATGTAAGGACTTGTGCCTGTCTTGATTTTGTTTACCTGATCATCAAAACCGTCGCCGTTAAAATCCATGCTTACAACACCAATAGCCGTTTCGTCAGGATTAAGCGGAATAAGTGAAACTATTTTGCTTTCGTCTTCGTAACTTTCTGCATCTTTTGAAGAGCGGCTTGAAGAAATGCTTTTGTTTAAAAAATTATTCTGAAACTGAGCAGTTTCTTCTTCTTTAGGGAGAAACTTTTTTGCCAGATAAATACACGAAAAAACAACTGCAATAATTATAATCAAAACCGGAACAATTTTTCTCTGCATGACCACATAATACAGTTATGCTTTAGTTTTGTAAATTACGCATTGTCTGCTTCGTGTAACTTCAAGAGGCTTCCTGCTACTTCAACCGCAAACCTGCAATAGAAAGCTTAATCAAAAAAATCAGGCTTTTGATGCAAGAACTTCCTTTAAGATTTTAAGCCCTTCCTTAATTTCTTTTTTGGAAATGTTGAGTGGCGGAATGAATCTTAAAACATTTGAGCCTGCTGTTGAAAAAAGAAGTCCTTTTTTTAGACATTCCTTTTCTATTTCCACAGGATCTATTGAAACTTCAACTCCAATTACAAGACCTTTTCCGCGAATGTCAGTAACGATAGGCAGCTTCCACTTTGCAATCTGATTTTTAATGTATTCGCCTTTTTCCTTTACGCTTTCAAGAAAGCCTTTTTTCGTAAGTTCAGTTATTACCGTATCGGCAGCAGCACAGGCAAGAGGATTTCCTGCAAAAGTTGACTGATGGTCTCCGGCTTTAAACACGTTTCCCCTGCCTCTGTAAAGACAAGCGCCCATTGGAACGCCGCCGGCTATTGCCTTTGCCAAAGTTACGACTTCAGGTTTTATGCCAAGTTCATCGCTTGCAAGAAGTGCACCTGTCCTTCCCATTCCAGTCTGAACTTCATCGCACATAACAATTGCACCAGCTTCCCTTGCTTTTTGAGCAGCAACTTTTGCCCATTCAGGATCAAGGGGAATAACTCCTCCTTCACATTCAACAGGTTCCATAAACAATGCAGCTGTAGTTTCGTCAAATGCATTTTCCAGAGCTTCAAAATTGTTGGCTTCTATAGTTTTAAATCCTTCAGGATAAGGTGCAAAATCATCAATGTGGAATTTAGCCTGACCTGTTGCCGTTAAAGTTGCAAGAGTCCTTCCGTGAAATGATTTGTCTAAAGTAACGATTGTCTTTCTTTTGGAGCCGCCGTTAATCTGACCGTATTTTCTGGCAAGTTTTATTGCAGCTTCGTTAGCTTCTGCGCCGCTGTTGCCAAAGTATACGCCTTCAAAATCAGTTTCGCTTAGAAGATGTTCTGCATACTTTACGCCGATGTCGCTGGTAAAATAATTGCACACGTGAATCTGCTTCTTAGCCTGATTTGCAACTGCCTTTACAAGAGGCTTAAAGTTGTGGCCGAAAACGTTTACTGCAATTCCTGCAAGAAAATCAATGTATTTTTTTCCGTTAATATCAGTTAGGACAGCACCTTCGCCTTTTGCAAAAGTAACGTCAAAACTTCCGTAATTATTTAAAACTTTAGGATTACCCATTCTGCACTCCTGTAAAAATCAGTAAATCATTGTGCCGATTCCCCTGTCACTGAACATTTCAATCAACAGAGAATGAGGAACACGTCCGTCTATAATGTGGGTTCTGGGAACACCGCCGTTTCTGGCAAGCCTGCAGCATTCGATTTTAGGAATCATTCCGCCTGCAATAATGCCCTTTTCAATAAGGCTGTCTACATCGTTTAAATGTATGCGCTGAAGCAAAGAAGACGGATCATTTACATCACGCAGGACACCGGGAACATTTGTAAGCTGCACGAATTTTTCTGCCTTTAAAGCAATTGCAATTTTTGCCGCAGCAGTATCAGCGTTGATGTTGTAACGTGCAGTGTCGCCGTCCATTCCAATGGCAACAGTTGAAACTACAGGAATAAAATTCTGATCTAAAAGAGACTGAATTATTTCAGGATGAACTTCCGTAACTTCACCTACGTAGCCTAAATCAACTCCGTCTTTTTCAATTTTCCTTGCCCTTAAAAGTCCGCTGTCTACACCGCTTAAACCTACAGCTTTTCCGCCCTGCTGCAGAAGAATGCCTGCAATGTCTTTGTTAAGCTTTCCTGTAAGCACCATCTGGACAATTTCCATAGTTTCACCGTCAGTATAACGGAGGCCGTTTACGAACTTGCTTTCCTTACCTACACGGTTAAGCATATTGTTGATTTCAGGACCGCCGCCATGAACTAAAACAACGTGAATGCCTATTGTGTTAAGAAGTACAATGTCTTCCATTACATCACGCTTAAGTTCTTCGTTAAGCATAGCATTTCCGCCGTACTTAACTACAACGATTTTTCCTACCCAGTGCTTAAAATAAGGTAAAGCCTGAACAAGTACAGAAGACCAAGTTTCATTATCAAGACGAGGATCTGCCTTTACGTTTTCTTTTTCACTCATAATTCTCTCCTAAAAATTAAGTTCTGTAATCACCGTTTATTTTTACGTAATCGTAAGTTAAGTCGCAGCCCCAAGCCTTTCCTTCAGCATTTCCGTCTTCAAGAGTAACAAGTATTTCTACTGCTTCTTCGCTTAAAACTGACCTTGCCTTCTCTTCATCAAAATCAAGAGGAACACCGTTATGGAACACTTCAATTTTTCCGCCGCATTTATCACATCCTGCAACTTCAAATTTTTCGCTTCCGCCTAAATCAAAATAACGCCTTGCACCTTTTCTGCTTGAAAAATAAACGCATGTCTTTTCAGGAGTAAAGTCAAAACCTGAATATCCCATTGCACAGAGAATCCTTCCCCAGTTTGCATCTTTTCCAAACATTGCAGCCTTTACAAGATTTGAACCTATAACTTCCTTGGCAAGACCTCTGGCAGTCTTTACGTCTTTTGCACCTTTTACAGTACATTCAATCAATCTGGAAGCACCTTCTCCGTCTGCAGCAATTTTCATTGCCATAACTTCACAGATTGCATAAAGTGCCTTCACAAATTCGCCGTAATCTTCATTTTCGCAGGTAATTTCACTGTTTCCAGCCATACCGTTTGCCATAACAGTTAAAGTGTCATTTGTAGAAGTGTCGCCGTCTATGGAAACGCAGTTGTATGTTCCTTCAACAACTTCGTAAAGGGCTTTCTGCAAAATATCAGAACTAACGGCACAGTCAGTTGTAATAAAGGAAAGCATTGTACCTAAATTGATGTGAATCATGCCTGAACCCTTGCACATGGCACCTATTCTTACAGTTTTGCCGCCTATAACAGTTTCAACGGCACATTCCTTATATTCAGTGTCAGTAGTCATAATTGCAATGCGGGCTTCCTTGTGGCCTTCTTTGGAAAGTCCGTCTTTTAAAGCCTGAATGTTTTCTTCAATTTTTTCAACAGGAAGCTGCTGGCCTATAACGCCGGTAGAGCAGACAATTACGTTTTCAGCACTTACGCCTGTAACTTTTTCAACAGCCTTAGCCATACGCAATGCATTTTCTTCGCCCTGTTTTCCTGTACAGCAGTTTGCATTTCCAGAGTTGGCAATTACAGCCTGAATTTTACCGTTTGCAATATTTTTTTTAGTAAGTTTAACGCTTTCTGCCTTTACCCTGTTTTGAGTAAAAACACCTGCTGCATTGCAAAGCTTTTCTGAATAAATCAAAGCTGTGTCGTTGAATTTGCGGCTTGACTTAATGTGACAAAGAACACCGTTAGCAGTAAATCCTAAAGGAGCAGTTACTCCACCGTCAATAAATTGCATAATTATACACTCCTTACTTACTATTTTTGCATAATTATAATAAATTGCAGTAAAATTAACAATATATTTTGTATTTTTTCTGATGACTTGCTGATATTTTAACTGAAAATGTAAAAAAAAAGAGACTGTCTTATGACAATCTCTTTTGTGCGGCGAACAGGACTTGAACCTGCACATCTTGCGACACAAGGACCTCAACCTTGCTTGTCTACCAATTCCAACATCGCCGCATTGCTTAACACGTGATGAAACTATATAATTTTACGCTGATTATGTCAATATAAAATTTAAAATTTTTACGCTTTTTTTTAAATATTTCAGTTTACAGGCAAAATCATTTTTGTAGCGGCATTTTTACTGCTGATTTTCTGAAATTCCCAACGTTATGCTGCCCTGCAGTTTTCCCCCTTGACACTTCCATATAATTGCTACAGAATTCAAAGTCATATATGCAAGGTTTAGTTCTAAACGGTAGTAAAAATATTTTCGAAGTAGAATGTGATGACGGTTTTACAAGAAACTGTGCAATTAAAGGCAAGATTTTAAAAGTAAGCCAGAATTATTACAATCCCATAGCACCAGGCGATGTTGTAGAACTGGACGATTCTACTCTTGAAGAAGAAAAAGGCATGATAACGGCTCTTGTTCCAAGAAAAAATGAATTCGTACGCTGGAACATTAAAAAAAGGGAACCTCAGCTTCTTGCAGCAAACCTTGACTACCTTCTTATAGTTACTACTCCAGAACAGCCGCCTTTTCGCCCAAGGTTTATAGACAGGGCACTTGCTCAGGCAGAATATCAGGGAATAACGCCTGTAATTGTATGCAATAAATTTGATCTTGCAGAAAATTCCAACGAAGAATTTCACGAAAGGCTCAGGATTTGGGAAGACATAGGATACAAAGTCGTACGCTCAAGTGCCAGAACAGGAGAAGGCATAGAAGAACTGGCTCATCTTATGGAAAACAAGCTGTGTGCATTTGTAGGACAGAGCGGCGTAGGCAAAAGTTCCATGATAAACGTTCTTGACAACAATGTAGTGCTTAAAACAGGAAGCCTTTCCCAGAAATACGGAAGAGGAACCCACACTACAACGAAAGGTTCACTTATTCACCTGCAGCTGGACGAAGCATTGATGGGCGGAATCAAAGGATGCAGTGCTGACATAATCGACACTCCAGGTGTAAGGCAGTTTATGCTCCACAACATTTCTGCAGAAAAACTTGCGCTTTACTACAGGGACTTTGAGCCTTTTATAGGAAAATGCGGATTCGGAATGAGCTGTTCCCACATAAACGAACCTAAATGCGCAATAAAGGAAGCTGTTGAAAAAGGTGAAATTTACAAAGACCGTTACGAAAGCTGGAAAAGAATCTGCGACGAAATGAAAAACAACATCTGCTCAGACTAGTTCATTCAGCAAAAAATTCCAGTCTGACGGAAAGTTAAAATGGCAAAACAATACATTTTCTTGAGAATTCCCGACATTTGATTTATAATTTCATCAGATATGGAAAAAGAACTTTACGATTCAATTACAAATAAATCTGAAGCAGGCTCGGAAGAAGAAAAAAAATCTGCCGGAGAAAGTAAAAGCTGGCTTATTTTCAACTGTTTTTCTGATTCCTATGCAATAGAATCTTCCTGCGTAAGGGAAATTTTACGGAACAATGTAGTGTTTCCCGTGCCTTTTGTGCCTTCTTATGTAAAGGGAGTCTTAAACTTTTACGGAAAGCCTTTTGCCGTAATTGATTTTGCCCAGTTCCAGGACGAAAAGCCTCAGGATTCAAAACTTTTTCTTGTGCTGAACAACGAAAATGACGTTGCCCTTCAAATTACTGACATTCAGGAATTCCATACTTCAAATGAAAACTTAATTCAGAAAATTTCCAGCGCAAACGAATCAAGTTATTTTTCCGGGGCAATTAACTTTGACAACGGAATAAAGCCGGTTGTTGCTCCTGTTTTAAATATAAACGGTATTCTTGCAAAAATAAGGACAGATTTTGAAATCAACTGAGTGGTTTGTAACGTTAAATTCCGGCAATGTAAGCTTTCTAATTCCTCAAAACCAGGTAATTGATTCCTTTACGGTAAAAAACGGTCTTTTTCAAAAATCATCAGATGAAATAAGCTTCGGAAAATCCTCTTTTATGGACTTTGACAGTCAGGCACTGAATTTCATAAGCAGTTTTCAGGAATGCAGTATTTTTTCCACAGAAGAGTACGGCCTTGTAATAAATGCAGAAACTGGACCTTACGTTTTAAAAACTGCCCTTCTTCCTGTAGTTAAAAACATTTACTTAAAAGATTTTTTCATTCCGGAAGGAATCCTTAAAAATTACTTTACTGCTCAGGGAATAGAAGCCGTCTGTTTTGAAAAAGATGTAGTCCAGTACCTTATAAATTTAGACTCTTTCCTAAAACAATCAAAATCGGAGAATTAAAAAAATGATAAAAGTTCTTGTTGCAGACGACAGTGCCATAGCCAGAACCATGATAAAGCAGATTATAAGCGAAGACGGCAGAATGGAATTTGCAGGTTACGCTGAAAACGGAGAACGAGCCATAATACAGAACAGCCTCCTTAAGCCTGATTTAATCATTATGGACATAAACATGCCTATAATAAACGGAATTGAAGCTACACGGAAAATCCTTAAAACTTCAAATCCTGCAATAGTAGCATTTACTACAGAAGACATGGCTTTAGTCGGTTACAAATGCATTGGAGCCGGTGCTCTTGAAGTTATACGCAAACCAAGCCTTGCCGTAATGAATAAAAGCGAACTTAAACAATTTTGCGACAGAATTTACGAAATCGGCATAAATCATAAAAAAATAAATGACAGTAAAAACACAAAAGCACCTCAGGAATCAGGACTTTTAAAACGTGCATTTGACATGGCTTGTGCAGGAAGCAAAAAATACAGGCTTCTTGTAGTGGGCGCTTCTACTGGCGGACCTGCTGCCATACAGACGCTTCTTTTGCAGATAGGTTCAAACTTTCCGCTGCCCATTCTCATAACACAGCACATTGATTCCATTTTTGACGCTCATTTTGCAGCATGGCTTAATTCAACTACAGGAGTAAAAGTTGAAATTGCAAAAAACAAGACTGTCCCTGAAAAAGGAACGGCTTACATTGCACCTTCTGACTTTCACCTTACTATATGCCGCAATCCTGATCCGGAAAAATGCACTATACTTCTTACAAAAGAGCCTCCCGTTCACTTTCTGCGTCCTGCAGTAGACAAGCTTTTTTTCAGTGCAGCACAAGTTTTTTCAGATAAAGTTATAGCCGTACTTTTAACAGGCATGGGAAAAGACGGAGCTGACGGCTGTAAGGCTATTTTTGATGCAGGCGGGCTTACTATTGCAGAGTCGGAAGAAACATGTACAGTTTTCGGAATGCCTAAAGCAGCCATTGAAGAAAAATCAATTAAAGAAGTTCTGCCCCTTAACGAAATAGCAGCTTTCCTAAAAAAAGAAACAGGAGATTTGCTTTGAACCAAGATTTGCCATTCAGTTCTGAAGAAATTGAAACTATCCGCAGAAAAATACAGCAGTGGATTGGAATGATTTTAAACGATTCCCACTTAAAGACTGTCTTGTCTTACATAAATTCCTTTATAAAAAAAGAAAACATTACCTTTGAACAGTACATTGACAGAGTTCCTTCAGATAAAGATTATTTTAAAAGCCTTGTAAACGTCTGTACCATAAACGAAACATACTTTTTCAGGGAAGAACTTCAGTTTGACTTTTTAAAAGACAAACTCCTTCCTTCAGTTAAAGACAGGGAGCTTAACGTGTGGAGTGCAGCCTGTTCATGCGGACAAGAAATTTATTCACTTTACGCTTTGTGCAGAAAATCAAGAATAAAGGCAGAATTTTACGCTTCAGACATAGACGAAACTTCCATGGAAATTCTAAAGGCAGGAAAATACAATGTAAATTCTTCAATAAGGGATGACGGAAAAAAATACGCCGCTTTTTTAGAAAACATAGGCACTTTTTCAAATGAATGTTTTACTGTTTACCCTGAAGTAAGGGAAAGAATTCACTGTTTTTACTGCAACTTTACAAACGAAAAGCCCTTTACTTTTCCTCCTGATTTTTTTGACATAGTTTTAATACGGAACGTCTTTATTTATTTTTCACAGGAATTAAAGGCAAGGATTTTAAATGAAATTGCATCAGTTTTAAAACCTGAAGGCATTATACTTGTTTCAGTAAGCGAAATTGCTTCCATTGTGCTTCCAAAAGATTCATGCCTTACAAAAGAATGTTCGGGAAACATTTATTACCTTAGGAAAACAGGCTGCAGTAAAAGAAATTCTAGGCTGCAAAAAGAAAGCCAGACTTTCCGGCAGAAAATTCCTTCTTCTTTACAAAATCCACAGGAAGAAAAAGCTGAACAAAAAGCTGAACTTTCCGCACAAAAGCAAACTGAAAAAAATGCCATTCCTTCTTCGCTGCAGGATTTTACTGAACAGATATTGCAGGAAATCAATTCGAATAATCTTGAAAACGCAAAACTTAAGCTTGGCAAATACGCTTTTCCTGCAAATTTTATGGAAATAAAGTATTTTCTTTACGGAATAATTTCCAGCATGGAAAAATCTACGGAAGATGCAAAGCAGTACTTTCTTAAAGCTTCCATATTAAACCAGGAATTCTGGCCGGCATTTTTCCAGTTGGGGCTTATCTATACAAACGAAAAAAACAGAAAAGAAGGCATAAAAGTCCTTAAAAGATGCATTGAGCTGCTTGAAAATTATGAAAAAGAGCAAAAAATATGCTATAATTTTTTTGTAGAGTCTTTTAGCCCTGTTTATTTTAAAGACACTTGCAAAACTTTGTTAAATACGCTGGAGCAGTAAATGGCATTTTCTAAGGAAACTTTAATTGAAGTCTTCATTGCAGAAACTCAGGATCATCTGGAAGTGCTGAACAATATTGCACTTAACCTGAAAAACACTGAGTTTAACAACAGTTCTCTTACTGAAATCTTGCGTGAACTTCATTCAATTAAAGGTTCTGCAAGAATGATGGATTTCCTTACTATAGAAACGCTTTCCAACGGTCTTGAAGATGTTTACAAGGGAATTCTGGAAGAACATTACGAACTTAACAATTACATCATAAAACTTACGCTCATAACCTGCCAGTACATAAAAAAAGCATTGGTTCAGATAAAGGAAACTGAAACTGACGAATTTGACATTTCACTTTTCAAGGAAATATTCAGCAAAGTTTCTGCAGGCTTATTCTTTAACACTGATATTCTTGAAGAACTTGAAACAGGCAGTTACCTTTTATCAGAAACAGAAAGCAGCTACGAAGATCTTTATTCAGGAAATCTTGAAAATATTGTTTCCATAAGAATCAACATAAAAAGAATAAACGACCTTATCCGCTCTTTTGACGACCTTATCATAAAGCAGTTCCGCTTCAAGCATCAGCTGGAAGTTTTTGAAGAAAAGCTTAAGAATTCTTCAGGAAAAAGCTTAAAGAAAATACCCAAGCAGATGAAGGAAGATTTGTTTCTTACTGAAAACCAGATTTTTGAAATTCAGCACCAGATTCTTGCTTTAAGAATGCTTCCGCTCAACATGGTACTTTCTCCTTTAAAAAAAGAAATTGAAACAGAAGCCTTTAATCTTTCAAAAAATATCCGGGTAGACATTCCTCAAACTGACTTTATGCTTGATAAAGTAATTCTGGAAAGTATAAAAGAAATTCTCATTCACATTGTACGCAACAGCATTGACCACGGAATTGAAAGTGCACAAGAAAGAGTTAATCTTGGAAAAAGCGAAACAGGCACTATTTCCATAACTACAGCACAAATTGCAAACCACATTGTCATAACAGTAAGCGACGACGGACGTGGAATTCAGTATGAAAACGTAAGAGCTAAAGCTATTGAAAAATTCCCAGAACAAAAAGCAGAAATCGAAAATATGACGGAAAAGCAGCTTCAGCAGTACATTTTTCTTTCAGGTTTTACTACTAAAGACAATGTTTCTACACTTTCAGGACGAGGCGTTGGTCTTGATATAGTTCGTTCTGACATGGATAAAATCAAGGGAAAAATCCAGCTTAACTCCAGGGAAAACGAAGGCACAACCTTTAAGCTTACAATTCCCCTTTCTCTTGCAACACAGCAGGGACTTTTCGTTCACTCAGGCGGCATGAAGTTTATGATACCGAGTCACTATGTTCAGGAAATAATTGACGACGATTCGCTGAACCTTATTACAATGCAGGAACAGGTTTTTATAGTTTTTCACAATCAGTTTATTCCTGTCTACTACCTTTCTTCCTTACTTGGAAATGCAAACAAAGGCGACTCAAACAGAGAATCAATTTTTGTCGTAATAGAATACCTTGAAACTCAAATGGCAATTATCGTTAAGTCAATTGATCAGTACGAAAACGTTGTAGTAAATCCACTTCCGCCTATAATGCGCAAAATGACTTCGCTTCAGGGCGTTGTTTATGACGAAAACTATTCCATCATTCCTATACTTAACATTCCTGACATAATGCAGCGGCTTAAAGACCTTCTTGCTTACGACATGAAAAAATACCGCTCTAAAAACGAAAAGCGCACTTACACAGTCCTTATTGCAGACGATTCTGCCACAACAAAGCAGATTGAACAGGCAATTTTTGAATCAGAAGGATACAAAGTCTTAACTGCAACAGACGGAATTGAAGCCCTTGACATATTAAGGGGAACTCACGTTGATGCAATTATTTCTGACATTACAATGCCTCGTATGGACGGAAAAATTCTTCTTAACAATGTACGCCGTATGGAAAAATACAGAAATACGCCTTTTATAGTTGTCTCTGGAGCTTATGACCCGGAAATCAAGGAAGACTTCCTTAAAAACGATGAATATCCCGGCGCACAGGCATTTATCGTTAAGTCAGAGTTCCACAGAGGAAACCTTTTGCAGGCAGTAAAGGAGCTTTTAGGTGAACAGTAAAAATATTCTCGTAGCGTTTAATTCTCCTACAATGCTTTCCGTCATTACAAATTATCTGGAAAGCCAGCAGGGTTTTTCTGTTTTTCAGGCAAAAGACGGAATAGAAGCATTGCATGCACTTTACTCAAACAGAATAGATTGCGCCCTTATTTACATTGAATTGCCTTACATTCAGGGATACAGCCTTTCCAGAATCATAAAGAATACAAAGGAACTTAGTTCTACAGCAGTAATTCTCTGCTCTACGGAAGACAACAGCGTATATCACTTCTGGGTAGAAAATTCCAAAAGCGACGGATATTACGTTCCTTCATCAGAAAATTTAAATATTTTATCGAACATCATAAACAATGCACTTGAAAAAGTTACTCCCAGAACTGATTTTACACCTTCTGTTTTAAAAGAGGAAACTTTGCTAGAAACTATAACTTCCGCTTACGACAAGGAACTTTTTGACCTGTACATTATAAAAAGTGCATTTCAGACAAGTACATCTGTTTTTGACATAAACGAAATAATCCACAAAATGATTTCAACTGTTTCAGGCATTTACAATTACGATGTTCTTGGAATTATAGTAAATGACACTCAGCTTATGGAATTCTACGATTATTCTGATTCAATTCCCCGTTCTGATTTTGAAGATTTCCGCAAGATTTGCCGCAGTGATTTTGAAAAGCGCACTTACAACCGCATAGATTTTGACTGGAACACAAGCATTTACAGTGAAAGCACCATTGAACAATTTTCCGACAAAACAGAAAAAATCAAAAGCTACGAAATATTTCCTTCTGACAACCAGAAGCATTATCCCGTTACAATTCACATAGGAAGCTGCTCTCCTGAATCATTCAACACAAGAACTACTGCACGGCTTAACTTTTTCATGAGCGTTTTTTCCACAATCATAGACAAATCTCTTGTCTTTACAAAAGCAAAAATTACGGAAGCTAAGATGCGTTCTGCATTCAGCCGGTTTATTCCGCCAAGCATTATAGAAGACATTATTTCCGGCGACCCAAAGGCAACTGTAAGTATTGGAGAAAAGCGCCAGGTTGCAATTCTTATTGCTGACATACGGAACTTTACGAGAATAAGCGAAAACAACAAGCCTGAAACTGTAGTTGCATTTTTAAACTCTTACTTTACGACTATGGGCAAAATCATAAAGAAACACGGCGGCACTATTGATAAATTTATGGGCGACTCCATTATGGCACTTTTCGGAGCAACAGACAGTTACAAATACAATGCAAACAGAGCTGCAAATGCTGCAATGGAAATGTTTGAAGAAATGGAAAAAGAAGAGTTTAAGGAAACAACTAAAATTCTTTCCATTCCTGATGATGAAAAATTTTCTGTAGGATGCGGCATTCATTACGGAAAGCCTATTGTCGGTGCAATCGGAAGCGAAGACAAAAAAGAGTACACTGTTATTGGTGATGACGTAAACCTTTCTTCAAGAGTAGAAAGCCTTACAAAAGTTTTCGGCACTAAAATCATTGTTACGGAAGAAGTAAAAAAAGACATTGACGCTGCCATGAACGACATTGATATTGGAAACGAAGAACAGAGCAAGCCTCACCTTACCCGTCATCTTGCAAACGTAATTGTCAAAGGAAAGGAAAAGCCTACTAAAATTTACGAAATAACTTCTGACTTAAACAAATACTCCAAAACGTTCCTTGAAAATTATTCAAAAGGACTTCACGAGTACGTAATAAAAAATTTCTCTACTGCAATAGAATATTTCAACGCTGCCAAAAATGAATATGTAAAAGACAAAGCTTGTTACGAAATGTTAAAATGGTGCAGGGAAAAACAGAAGACTCTTGCACAGGATCAGTTTATGGAATGGGACGGAACAATTTCCATGCTTGTAAAATAAAATTATGTTTGTGGAAGGAAAATGAGTTATACAGAAGAACTTTATGACAGCAAAAAACATAAAACCTTTGAACAGGAAATGATGGATGTAGGAAGAGTACCTAACATCATAACCGGAATACTCTGCATTATATTCATCTGTTTTACTTCAGGGTTAACTTCTCTTGTAAAAGGTGTAAAAGGAGAACTTCCTTTAAGGGAAACGGTGATTTTTATAGGAACACTTGTTTTTCTTATGCTTGCTCTTGAATACATTATTGCTCCCGTTACAAATCATTTTATTACAAGAAACATTTCGGCTCTTCTTCAGGAAAATGCAGTAAAGCCTCTTGAAGAACTGGAACGGACACTTCTTGTAAAAAAACTTATGAGATGCCCGGTTAAAATCTCCATTCAGGTAGCCCTTGTCTTTTCTTTTGAAATGGCGATAGCAATAACGCTGCTTTACTATGTTTTTGAAGTAAGGCTTTCTTCCGTGAGATTTATAGGATGCACTTGTTTTTTTGGAAGCTACATTTCTGCTATAGTTTCATTTTCTTACGCAGAACGGCTGTGTTCGGAAAAGGCAGCAAAACTTGTTGAAAAAGGAATGGATCATAAAACAGTAAACAACGAAGAATACTTTGGAATCAGCCTTAAATTAAGGATTGTTCTTGCAATCATACTGCCATACTTTTTTTCCTACTCAATAAGCTTCATCTACTACGTTTTTGCAATGACACGGCAGGTTCAGAGAGCAGCACTTTTTACAAACCTTACAGTTCTTGTCATACTCAGCACTTCCATTTCAATAGTAATAAGCTTTTTTGTTTTCTATCAGTTTTCCGGCTCATTTAAAATCATAAACAAAATGCTTGAAAAATTTACAAGCGGCGACTTTACCAACAATAATGCACTTCCTGTAGATTTGAAAAATGAAATTTCCTACAACATTTATCTTGTAAACAACATAATAAATTACGTTAAGCAAATTGCAAACGACGCTGAAGTTACAAGCATTTACATATTGAATTCCACAAGCGAACTTTTAAACTCTTCAAACGAAACAGTTGAAAATTCTACAGTTGAATTAAATTCCATAAAAGACTGTATTGAAAAAATGGAAAGGGCAACTGATCTTCTTGGAAAAATCACTGACAGAACAGCAGACGTTCGCTTTACTGCTGAAAATACAAAGGAAAACGTAAAGGAAAGCAACCAGCTTCTTACGGCAAACCTTGTAAAAATGGAAGAAATTACAAATGCCAACTTAGACACTATTGCAGGAATAAAAAACCTGAGCAAAAAGATTGAAGACATCTGGGAAATCATTACAAAAGTTGACGCCATTGCCGAAAAAACAATCATCATTGCCTTTAACGCTGAACTTGAAGCAACTTCTGCAGGAGAACAGGGAGAAAAGTTCCACATTATTGCAAACGAAATTCGGCGCCTTGCTTCTACAATATCTGATTCTACAAAGGAAATTAAGGAACGCATTACGGCAATACAGCATTCTTCGGACAATCTTATCATTACAAGTGAAGGAAGCACCCAGAAAATCCGTGAAGGAAGTGAATTCTTTGTTTCATTAAACGAACAGTTTAACGAGCTTCACTTAAGTTCTGACATTACGGCAGAAAGTGCAACTGAAATTCAGGACAGTACGAACAATCAGGACAATTCATTTATTGAAATTGACAAGACTTTAAGGGAAATAAGCAAGGGCTTTGAAAACTTTTCCAACTACGCAAAACAGATTATGAGTGCAGCAGAAAAAATAAAAACTGCCGCCATTCTTCTTAATAAAAACGAAGGAGATGAATAAAATGACTACAGTAGAAAATCTTACCAATCCTTCATTTCAGTCTTTTGTAATAAAAAGAACTACACTTTTCAACATTCCCCTTCTTGCAATACTTTTTCTCTACTTACAGAGCACACTTCTGCTTTCGCTTAAGTTTTCACTGTACCTGCTTTTAATTGAATGCGGTATAAGCTTGGTTTTCCTCACACTTATATTTCCTATAATAAATATGTTCATTACAAACAAGCTTTCCGGAAAAATTGATTACTACCTTACATGCGGCTTAGGCGAAAAAGACAGAAACATCCTTATCCAGAAACTTTTTGAATTTCCCATGAGAATTTCCCTGGAAACTTTTTTCAGCTACTTTTTGATTACGCTTATACTTATTGCAATTTTCAAATACGGATTCAACATAGACAAAGTGTTCTTATTTCCATGCGCCATAAACGGAGCACTTGCATCTTACATAGCAGCAGTTTTCATGTATTCAAGAATGGAAAAGGAATGTTCGGCTTTAAGAATAAAAGTTACTTCAGAAGGCTTTGACTCATTTAAAAACTGGAAAAAGAATTACAGCCGTTCCCTTATTTTTACTTTCATAACAAACATTATAGTGCCCCTTGCTCTTTTTGCAGTTTCATTTTTATGCATAGTTTACCTTAGCAAAGTTTTTGTAATCATTCACAGTAACGGAGAAATTGCAACTTTTACATTGCTTCACAGAGAAAAAGCCGGAGACTTCCACAGGGAAATACTTATGCCCAAGGAAAATATTTTTAGGCTTCTCTTTACAGGCGGATTAAATACGGTTGCATTTGGATTTTTCCTGTACATTTATTTTTCCCAGCTGATAATTTCCAACAATGAAATGAAATCTTCCCTTCTTAAGATAAATTTCCGGAACGTACAGAATGCGGAACTTTTCCAGGTTGATTTGAACAATGAAATTTCCTACACAATGTATCTGCTGAACAAGACAATCATTAAATTCCGCCAGATTATGAAAAAATCTACTAACATAAGCATGGACATTAACCAGGCTACTTCTGACCTTAAAACAATTGCACAAATCACAACTAAAGCCATTTCAGATCAGGCAAGTGCAGTTGAAGAAATTTCTTCTACCATGAGCAACACTGACTTTGTTTCCACAAAAATCGGACAGCGCCTTGATGAAGTTATAAACGTTGCAGCAAAAACCCTTGAAGACGTTGACAAAAGCCTTTACAAGCTTAACCAGAACCTTTTGAAAATGAAGGAAATTACAGACGCCAACAAATCTACAATTTTCAGCATTGAAAATCTTTCTGAAAAAATAGAAAACATTTCTGAAATCGTAAATCTTATAGACAGCGTTGCCGAACAGACTAAAATCATTGCATTTAACGCTGAGCTTGAAGTTAACAATATAAACGAAGATTCGCTGAACTTTAAAAATGTTGCCAACGAAACAAGAATTCTTGCAGACGATGCCATGAGCCTTACAAAGCACATTAAGGAAGAAATTTACGAAATCCAGAAATCAAGTTCCAACCTTATCATTACAAGCCAGAGCTGCATGGAAAAAATAAATCAGGGTAACCGGCTTACAGATGATTTGCGTGACAGGTTTAACCTTATAAAAAATTCCGCAACTATTACCGTAGAAGATTCTAAAGCAATAAAAAATGCAATTCAGTCTCAAATTACAGATTTCCGTGCTATAGTTGATTCTATGAAAGAAATTGGTAAAACGCTGAGAACATTTACAACTTCAACTGATAATATTTTTCTTACCATTGATACGCTTAACAAGAGTTCACGGCACATAATCGAAATGAAAGATGTATAAATTACTGTTTACATTACAAACTTGCCTAAAGGAGTAATTATGTCATTAGAAAAAAAATTAATTCTGCACAGTTTTCTGCCAAATGTAATTTGTGCAATAATAATTTACAGTTATGCCACAATAAGCGCCCAGCTTAACTTTACAAGATGGATTAACGGGTTAAAGCTTGTAATTGCTTCAATAGTTGTCCTTCAGTTTATGATTGCGCCCATAGTTGATCACCTTGCATACAGAAAAATAAATGCCAGCGTAAAGAATTTCAAAAATCACGAAACTACTGTAGCGGAACGGACTGAACTTTTAGAGCAGCTTATTCATCTGCCTGTAGTTACGGAAGCATTGACTTTTTTGTTTTTCAGCTTTGCGTCTTTTGCATTATTTTACTACTTTGATATTGTAGAAAACGTAAGGACAGGACTTTCAATTTTGATTTTATTTGAATGTCTTTTCGGTTCATTTTTTGCAGCAATTTTCGCTGATGATTACAGTCACAACATCATTTCAAAATATGCAGAAGAAGTTGTTATTGCCGGAGTAGACAAGCGCTACATTTCAAAGCACCATTACTTTGGAAAAAGCCTTTTGTCCCAGAGCATATTTTTTGTAATCCTGCCGATTGTTTTTTCTACAATTATTTCAGCACTTATTGTAATTATAGGATATTTTCCTGTTGACCAGAGAGTTTACCACGAAAATGCAAATTCACAAATTGCACGGATGATCTGGACTGCCATTTTTAACTTTACAGTTCAGATTACAATGATAATTTTCTTTTACCAGAAGATATACAGCAGAAACAAAAACCTTACTAAAATCTTCAACAAAATGATTGAAACAAATTTAACGTATACTAAAGGAATACGCACGGATCTTTCAAATGAATTAAGCTACAGCCATTACCTTATTAACGAAATGATAAGCATTTTCCGCTCAATCCTCAGCAAGTCTACTACAATCGGTGACAAGATAAATTCTTCCATTCAGGAACTTACGAAAATGAGCAACGAAACTGAATCAACTTCAGTGCAGCAGTCAACAGGAACTAAGGAAATTGTTTCTACAATGGAAGATGCAGCAAGGCTTAACCACAACATTGAAAACTCCATCGGCGAAGTTGCGGAACTTGCCCAGCAAACTGTAAACAGCGTATCCGACGGCTCTGAAATTCTCATGAACAACTTAAACAAAATGAATCTCATAGCCCGCGCAAATGAAATTACAATCAACGGAATCCGTGACTTAAACACAAAAATCAACAGCATCTGGGAAGTTGTAAACATCATCAATTCCATTGCAGATCAGACTAAAATTATTGCTTTTAACGCTGAACTTGAAGCCACAAACGTTCACGACGAAAAGCGGAACTTTAAAAATGTTTCAAACGAAATACGCCGTCTTGCAAACAACACAATGGACAGCACAAAGGAAATTAAGGAACGCATTACTGAAATTCAAAACGCTTCGGCTAACCTTATAAAATCTTCCCAGAGCAGTACTTACTTAATAAGCCAGGGTTCTGAACTTTCAAATTCACTTAAAGAAAAATTCCAGAACATTAAAAGCTCAGCAGAATCAAGTTCTTCTTCTGCAGATGAAATCAAATACCTTATTAACCAGCAGAACATTGCATTTGACCAGATTGTAAAGACGCTTCAGCAAATAAGCAACGGAATACAGAATTTTTCTGTTTCTACAAAAACTGTCATTGACACTACAAACATTCTTCAAGAAAGTGTTAACCGCCTGAAAAACATCACTAACGATGAATACAATGGAGAAAATGAAAATGAATAAGAAAAAGATAGACTTTACAACAAGAATATACTTACGGAGCATTTCAGTAAACCTTTTTTCAGCTGTACTCATTTCCTTTTTTTCATCAATTCTGGCTGGACTTAAAACAGTAAACCTTTTCAGCTCTGTAGCTTTTTCCTTTACAGTAACTGCCATTCTGCAGTTTACGCTTTACCTGTTTCTTGTAAAATCAAGAGCTGGAAAAATTGACGAAGGACTTTCACTTTTTGAAAACGGCAACGAAATGTCTGTAAAAAGCAAGACAATCCTTTTCAAAAAGCTTATGTCATTTCCAAAACGCCATGCTTTGTTTACGTCATTTTTCTTTCTTGTTGTAATTACTATACTCTGCTCCATTGCCGTTTTGCCTCAGATTTTTAACCTTAAGTGGCAGACTTCATGCATTTACGGATTCGGCAGCCTTTACGGAATTTACATCTGCGGAATTTTAACTTTAAGCTATTCGGAAAACATTGCAAATTTTGTTGCAAGGAAAATTGTAAAAGATCAGATAAGCGATGCAGAAGTTAAGCAGAAAAAATATTTCGGCATCTCCATGACAGCAAGGACAATTTTGTTTTTGGTAATTCCTGCATTGTTAGGCAACGGACTTTTTATTTTTATCTTAATTCAGGGATATAAATCTTTAGACGGACTTACATACACGCCAAGCTATCAGGTTTTCAGAGTTTACATTTGTGCAGCTGCAGTCATTATATTACATTCTTACCTTTGCATGAAATATTACAAAACTACCCACAAAAATATTATTGACCTTACAGACGCAACAAGCAATCTTCTTAAAAACTACGACTCACAGGATTTTGCAGAAACTTCTCTAAGCGATGAAATTCAGCACAACACTTATCTTTTAAACAACGTGCTTACTTCTTTCAGAACACTTATTTACAAAGCCTCAGACATTGGAAGTGACGTTTTAAGAACAACAGACAATCTTTCTGTAATTGCAACTCAGGTTTCTTCTACAGCTTTAGTGCAAAGTGCCGACGTTAAGGAAATCTTAAGCACAATGGAAGATTCAAACTCTCTTTCACAAAACATTGCAAACAGAATTCTCCACGTTTCAGGCGGTGCTGATGATTCAAAAAATGATATTGAAGAAAGCCTTGAACTTCTCCACCAGAGCATTTCCAAAATGGAAGAAATAAACAGTTCCAACGATAAAATCAGGGAAGGCATTAAAAATCTTACCCAGCAGATTGATAACGTTGACGACATTGTTACAATGATTAAAGATATTGCTGACCAGACAAGAATCATTGCTTTTAACGCAGAGCTGGAAGCCGTAAGTGCAGGAAACGAAGGAAAGAACTTTCACATTATTGCAACAGAAATCCGCCGTCTTGCTGCCAACACAATGACTTCGATTAATGACATTCAGCAGTACATTGAAAAAATACAAAGCGCTTCCCGAACTTTAATAAATTCTTCTCAGGAAGGTACAACTTACATTCAGCAAGGAAAGGAACTTACTTCAAAGCTGGAAACTCACTTTGCAGTTATAAATGAAACTTCAAGCAAGACATTTAACAGGGCAAACGAAATTGCTGCAATAATCGACCAGCAGACATCTTCCTTTAATCAGATTGTAATTACCCTTAAGCAGATCAGTGCCGGAATTGAAAGCTTTACTGTTTCTACAAAAACTATAAGCGACACGGCAAACCTTATGAAGTCCATTGCATCTGCTCTTGATAACATTACTGAATCTGAAAGTGAAGATTAGCCTAATACGATTCCATTACGGCAAGTGCGTTTAAAATTCCCGCCATAACAGAAAAACTTTCTGCAGTAAGGGAAGAAATATTGTCTTCCGGCGTGTGGAAAAGCTGCCACGTTAATGGAAGAGACTGCCTGCAGCTGTCTTCGCTTATGGAATTTGTTCTGTTAAGGACTTTGTTTTCCAGCATAGGATTTTTACTTAAATTCATTGCGTACTCTGAAGCTTCGTTTGCAGGAAGCATGGTTATGGCTACGGCAGGAATTGCACAGGCTATAAAAGAAGCATTGTCGCTGTAAGGAACAGGAAGAGTTATCCAATTTTTTCCGCAGGCTGAACGCAAAAGGTTTTCCGTACGGCTAAACAAACCGTTAAAGTTCTTTTTAAACTTTGCAGGCGCATTTTTCGGAAGGATTGTCCTTGAAAGAACGGGAACAGTTCCTCTTCCGCAGGCATCAAAAACATACACGTCATCATTTGTAATGCCAAGCCGCCTGAAAGTTGAAGCCAGCCCGAACGCACCCTGACCGCTTATGCCTGTATTTTTTCCCAGCTCTTCTCCGTCAGTAAAAAAAATCCTTACATTATGAAAATAAGGAAAAGTTTTCAGCAGCACAGCCCAGTTCATAATCTGAAAATCAGCAGCACTGTTGTCGTTGGCACCGGGACTGTTTTCCACTCTGTCATAATGAGCAATAACAGTCTTTATCTTAAACTGAGGATTGTAAAACCGGGAACTGTACTGAACGAGAATGTGATTTTTACCGTCAATCTGAACTATTTTAGGTGAAATGCCGTTTTTTCTAAGATATGAGCATATAAATTCCATTCTGTTGCAGCCGGGAGAAATATATTCCTGGAAATTCTTAGAAAAATCATTCATTTAAGCTTTCTATCTTCTCCTAAAGCTGCTGCCTCTGCCGGACTTTTCCCTTACAGGCTTTTCTTCAGCGTAATTTACACGAATTTTTCTTCCGTCAAGCTCCTTTCCGTTAAGAGCAGCAATAGCCTTGCCTGCACTTTCATCGTCAACTTCAACAAAACCAAAGCCTTTAGACTGACTTGTATCTTTATCTACAATAATCTGAGCCGAAGCAACTTCTGCGAATTTAGAAAAAACAGAAGTAAGAGTTTCTTCCGTTGTAACAAAACTTAAATTTCCTACATAAATTCTTGACATAATTTCCTCTTAAAACTAAAAATTCCTTTTCTTAAAAATACTTTAAATATTTTTAGTAAAAAATGCAAGAAAAAAATACAGCACAACTGTTTTTTTGCTGATTTTACAAAAAATATATGTTATACTGATTGATATGGACAAGGAAGATTTTTACAACTTGATGTGTTTTGTGCCGAAAACAGAAATTCATGTTCACGAAGAAGCTGTTTTAAGCCGCAGTACAATAGAAAAAGTTTACGCAAAAAATTCTGGAAAAACCCTTTCTAACGAAGAATACGAGTCACTTTTTTCTTACAATGATTTTCAGGGCTTTCTTGATTCATTTATTAAAATTCAGTCTTTTTTTTCAAAAATAGAAGATTTAAATTATTTTTTCAGTGATTTTGCTGATTATCTTGATAAAAACAATATTATTTACTGCGAAACATTTTTCAGTCCTACTTCCCATCTTAAAAAAGGCTGGGATTTTCATGAAATGATGTCCATTATTTCAAAAAACATAAGTACAATCAAAAAAGAGCGTGGAAAAACAGTAAAAATCCTTATTGACGTAAGCCGTTCCTTTGGTGTTGATAATGCAATGAACAACTTGAACCTTATCCTTAAGGAAAATAATCCTGACATTATAGGAATAGGCTTAGGCGGCAACGAAGAAACAGGTCCTGCCAGAGATTTTGAAAGCGTATTTAAAAAAGCAAGGGAAAAGGGCCTTCACATAGTAGTTCATGCAGGAGAAATTTGCGGGAGTTCATCTATAAAAGACAGCCTTGACTTTTTAAAGGCAGAACGAATTGGTCATGGAATTACAAGCGTTTTTGACGAAGAACTTATAGCCCGTCTTGCAAAAGAAAAAATCCCCCTGGAAATCTGTCCTACAAGCAACATTTTTACGAAAAAAATAGTAACTGATATAAAAAAGCATCCTGTGAGGAAACTTTACGACAAAGGCGTAAACGTTACGCTGAACACAGACGACCCTACTTTCTTTAAAGTTTCCCTTATAGACGAATACTGGAATTTATACAGCCAGCTTGATTTTACTTTAGACGAAATAAAGCAGATCATTAAAAACGGCTTCAATTCACTTTTTGTAAGCAGCAGTCAAAAGCAGGAGTTCTGCACTTTGGTAGACGAAAAGTGGAACAAGTGGTTTGCCAGCCGCTCATAAGCTAAACTTTCTTTATTTTAATGCTGAAATTTACCCTTACTTCTTCATTTTTCCAGTCTTTTATAATAAGGCTTGCTTTTCCAGCTTTTCCTAAAGTCTTAACGTAAACACCGCTCATTCCGCCTTTTAAACTTACAGCTTCAGGACCGATTATTTTTACAGGACCTTCTGTTTTTAAAGTTACGGCTTCCTGGCAGTAAGGCTGAACGTTGCCGTATTCATCTTTTGCATAAAGGTGAACTTCCGTTACGTCGTAAGATTCATCTTCAACAAGTTCCGTGCGGTTACATTCAGCAAAAACGCTTACTTTTTCTGCACAAGTTTTATAAAGTGACTTTACAAGCTTGCCGTTACGGTATGCATCAAAACGGTAAAGGTTTCCGCCCTGGCCGCCCCAGCTTCCAAGATATTTTGAATAAAGCAGTGCAATTTTTTCTTTATTTACAACACCAAGCAGCTTAAGCTTTGCAAAAAGAATTCTGTGTTTAAGGGGAAGATTTTCAGGACCGTAAATTCTTACTGCATCAAGAATTTCCTTTACGGATTTTGAGTATTTAGGTTTAATTTTATCTTCCGTTTCAAGCCTGCTTCCGATTGTATCATCAATTAAAACAGGACCGTGAGGCAGGAATTTATATGGCGAATCATCTTTAGTGTACTCTTTTATAAAAACATCACCTGCATAAAGTTTTACGCTGTCTGCATTTGTAAAAAGCCACAAATCACCTCTTCTTCCTGCAGCATATTCTCCCAAATCAATGCTGGAATTTAACTCAAGAACGTCGCCGGTAATTTTTGCATCACCCTGACTTTGATAAACGTAAGCAGCAAGTTTGCTGTTCCTGAACATATCCATTACACCGTGATAGCATATTCTGTCACCGCTGCCGAAATCTTTGTGAGTGTTGTAATCAAATGCACACCAGCCACTGGAACCGCCTATTTCATCGTAAGAAGCAACTGTGTCCAAAACTTTGGCATGACGGAGTGCATGATTAGTTCTGTGCTTTTCATCATCAAAAGACTTGGTAGGATACATGTGACCGTTGTATTCGCTTATTAAATATCCGCCGTGACTTTCCGTTACTTTGTTTTTGTGAAGTACGCCGTCATTGTTTCCGGTATGGCTGAAATCGTTGAAAGTATAAACGTCTTCAAGAAAACTGCTGTGCTTAAGATAACGGACTCCTGCTGTAGGCCTTGTTGGATCCATTTTTCTGGCAAGTTCATTTGTCTTAAGGTAAAGTTCATCGTTGTCAAGGCTTTCGTTAATTCTTACGCCCCACATAAAAATGCTTGGATGATTTTTGTACTGATCAATCATTTCACGAACATTTTCCACAGCCTGATTCTGCCACTTTTCGCCGCCAATATGCTGCCAGCCTGGAATTTCCGTAAAAACAAGAAGCCCAATTTCATCACACCTGTTTATAAAGTGCCTGCTTTGAGGATAATGACTTGTCCTTACGTAATTTAAGCCCAGCTGTTTTTTAAGAATGTCAGCATCATCAATCTGCATATTTTTTGGCATTGCATAACCAACATAAGGATAAGACTGATGGCGGTTCAATCCCCTGAGCTTGATTTTTTTGTTGTTAAGATAAAATCCGCTTTCGTCAAAACGAATGTCCCTAAAGCCGAAACGCACTACATTAAAATCTACCACTTTGCCCTTTTCGTTTTTAAGTTCAGTTACAAGATTGTACAGCACAGGATTTTCCAGAGTCCATGCAACTACAGGAACGGCATCTGCTGCTGTTAAAGTTTCAATTCCGTTTACGCCTGTTTCAATCTGGGCAGAAGGTTCACCGTTTAGCGAAGAAATGCTTTCTACTTTCTGAAAAATTGAATAGTTTTCAGGAATGTCCTGTGTGTTTAAAGTAATTTTAGTTTCAAAATGATTTGACTTAGTTTTTACAAAAACATCTTTTATGTAAACTGGATTTTTTATTTCAAGGTAAACGTCACGGTAAATTCCGCCGTAAGTCATATAATCAATTACATTGCCGAAAGGAGGAACGTCAAGAGATTCCCTGCTGTCAACTTTTATTACAAGAAGATTTTCTGAATCCGTTTTTACAAGAGCAGAAGTTAAATCAACTGTAAAAGAAGTATAGCCGCAGCTGTGAGTGGCAAGAAGCTTTTCGTTTAAATAAACTTCAGCGTAATGGGCAGCAGCGTCAACTGTTAAAAGTACGGTTTTGTCTTTCCATGCATTTTCTGTCTTAAAAGTTTTTCTATAAACACTGATTTTCTGGTACAGCTTTTCATCAAAATTATTATAAGGAAGTTCAGCAACAGTATGAGGAATGCGGACAGTTTCCATTTTGCCCCTAAACTTTCTGGAAATCATTTTTTCGTCAAATTCAGGAGAAAACTGCCAGTCATTATTAAGATAGATTTTGTTTTTCATTTCATAAGTTTATTCAAATCTTATTGAAAAATCAATATTATTCATTTACTATATTCTATCGTAACTTATCTAAGAAATGGGAGATAAATATGGCTACACCATTAGAAAATTACCTTGCTTCATGTAACGGTAAACCAAATGCTGCTATGACAGCTTATGTTGCAAACCTTCAGACAGTTTCTCAAGTAGCTCCGGAAATTGCTGCTGATGTTGTAAAAGAACTTGAAAATCAGCGTTCACATTTAAAGCTTGTTGCTTCTGAAAACTACTGTTCTTTAAGCACACAGCTTGCAATGGGCAATCTTTTAACAGACAAATATGCAGAAGGATTTCCGGAACACAGATATTACGGCGGCTGTGTAAATATTGACGCTGTTGAAAATACTGCTGCAAGGGAAGCTGAAGCTTTGTTCGGTGCAGATTACGCTTACGTTCAGCCCCATTCAGGTGCAGATGCAAACCTTGTTGCTTACTGGGCAATTCTTTCTAAAACTGTTGAAACTCCTACTCTCGAAGAATTAGGTGTAAAGTCCCTTGCAGAATTAAACGGCCAGCAGTTTGATATGCTTAGAAAACGTTTCGGTAACCAAAAGCTTATGGGTCTTGATTATTCTTGCGGCGGACATCTTACACACGGCTATAAAATGAATGTGAGTGCCAGAATGTTTGAAAGTCATCCTTATGGAGTTGATGAAAAAACAGGCCTTCTTGATTATGATGCAATTGAAAAGCAGGCTATGGAAGTTAAGCCCCTCATTCTTCTTACAGGATTTTCAGCTTATCCTAGAAAGATTAATTTCCGCCGTTTCCGTGACATTGCAGACAAGTGCGGTGCAGTCCTTATGGTTGATATGGCACATTTTGCCGGTCTTGTTGCAGGAAAAGTTTTCACTGATGATTATGATCCTGTAAAATGGGCTGATGTTGTTACTACTACTACACACAAAACATTAAGAGGCCCTAGAGGTGCAATGATTCTCTGCAAAAAAGAATTTACAGATTACGTAAACAAAGGATGCCCTATGGTTTTAGGCGGACCTTTAGGACACGTAATGGCTGCTAAAGCCGTTGCATTTAAAGAAGCACGCACACCTGCTTACCAGATGTATGCACAGAATGTGGTAAAAAATGCACAGGCATTAGCCAAGTCTTGTCAGGAAAAAGGCATGATTCTTCAAACAGGCGGAACTGAAAACCACCTTATGCTTATTGATGTTACTACATACGGTCTTACAGGAAAACAGGCAGAAGCAGCTTTGTTTAAGTGCGGAATTACAGCTAACGCAAACGCCCTTCCTTACGACAAAAACGGCGCATGGTGGACTTCGGGAATACGCATTGGAACTCCTGGACTTACAACTTTAGGAATGAACGAAAAAGATATGCAGGAAGTTGCATCTATTATTGATGAAGTTCTTAAAGGAACAAAACCTGGACTTACAAAAGAAGGAAAACCTGCAAAAGGTAAAATCGAACTTGACGGAAAAGTAGAAGAAGAAGCAAAAAAGCGTGTAAATGCACTTTTATCTTCTCACGTACTTTACCCTGAATTAGACTTAGACTTCCTTAAAAAAGAATTTGTAAAATAAGCTTAAGGAACAGCCTTAAAAGAAAAAAAGCCCTTCCATTTACGATATGCAAAAAGCAAATCATATTGGAAAGGGCTTTTTTTATGGAAGTTAAAACTAAAACTTAAATGCTTTTTCCGTTCATTTGTGCTGTTTTAGCAAGCCAGTCCATTCCAGACTGATAATCACCTTCACGGATTTTGCCGTTTTTAAGATTAGTCTTTAGTCTTTCAGCTAAAGTTGTGTAATCCTGTTCATCAACGAGTTTTTCAAAATCAATCTGACTAAGTCCGAACTTTATATGCATAATGCACCTCCATTTATAAATAATTATTTAAAATACGGCTTTAACATAAAGTTTCTGCCTGCATATATAATAAATCAGATTTGTAAAAAAATCCAATTTAAAGTATGTATTTTTCCAGATTTTGGTTTTGAATTACACCTTTCATACGTTCATCAACGTAAGCTTTATCAATTACAATAGTTTCTCCGCAGTGATTGTTTGCATCAAAGCTTAAGTCTTCCAGAACAGTTTCCATAATCGTATGCAACCGTCTTGCACCAATGTTTTCTGCATGAGAGTTTACGTCTTCTGCAATAAATGCCATCTGGTCAATAGCATCTTCACTTATTTCAAGAGTAACGCCTTCAGTGCCAAGAAGAGCCTTGTATTGCTTTATAAGTGCATTTTTTGGTTCAGTTAAAATCCGCTTGAAATCGCACTGTTTTAAAGCTTCAAGTTCAACTCTTAAAGGAAAGCGTCCCTGAAGTTCAGGAATAAGGTCACTTGGAGTACTTACGCTGAATGCACCTGCGCCAATAAAAAGAATGTGAGTAGTATTCACAACGCCCCACTTTGTATTTACATCACATCCTTCAACGATTGGAAGAATATCACGCTGAACGCCTTCACGGCTTACTTCCTGCCTGCCACCTTCTCCGCCTTTAGTAGCAATTTTGTCAATTTCATCTATAAAAATTATGCCGCTTTGTTCAACACGACGCTTTGCTTCTTCTGCAACTTTATCTTTATCAACTACTTTATCAAGATTCTGACTTAAAAGGATTTCCCTTGCTTCATGAACAGTTACGGTTTTTCTCTTTGAACGTCCGCCGGAAAGCATTTCCTGAATGCCGGAAATACTCTGCTCAAGATCTTCAATGTTGCCGCTGCCAAGCATTCCCATGCTCATGTTAGGCTGACTGTAAACGGTAATTTCTACAGTTCTGTCTTCCAGCTTGCCTTCCCTAAGAAGCTGACGGAATTTTTCTCTTGTAGAATTCATGTTTTCGTCTGATTTCTGTTCCTGCTGTTCTGCACTTTTTGTTTCAGAAGAAATTTCTCTTTCTGCACCGGTTGCATTTTTTGGAACATCAATCTGAATAAGGCTTCCCTGAATAGGACTGTTTTCGCCGAAAATATTTCCAAGAACATGAACGTTAGGCTTTCCGCTGTTTTTGTTTTCAAAATTAGGCTTTTTACCGGAACTTCCAGGCAAAAGAAGGTCAAGCAAATCTTCTTCTACCATAGGAGCGCACTTTTCCTTAAGTTTTTCCTGCATTTCAGCCTTTACCATGTTAAAGCCTACAGCCATAAGGTCACGAACCATGCTTTCTACATCACGGCCTACGTAACCTACTTCTGTATACTTTGTTGCTTCAACTTTCAAAAAAGGCGCGCCGCATAATTTGGCAAGACGACGGGCAATTTCTGTTTTACCAACACCTGTAGGTCCAATCATAAGAATGTTTTTAGGAGCAACTTCATCACGAATTTCTTCAGGAAGTTTAAGTCTTCTCTGGCGGTTTCTAAGTGCAACTGCAACAAAACGCTTTGCTTTCTGCTGTCCAATAATGTAAGAGTCAAGTTTTTCTACAATCTGAGAAGGTGTAAGACCGTCTTTTATTCCTTCCTGATTTACCTGAATTTCGTTCAATTAAAGTTCCTCCACTGTAATGTGATTATTTGTGTAAATACAGATATTTCCTGCAATTTTAAGTGATTTTTCCGCAATTTCCCTGGCTGAAAGGTCGCTGCAATCCATATATGCAAGGGCTGCAGAATATGCAAAGTTTCCGCCAGAACCAATGGCAAGTATGTCATTTTCAGGTTCAACAACGTCGCCTGTGCCTGAAATAAGAAGTGTCTTGTTTACGTCTGCAACAAGAAGAAGAGCGTCAAGTTTGCTCATGGAACGTTCTGTTCTCCAGAGTTTTGCAAGTTCTACAGCACTTCTAGTTAAGTCTCCGTTAAATTCCTTTAATTTTTCTTCAAACTTATCAAATAAAGTAAATGCATCTGCAGTGGCACCGGCAAAACCTGTCAAAACTTTTCCGTCATAAATTCTCCTGACTTTTCTGGCATTTCCCTTCATGACAGTATCGCCCATAGTTACCTGACCGTCTCCGGCTAATGCAACTTTTCCGTTACGGCGTACAGCAATTACAGTTGTACTCCTGAATTTTCTTTCATCATTTTCACTCATATTTTCTCCAAAATAATTCCATAATATAAATACAATAGTTAAAATTTAGTAATAAATCTTTAAAATAACAAGTTAAATTTTCATTTTTTCATAGAACAGACTTTCTGCTGCTGTGTTAAAGTTACTCTCCTGAATGAGGGTGAGACTGAAAGTAAATGTCCTTAAGCTGCTGTGTCGTAAGATGAGTGTAACGCTGAGTTGTACTTATGGAATTATGCCCCAGCATTTCCTGTACAACACGTATGTCTGCACCGTTGGCAAGCATGGCTGTAGCAAAAGTGTGGCGGAATGCATGAGGAGAAACGTGATGGTTTATTCCTTCAGGTCCGCTGTAGGAACTTACAATGTAGCGTATTCCGCACTGGCTTAAAGCATTGCCTTTCTGGTTTACGAATATTTTGTTTACAGGACAGGCTCCGTCAAACCATGTAACAGGAAAACGTTTTTTCCGCTCATAAAGGTATTTAAACAAAGCTTCCCTTGCATCTTTTTCAAAGTAAACGATTCTGTCTTTTCTGCCTTTTCCCGTTACAACTGCACTGGAAAAATCTTCCCTAAAATCATTAAGTTCAAGAGACGTCATTTCACTTACACGGCAGCCTGAAGAGTAAAACATTTCGAATATAGCCTTATCTCTTGCGCCCCACAAAAGCGGATTTTCCTGAGCTGCATTGCATATTCCGTCAATTTCTGCAGGAGACATATAGCGTGGAACACAAGCCGGTGCCCTAAGCGTTTTTATTTCAAGGGCAAAATTAAATGGAATGTAACCGTAACGCTTGCAGTAAGCAAAAAGAGACCGTACTGCTGAAATAAATCTGTTTATGGACAAAACAGAATAATTGCGCTTACTTAATGAAGCAATGCAGTTACGCAAATCTTCGGCAGTAATATTTTTTACAGGAATATTTTTTTCTAGACAAAGAGTAAGATGATGAAAATCTTCCCTATAGCTTGAAACAGTATTTGGTGAAAGGCAGCGGACACTTTCTATATAAACAAGAAATTCGTCTATGCATGTTTCTAAGGAAACTACATTTTCACTTTCCATACAATTCCTGCAAAAAAACTACTCTTCTTTTTTACTTTCCAATGCAGCCTGAGCTAAAAGCGCACTGTCGTTCTCAGAAGACTCACCTGCTGAATGCAAATAGTCACAGTCAGGGTTTATGCAGCTTTTATAGTTTCCGTTTTTCTTGTCAAATTTTTCAACAAGGAACCAGCCGCATTTAGGGCAGTAAACGTCAATCGGCTTAAAGTGGGAAATAAAGTTACAGTCAGGATAGTTTGTACAGCCGTAAAATTCTTTTCCCCTTCCTTTAGTTTTTCTGGCAACAATGCTTCCGTTACATCCTTCTCTAGGACATTTTGCAAGAGGAATTGATTTTGTATTATGACATTCAGGGAAGCCGGAGCAAGCAAGGAAATATCCGAATCTGCCTAACTTTTTAACCATCTGTTTGCCGCATTTTTCACAAACTTCATCAGTTGGTTCATCAAGAGTGCCCTTTAAGTTTTCTGCAGTTTCAGTTACTTCATCAAGGCGCTGCTTGAACGGACCGAAAAAGTCACCAATCATATTGTTCCATACAAGTTCATTCCGTTCAACTTTGTCCAAGTCAAGCTCAACGTCTGAGGTAAACTTTTCGTTTATAACTTCAGGGAAACTTTCTACAAGAATCCGGCATATTATTTTTCCCAACTGAGTAGGAACAAGCTGCTTGTTGCTTCTTGTAACGTAATATCTGTCTAAAAGCACTGAAATAATAGGCGCATAAGTTGAAGGACGTCCAATGCCTTTTTCTTCCAGAGTCTTAACCATGGAAGCATCTGTGTAACGTGCAGGACCTTGAGTAAAATGCTGCTCCGGATAAAATTTCTGTGTTCCAAGTTCTTCACCCACTTTAAGTGAAGGAAGATTTCCCGTAACTTCTTCTTTTGAAGAGAGAGTCTTTATTACGCTGTAAAATCCTTTGCGGGAAAGTTTAGATGCACTTACACGGAATACAGCATCGCCTGCCTGAATGTCTACGCTTGTAGTTTTTGACTTTGCATTATTCATTTGGGAAGAAACAAATTTTTCCCAGATAATCGAATAAAGTCTGAGCTGATCTCTTGTAAGGTATTCCTTTACGGAATCAGGAGTATATTTTACGTAAGTAGGACGAATTCCTTCGTGAGCATCTTGAGCGCTTTTTCCTACAGCATATTCAATTTTTTCAGGAGGCAGTTCATCAGGATAATTTTCACTAATCCAGCTGCGGACATCATCAATGGCAGTCTGAGAAATACGCACTGAGTCTGTACGCATATAAGTAATAAGACCCACTCTTGTAGAACCTATTTGAATTCCTTCGTAAAGCTGCTGTGCAATCTGCATGGTTTTGCGGCTTGTAAATCCAAGTCTGTTAGCAGCTGCCTGCTGAAGTTTTGAAGTAGTAAATGGTGCTTTCGGGCGGACAGTTTTTTCCGTTTCCTTAATGTCGATTACTACGCACTTGCTGTTTTTGATTTCTTCAATAATGTCATTAACGGCTTTTTCGCTTTTAAGTTCAGGCTTTGCACCTTTATATTGAGAAAGCTGGGCTGTAAATTTAGTTTTTCCTTTCGCAAAGTCTGCGTCTAAAGTCCAGTATTCATCAGGAATAAAGTCTTCAACTTCTTTTTCCCGTTCACAAATCAATCTTAAGGCAACAGACTGAACTCTTCCTGCGCTTAAACCGTTTTTTACTTTTTTCCACAAGAGAGGGCTTAAATTGTAGCCTACAAGTCTGTCTAAAACACGGCGGGCTTTCTGTGCATTTACTTTTGACTCTTCTATTTCACCGGGACATTTTACTGCTTCTTTTATTGCAACCGGGGTAATTTCGTTAAAAACTATACGTGAAATTTTTGCATCAGTTTTTTCTTTTAAGGCTCTGTTTAAGTGCCATGCAATTGCTTCTCCTTCACGGTCATTATCGGAAGCAAGAAGTACTTCTGAGGAATTCTTTGCATCTTTTTGAAGTTCTTTTAAAAGTTTTGCCCTGCCCCGGACTGTAATGTATTCAGGCTGGAAACCGTTTTCCACATCTATTGCAAGGCGGCTTTTCGGAAGATCTATAAGATGACCCATAGATGCTTTTACCGTATAGCCTGTTCCAAGATAATGTTCAATTGTTTTTGCTTTGGCAGGAGACTCAACTATAACAAGAGTCTGCTTTTTTCCGGCAGTTTTACTTTTTTTTGCAGTCGATTTTTTTTCAGTACGGGCAGCCATATTTTACCTCATATCGTTATTGTGCAGCTATGTTTTCCGGGCTCATCTTTCAATACACTTACATAATCTGCGAAATTTTCAATTACAGGAGCGCCATCTTGAATGTAACTGGCAGCATTTCGTAATTTTTTATTTTCACTGATTCCTGCCTTTACTTTTAAGGCTTGGGCACAGAAACAGCTTTTATGGAACATAAGTTCCCTATTAAAGTCAATAGCAAAATCAGCAGTAATAAGGGCACCGCTTCCTTCAGGAGCCTGTATTACTACAGTTGAACGTGACAAAGCTGCAATTATCCTGTTGCGCTGTACAAAACGCCATGTTTCAGCAGGTGTGCCGGGAATGTATTCGCTAAGAACGCATCCTCCGTTGCTAAGTATGACACCTGCCAAAGCTTTATGGCTGTAAGGCACAATTGTATCTATTCCAGAAGGAATAACTGCACAAGTAGCACTTTTTACGCCGGCAGACAGCGCACCTTTATGGGCAAAACAATCAGCACCAAAAGCAAGCCCGCTTACTACGCAAAAATCACTGGCAGCAGCAGTTTTTGCAAAATCAAACGCAGCTTCGGCACATATTCTGCAAATCCGCCTTGTTCCTACAACTGAAACACACTGCTTTTCAGTTACAGCTTTTAAGTTTCCCCGAAAAAACAACGCATAAGGTGCATCGTTTATCTGCTTTAAAAGCTCAGGATATTCACTGCTATTGTAAAGAACAGCTTCTATTCCCTGACTTTCCATAATGGAAAGACTTTTTTCGGCAAGAGCAGCTGTTACTTTTCCGTTCCAGCATTTAGTTTTAATTTCTCTACCTATTAGAAGAGAAATATCCTTACTAGACAGTACAGCAAGAGCGCTTAAACTGTCAAGATTATTCTTTAAAAGAATTTTTTCATTTCTGGTAAGAAACGTAATGGAAGAAAGGGCAATATCTAATGAATTCACTCATAAAAACTAATCAATTTGAATACTGAGCGTCAAGAACTATCTGTTTGTTTCTCTTTGCATCAGCAGTTTTTTCAGCATTAGGGTTGATTTCTATGATTTTGTCATAAAGTTCAGTTGCTTTGGAAAATTCCCCTGTTACAAAATATGCTCTTGCAAGAACAAACATTGCATTTGTATCCTTTTTCTGAACTGAAAGGAATTTTTCAAGATAAGGTATGGCTTTTTCACATTCAAACATCTGGAAAACGTACAGAACGCTTAAACCGTACATTGCCTTGTAATACTTTGCATCAATTTCAAGTGCAGTTAAGTAAGCTTTTTCCGCAGTTTTAAGATAATTTTCCTTTCTTGTTTCATAAGAAAATCCGTCTTCGTCAAAAGTGCCTTTTCCGTCAAAGTCAAGCTGTGCATTTGCAATGTAAGTAGCGCACACTGCAATGTAATAATACAGGTTCTGGTTGTTTGGGAAAGTAACAAGGGCTTTTTGAAAAGCTTCGTAAGCCTTACCGTATTCCTGTTCGTCAAGATACCGTGTGCCTAAAATTTTATACCACATTCCCACTTGTGATTCAGTTGTAGCAAGATCTATTGCCCGTGCATCGTATTTTTCTATAGCTTCCTTTAATTCTTCTTTAGTAGTTGGATTTTCAACACCTTCTTCCATCTTCTGCATGCGTTTAATTGATTTGTACGACTGAGAGCATGACGTAAAAGTTAAAGATGATGCTGCAGCAAAAAAAACAGTCCATGTAAAAATGATTTTTAATGGTGATTTTTTCATAATTCCTCCAGGATTTTACTTTTTTTCATTATTATTCTGATTATGACCAGGAAAAAATTCCTTGTGATAATCTTTAAGTTCAGTATCAGTTAAGTGAGTATAAATCTGCGTTGTAGCCAGATCGCTGTGGCCAAGAAGTTCCTGCACTGAACGCAAATCTGCACCGCCGCTAAGAAGATGAGTTGCAAATGAATGCCGCAAAGTGTGTACTTTTGCCGTAACTCCGCTTAATGCTTCAATTTTCTGGAAATTTTTCCACACACCTTTTCTGCTTAAGGGCTTGCCTTTGTAATTTACAAAAACTGTAGGCGTCTGGAGATTTTTTACAAAATCATTGCGCACTTCAAGCCATTTTTTAAGCCATTTTTTTGCAACTTCTCCAAAAGGAACAAACCGTTCTTTACTGCCTTTTCCAAACACAAGAATCATCTGCTGGTCAAAATGAACGTTGGAAACTAAAAGAGAACAGGCTTCACTTATTCTTAAGCCGCAGCTGTAAATAAGCTCGAACAATGCCCTGTCCCTTATGCCTAAAGGCGTGTCTGTATCAATTGAATCAAGGAAAGCGTCAACCTGTTCAACAGAAAGAACTTTTGGCAGCGCTTTTACTGCTTTAGGCCGCTCCAGTTCAACGGCAATATTGTTCTGCCAGATTTGTTTTCTTACAAGAAAAGCGCCGAAGCTTCTTAAAGCAGAAATGTCTTTTGCAACTGTAAGTTCAGCTTCTCCCTGAGTGCTTCTGAAAGAAATGTAAAACATCAGGTCTTTTACTGTAACGGAAGAAAGTGCAAGACTTTCTTTTTCCAGCCAGCTAAAGAATTCTTTTATACTGAAAAAATAAGTTTCTGCCGTAAGTTTAGAATGTCTGCTTACAAGAATGAGATCGTTGTAATATTCCTGCAAAAGTTCTTCTCTATTCAAAAATCACCCTTAAAACAAACATTCTTTCACAAATCAGTCATCAGTAAAGCGGATTCCTCTTCTTAAAACAGCTGGAATGGAAAGATCGTTTTTGTCAAAGTTTTTACCCTGATTTTCCCCGAAATCTAAAGGAAAAGGCTGCTCTTCAAACGAAGGAATTGCGTCGTCTTTCTGAACTGATGCATTTTCAACTTTTTCAAACTTTTCAACTTTATCAAATTCCGTAAACAGAAGGGATTCTTCTTTCGGCTGGTGAATAGTTTCTGTTAAGTCCGGAGTTTCAGTGGTTTCGTATTCTTCTGAAGATGATTTTCTTGAAGGTTTTAAAATTTCCTTTAATTCATCTGCGGAAACAAAATCGTCTTTCTTTGCCTTTGTTTCTTCTACATCAAATTCTTCGGGAATTTCGTTTTTAAAGCCAGTTGCAATGACAGTTACTGAAATTTTTTCTCCAATATCAGGATTTACAACAAGACCTGCGAAAACTTCAACGTTTTTAGAAGCGCTTGCCTTAATGTTATTGTTAATTTCAGCCCATTCGTCCATAGAAAGATTTCCGTTGCTTGTAACGTTAATAAGGATTTTTGTAGCGCCGTCAATCCTGCAGTCAGAAAGAAGAGGGTTAGAAATTGCACCAAGAGCTGCATCAACTGCCCTGTTTTCACCTTCTCCAAAGCCCACTCCAAGAAGTGCATCACCCTGGTTGCGCATAACTGAATTAACGTCTGCAAAGTCAAGGTTAATTTCACCTGGTCTTGTAATGATTTCAGAAATTCCCTGTACGCCCTGACATACAACTTCGTCTGCAAGCATAAAGGCTTCTCTGAAATTAAGCTTCTTGCTTTCTGTTTTCATAACCTGCTCGTTTGGAATTACAATAAGGGAATCTACGTTTTCCCTAAGCTTTTTTATTCCTTCAAGAGCGTGCTGCATTCTTACAGGACCTTCAAAATCAAAAGGCGTAGTAACTACAGCAACAGTAAGTGCACCGGCAGCCTTAGCAAGACCAGCTACAACTGGAGCAGAACCGGTTCCAGTACCGCCGCCCATTCCGGCAGTAATGATAACCATATTTGCGCCTTCAATTATATTGTTTATGGCATCTGTGTCTTCTTTAGCAGCATTTTCTCCAACCTGAGGATTTCCACCAGCACCAAGTCCGCCTGTAAGTTTCTGACCAATGGCAATTTTTGCTGCCGCTTCCGGAGATTTTCTTAAAGCCTGAGTGTCTGTGTTTACGACTATAAATTGAACATCAGAAACACCTGATTCAATCATTCTGCGTACAGAACTTGAACCGCCGCCTCCGCAGCCAATAATTTTTATAACAGTAGGATTTGCTTTAAATTCTTCCTCGTCATTTACAACAGCTAAACCATTTAACATATTTTCCTCCACCCTGTCTTCTTAAAAAGAATATTCCCGTAATATATTAGAAAAATTTACCAAATACATTTTTTATTTTTTCGACTACACCAGATTTTTTGCCAAAAGACTGGCTTCCTTTTCTGTGCCTTGAATGTTCCCTTAAATCATTGTCTTTGTTAACAAGAACAAGTCCTGTGGCAGTAGCAAAATCAGCATCTCTGTAAGACGTATCGCTTAAAAAGCCGAGAGAAGGTGTACAGCCAAGCCTTACGCTGGAAGTTTTCCACACTGCCTGAGTAAGTTCAACTATTCCCTGAGTAAGAGCGCCGCCGCCAGTGAGTACAACGCTTCCGCTTAAATCAGCATTACGCAATTCTGCACAGGAAGCAATTTTTTCCCTTACGAGCTTAAGTATTTCTGCCAGCCTTGCCTGCATAATCTGAGCAATTATTTTCTTTGGAACAAGCTGAGGAGATTTTCCTCCTATTCCAGATATGACTATTTTTTCCTCCAGCCCTTCACTGTCAGTCCAGCAGCAGCCGTTTTCCACTTTGATTTTTTCTGCAAAAGAAACAGGAATTCCTAAAACACAGGCAATGTCAGAAGTTACAATGTTTCCGCCGTAAGGAATTGATGCAGTAAAAACAGGAGAACCTTTGTTAAACACAATTACGTCAGTTGAGTCGCCGCCTAAATCAATTAAAACAGAACCAAGTTCCATTTCATCTTCGTGAACAGTAGCAAAAGCCGCAGCCAGAGATTTTAAAGTTGCACCGTTAAATGCGTATCCTGCCCGCAAAAGAACCTGCTTTATGTTTTCTATTACAGTTTCAGAAGCAATTACAAGATGAACTGCAACTTCCAGCCTTACGCCTAAGTTTCCGATTGGATTTTTATAGCCGTATGCATTGTCAATAATATATTCCTGAGGGATTGTGTGTAAAAGCTTTTTGCCGATTGGAATTACAATAGACTGGGCGTTTTGAATGGCGCGCTGTTTTGCATTTTCATTTACTTCTATACGGCGATTACGTCCTGTAGGATCAACTGCAACAGGTCCTCTGGAATTCATGCTTTCTGTCTGGGAACCGCCTACAACAGTAAACACTGATTCAACCATAACACCGGCTGACTGTTCTGCAACTTCAATAGTTTCCTGAATAACGGCAGTAGCTTCGTCAAGATTTACAATAACACCGTTTCTTAAACCTTTAGACGGCCTTTTTGCAAAACCAATAATTTCAAGTTTGCCATTATCATCAACTTCACCAATTACAACTCTGATAAAGCAGCTTCCAATATCAAGACCAACAACTATACGGCTCAAATTATCCCCCAAATTTTACCGCTTTCTGTATGAAACTGAATCGTAACGGAGATCAATTTCCGCAACGTCCGGCTCCATGGAATTTACAACGTCAAGCATAACTATCATATACTTTAATGCTTCTTCGTTCAAGGAACGATCTGTTAAAACCCTTACTCTGCTGTGAACTGGATAAAATACAAGTTCGTAATTACCGTATTCTTTCGGCATAACTTGAATTTCAGAAACTTCGGCAAAATAATTCTGCGGAAGATTTTTCAGTTCAAAAATCTGTTCCATAAGCGGACGATATTTTGAAGGAAGTCTCATTCCAATTTTTACATATTCAACAGGAAGTCCTGAAATAAGCGGAATGGAATTATCAGAACTTACATCTGTAAAAGATTTTGTGGTAAATATTACACCATTTTTGTCAATTTGAACACCCGTAGTCTTGCCGTCTATTGAAACAATTGATTTTGCAGCAATTTCCCTTTCAACAATTTCAATTTCTACTTTGTCAGGAAAAGTCTTTTTTACAAGGGCGCTTTCAACTGCAGAAATCTGATTCATAATGCTAGAAGCAGCAGTTTCAGTGTCAAAACTAAGCCAGGAAGTTTCGTTAAGGCTGCTGAGTACGTTTTTTACTTCAGCCGTAATTTGTGCAGAAGAGCCTGTAATTGTAACTACAGGATAATTCATGCAGGGAAATATAAACTTATTCAATATAAACTCTATTAAAATCAAAGCCGCAAGAATTACAGAAAAAACTTTAAGAAGGACGATTTTCCTGTTTTTAGATTTTTCCGTTTTAGTTTCAACCGGCTGACCTATATCAAAATCCGAAAAAATTACATCACTCATAGTTTTTAACTCCTGCTCCTAATGTTTCAAAATCAATTACACAATCTATATCGTCTTTTACTTCAAACTCATTTTCTGCAGCACAATGGCTTGCGTTAAAAATAAAGCCGCACATACAGAAGCTCATCAAAAGAGATGAACCGCCGTAAGAAAAAAACGGCAGCGGAATGCCTGTTGTAGGCAAAACTCCTGCAACTACTGCACAATTTATGACAGCCTGCAGAAAAATTGAAACAGTACAGCCAAATGCACCGTAACTTGCAAATTTATCAGGACAGGTAAAGCTTATGGAAAAACCGCGCCACAGGAAAAACCCAAGAAGCAGAAAATATCCTGCAACGCCTGTAAAACCCATTGCACTTGTCCAGCCGGAAAAAATATAGTCAGTCTGAACTTCTGGAATGCTCAAGAGATTTTTTATGCCTATTCCCAAACCGTTTCCCCAAAGTCCTGCATCTATAATGGTATTTTCCGAAGAAGTACGCTGAAAACCAGTAGAAAGAATGTATTCATCAGGTTTAAAAAATGAAATTATTCTTTTAACACGGTACTTTTCGCTGAAAATAAGCAGAAAGCCTATTCCTGCCATAAGCAAAGCAATAGGAATTAAAACCCTGAACTTTATGCCGCAGCCTGCAAGCATGATAAATCCTACAGCAAGAATAAAAATTCCCGTACTGAAGTCACGCTGTAAAAAAACAACCATCGCAAAAACAAAAAGCCCTAAAAGAGGATAAATAACTGACTTCTGGGAACTTTCCATTTCATCAGAATACTTGACGAGAAGATTTGCAGTAAAAAGAATTTCCACAAACTTCATAAGTTCAGAAGGCTGAAAAGTTACGTCAAGGCCTGGAATGTAAATCCATCTGGCAGCACCGTTTCCGCTTCTTCCCAAAAGCCCTGTGTGAGTTATAAGGCACAGAATGATTGTAAAAATCGTAAGGAAAGGCAGAATCTTTTTTATGGACTTTACAGGAAAAAATGCAGTTGCAAAAAAGCCGGCAAATCCAGCTATAGACCACATAAGCTGCCTTTTTACAAAGTAAAGCTCGTCGTCGTAAAGATAAGAAGCCCTTCCTGGAGTGCATACGTAAAGTGTTACAATTCCAAGCCCCCACATTAAAATCACTAAAAGGAAAAAATGAGAATCTGATCTTCTGTATTTTGCTACCGGACGATCCGCTAAAAAAGTAAAATCCATTTTATTTTTCCAAAACACTCTTTACAAAACGCTCAAGCCCCATTCCTCTTGAACCTTTTACAAGTATAATATCGTTTTCACAGCCGTTTTCTTTTACCAGACTAACAATTTTTTCTATTGAAGAGCTGGAATTTCCTTCAACATAGAAAATCTTTTTCTTACAGCCTGATTTTACTGCTGATTCATAAGCGTATTTCATTTCATTACCGACAAAAATAATTATGTTACAGCCGGAAGAAGCTGCCTGAAGCCCTGTTTTTTCGTGTTCAGCTTTGCTTTCCTTTCCAAGCTCCAGCATATCCGCAAGAACAAGGATTTTTCCGTTTTCACAGGAAACTGAACTTACAAAATCAATTGCCTTTTCCATTGAATCTGGATTTGCATTATAACAATCCTGAATTACGGTGAACTTTCCCTTTAAAACTTCACTGCGGCCGAACATTGGCTTTAGCGAAGAAATTCCTGCAGCAATTTCCTTTCCTGTAAGACCTAACGCCTTTCCTAAAGCAACTGCTCCAAGTGCATTAATGTAATTATATTTTCCAGGCAAACCGAGAACTGCCTTTTCACCGCAAACAGAAAGTTCCGTTCCTTCAAGCCCCAGATCCCTGACAAATTTAACGTCCGGGTCACAATTTTCGCCGTAAAAAACAACTTTTCCGTCAACACTGTCAGCAAGAAAATCAGCAAAATCATCACTTTTGGGAATAAAGCCTGTTCCTATACCGAAAAAATGATTGAACACCTTAGCCTTTTCCCTTGCAATATTTTCCCTGCTTCCTAGAATTCCAATATGAGCCGTTCCGATATTTGTAACTAAAGCAAAACGAGGCTTTAAAACAGCAGCAATTTCGCCAATTTCATTTTCCCTGTTCATGCCCATTTCAAAAATACCAGCTTTATGTTCACTGCGGATTTCAAAAACACTTAAAGGCAATCCTGTTTCGCTGTTTAAATTTCCCTTATTAGTTATAACGTTAAACTTCTGCCTTAAAATTGAAGCTGCAATTTCTTTAGTTGTAGTTTTGCCGCTGCTTCCTGTAACTGCAATTTTAATTAAGTCAGGAAATTTTTCTACGTAACATCCGGCAGCCTTCTGTAAAGCCGTTAAAGTATTTTCTACAGCAATAAAATTTACATTCTGATTTTTCTGCCACAATTCTACAAAAAAATCCGGATCTTTTTCAAAATCGCTTTTTCCAATAAGTACGGCAGATGCGCCTTTTTCCAGCGCCTGAGGAATATATTTATGTCCGTTTTGATTTTCCCCTATTAACGGTACGAACAATGCATTTTTTTCAACATTGCGGCTGTCAGTCTGAACGCTTGTAAAGAAAACTTCTCCGTTTCCTAAAACCAACATTCCCTGAGTAGAAGAAACAAGTTCCTGAGTAGAAAGAAGGGATTTGTTTTCTCCATTATCACACTTTTTACAATTCATTTTTCTTCTCCAACAGAAACTCTGATTATTTCTTCAGTTTCAGCCCTTCTCATTCCCAGTTCATTTTCAGCTAAATCTTCAATACGCTGGGAACTTGTAAGCTGGCTTCTGTCTGTTATAAGCTTTTTGTTGTCTTCAGTAAGCTCTTCCTGTTTTTTTACAATTGAATTTACTTCTTCCTGAAGTTTTTTGTATTTTCTTGCCTGAAATCCGTTTAAAACTAAAAGACCTGGAATTGCAGCTGCAAGAATTACGGCATAAATCAAACGCATAACTTCCTTAAACTTCATTACATTGCCTCCACACCGTAAAGCCGCTTTTCATCTGCATCAGATATTTTACGGACAACCCTTAGTTTTGCACTTCTTGAAGGAGAGTTTGCCTTTACTTCTTCTTCTGAAGGTTCTACAGGTTTTTTAGTTAAAATTTCCGCTACAGCCTTTCCGCCGCAAACGCACACAGGAACTTCCGGAGGACAGACGCACTGTTTTCCCAAATTCCTGAAGTAATTTTTTACGATTCTGTCTTCCAGTGAATGAAAAGTAATTACACCTAACTTTCCGCCCGGAGCAAGAATGTTGTATGCATTGTGAATGGCTTGAGGCAGCCGCTTTAACTCGCTGTTTACGTGAATTCTTAAAGCCTGGAATGTTCTTGTTGCAGGATGAATTTTACCGAATCTGTAAGCAGAAGGCACTGCATTATAAATAATATCTGCAAGAACTTTTGTAGAAGAAATTCTAGAGGAACTGCGGGCGCTGACAATTGCAGCAGCAATTCTTCTGGAAAATTTTTCGTCTGAATAAAGATAAATCATATTTGCAAGCGCATCTTCTTCCATTGTGTTTACAACATCTTCTGCACTTTCGCCTGCATTTTCGTTTAGACGCATATCAAGCTTTTCGTCATGCCTGAAAGAAAAACCACGTCCGCTTTTTTCATAATGAAACACGCTTATTCCAAGATCAAACAGAATAAGGTTTGGGCGCCTTTTTTCAGCAGGATAATTTTCGTAAAAATCATTGAACCAGCCGTTATAAAAATCCATTCTTTCACCGAATGGAGCAAGACGCTCTTTTGCACGCTTTTGTATTACAGAATCAGCATCAAGACCGAGTATTTTTAATCCTGGATATTTTGAAAGAAAATTAAAGGAATGGCCGCCTTCACCTAAAGTTGAATCAATCATAAAGGCATCATTTTCAAAATCTTCCCCAACAGGAGAAAGATAAGAGAGACATTCGTTTAACAATACGGGCGTGTGAACAATTTCCATTTTTCCACCAGAATTTAATATTCTGCCTTACATCAAATGCAGACAGAAAAGATTTACAAACTGATATCTGTAAATTCAGCAGCAGCTTCCCTGAAAGAGCTTTCGCTTGATTCAAGAAACTGACTGTAACTGTGAGAATCCCAAAGTTCCATATACTTTGCAATGCCAAGAACAATACATTCTTTGGAAAGCCCTGCGTATTCGCGTAAACTCTGGGGAATAGAAAGTCGACCGCTTTTGTCAAATTCAACTTCCTGAGCCGGCACAATAAAATGGCGTACAACAAGCATATCTTTTTCGTTCATCATGCTTGCCCTGCTCATAAGTTTATTTTGAAAAATATCCCACTCACTTTGGGTAAAAAGCCATAAGCAGCGATTTAATCCTTTGGTAATCATAAGTACGTTCTGACCCAAGGCATTTCTCAGCTTAGCAGGAAATGAGACTCTGCCCTTTTCGTCTAACGTATTATTGTATTCACCAGTAATAAGATTCATATCCCACTTACTTCCACTTTTTCCCTATTTTTCCCACTTATCTAACATTTTACTGACATTTTTTCTAATGTCAATGAATAAAAACGCCGATAATAAAAAAAAAGTTTTAAGAAAGTAATTTTCAAACGTTGAATGTATACCCTATATTTAGGGCTTGCTTATGATAAACACACTAAATGAAACGGAACTTCACAAGACAATCAAAAACATTTACGCCATAAATACGGAAGGAAAAACTGAAGTTAAGGCAGGCACTTACATTGCAGACATTGTTACAAAAGATGATGAAATTATTGAAATCCAAACTTCAAGCATTTCCAGCCTAAAGCCAAAAATACAGCATTTCCTTAAGCTGAACAAAAAACTTACAGTTGTATTTCCTGTTCCTGAAGAAAAAATCATAGAAACTAAGGATTCAAGCGGAAACATTTTATCCAAACGGAAAAGCCCTCAGAAAAAAAGCGAATATTCTGTTTTCAGAGAGTTAACGGGAATTTATCCTTACTTAACTGATAAAAATTTTACGCTGATTTTGCTGCTTTGCTCCATTACGGAAGAGAGGACCAGTTTTCCAGATGTAGTTCAGTCTAAAAACAACAGGCGCAGGTTTAAGAAAAACTGGCTTAAAACAGGAAAAAGGCTGAATGTCATAAACAGGGAAATTGTACTTAAAACAAAAAGTGATTACAAAAAGCTTCTTCCTGAAAATTTAAACTCATTTACATTAAAAGAATTTATCTGCGAACTCCGGAGCAAAAAGAAAAGCATAAACGTTTCCCAGGGAAGATTTTTTCTATGGATTTACACAAAGCTTGGAATAATTAAGCTATCAGGTAAAAAAGGAAAGGAAAATCTTTACGAAAAAAAATAAACTGCAAAAAAAAAGCGGAACTTCAAAAGAAATTCCGCTCTTCCAAACTTCAAACTGATTACCAGTTATCCATCATATCGTCTGCATCTTTATTTTCAAGATCATAAAGGTCTGTTACAGCACGAAGGTCGTCAAGGTACATATAGTATGAACCTTTTGCTTCCATTGGGTTACAGTCTACCCTAAATCCAACGATTCTAAGGCCAGGCTTGTCTCCATGGTAAACGCTCTGCTGAATGATGCCGTGTTCTCCATCCGGACTAGGAGGAATGGCTGTAGTAAGCTTTTTCCATCCGCTGAATTCAAGTGAACCCATCCAGATTTCAAAATTGTTTCCGTTGTAATCCTGAACAAGAAGCCACAACTGATGACCCATGTTACGTCCGCAAGCCCAAACTGAAACTGTTTTTGTTACGCCTTCAATTGGAATAGGACGGGCAGATGTAATGTAGAAAGAGTTGATTCCACGGCGGAAAAATTCAACTTTAACACCGAATACTTTAGAATCTTCCATTTCCTGATTGTCTGCATCGTTAAGGCTTTCCTTAGCAAGAGGACTTCCGTCAAAAAGTCTGCCGGAAATTACTCCGTAGTCAGGAGAAATCTTTACGTTCCATGAACCTTCTCTTTCAAAGCGTTCAACGCTTACTTCACGAAGTGCCTGACGGGCGCTGTCGTTTCCAATATTTGATGCATCTGGATCAGAAAGACTTACGCTTCCGTTGTTGTCTGACTGAGCAAAAACAAATCCTGCTGCAAGAGTTAAAGATAAAACTGCTAAAAGTAACTTTTTCATTTACATCACCACCTGTTATTTGTCGCTTCCAGATACTACTGAAGGAGAAGAGCCGTCTGCATTTTCCTTGTCACCGAAATCTGCATCTTTAAGTTCGTAACCATCGTATACAGTTGAAAGTGTATTTGTAGTGTACTTAAGCTGATCAAAATAAACTACGTAATCATCAACAGCTTCATCTGCATCTGTACGAATACGGAATCCTACGAAAGTCATGTTTGGTCTTCCAGAGCGAAGGCGTGAATGCTGGTTAATATAACCAGGTATATTTATAACTACATTTCTCCAGCCCTGGAATGCAAGAGTTCCTGCCTTTAATATGTGAACACGACCGTCTGCATCACGAACAAGAAGTTCAAGGTTGTAATTATAGTTTGCACCCCAAACCCAGAAGTCAACCTGTGTAACTGTACCGATAAAAGGAATTTCATAAGCTGAACCGTTCTGTGTAGGATAAACTTCAAACCAGTTGTCGCCCTTACGATCGAATTTTGTCTTTACACCAAGAACCTGTGCTTCAGGATCAGAGTCCTTATGATATGGACGCAAAGAATTCGGTATGCCACTGAATTTCTTTATCAGCGGATAACCTTTTGTGATAAAGCGGCTTGTCTGTACTCCCCAATCCCATTCCTGATCAACATCGAAATTATCGATGAGAATAGTTTCTACAGCCTTTACACTTGGCTGGGCAAATGCAGCTCCGCTTGCTGCAAATGCAAGAATAAGGCTTCCTAAAATAACTACGCCCTTTTTCATTCAAAATCTCCTTGAATATGATTATTTCCGTCCGTACATTTGAATAAACTTTAGACAGAAAACACCTTATTTGTTTCATCGGCATTTTTTTGAAATTTCTTCACTATTTTGTAAAGATTTTTCCTTTTGATTATATTTGCAACACCTTTCTTTGTCAAACGTTTTGCAGTGAAGTTGGGGCATTTTAACTTGAATTTTAATTGTAAATAAATTATTCTTTTATAACAATAATATCGTATTCAGGAGTAAAATATGTTCAGTTACAAAGAAATTGGTCTTGTAAACACAAAACATTTGTTTGAAGCTGCAATGAAAGGACAGTATGCCCTTCCAGCTTTCAACTTCAACAATATGGAACAAATGCAGGCTATTATTCAGGCTTGCGTTGAAGAAAAATCACCGGTTATTCTTCAGGTTTCAAAAGGCGCACGTGCTTATGCCGACAAATACATTTTACGCAACATGGCCCGCGGTGCAGTTGAATATGCCCATGAATTAGGATGCGACATTCCTATCGTACTTCACCTTGATCACGGTCCTAACTTTGAAGTTGCAAAAGACTGCATTGACAACGGTTTTTCATCTGTTATGATTGACGGTTCTGCACTTCCTTATGACGAAAACGTTGCCCTTACTGCACAGGTTGTTGAATATGCCCACAAGCACGATGTTACAGTAGAAGCTGAACTTGGCGTTCTTGGCGGTGTAGAAGACGATGTTGCTGCTGAAGAATCAAAATATACAAAGCCGGAAGAAGTAATTGACTTTACTTCTAAAACAGGATGTGATTCCCTTGCAATTTCTATTGGAACTTCACACGGACGCTGCAAGTTTACACCAGCACAATGTACACGCACAGAAGACGGAGTTCTTATTCCTCCTCCACTTGCTTTTAATGTACTTGAAGAAATTGAAAAGAAACTTCCAGGATTCCCTATTGTTCTTCACGGAGCTTCTTCTGTTCCTGTTGAATACGTAAAGATCATTGAACAGTACGGCGGAAGCATTCCTGATTCAGTTGGCATTCCAGAAGAACAGCTTCGCAAGGCTGCAAAGTCTGCTGTATGCAAGATCAACATTGACTCTGACGGACGCCTTGCAATGACTGCTGCAATCCGCAAACATCTTGCAGAACACCCTGGTGACTTTGACCCTCGCCAGTACCTTGCTGATGCACGTGATGAAGCTAAGAAAATGTACGCCCACAAATGCAGGGACGTTCTTGGTTCTTCAGGACATTACGCTGACTAAGCTTAAAGTTTACTGAAACTATATAAGGCTGCCGTAAAAGCTTATGCTTCTTACAGGCAGCTTTTTTTTTGCCTTGCCGCATGCATGAAAAAAGCCTCCGCAGTTTTGCTACGAAGGCTTAAGGTTAATTTTTAGAGTTTAGGATTAGTTAGCAGGAGTTACGCTAAAGTCTGTAATTTCGAAATCACCATCACCGAGTTGGGTAGCAGGAACCTCTTCACCAGCAGCCTCAGTACCGAGAATTATTGAAACTCTTCCACTAACATTTTTCAAAGAAATAGATTTTGATACACCTTCTTCAAGCTCATAAACTGTTTCGTTAACTCTGATTTTGCCTGCAACGCTAGATTTTACGTTAAAGTTAACATCAGATGCTTCTGCAAGTCCGTACCAAATCTGTGTATTAAATGCACAGAAACCAGTTACAGTGCGGCTAAAAGAAGCACTATTTTCTGTTGCCTTCATATTCGTTAGTGTTACTTTAGATCCAACCCAGTCATTATCTGCCCAAACACTAAAATATCCTTTTGGAGCGCTTTCAGCTGCAGTCGCAGTTGTACTTTCATTCCAATACAACGTATAATCTTTTTCTGTAGAAATTGTTATTTCAACAGTATTAGAATCTACAGCGCCTGAAGTTGCCTTAACTTTTGCAGTTCCTGCTGTATTTCCTGCAGTAAGCGTATTACCCGTAATAGATGAACCTGTTGCATCATTTTCAGCAAAAGAGAATGTTGCATCTGTAACTTCAAATCCGTACTGGTCTTTTGCGGTTAATGTAACTGTTTCTCCAGTAGATGCTGAAAGGCTGCTTGCTGTAAGGGCAAGAGCAGTTACGTCGTAGTCTTCAAGTTTTTCAATTTTAAGGTTTTCAATTACAACTCTTTGTTTATTGCAGTTTCCGAATGCAAAGAGTAAAACAAAACTAGTTTCGGTTTCTCCGCTATATATGAAATAGCTAGAAACTTCCTTCTTTGTGTCTGCTTCGTAATTAATTCCCTCTACATTGAGACCTTTATCAGAAGGGTCTTTTACAACACAACCTCCTAATGCCCCAGAAGAAGTAACATCAACGCTAAAATGATACTTTGCACCTTTTTCAAACACATTTCCTTCTCTTGCACTAACGCTTAACTTTAACTGGCTTGCCCATTTAGTATCACCACCCCAGTTAACACTAGATTCATCTGTCAACGCACTAAGAGTAATTGTTGTGCCATCTATTGTTACCCAATCAGGTTTCTCTGATAAATCAGTTTTAGCGGATCCACTATAATAGTTTACAAAACTTAATGCGTATGGTGGCAATGCAACTACGTTAATTCTAAGTTTTGTTGTAGCTGTTACTCCTTCATAAGTAAAGGTAATTTCTTGACCTGTTACAGCTGCAGAAGAGTCAAAGCCGTTAACTGTTACATCTTCCATAGAAACATCTGTGCCTGTTGTATCAGTTTCACCCCAATGTGCCTTTGCTGTAATGCCTGTAGGGTCAAATTCGTCGCCAACAGTGTATTCTGTCTTAACACCCTCACCAAGTGTTATTTCTAAACGAGTAACTGTTGCGTTATCAGAGATTGTAATTGAAATGTCTTTTGTGATTTTTGGATCTGAAACGAGAGCGATTGTGGCTGTAATTGTTTCGCGGTGTGCTGCAGTTGCTTCTTCTGAAGAAAATTTAAGAGTTTGTGTTCCAGTTTCACCTTCAGCAGTAGCAATATTTGCTTCTGGAACTGTTACTGTAAAGGCATCACTTTCAAGTACAACTGTTTTTCCGTTAAATCTTGCTGTTACAGTAAAATTTTCTGGAACTGGCAAGTTGTCGCCTACTTTAAAAGAAGCGTTTGTTTCAACTTCCAAAATTACATCTGGAAGTACTGCAGGCTTGTCATTATCATCGCCTGAATCGTCGGAACAAGAAATTATTCCAAACGAACCGAAAAGTAATGCAGCACTGGTTAATGCTGCTACTAAAAATTTTAACTTTTTCATAAGTCCTCCGAAAGATTTAATCTTCTGACTGTAATTTTCAATCTAATTTGCCGATTTTTACAGTACACTTATTTTCGTTTTAGTTTTTTTTTCGGTATTAACGGAAATAATTTATGTTTTTTCTGTTATTTTCCGGCGGAATTACAGCGGCTGGACAGGGCGACGGCGCTTGCACGTGTTGTTTTTTATCTGGGTGTTGTTTATACTCCTTTTATGAAAACAAACGTAAAAAAAATGGTTTCTTCCAGCGGAGTTTTTCTGGCTTCGCTTTTGTTTTTCCAGGCTGCTGTTTTTCCGCAAAATGTAATTTCACCTTATTCACAAAAGCAGATTGATGAATCTGTGGAAAATTATTTTTCTTCGCTTACAGAAAGTGAGAAGCTTTCGCAACTTTTTCTTATAAATATAGAAGGAAACAGAAAATATTTTCCTGTGGAAAAATCAGAACTGATTCAAAATCAGCAAAATGAAAACGAACCGGCTTATCTTGTTCCAGGCGGATGCCTTCTTTTTTCATACAACATTTCTTCTTCTCCGCAGCAGCTTATTGAATACATTAATTCCATTTACGAATATTCAGTTTCTCAAGGCAACGTTCCTCCTTACATTGCAGTAGATCAGGAAGGCGGACTTGTAAACAGGCTTAAAGAAGTTACGAGCTGTCTTCCTTCGCAAAATCGTGTGGCACAGTCTCTGTCTCCGCAAAAAGCTCATGAACTTTACGAACTTCAGGCTCTTCAGATGAAATATCTTGGCTTTAACATGAACCTTGCGCCTGTAAGTGAAGCAGTAAATTCTTCAAACCAGGAGTTTCTGGGCAGCCGCAGTTTCGGCAATACAAGTGATTGTGCAGTTTACTCAATTGCAGCAGTTTCAGCCTATCAGAAACATTCAATTGCCTGCACGGTAAAGCACTTTCCCGGAAACACAAACACTGATCCTCACACAGGTCTTCCGGAAATTACATTATCAGAAGAAGAACTAAGGACAGACTGCTTCAATCCCTTTTACTACCTCTTTCTTGCCAGCCCTGAATGTGTCTTAATGAGCCACGCAAGAACTTCATCTTACGACAGCCTTACTCCTGCCTGCCTGAGCTCTTTGTGGATAAATGACCTGCTTAAGAAAAAGCTTAACTTTACGGGACTTGTCATAAGCGACGACATTTTTATGGCTGCTCTTGCTGAAAACGGCTTTCCACCGGAAACTGCTGCAGTAAAGGCCATAGAAGCCGGTGTGGACATAATCATGCTTAGCGAAAAACGCTTTGCCCATGTAGGAAAGATTTTGCTTGAAAAAAGCATGTCAGACGAAAATTTCAAGGATAAAATAGAAAAGTCCGTAAAAAAAGTGCTGGCTTATAAAGTAAAATGCGGAATTCTTGCAGTAACTTTAAACGAAAAAAACTGCCTTACGCTGTTACCTGCAAAGCCATGTACGTCTTACGAAGAATACAGAAAGTACTACAACTATGGCGTAGAATTTTACAATGAAAACTTTAAATGATAATGTAACTTAAAAACATAAAGGCGGAATAAATTGTCAAAAAAAATAAAGCTTACGGGACAAGAGGCATTTGAAAAGCATTACGGGGAACTTTTTGATTTGCGCTGGGAAAAATTAAAGCAGGCTCTTGAAGGACAGAACGTTTATGCAAAAATTCAGTGGGAAAATCAGAGTGAATATTTTCTTGATCCTGCAAGCATTTGTGCAGCATTAACTCTTCCTGTTTCAAGTGCAGGAAAAATTCTTGATATGTGCGCAGCGCCTGGAGGAAAAACTCTTGTGCTGAGTGCCTGTAAAAAATCAGATGCAGTGCTTTATTCAAACGAGCGTTCACCGGAAAGAAAAGCCCGTCTTGTAAAAGTTGTAACACAGACTCTTCCGCCAGAAATTTCTTCATCAGTATTTACAATGTGCAGCGACGGAGCCTTAATGTGCAAAAAGGAAAGTGAATCTTATGACGCAATTCTTTTAGATGCACCATGTTCTTCGGAAAGACACGTTCTTGCTGACATGAAATATTTAAAGGAATGGACTCCTTCAAGAATAAAAACACTTTCCATGGAACAGTGGGCGCTTATTTCTTCGGCATGGAGGCTTTTAAAGGAAAACGGATTTTTGCTTTACGCTACATGTGCCCTTTCGCCTCAGGAAAACGACATGATTATCCAGCGTCTTGCAAAAAAATTTCCTCAGGCTTACATTCCGTCACAACAGGAAACAGATGAAGTATTCAGCACAAACCTTTCTGCTCTTGAAAAAATCCTTAAGCTGCCTTTTACTCAGGAAGAAACTGCAAGTTACATTCAAAAAATCTTTTTTTCAGCAGACAAAACTCAATTCGGCAGGCACATACTTCCGGACAAGGCATCCGGCTGCGGACCTTTGTATTTTTCACTTATAAAAAAAACTTCCTGAAGTAAACTGATTTTTCTTTACAGACGGATTTGTTGAAATCAGCCTGCAAGAATTTCTGTGTTATGCAGCAAAATGTTATTGTAAGCGTAACTGTATAAAATTCGTGCTGCATCATACAACGGCTTTCTTACACTTAGGCCCATAGTGTATGCACTATGGCTTTTATCTGCTATTCATGACTGGAAATAACCGGAAATATAAAAAGCAAATAACCTTGAAAAAAGAAAAACTGTATTTTATAATCTAGTAAGATAAAAAGTTAACGGTAAAACCATGGAAGAATTTGACGTTCATAAATTCAAACAGGAACAAATTACGCTCATAGAAGAAAATCTCCGCACTATAAAAGATGTTGACGTTCTTCTTGAAAACATTTTAAGCGGTGCAAGAAAAATCGTAAATGCAGACGCAGGTTCAATTTATGAATATGATTCAAAAGAAAATCTTCTTAGAATCCGTTACAGCCAGAACGACACACTTCAGTCTAAGCTTGGAAAAGGAGAAAAGCTGCCGTACGTTTCTTATACGCTTTTGCCTTCCAGCCAGTCTATTGCAGGATACTGCGTGCTTTCTAAAAAAATAATCAACATTCCTGACGTGTACAATCTTGAGCCGAACATTACGAACTCAAACGGAGAAGTCATAAGCTGCCCTTTCGAATTTAACAAAGAGTCTGACATAAAAACCGGATATCACACAAAGTCCATGCTTACAATTCCGCTTATCATGACAAACGGAAAAGTTCTTGGAGTACTTCAGATTATAAATGCCCGTGATGATTTTGGAAATCCTGTTCCATTTGACAAGGATTCTGAATTTTTCATTACACAGTTTGCAAATAAAGTGGGCTCTATTTACGAATACGCTTATCTTACAAGGCTGAACATTGACCGTCTTGTGCGTATGGCTGGCTTCAGGGATCCAAGGGAAACCGGCGCTCATGTTGAACGTGTTTCTAGTTTTGCACTGGAAATTTACGACAGATACGCTGCAAACAAAAATATTCCTGAAAAAGTCAGGAATAAATTCAGGGACAATCTGCGTCTTGCTGCCCGATGCCATGATGTTGGAAAAGTAGCCGTTCCTGATGAAATATTAAAAAAAGAAGGCATTCTTGACGAAGACGAGCGTGACATTATGAAAGGCCACACCTGCGTAGGTGCACAAATTTTTACGCCTATAGAAAATGAAACTGACCAGATGATTCGTGACGTATGCCTTCATCACCATGACAGATGGGACGGCGGCGACAAAGGTTATCCCGGAAACTACAACTACATGGATTACATTCCCGAAACTAAAATGCCTCACTGCATTGAGCAGGAATTAAAGGGCGAAGACATTCCTCTTGCAGCAAGAATTGTTTCCCTTGCCGACGTTTACGATGCATTAAGGCACAAAAGATGCTACAAGCGCGAATGGACTGAAAAAGATACTTTCCAGGAAATTGCAGACCAAAGCGGCCAGCAGTTTGACCCTGAACTTGTAAAGGCATTTTTCCAGATAAAAGACAGGCTTGAAGACATAAACCGTTCTATAGACAATCTTTAGTGAGGCAACCTTTAGTTAAGTTTTTTTTCCAGCACTTCATTAAAGCATTTTACAAATGCACTGAATTCTTTTTTGCCGTAACTGCCGAATTTTACCCCTTTGTGCAGACCTAAGGCAGCCATCTGCATACTTAAATCACGCTCTTTTAAAAGATATTCAACATTTTCTTTGGAAAACAAAGTTCCCCTGTCGTTTATTGCAGTAATGTTTTTTTCAACAAGACGCTTTGCAAAAGGAATGTCTCTTGTAACAACTATGTCGCTTTCACAGGCAGCATTTAAAATCCACAAGTCTGCACTGTCTTTTCCTTCAGGACACAGCTGCATTGCAAACAGACTGCTTTCCCTGGAAAAAGGAATGACTTTATTGGCAGCATAAATTACATTTACATTAAGTCTGAGTGCTTTTTCAAGAATATAATCCCTTACATCACAGGGACAGGAATCGGCATCAACAAAAATACGCATTTTATTCATTAAAGGACACTGTCTATTTTTTCAATTAAGTCTAAAGTGATTTTTTCAGTTTCTATTTCTGCATTTGATTTTTCAGTTAAAGTTTTTTTGAAAGACGCTTTGTTTTCCTTTTCCTTATACAGTTCATCTATGAGGGTTATTCCTGCAAGAATGCTTACCTGCAATGAATCTTTTAAAATTCCGTTCTGCTGAACAGTTTTAGTAATCTGCCTGTAATAATCCAGAAGCCTTTTTAAATAAGTTTCATCTTCATTTGCCTGAATTGTAAAGGATGTACCAAGAACGTCTACTTGAATTTTTCCCATATTAAAAACTGAAATGTAAACTGATTAAAAAATTTCAAACTGATCGCTTGAAGAAAAGTTTTCGTCTTTATTTTCTGAATCTGATTTTGGAACGGAAATTTCTTCCTGAACATCATTATTTTCCGGATTTTCAGAAACAACGTCTTCTTCTATATTATTTTCTGATTCAGATTTACTTGAAACAGACTGAATACTGTCAAGAACATTGTTTTCAACTGTATCCAATCTGTTTAAAGCTTTAAGAATTGTATCCTCGATCTTGTCCTGCTGAGCCTGATAAGCAGAAACTAACTTCGTTTTCTCTGACAACGCATTTGTGAGCTCTGCGCATTCACTACGTAAAGCATCGTTTTCAGATTTAAGCTGCGAAACTTCATTTCCAAGAGAAATTATTTTTTCTACAGCAGCTTCTACTTTCTTTTGTAACAGTAAAACTTGATCAAGGGTAATCATTTGTTAAGCCTTAAGTGCGTTTTTTGCAACTTCAACAACAGCTTTGAAAGCAACTGGATCTTCAATAGCCATATTGCTTAATGCTTTTCTGTTAAGTGTAACGTTAGCTTTTGTAAGTCCGTTGATAAAGCGGCTGTATGTAAGCCCTTCAGCACGAACTGCTGCACTGATACGTGCAATCCAAAGCTTGCGGTAATCACGTTTCTTGTTGCGGCGTCCTGAATATGCATGATCAAGAGCCTTTACTACAGCATCTTTAGCTGCTTTATAATTTGATTTTCTGTCGCCATAGAAACCTTTTGCAAGTTTCAGGATTTTTGCACGGCGATTCTTACGTTTTGTTCCATCTATTGCTCTAGACATTTCTTAACTCCTATAAATCAGCCGTATGGCAACATCTGCTTGCGTACTTTCTTTGCTGAATCTTCTGAAAGGATTCCAGCTTCACGCAAATGCATTTTTCTTTTTGGCGATCTCTTTGTCAAAATATGACGAAGATTCATTTTCTTGTACTTTACTTTTCCAGTACCTGTTAAAGAGTAGCGTTTTGATGCTGACTTCTTTGTCTTCATTTTAGGCATAATATTACCTCTTAAAAATTACTGATTCTCGGCAGCAACTGGTGCTTTTGGAGCCGGTCCAGCTTCATTTGGTTTACTCTTAGGCTTAGAAACTTTTGAACTTAATGTCATCGACATAAACCTTCCGTCCATGGCAGCAGGTTTTTCAATAGTGTAAGTTCCTTCTTCAAGCCTCTTTTCAACTTCTTTCAGGACATCAAATCCTAATTCTGTGTGGGCAAGTTCACGTCCGCGGAAACGGATTGTTACTTTTACTTTATCACCTTCATTAAGAAATTCCTGAACGTGCTTTGCTTTGGTATCAAGGTCGCCTGAACCGATTTTTGGCTGCATGCGAATTTCCTTGATTTTCAATACTTTCTGATTTTTCTTGGAGTCACGAAGTTTTTTCTCCTGTTCAAACCGGTATTTTCCAAAGTCAAGAATCTTGCAAACTGGCGGATTTGCATTTGGCGAAACTTCAACAAGGTCGAGGTCCCGATCTTTTGCCATTCTGAGGGCTTCTATTGTAGGGACAATTCCCTTCTGTTCACCTTCATCATCAATGAGTCTGATCTCACGTACGCGAATTTGTTCATTTACGCGCATTCCCTTATTATCTGCCAACGCTCCTCCTTGAGTATGCAATATACTCTTTTAGCATGTCGCTTATTTTATCAAAAATATAATATGTGTGTCTAGTGTAAATTCCTACATTGACATAAAAATAGGTATTCTTTCTTTGTCAGATTCATCATCATTTTCATTGTCTGCAGGAGTTTCTTCTTTTTCTGGTTCTGATTTTTCTTCTGGAGCGTTAGTTTCTGCGTCATGAGATTCCGTTTCATCATCAGTTTCTGCTGCGTCATCGCTGTCTGATTTAGCTTCGTCATCAACTGTAACCCGATTACCGTCATCAGACTTGGCTTTGTCATCAACTGCGGCCTTTGTATCATGGCTGTGTAAAAAAGATTCTGCTGCTGAAAAAAATACGAGTACTGCTACGATTATAAAGTAAATTAAAGTTTCAACTGTACACAAAATTACTGAATTTCTGATTTCCCAAATTGTAATAATGTACGGCGGAATTAAAAATGCTGTTAACGAAAGAACTGCCAGAACTATTGCCAGCACTTTGTTTGACGGATAAAGCTTTTCTGCCCTGGTAAAAAGAAGTGTTATATGCAAATCCATTAAAATGTAAAGAAGAGGAATTGAAAACAGCTGGAAAAACGAATAGGTGTCGCTTCCTTTTATAACTGTGTAGGGAATGATTATTCCATGAAGTGCTGCCAGAATCGGAAAAACTGCCTGTGCTTTGTAAGAAAAACTGTCTTTTGAAAGATAAAGCAGAATCATTACAAAGGCTGATGGTATGAATGTTACGCCTAAAAAATAATTTTTAAATACGCTGTTAAAATCAAGGTAATGTACTTTTCCTGAAAAAATGAAAAACTCTTTAAAGAAGCAGATTATAATTCCTGTAAAAAGTCCTATTAGAACCGGTAGTATGAAGGCACGGGCTTTATAATCTTTTCTTGAATTGATGTAGCACACTAAAAGTGATGGTATTGAAAGTAATAAAAATGAATACATGAGTAAAATAATACCATTTATCTTTTTGATGTACAACTGATTATAACGGAGTGATAAAGCGGCGGCTGTGTACTCGCCAAAGAGTTGCCTCTTCTTGTTTAGAACTGGTTGCAACCGTTAAAGCCTGCACTTATTTGTAACGACTTTCTCGTAAAGTGTGAGCTTGCTGGCAAGAACAAGGCAGTGGCGGTTTATCTGTAAGCGGACAGGGTTCATTTACCAATGTTTAAAAACACTTTATACTCAGGGTATGAAACGAATTGAAATAATTACCGGAGCTTCAAGCGGAATGGGCGTGTGTTTTGCATGGCAGCTGGCAGAAGAAAGCTGTACCTTTGAAAAATACCGCACAGACGAAATATGGCTTGTTGCACGACGGCAAGACAGGCTTGAAACATTAAAGGCACAGATTGAACAGAAATATCCTTCCGTAAAAATCAGAACTGTTCCGTTAGACATAAGCGGAAAAGAGGGAGCCGTAAAACTCAGGGAACTTTTATCAGCAGAAGAAATTGAAATATCAGTACTTGTAAACAATGCAGGATTCGGAACTTACGGTGAATTTGCTTCTACAGACACTTTGCGCGAAATGGAAATGATTGAACTTAACTGCACTTCACTTACAGGCATAACAGGATTTGCCATTCCTTACATGAAAAAAGGAAGCCGCATCATAAACACTGCAAGCCTTGCTTCTTTTTCACCGCTGGGAAATTTTGCCGTATACGCAGCATGCAAAGCTTACGTTTTAAGTTTTTCAGTAGCACTGGCAGCAGAACTTAAGGGAAAAGGCATAAGCGTAACTTCATTATGCCCCGGACCTGTTTCTACAGAATTTGCAAACGTAGCTTCAAAAGGCGCACGAAAAAATGTACGTCACGGATTAAGTCCTGAAAAAACAGTAAGACACGCAGTAAAGGCTTCAAGAAAAGGAAAGCTTTATTCAATGTTCGCATTAAAATGGAAAATTCAGGCAGCAGGAAGCAGATTTGTAAGCCGTTACCTTGTTGCATGGTTTACCTACAAGTTCTGCAAAAGACCTTCCAACTAGCAGATTTTCATGTTAATGACAAACTTTTAAAATCAGAATATTATAGGAACAAAACTGGGAACGCTGCTGTAAACTAGATGCTAGGGACAGACGCTGACAAATCCCTGAAAAAATAAAGAGGTTTTTTATGAATCAAAATTATTTTAGCAGCAATGCATTGTTTACAGATTTTTATGAACTGACAATGGCTCAAGGTTACTGGAAACAGAACATGAATCATCAGGTTGTATTTGATATGTTTTTCAGAAGGCAGCCTTTTAACGGTGGTTTCAGTGTTTTTGCAGGAATTGAAACTTTACTTGATTCAATTACATCTTTCCGTTTCAGCGAAGAAGACATTGATTACCTTAGAAGCCAGAAAATTTTTGAAGAAGGTTTTCTTGAATACCTTAAGACTTTTAAGTTTACAGGTGATTTGTGGGCTTTCGACGAAGGTTCAATTATTTTTCCTCAGGAACCTCTTGTAAGAATTCACGCAGATTTAATTGAAGCACAGATTGTCGAAGGGCTTATCCTTAACATCATAAATTTCCAGAGCCTGATTGCAACTAAAACTGCAAGAGTGTGGCTGGCAAGCAAAAAAGGCGCAATTATGGAATTCGGATTAAGGCGGGCACAAGGTCCGGACGGAGCAATGAGTGCAACAAGAGCTGCTTACATTGGTGGAGCAGCAGGAACAAGCAATACTCTGGCAGGAAAGATTTACGGAATTCCTGTTATGGGAACAATGGCACATTCCTGGGTTATGAGTTTCCCGAGCGAACTGGAAGCATTTGAAGCATACGCAAAAATTTACCCTGACAAAACTGTTTTTTTAATTGATACTTACGACACTTTAAAAAGCGGAATAAAAAATGCAATCAAGGCTGGAGCAAAACTTGTTGAACAGGGATACAACTTTGGCGTTCGTCTTGACAGCGGAGACATTTCTTATCTTACTCAGGAAGTGCGCAAGGAACTGGACAAGGCTGGTTTCCCTCAGGCATATATTTCTGTTTCAAATGAACTTACAGAAGAAATAATTGAAACTCTTGTTCAGGAAAATGCACCTATAAAAAGCTGGGGCGTAGGAACCCACATGGTAACAGGCGGAAATGAATCAAGCTTTACAGGCGTATATAAACTTGCTGCAAGAAATGACAGTTCTTCCGTCGAAATGATTCCTGCAATGAAGTTTTCAGACAATCCGGCTAAGACAACAAATCCCGGAATAAAAAACGTATGGCGTCTTTATGATGAAAAAGGCATGGCAAGGGCAGACATTCTTTCCCTCGAAGATGAAACAATCAGCTGCAACCATGAATACCGCTACTATCACCCAATGATTGATTACAGGCAGTTTACTTTCAGCGCTTCACAAATAAGGCCTATGCTTTCGCTTAAACTTAAAAACGGTGAACGCACTTCTCCACGCCTTACAGACAAACAGCAGCTTATAAAGGCAAGAGAAACAATGATGAGGGAAATTGAAACATTCGATGCATCTTACAAGCGGATTTTAAATCCTCACATTTACAAAGTTTCCGTAACGGAAAAGCTTAAGAACTTAAAGCTAAGCTTTATAAATGCAAACATTCATTAAAACTTCAGTGCCGGTATGTAATTTTTCGCATGCCGGTACATTTTCAGTCTATGACTAAAGCGTAAAAGCCCTTAAACTCATGGGTAATCCTTATGGCATTTCCGTATTCTTCCTTCAAGACTTTCCTGCAATGATAAACAAGATTAAAAAGATGATTTATCCTTTTCTTTGAAAATTCCTGCCACAATTCATAGCAGATGGCAACTTCAAGAACGTCTGTATTTTTCCTTTCATTAAGATAGTTAAGAAGCCTGTACTGGAGAGGTGAAATCAGTTTTCTTAAATAAAGTTCCTGCGGATTGAATTCAAAAGGAAGAGTTGAGTATTCGGGAACGTCGCATATTGCAGGGAAAAACTTTTTGTTTTCTTTGGAAAAAATTACTTCAGAAAGTTTTTCCCATGTTTTTTTACATTCGCAAAGACGCACTTCATCAATTTCATTTCCGTAATATTTCACTGCCCTGCTGTACCACAAATCAACTGCATTTTCCGGCGTAACGAAAGGGTCATTGTAAACGACACAGGCAGTTTTTGTATGATAGCTTAAAACTTTTTCGTAAGGATTTTCACACTCTGAATCGTAAGTTGTAGAATCAATGAGTACAAAATCAAGAAGTCCCCAGGGCGAAAGACCAATCTGCTTGTAAAAAACTTCCGGATCCGTAAAAACAAGGAGTGCCATAATATTTTTCTTAAAAAAGTCTTCTGAAATTTTCTCCCAGATTTTTTTCTGTTTTTCCTTTACCAAGACAAATGCAACCACAAAAAGACTCTCCTTTCTGCAATCAAATTCAAGACTTTTATAAATGAAATATTCAGTAAAGCAGGCTGTATTCAAAAAGCAGACACGCAAGAAATGCAATGTTTACCATTGTAAATAACACAAAAAATTTTCCGGAAGATTTTTTCACGTTAACTGCATGGATTTTAAACGAAATCAAACTGGCAAGAGACGCAACCAAAGTTCCAAGACCTCCAACGTTTACTCCAATCAAAAGCTTTTCCAAATCAGCGGAAAAAGGATAAAGCAAAAGTGCAGAAGGAACATTGCTTATAACCTGACTTGCAGCAACTGAAGAAATGCATTCCCTGTTTCTGACAATGCCTTCTAAAAAAGTTTTTACTTTATCCATATTCTGAATATTTCCCGTAAAGATAAAAAATGCAGTAAAAGTAAAAAGCAGCATATAGTCAACTTTAAGGAAAATTTTTCTGTCTGAAAAAAGAATGACAGCAAAAGTAACTGCAGCACTTATCCACTTGGGAACAAAACCTAAAACAGAAAAAAGCGAAAGGGCAAAAAGAAAAATGTAGAGGGCAAATCTTAAAGCATAAATCCTGCTGTTTTCCACCTGATGAAAATTGCTGAACTTTTGTTTTGGAGCAGCACACTTTCCCTTTGGAATAAAAATCATGCACACAGCAAGAAGGAAAAAAGAAACAGCCGTAAAGGGAAAAATTATTTTCATAAAAGAAAAAATGCTGCAGTTCATTTTTCCGAATAAAAAAAGATTCTGCGGATTGCCTATAGGCGTAAGCATGGAACCGGTATTTGCCGCAACTGTCTGAAGTACAACTGTAAAAGTTACAGTAAAGGCTCCTGCACCTGCTTCAAGAAGAACGCTTATTGCAAAAGGAACAAAAGTTAAAAGTGCCACATCATTTGTCAAAATCATGCTGAAAAAAAAGCACATCATAATAAGAATAAAGCACAGCACTCTAAGGCTTGTAATTTTACTGCAAAGACTGTTTCCCAGAAACCTGAAAATACCCAGACTATTTAAAGCTGCAACTATAGTCATAAGGCTGAAAAGAAGGGCAAGAGTATTCCAGTCAATGTAATAAAAATATCCGGCACATGGCTTTACGAAAAAGCAGCTTACTGCAGCAAGAATAAATGCAGCACAGAAAACCGCTTCCTTTTTTACAAATGAAACTGCATAATTAAAAAAACTACTCATCTTTAGTAAGGCTTCCGTTTATAAAAAGTTCATCCTGATACCAGTCAAGGCGCAGACTGAAATATTCATCTTTGTAGCCGTCACAAGTAACAAGGAATTTGTAAACTGCACCAGTTGTTAATACCGAAGGTTTTACAGTTGAAAAATCTACGTATTTATTTCCGTAAAGAATTTTAAACTTTGACTTTCCAGTTAAGTCTTCTCCGGTAACGTTGTCCATTGCAGTTGTGTGGACTGTTAGATGCCGCTTTGAAACATTACATAAATTAATGTCAACCGTTAAAGGATTGCTTTTTATTTCTACGCTTTTCCACCAGATGTAGGGACCTGCTGCAACTTTGATTCTGTAAAATCCGTCTTTTAAATAAACAGGCTTTGTCTTGTAAATAATTCCTTCTGATTTACCGTCATTTTTATTTTCTTCACCGGAAGCTGAACTGTTTTTGTCAACAAAGAAAACCCTCCTTGAACCGTTAACTTCAGGAATATCCTTGTTGTCGTTTTCAAAGAAAAATGCCCTTACAGGAAGATCGGAATCAGCACTGGCAGTTTCAGGAAGGCGGATTGTCAAATACAAAGGCGAATACTTGTTTTTTAAAAGCGTTGCATGAACGTAACCTTCTTTCCAGCAATAAAATCCTCCTGCAGCAAGCAGACCTATTCCCAAAACGGCAGCCGTTATTTTAGGGAAGTAATTTTTCTTAGGCTCCATTTTTACAAGAGTAACGGAAGATGAATTTATAATGCACTGGGCAAGTTCCACCCTAAGCTGATGAGTGTCGTACTTTTTAAGAAAGCGCTTTACTTTTGCAATTACAGGCTCAATAGTCTGATATCTGCGGGAAGGCTTTGGACGCATCATCTTTTTAATAAGGGAACACACGAAAGGCGGAATTGTCCTGTCAATTTTTTTCGGTGGAATGTAATCACCTTTACGGATGCGGCTTTTTGTCTTTAAGCTCATGTCTCCCGGATAAGGCTTTGCACCTGTTACCATTTCGTAAAGCATTACGCCCATGGAATAAATGTCAGCCCTTTGATCAACAGAACGTGAATCATCAAACTGTTCGGGAGACATATATGCAGGCGTTCCTAAAGTTGCACCTGTCTGAGTAAGGCCGTTTTTAGAAGCACTTTCACTTTTTGAAAGAAGGCCGCTCTTTTTTTCCATTTCAACAATGTCACTTTCTTTTTCACTGCTGGCAATTCCAAAATCGGCAAGCTTAACTTCTGCTCTCCGGGAAATCAAAATATTGCCTGGCTTAATGTCACGGTGAACTATACCTTTTGCATGAGCGTGCTTAAGTCCGTAACAGGCATCAAGGAAAATAAGAAGAGCCAGCTCTGAAGGAAGTGCAACCTGCTTCTGAATAAGCTTGTCCAGGGACATACCGTCAACAAATTCAAGAACAATATAATCAGAACGTCCTTCCGTAAAATAGTCGAACATCCTTACAACATAAGGGCTGGACAAATCAAGGAGAATCTGGGCTTCTCTTTTAAAGCGCTCACGAATTGAACCGCCTCCGCCTTTAAGCGTAAGTTTTTTTATAATAACCTGCCTTTTCAAAGAAGGGTGAACTGCTTTGTAAACTGTTCCCATGCCGCCCACTGCAACAACAGATTCAATTTTATACTTGCCTATTATTTCAGGAACTGATGCCATAAATACCTCACTTAATTTTACAATATTTATTTTTAAGTTGATTTTCTGCCGCTATATTTTTCAAAGACACCGCACTGCTCAAGAGGAACATTGTCTTCCAGAACTTCAACATTGCCTTTCTGCCCGCCGCAAGCCCCAGATGCACCAGAGCCAGCTTCACCGACCCATCTTTCCGTGTCAACAGAAATTATGTCTTCTTCAGGATTAAACTTTTTGTCAAAATTAAAAAACACGCAGTTCATTTCTTCAGGATTGTGAAACTGAATTAAAGAAGCATTCTGCCTGTAAAAGAATTTTCCTTCAACAGGTCTGTGTCCTGCAAACCACAATGCACCGGATTCCTTTTTGCCTGTAAGCTCATGAAAAAGCCTGCACACAGACTTGTCTTCAGCCTGATCATTTCCAGTCCAGGTTAAGCTTTCCGTAATAAAAGGATTTTCCCTGAAATTAACAAGTTCCCTCTTCTTAAAGAAAACTGCAGGTTCACTGTGGGAAACACAAAAAGAACTGAATGCAGCACACAAGGGAAGATTTTTTTCCCATGAATCAATTAAATAAATAACAGCATCACCAAAAACTTTTTCCATAAAAGCCCTCGTCATTTCGCCTTCAAGAGCATACTTGTAAAAAGCGTGGTTTCCATAAGAATTTTCATTTAAAATATTTTCGTGATTGCCTTTTAAAAAATGAAAGTTTTCGCTAAAGGAATTTTTCAGTTCCATTACAATTTTCATAGTGGAAATATTTTCCCTCATTTCATCTTTCATAGGTTCAGAATCAACAATGCCCTTTTTGTAAAACTCAAGACTTTTCTGCCAGCGGACCATTGCCCTGTGCTCGCAGTGAATTCCGTCACCTACACAAACAACAATCAGGCTTTTTCTGTTAAGGGCTTCAAGAACAGTTTCATTTTTTTTTAGGGAAGTACGGCTTAAATTAAAAGACAAAAGCTTAAGAAGAAAATCAGTTCTGCCGTGAATGTCAGGAACTATAACTGCAGGAGTATTTTTTTTCCTGAAATCCAAAAGGCCGCCGGGACGACCGCATCTGTCAAAAGGGCGCAAAGCCTTACTTTCTTTTTCAAGAACAGAAACAGCTTTATCGAGAAAACAAAGAGCATCAGCTTCACAGGAAAAATCTTTTTCTTCAGACAATGAAATCAATTTTTCCCGGAAAGCAGTTAATTCTTTTTCAGAAAGCATTTTATCCCATAATCAGATTTGAAGAGCCAATTGTAATTTTATCGCCGGGATTTAAAAGCACGTATTTGTCAGGAGGAACACGCCTGCCGTTAAGGAAAGTTCCGTTCGTACTGTTGGAATCCTTTAAAAAATAAGCATCACGGATTTTCTGAATAAGACAATGATGCCTACTGGCAAGTTTATTATCAATTACAATAGTATTGTCAGTTTCCCTGCCAATCGTAATTTTCGCAACAAGCTGAATCTTCTTTTTGTTAAACACAAGATATGAAACCTGTTGAGACTCAGCGATTCTTTCAAGGTGCTGTCCTATAGGACTAGCATCAGCAATAGTAACGTCCATAAAAAAATTATACACCCTAAACACGAAAAAAACAAACTTAAAGTTAAAAGAGCCTTTTTATTTTTCCTTACGAAGCACACTTTATTACATAACCCGCTTTCCGTGGCTTTCCCTTACGGCCGGTCTTCCGCTTCGCTCCAGACTTGCTCTGCACCCACTACAATCGGGGCTAAACATAATTTAAAAAATGAATTGGAAATAACGGCAAAGTGTGGTAAACTTCCACAAATCTGGAAATAAATCCGGAACTAAAAAAAAATTACTGGAGTTACAAAATGGAAACAATGTCCCTTGCAAAAGAACTTTCGCAAAACGAATATCCCGGAAGAGGAATTATTGCCGGTTTAAGTGAAGACGGAAAATATGCAGTTTCAGCTTACTGGACAATGGGAAGAAGTGCAGGCAGCCGCAACAGAATCTTTGTAGAAGAAGCAGAAGGAATACGCACCCAGGCATTTGATCCTTCACTTATTGCAGGAGATCCAAGCCTTATAATTTACTCCGCAGTACGTGTACTTGGAAAAAAGCATATTGTAACTAACGGCGATCAGACAGACACAATTTACGACGGAATAAGCAAGGGACTTACTTTTGAGCAGTCACTTCAAAGCCGCAAATATGAACACGACGAACCGAATTTTACTCCTAGAATTTCAAGTCTGCTTAACCTTGAAAACGGAAAATACGAATATTCAATTTCTATTTTAAAAAGCGACAGAGGCAATCCGGAAAATACGCTGCGCTATACCTTTAACTACGACAATCCTGCTAAAGGTCAGGGACGCTACATTCACACTTACGAAAAAAACGGCAATCCTCTTCCAAGCTTTGAAGGCGAACCTGTTCCTGTAGAACTTAAAGGCTCAATCGACGAACTTGCAGACCTTATCTGGAAAAACTTAAACGAAGAAAATAAAGTTTCGCTTTTTGTACGCTACATTGAAATTTCAACAGGAAAATACGAAACAAGAATCATTAACAAAAATAAGTAACTTTTATTTGACAAGTTAAAGTTTTCGCTGCATAATATTTGTATTAAGTACAAAATTGTATTTAATACAAATATTTTTTTTACAGGATGGAAATCAAATGAAAAAATGGGTTTGCAAAATTTGCGGCTATATCCACACAGGAGACAATGCTCCGGAAGTTTGTCCTCAGTGCAAGGCAAAAAATGCTTTTAAAGAAATGGAAGAATCAGCAGGATTTGCCTGTGAACATGAAGTTGGCTGTGCAAAAGATCTTGATCCAGAAGTAGTTCAGGGGCTTAAGGACAATTTTATGGGCGAATGTACTGAAGTAGGAATGTACATTGCCATGGCTCGTCAGGCAGACAGAGAAGGCTATCCTGAAGTTGCAGAAGCATTCAAACGATACGCTTATGAAGAAGCAGATCACGCTTCACGTTTTGCAGAACTTCTTGGCGAAGTTGTAACTTCTTCTACAAAGAAAAATATTGAACTTCGTGCTGCTGCAGAAGCCGGTGCCTGTGAAGGAAAACTTATGCTTGCTAAAAAGGCAAAGGAATTAGGCTACGATGCTGTTCATGATACTGTTCACGAAATGGCAAAAGACGAAGCACGCCACGGTGCAGGATTTAAAGGTCTTCTTAAAAGATACTTTTCTTAATTAAACAGTTTATACCGGGTCTGCCTTTATAAGTCACATTTCATTTTACTGCAGGTGCTGATTTATATTCAGCCCGGTATTTTTATGGAGTTTATTTTGACAAACGCAGAACTTCTTTTAGAAAAAGGAATACGTCCGTCAGTTCAGCGGCTTGCTGTTTTCAATTATTTAAAAGAACATCCCGTTCACCCTACTGCAGAAAAAATTTACAGCGAACTTGCTCCGGAAAATCCTACTCTTTCCAAAACTACGGTTTACAATACGCTTCACCTTTTCAGCCAGAAAAACTTAGTTACCATTCTCAGAATTGAAGATGAAGAAGTGCGCTACGACGGAAATACATCTCCACACCTGCATTTTAAGTGCAGAAAATGCGGCTGCATCATAGATATCTTTGACGAAAAAAAATTAAGGCAGCTTATTTCCCTTGCCGAAGAAATCGTTCCCAGTGAAATGGAACTTAATGAAACGGAAATAAATTTTCAGGGAATTTGTAGTAACTGCAGAAATTAAAAATCAGCCTTTGTTTTTCTGTTTAAGAATTTCCAGAACTTTAAGAAAAGCAGAATCATCTTTTTTCATTTCTTTAGACCCCCGGGTTATGTTGCACAATGACATACCGTATTTTCTGGCAATTTCACGCTGAGTAGTTCCTGCATCAAGTTCCTTAACAAGATTCCACCTGTTTGAAAAATCCCTTAATTCAGCTTTTGTAAACAGACAGCCGAAAAAATCATATATAAGTTTTTCATCTGATATATTAGAAAGAAGATTGCAAATTTCCTTGATAGTTTCTTCAACATTTTCAGTTGACATTACAGTTTTTTCCATAAAATCTCCAGCAAAACTTTTTGCACACATCTGAACTTACACAACATAATAATCCATTTTTTTTAAAAAGTACAGTTAACCATTGCGCGCCCTGCCGCCCTGTTCTTGCGGAGAGTGTACGCTTTTTCCACAACTTAATGCAACGAATTGAAAATAACACACTTTAATGTTAGAATTAAGTCGGAGTACTTATGAAACTTTTTAACAGTTACAAAAAAATCATTTTATCGGCCCTTGCAGTTTTTACAGCAATACCACTTTTTCCTGCAACAGGATACTTTACAGGAAACGGCGGCCAAGGAAAAACTATCCTTATTTATAAGTCTGTGCTTGAAAACGGAAAATCAGACAAAAGCGACGAATGGATATCAAACAAAATCAAACTGGACATTTTAAATGATTTGGTAAACTACTCTAACCTTACAGTTATAGATGCAGCTGAAAAAGAAAACATCAGGAAAATCCAGAAAGAATACGAAAGCTCTGAATATTCGGAAGAAAATCCAATACAGCTTGGAAAATCACTTCAGGCAAAATATTACATCACAATTACCACAACACGTACAGCAAGTTCCGGAGAAAGCAAATATACAGCCAACGTTCAGATTACAAACATTGAAACCAGAAAAACAGAAGGCGGATATAATTTAAGCAAAAGCTACAGCGAATCAGAATACATTACAAAGCACGGAATTATTTCTGCTGAAATTCTTACGCAGCTTGGAGTAAACTTAACAAGTGCAGGAAAACGCCTTATCCAGTACGGTACTTTTGAAAGCGAAGAAAAACTTAACTTAAGCGATTACGAAGAAAACCTTTCTGCCATTAACGCTGAAATTGCAAAACTTAACGCAGAAGAATCAAAACTTACGGCACAAAACCTTACGTCTTTGGAAGCCGAAGCAGAAAAAGCAAGAATTGAAACTCAAAAAGCCATACTTGCCCAGCAGCAGAAAAATGAGCAGGAACGTATTGAACGCCTTAAATCTGATGCACAAAGGGAACAGGAAGAAATGCTTGCCCAAAATGATCGCGACATTGAAAAGCAGATGGAAATAATGCGTCTTTCAAATGAAATAGAAAAAAAAGCAATGGAAATCAAGGCAAAAAAATCTGAGTCCTTAACTGCAAGCCAGCAGATTGAAGTAATTGAAGGTGAAAAGCAAATCCTCTATTCAAATGAAAAATCAGTGCAGGACACAATAGACGAATATTCTGCCAGACTTAAAGCTGAATGTGAAAACGAAATTTCCCAAAGAAAAAATCAGCAGCCGCAGAAAGCTCACCTTGCTTCAGACGGAGTTTCACTGAATGAATCAGGCAAGGAATTCCTGAACAACGACATTAACGCAATTACTGCAAAATACAACGACCTTATCGACACAAACACAGCGGAAATCAGAAAAGAAACTGAATCTGCACAAAATCAGCTTAGGGAAAAAATCACTTCTGACATTTCAAAACTGGAAAGCAAGACATTTACTGCTGACTCTATTTTAAATCAGGGATTGTACCTGCGCATCAACAACTACGACGGAACTAAAGGAAAAGAAGGCTGGCGCTACACACTTACTTTTTCGTTCAGAGGTCAGAATATTTTCGTCCATACGGACACCCTTAATTACACTGAAATTACAGGAAAGAAAATTCCCGAACTTCCAAAATTGGAAGACAAGAACTACAAAACAAAACGTAAAGTTTATCAGGAATATCTTGACACTGTAGACAACTACGATTCTTTTTTCAGGCTTAACGTTCCTTACATTGAATCAAAAATTACCTACACAATTAAAGCAGGAAGCTACAAGGAAGCAAGCACTTACAAAGTCAGCATCAAGTCAATTGATTTTTTAAACGTTGAATCAGGCAAAAAAATAAAAACTTTATCTGCTTCAGAAACTGTAACTTACGCCTTTACTCCATCAGTAAAAGTTGACTGGCGCACTCAGACTCAGAAAAACAATGACTACAAGGCACAGGCAAAAGCTGAACGTGAAGCACAGGAAAAAGCTCAGGCTAAAATTAAAAAGGAAAACGCTAAAAACAAAAAAAGCACTTCCACACAATCATCTTCAAGTTCATCTTCAAAACAAGATGCAAGAGACACTTTTTCTTCTTTAATTTATGAATTTCTTCCAGGCACTATAAGCTATTACCGTTCTGCTGACGAAAGTTTCTTTACGATAGGATATCTCGGCACAATTGGAATTACAAATAATATTTTCTGCGGACTTACTGCAGAACTTGGTTTTGGCGGCAATGATATTTTCTGGAATTCTTCAAATTCATACGACAGCGAAAAAGATTCAGAAGCAATTTTCTTTACAGGACTTACAGGTCTTTTCGGATTGTCATTTAACGTGTTTACAAATTTCAGGCTGAGCATTTACGCTGAAGGCGGCTACATTGGAACAGGTGCAGGCGGCGGTGTTGGTGCAAGCATGGAAATTTACGCTCCAAATGCAGTGGGCATTATAGGAAGTCTTGGTATTCTTGGAAACTCAAATGATTTGTTTACAAAATATTCCGTTGGCTTTGAAGTATGCTTTTAAAAAATAAACGGAACAGTGTTTTTATAAGTTTAGTTTTTCTCCTTTTATCATGCACTTCTACAAAACAAAATGAAACCCTTCCGGATTGTTTTAGTGACGGCACACCTGTAATTACGTCGGAAAATGCATTCAGCAGCAGGGACACAATCCTCATTACTTTTTGCGGCGACATTATGGCTCACAAACCAAACACTTCCATAAGCGATTACAATGAACCGTTTAAAGACATAAAGCCTTTGCTTTCACAAAGCAATCTTTCCATAGCAAACCTGGAAACGCCTGTTTACAAAGACAAGCCCTACTCTACGTATCCTTTTTTTAACGTACACGAAGAATATGTGGAAGCAGCTTTAAATTCAGGAATAAACGTATTTTCTCTTGCAAACAATCATTCAAACGACCAGAACCTTGAAGGAATAAAGGCAACAAAAAAATATTTTGACGGTTTAAGAACTTCATCACAGAATTCTGAAAGGAAAATTTATTCTTCCGGATTAAAAGATTCTCCTGAAAGCCCTTTTACTTACGAAATAATTGAATGTAACGGCTGGAAAATTTTATTTCTTGCCGTAACGGAAATTTTAAATCAGAACTCTTTTTCAGGTTACATTAATTATACAAAGCCAAATTCCAGAAGCAGAAAAATCTTTATGGAAAGCATTTCGGCATTAAGGGAAAGCAATCCCTGCGACCTTTTTATTTTAAGCATTCACACTGCAGAAGAAGAGTATGTTCTTTCAACTCTGGAAAGTCAGAAAAAATATTACTACGAACTTTTAGATGCAGGAGTTGATGTTGTACTTGCAAATCATCCTCACGTGCCGAAAGAATGGGAACTTGTCTGCCAGAACGGCGAAAACAAAAAGCTGATTTTTTTTGCACAAGGCAATACTTTAAGTGCACAACGCTGGGAACCCGATTTTAAAAATCCTGCAAACATAAGGGATTACACTGGCGACGGCTTTATAACACAAGTGCGCTTTGAAAAAGATGAAACTGGTGTTAAAATCATAAACGTAAATCCAACACTTATAACAACTTACATTACGCCTCAATGGCATTTTGTCATAAAAATTCTGAACGAAGAATTTATTGCTGAACTGAAAAATTCCGGCATGAAAACATGGGCAAAATATTTAAGCGAAAGAATGAATCTTATGGAAAAAATTAAAGGAAAAAAAATATGTCAATAGATTACAAAAATTTACCTGTTTACAAACAAAAAGAAAAAATCCTTGAAAAGCTTAAGGAAAATCAAGTTATAGTTGTTCAAAGTCCTACAGGCAGCGGAAAGACAACACAGCTTCCGGTTATACTTCACGAAGCAGGATATTCTGAAAACGGAATTATTGCAGTTACGCAGCCAAGAAGAATTGCAGCATTAAGTGTAAGCGAATTTATTGCAAAACAGCTTAAAACAAAATATCCGGGACTTGTTGGATATAAAATGCGTTTTGAAGACAAGACAGATTCTTCTACAAAAATCAAAATCATGACAGACGGGATTCTTCTTCAGGAAATGAAGCTTGATCCGTGGATGAGCAAATATTCCGTAATAATGGTTGATGAAGCTCACGAAAGAAGCTTAAATATTGATTTTGTACTTGGGCTTTTAAAACGAATCCTTCAGGTAAGGAAAGATTTTAAAGTAATAGTTTCTTCTGCCACAATGAATGCACAGGCTTTCAGCGAATATTTCGGAGGCTGTCCTATTGTTACTATAGAAACCCAGGTTTTTCCAGTTGCAATGGTTTACGATCCGCCTCTTGTTAAGGCAAGTACTGCTAGCGAAAATGCAAGTGAAGCCCTTCTTGCAAAAATTGAATCTACAATTGACCGCGTTCTTGACAACAAGGATGAAGGTGACATTTTAATTTTTCTTCCGGGAGAAAAAATCATTAAGGACTGCGTCATGCGGCTGTCATCATCTTCGTTTAAAAATAAAATCCACATTGTTCCCTTGTACGGACGTCTTCCTAAAGAAGAGCAGGAAAAAGTTTTTAACAATGCACCTTTCGGAAAAAAGAAAGTTGTCATCAGTACTAACATTGCAGAAACTTCCGTAACTATAAACGGCATTACTACAGTAATTGATTCGGGACTTGCCAAGCTTAATTTTTATTCGCCAAAGACTTTTACTTCAAGCCTTATAGAATGTCCTGTAAGCAAGGCAAGCTGCAATCAGCGAAGAGGAAGAGCTGGAAGAACTCAAAGCGGCACCTGCTACAGACTTTATTCCAAAAGTGATTTTGAAGCCCGGAGCGAATATACAACAGAAGAAATTTACCGCACTGATTTAAGCGAAGTTGTCCTGAGAATGTCGGAACTGGGAATTACTGATTTTGAAAAATTCGATTTTATTTCTCCGCCCCAAACTGAAGATTTACGTGGAGCAGTCCAGACTTTAAATATGCTTAAGGCACTGGAGCAGGACGGAACTTTAAGCAGCATAGGCAAGCTTATGGTTGAATTTCCACTGGAACCAAGAGTAAGCAGGATAATTGTAGAAAGCATTTTGCACTACCCTGAAGTTCTTGAAGAAGTAATTATTGCAGCAGCATTTTTAAGCGCACAGACACCTTTTGTACTTCCTGTTGGTGAAGAAATGGACGCACGTCAGGCTCACCACGGATTCAGGGACATTCAGGGTGATTTTGTAAGTTACGTAAAGCTTTTCAGAACATATATGTCTATGAAAAACAAAGAGCAGTTCTGCAAAAACAATTATCTTGACGACAAAGTTATGGCTGAAATCCTGAACATTAAGACTCAGCTTGAAGAAATTGTAGGCGAACGCCTTCAGATTCCAATTACTAACGGCGGAAATATGGACGACTATTTGTGCTGCATTGCCAGCGGAATGATTCAGTTTGTCTGCATTCGTGAAGGAAGGGAAAGTTATAGAAGCCTTACTGCCGAGCACATTTCAATTCATCCGGGAAGTTCAATTTTTAAAACTAATCCACTTTATATTGTTGCAGGTGAAATTGTAAAAACAAGCCGCATCTTTGCAATGAGCGTTTCTCCTTTAACAAAAAACATTCTTTCTAAAGTTGACGGCTCTCTTGAAAAACAACTTCAGCAGATGCGCGGAAAAGGAAGCAAATTTTTAACGGGAAATTTTGAATACAAAGGAACTAATTTCCGTGATTCAAACAGCAAAGTTGGAAAAAATGATTCACGTTTTCTTAAAAAGAATAATGATGAACACAAAAGTAAAAATCAGGATGAAATTACTTTCGGCGGAAAAACTTTCAGCATAGCAAAAGTTAAAGGAAAAAAGACTTTGCTCCTTCCGTTCAAGCCATTTATTGAAGCTGCCCAAAATGAAAAAAATGAAAATCTTCTTGCACAAATAAGCGGACTTAAAGGCTCCATTGTAATGAACAAAAATTTTACCCTTATGCAAAATGAAAAAATGGAAATCATTTTAAAGGCTGCAAGAAATTTAAATCTTAATCCCATTTCAGAAGAAAAGTGGAACAGAAAATTTAACGTAAACATTTACGAAAACAACGGCATCAACAAGCTTATAAATTCTCTTGAATGGATTATGAAAGTAACTGTTGCAAAACAAAATGCAAAGGAAATGGGCTTTATCTGCCTTTTTACAGATGATAACGGAAATTACTGGTTTAAAGTTTCCAGAGGCTTCCCTACAGCCCTTAACGAAAGCGTTTCATCTCTGGAAAGACTTATAGACGACTGTAACAACTGCAACTTAAATGCCGCTGATAAAGAAAAAGTAAATATAATTTACCGTATGCTTAACGGAATGTATTCTTAAAAATCACTTGTCGGCGGAAGAAGGTGCTGCCGAACTTACTGCATCAAGTTCCGGATCTGATGAAGGAGATTTTTCTTCTTCAGTCCAGCCGGTAAGGGAATCAACATTCTGAAGGATACGCTTTGCCTTTTTTGCATTTGCATTTTTCTTTTTCTGCCCGAACTGATAAGTTTTGCTGTCTGTTTTAGGTGCATCTTCTTCATCAGCATCTTTTGCAATATCTGCAACCAGGCTTCTTAAAGAAGAGTACCTTCCCTTTGCCCAAATATCAAGACCGGTGCCTTGTGTAGCAACATCTTCACTTTCAATGTACTCTTTGCAAATCTGTTCAAATTCTTTTCTGCCGTATTTTGCAAACTCTTTTCCCAAAGCGTAACGGAGATTTTTCATAAGATCGCTTTTTAAGCTTTCCCTTGCAAGTTCAATAATTTCATCAGTTCCTGCGTGATTGAATTCAAGAAGATAGCCTGCAACTTTTCCTTTAGTTCCATCTGCAACTTTCTTATCTTTTAAAATGCTGATTAAATATTCGTTTCCTTCTTTATCGTTAAGTTCTGCAATTACGCTGTAGCATTTTTCCTTTACGACTTTTTCTTCTTCTTTATCTTTGCAGCGATAAATCAAGTAAGGAACGGCACTTTTCATATTGCGCTCTTTTACCTGATTAACTGCTTCAAGCCTTACTTTGTACTGGGAATCACGAAGAGCCTGCAAAATTACATCATCAGCTTTTTCATCATCAAAATTTGCAATGCCTTTTAAAACGTAAACCCTGAAGTTAGGATCGTCTTCTTCAAAAAGCTTTAAAAGAATTTCTTCGCTTTCTTTAACTTTCATTGCACCTATTGCTTCTGCAGCATACATCCTTACAAAAGAATTTTCATCTTCGTTCTGGGCAATGTCTGCAAGTTTGGAGTAAGTTTCTACGGCTTTTATTTTTCCAAGAACACGCATTAAAGACTGCCTTTGGGCAACAGTTAAATCATCTCTGTCAATATAAGAAGCAAGAAACTGCGCCTCTTCACTTTCCCCAAGTTCCCCTAAAGCAGAAAGGGCTCCGTTAAAATAAGCTTCGTCTTCCTTGTCAACAAGTTCAACTAAACCGGGAACTGCCTCTTTGCACTTTACTTCTGCAACATATTTAAAACACAAATCTACAGTTTCTTTTTTTACGTCATACGGATCGTTTATGGTTTCAGTGGCAAAATCACTAAGGCAGGGATCTTTCAGTTTTGTAAAGTAAGTTAAAATTTTATTTCTTATTGCAGGATTTTTTGTTGAATAAAACAAATCGTAAATAGGGTCAACGAAACGTAAGTCTTCGTTAGCTGTAAGTTCGTCTAAAAGCTTTGAAATTTCACTTTCAAGTCCGTACTTAAAACTTTCAGTTGTCTGCTTTACATATTCGTCTGTGGATTTTTTTTCATCTTTAGCATCAATTTTTTCTATTTCTTCAGACGAAGGTTTTCTTGGCCTTGAACTTTTTGCCGTCTGCTTTTCTTTTGTATACTTAAACTCAGTTTTTTCTTCAGCTGATTTTCCTTCCGATTCAAGATAACTCTGAACTACAGGATCAATATCATCAGCACCGTTACGTTCTGAAAAATCAGGCTGTTCACTAAAAATCATAAGGGAAAAAATACACATTTGTGCCAGAAGTAATTGTTTTTTACTCATACGTTTTCCTGCTGAATTTCATTATATTTCATTAGAGTGAAAGTTTTCCAGAAAATTTTTTCTGTATTCTTCAAACCTGTCATTGTTTATGGCTTCACGAATTTCCTTTATCATATTGTGGAGAAAATAAAGGTTGTGGTAACTTGCAAGCATTGAAGAAAGAATTTCCTGTTCCCTGAAAATGTGCCGTAAATAAGATCTTGAATAAGTGCGGCATACTTTGCAGTTACATTCCTTATCCAAAGGCGACAAATCATGTTCAAAACGCTTTTGCTTAATGGAAACCATTCCTTTGTGAGAAAAATACAATCCGTGGCGGGCAATTCGTGTAGGCTGAACGCAATCGAACATATCAATTCCGTCTGCAACTGCTTCAAGAATGTATTCCGGAGTGCCTATTCCCATAACGTAAAGGGGCTTGTTTTCAGGAAGAAACTGAACTGTGTACCTGAGCATTTTTTCAAAAACGTCAGCCGGTTCACCTACGCTTAAACCGCCTATTGCAATGCCGGGAGTATTAAGGCTTGAAACAAACTGAGCGCTTTCTTTTCTAAGATCTTCAAAAAAATTGCCCTGAACTATAGGAAACAAATTTCCAAGATAACCGTTTTCCTGCTGCCTTTTCCATTCTGCGAGAGCACGCTTTGTCCAGTCAGTTGTAATGCGCAATGAACGTTCTGCTTCTTTCCGCTGAACATCAAAACCGGTGCACACATCAAGCTGCATCTGAATGTCGCTGTTAAGTTTAACTTGAGTCTGGACAACATTTTCCGGCGTAAACAAATGCCTGCTTCCGTCTATGTCGCTTCTGAAAGTAACGCCTTCATCTGTAATTTTCCGGAGTCCCGAAAGAGAAAAAACCTGAAAGCCGCCGCTGTCTGTTAAAAAGTTTTTGTTCCATTTTGTAAAGCCGTGAAGTCCGCCGTTTTCCTGAACAATGTCAGCGCCAGGTCTTAGATAAAGATGGTAAGTGTTTGCAAGAATTATTTCAAATCCTATTTCTTCAAGGGAATCTTTTGAAACAGCCTTTACAGTTCCTTTCGTTCCTACAGGCATAAAAACAGGAGTTTCCACATCACCATGAGGAAGATGAATTACGCCTGTTCTTGCCCTTGTGTCTTTATCTTTGTGATGAAGTTCAAAAATTTCTTTTATCATTTTAAATCCTTTAGAAAAATCGTTTTATATATTTTAAATCTTAATTAAGTTTTTGCATACTTTAAAAGGAATGCGCTTACGAAAATAAAAAATACAACAGGAAACCATGCTCCGAACACTGGAGGAATAGTTGCGAACTTTGCCATCAGCATTGTAACCATCTGCATAATGTAAAACAAAACTACAGCCGTTATGCTTAAGCCGAGACTTATTATCAAAACATTTTTCCGTGTCTTGCCGCTTAAACCTATTGCAAGAAAAACTACAATAAAGCAAACGAATGGAAATGCAAATTTCTTGTAATATTCAGCTTTTGCTTCTGAACTTGGAAGCCCCGCTACTTCAAGACGGTGAATGTAATTCCTTGCAGTTTCTGTATTTACGCTTTCTACAGAAATTGTATTGTTGCGGAAAGTAGAGGGAGGTTCTACTAAAAAATCAAGCAGATCTTTTTCCACGCTGACACATTTTAAATCGCCTTCTTCAGTTTTTTTATACTGATAACCGTTGCTTACCTGCCACTTTTCATCTACCCAGCTTGCATTATCGCAGACAATAAGTGCCTTGAAATTTTTCTCTTCATCTCTAAAAAGAAAGTTTACGTTAAAAAGCCGCTGAAGCTGATCGTCGTAATATTCAGCTTTGTAGATAAGCCTTCCTTCGTCAGCAATAATTACAATATTATCGTTGTTAAGGGATTTTTCTTTCTGCAGCAGCTGGGACTGAAGGGAAAGTTTTTGCGCATAAGTGTCAACAACAACATTGTCTTCAAAAAGAAACATTCCTATGCTCATTCCAAAAGCAACTAAAAGCAAAGGTGCTGCAAATTTAAAAAGGGAAACTCCGCTGGCAAAAACTGCAAGCAGTTCATTTTTTGCATACAAGTCGCTGAGCATATAGGCTGTAGCAAAAAGCATTGCTATAGGCGTTGCATACCAGATTGTTTTTGGAACGTAAAGAATCATTACTTTGTATATATCTTTCGGAGCAATTCCTCTTGAAATATAATTCCACAAATTCATAAGAAGGTCTGTAATGGAAAGAACGAGTACAAAGAAAAACATTGCGCCTATAAAAATTCCGAAAAATTTTTTAAGCATATAAATAATAAGTTTCATTTTCTGCGTAACCTTAAATACAAAATTGAACCTACAATTCCTATAAAAAAGTTTGGTCCCCACATAACCCAGAATCCGTTTACGCCACTTCTTATTCCGAACATCTGACCTATAATGTTTGCAGCCCAGTACATTACGGAAATAATCAGTCCGAAAATCAAGCCTAAAGTGTGTCCGTCTTTTTTACCGAAAACAAGGGAAAGAGGAAAAGCCAGTATTGCAAAGAAAATTGAACCAAAAGGAATGGAAAATTTTTTATTATATTCAAGACGATAAGTGTTCATCTGTTTTTCAGAATATCCTTCGATTTTTTTCATGTCGTCGATTTTTTTCTTTAAGTCCCAGCTTGTCATTTCTCTTGGAGATGTTCCGCTTGAAGTGTCCAGAATTGAATCTTCAAAAACGTTAAGGGAAAGTTTTTCAGCATCAAGAACATCAAAATTGCGGCGGCTGGATTTAGAAAGCATAATAACATCAGCATCATTCATATTAAGCTGCATTAAAACGCCTTCATCTTTTGATTTTTTAATTTCAGTATTTTTTGAAATAATAATCCGCTTTTCGCCGTCAGTTCCTGTATCAAAAAAAACAAGATCGCTTACATTCTGACCTGCAACATTTCCAATTACAAGTGTGGAATCATTCAGACGCTTTACAGAATTAGGCTCCAGTTCAATTGCAGGATTTGAAACGACTATCTGCTTTAAAAGCCGGTTGTAGTGAAGAGTTCCCAGCGGCAGAAAATAATCGTTCATAATAAAGCTGAATATTGAAATGAGAATTCCCATAAGAATGACAGGCTTTAAAATCATGGAGTATCTGTAACCGCTTGCCCTTATAATCAAAATTTCATTATCAGTAACAAGGTGACCTAAGCACATTAAAAATCCTACAAGAGTTGAATAAGGTGCAGACTGAGCTACAACTGCAGGAAGACAATATAAAATCAAACGGGCAACAGAACTTACGGGAACACGCTTTTTTAAAATAGTTTCCGCCATAAGCAAAATCTGATTTACAAAAAATACTACAAAGAAAAATGCAAAGCAGACTATAAAATAAAGAAACAGTTCCTTTACAATGTACCGCGATAAAACGTGCTCCTTTACTTCATCAAGTGACTTTAACTTTTCCTGAAAAAAATCTTCAAGAAGCTTTAACTTTAAAAGTGAACAAAGAAAAACTGCAGCTTTAAAAATAATTCTTTTAATACTGAATTTTTCTTGATTTTCAAAAACTGATTTTTTCTTTCCCCAAAAAAAATTTTTTATTCCAAAAGACAATTTTATATCCTAAAACAAAAATTCCATATCAGCTTTACGGTCTTTACAATTAAACTCCTGTACTGCCGAATCCGCCTTTACCGCGCTCTGTTTCAGAAAGAGAAGTTCCTGAAAAGAAATTCCCGATTGTAACAGGCGCAACTACAATCTGTGCAATTCTGTCTCCGCAGTTAACAGTAAAATCTTCATCGCCGCAATTGTAAAGCAACACTTTAAGTTCACCTCTATAGTCGCTGTCAATAGTTCCGGGAGTATTTAAAACAGTAACGCCGTTTTTAAAAGCAAGTCCGCTTCTTGGCCTTACTTGAATTTCATATCCTTCAGGAATTTCAAAACTTAAGCCTGTACCTACTAAAGCCCTTTCACCTTTTTTTATTACAACAGGATTTTCTACAAAGGCACACACATCAGCACCTGCAGCACCGGAAGTTTTATATCCGGGCAAAACTGCACCTTTCTGGGCAACACATTTAATTTCTACAGAAGATTGCATAAAATTTCCTTTTTATCTTTTTTAGAAAGTTTCGGTCCGTAAACTAAAAGGGACATTTCTTCCTTATTAAAAACTCTCTTTACAAGATTTATTATATCATCTTTTGACACTTTTCGTATATGGTCAATTGTTTCGTTAAAGCTGCACAAGGAAAGTCCCATAGAATTATTTTTCTGATTCCGCTTCATTGCATATTCCATATCTGAACTTGTCATGATTTCTTCGCCGCACAAATGTTCTTTTGCACATTCAATTTCTTCTTCAAGAAAATCGCACTTAAGGATACGGTTTATTTCTTTAAGCAGAAATCCAGCAGTTTTTGCAGCATTATGTTTTTCGCAGGAAATGTAAGCACACCAGGCTCCGGCATTTTCGTAAACAGTAAAATAACTGTAAACGTTATAGCACAATCCGTTTTTTTCCCTAAGCACATCAAAAAGGCGGCTGCTCATTGTATCGCCTGTAAGTGCATTAAAAACGCTTACGGCATAATTTTCTTTTTCGCTTAACTGATTTTTAAAAGGAAACACCACAAAAATCTGACTCTGGCTAAAATCGCTTTTTACAAAGTTGGCGCCTTTTTTCCAGCTTACTTCATTGAAGTGACTTTCCTTTCCGTACTCGACAGGCTTTCTGTGTTCCCCAAGTGATTCTAATTTTCTGCACAAAAATTCTTCGTCAAAATTTCCGCAGGCAATAACTGTAAGTTCACCGCCGGCAAAATATTTTTCGTACCAGCTTTTTATTTTTTCAAGAGACAGAGATTCCACGTCTTTAATTGTTCCGCTGATAGTCTGGCTTAAATGCTCATCGTTCCAGACTCTGGAAGCAAGTTCGTCTAAGGCACACTCTTCGCTGTCATCGCTTATGGAAGCAATTTCACTCTGCACTACACTTTTTTCCCTCAGATAATCTCTTTTAGGAAAAATACAGTTGCAGCTCATTTCGCACAAAATGTCACAGGCAACTTTAAAATTATCACCAAGGGCAGGAAAAGCAGCATACACGCACACGTTTTCCCTTTCCGTAAAAGCGTTGATGTAACCGCCCATTCTGTCAAAGGCAATTGCAATTTGTCTTGTAGAATAATTTTTCGTTCCCTTAAACAAAAGGTGTTCTGTAAAGTGTGAAATTCCACGGTTGTCTTTGTCTTCAAACCGGCTTCCTGCAGCAAACCAAAATCCAATGGAACAGGTTTTACTTGATTCAATTTTTTCTGTAATTAAAACAATATTATTTTTTAAAATCTGTTTTTTGTTCATTGCGATAATTTTTTCACTGTCCTGATAAAAAAAACGGAACATTCTGCTGCTACAAAACATTCCGTTTTAAATTATAAAGCATTATAAACTTTAGAAAATACTTTATTTGCTCTGTTCTTCCACTGCATCAATGTAAGAAAGATTAAGGCGTCCCATTTTGTCCACTTCAAGAAGCTTAACAGGAACCTGCTGACCTTCTTTAAGAACATCAGTTACTTTTTCTACACGCTGACGGCTAAGCTTTGAAATGTGGCAGAGACCTTCTTTTCCAGGAAGGATTTCAATAAATGCACCAAAGTCCATTATGCGCTTAACAGTTCCGTTGTAAACAGTTCCTACTTCAGGATCTTCGCAAATGCCTTTAATTGCAGCTTTTGCAGCATCAGTTGATTTGCCTGTTTTTCCGTAAATTGTAACAGTTCCGTCATCATCAGTGTTGATTGTAACGCCGTACTGTGAGCACAATGCCTTTACATTTTTTCCGCCAGGTCCGATAAGTGCACCAATCTTATCAACAGCAATTTTCATTGTATCGATTTTTGGAGCGTAAGGGCTTATTGGCTGCGGCTTGTTAATGCACTGTTCCATAATGTTAAGGATATGTTCACGACCACGCTTTGCCTGATCAAGTGCCTGCTTCATGATTTTCATAGAAACACCGGCAATTTTAATATCCATCTGGAAACCTGTAATACCGTCATGAGTTCCTGCAACTTTAAAATCCATGTCACCAAGGTGATCTTCTTCACCAAGAATATCAGAAAGGATTGCGTAATGTCCGTATGGATTGTCACCTTCAGGTTCAGTAATAAGACCCATTGCAATACCCGCAACCATTTTCTTCATTGGAACGCCTGCAGCTAAAAGTGAAAGACATCCGCCGCAAGTAGAAGCCTGAGAAGATGAACCGTTACTTTCCATGATTTCTGAAACAACACGGATTGTGTAAGGGAATTCATCACGGCTAGGAATCATAGGAGCAAGGGAACGGCGTGCAAGGTTACCGTGACCAATTTCACGTCTTCCTGTAGTAAGCTTTCCAACTTCGCCAACTGAATATGGAGGGAAATTGTAATGAAGGATAAAGTTTTCGCTTCTGTCTCCTTCAATATCATCGTAAACCTGTTCATCCATTGCAGTTCCTAAAGTTGTAATTGCAAGAGACTGAGTTTCTCCACGAGTAAAAAGTGCACTTCCATGAGGGCGAGGCAAAACGTTTACTTCACAAGTAATAGGGCGTATATCTTCTGTACCGCGTCCGTCAATGCGAAGGCCTTCATTAAGAATACTTGAACGAAGCAAATTGTACTGAATGTCATCAAATAAAGTATCAAAAAGCTTAGCCTGAACAGGATCTTCAAGCTGTTCTGCATAATGTTCTGCAACCTGCTTCTTTACGTTATTAACTGCTTCACTGCGGGCCATTTTGCCTTTAAGGAAACAGGCTGTTTTCATAAGCGGAGTTGCTTCTGCTTCAATTGCATCTTTGTTTGCAAGTTCAACATTTAAAGGTGCAAGAGGAAGCTTTTCTTTTCCTGCAAGCTTAATTAAATCTTCCTGAAGAAGACACATATCTGTAATGAATTCCTGAGCTTTTTCCAAAGCACCAAGCATTACTTCTTCACTAACTTCATTAGCACCGCCTTCAACCATTGTAAATCCGTCTTTTGTACCGGCAACAACAATTTCAAGCTGAACTTTTTCCATCTGATCGTAAGTTGGATTGATAACATATTCTCCGTCAATGTAACCTACACGGCAAGCTGCAACAGGTCCATGGAACGGAATGTCTGAAATAGAAACTGCAGCTGAAGAAGCAATAACTGCAAGAATGTCCGGAGTATTTACGCCATCAATAGAAACACAAGTAGGAACTATCTGAATTTCACGACCAAATGCCGGTTCAAATAAAGGGCGCATAGGACGGTCAATAAGACGGCTTACAAGAATTTCCTTATCCTTAGGGCGACCTTCTCTTTTTACAAATCCACCTGGAATTTTTCCTGCTGCATAAAATTTTTCGTTATACTCAACTGTAACAGGAACAAAATCAAGACCTTCTTTTACTTCGTGAGATGCACAAACAGTTGCAATAATTGAAGTTCCGCCAATCTGAGCGTAAACACAACCGTTTGCCTGTTTTCCAATTTTTCCAGTTTCAAGAATGAGTTCCTGGTCACCAATTTTACGTGTAACTCTTTGTACCATAATTTCCTCTTAAATCTTATAATTCTTTTTTTGTTCTTTTTCTTTTGAAAGCAATTCTTATGCAAATGAAATACTTTCATGGCACTTCCGTTTGAACAGCCGGAACACCATTGTTCTTAGAATCAAAGCAAAAAACACAAATGGCAGCCTGAATAAAAAACTCAAGCTGCCACTTAAGTAAATTTTACTTACGAATACCAAGTTCCTTGATAAGTGCGCGGTAACCTTCAAGGTTTGTACGCTGAAGATACTTTAACATCTTGCGGCGTGAACCAACAACCTTAAGAAGTGCACGTGAAGCACCAGCATCTTTTGGGAAAGCCTTGCAGTGTGCAGTAAGCTGTTTAATGCGTTCTGTGAGCAATGCAATCTGAACCCTTGAGTTTCCGGTGTCATTAGCGTTTGCACCGAATTTTCCTACAACTGAAGCAGTTGTTTCTTTTGTAAGTGCCATAACTTACTCCTTATATTTTCCTGCGTTCCGTGAAACCTAGCAGCCGGCTGGCATTCCATGCTCCAGGCAACATTAGATTTTAGCAGGAATAAAATTTATTGTCCTTACCCGTCTGGCAGCATTTTCTGAAGGAAGAAGAAGCTTTATTTTTCCGCCTTCAACTGCACACAGAGTATGCAAAGTATTCAGATTTTTTTCGTTAGAAACATTTTCTGAACCGGACATTATTGCCACAACATTATAATTTCCTTCGCTAAGCAAAACCTGCGAAGAACTGCACTCACCTTCAAACCATCTCATTCCGTCTTTTTCACAGCAGCCGGAAAGTGTAAACCTAATTTCCGAACAGTCATAAGAAAAAGGCCGCAGAAGCATTTTCTGGACAAGCGCAAAATCACCGTTTTTAACTGCATCCCTTATTCTGGAAGAACTTACTTTTTTTCCTTCAAGAATTACATCCTGAATTTCAGAAAGATAAAACCCTTTGTTTCCAGCAAGAAGGGCAAGTTCTTTCATAGTTAGATTACCGCCACTTTCGCCTTTATAGCCGCAGTTAAAGTCTTTTCCTTCAGCAAGAAATTTCATTCCGCAGACATCAACTAAAGTGTCTATAAAATCTTCACCCTTGATTTTACTGAAATCATCAGAAAAGTCAATTACAACGGCAAAGTCAAGGTTTTTCTCCTTTAAGATTTTAAGCTTTTGTTTTAAAGTTGTAACTTCTCCAGCTGATTTTTTACAGGAAGAACTGAAAGTAACAACGCCTTTAGCAAAATCATTCTGCTGCAAAACTGAATCAATCAAAGCCTGATGACCTATGTGAATGCCGTCAAATTTTCCCACAGTTAAAGCAGTACCTTTCTTTTTCCATTCAAGAGGAAAATCCCTGCTTTGAATTTGAGTCCATGAAAAAACAGGAAGTTCTGCAGGTTCGCTTTTAAATGGCGGCACAACAAAACCGTAGAAAAGCCTTCCGTCTCTTTTCTGGATAATTCCTGCAAATTTACCGCTTTCATAAAAAACAGCAATTTCTTTTTCAGCACAGAATTCATTTTTTTCAGGAAGAAGATTTTCCATTCTGGAAAACATTTTTCCCTGTAAAGGCCTTCCGTTTAAATAAGAATTTTTCCACTCTTCACGTAAAGTGCTGCTTTCAAATCCGCATAAAGCTGCAAGCTCAGGAGTAAAAGTCAGAAAATGCGAACGGATATCAATTAAACTGCTGTCACTGTCTTTCTTTTTTTCGTTTTTGTTAAGCGCAATGATTTTTTCTTTTTCAATGCATTTTTCTATTGTAAATTCATCAAGTGAAGAAAAACAGGCTGCATCTTCTAGGCTGAAAGGTCCTATTTTTGTACGGCGCAATGCAGTAAGGTAAGCACAAGTGCCTAAAGACTGAGCAATATCCCTTGCAAGTGCACGAATGTACGTTCCCTTTGAACAGGTTATTTCCACAAGAGCATAGCTTAAACCGCTGCCTTCATCTTCCTTAAAGTCAATAAGTTCATTTTTGTAGATAAAAACCTGACGCACTTCCATTTCAACTTTCTTGCCTTCACGGACAAGTTCGCTAGAACGTTTTCCGTCAACGTGAATTGCCGAATAAACCGGCGGAACCTGCAGAAGAGTGCCTGTAAATTTACCGAGAGCCGACTGAACCTGTTCTTTTGAAACAGATTTTCCTTTTTCAGTTACAATACCTGTAGGATCTAAAGTGTCAGTTGTTTTACCAAAGCAAATTACTGCCCTGTAAGTTTTAGTAAATGACGTTATATGCGAAACTAAATGAGTAAGTGAGCCGCTTAAAACTACAAGGAGACCTTCTGCAAAAGAATCAAGAGTTCCGGTGTGACCTACTTTTTCTGTGCCTATTGCGTGCTTTATGCTCCACAATGAAGAAAAGCTTGTCAAGCCGGAATTCTTTGCGTAAAGGATTATGCCTGAAGGTGTTTTTTTACTTTTCATTGCCTGATTTAAGCCCTATTTTCCTATTCACTTTCCCTTTCTTTAGACTCAGATTCAAGGGCTGTAAGTTTCTGTACAACTTCAAAGCCTTTTTTAATGCTGAAATCTGCAACAAAGGTAAGTTTCGGAAATCTGTAAACAGAAAGTTTTTTTGCTATGGAAGACTGAATGAATCCCGCAGCATTTTGCAAACCTTCAACACCTCTGTTTACAGAAGCATCATCCATAAACGAAGAAACAAAAACCTTTGCATAAGCAAGATCTGCTACAACTTCAACTTTGTTTATTGTAAGAAATTCACTTACACGAGGATCTTTTATTTCATGACGGAGAATCATAGTTGAAATTTCCTGACGGATTTGTTCTCCTAAACGAATTAATCTGTATTGTCCCATAATATTAAACTTCGCTGCCGGAAAGTCCTTCTATTTTTTCTCTTTCAGCCTGTTCTTCTGCCAAAGTCTGACCAAGTTTGCGCTTTACTTCTACGTATTCAAATACTTCAAACTGATCACCAACCTGAATGTCCTGCCAGTTTTCAATGCCGACACCACATTCAAATCCTTCTTTTACTTCCTTTACGTCATCTTTGAAACGCTTAAGGGAAGCAAGCTTAACTGCTGAACAAATAACAACGCCTTCACGGATAATGTTTACGCTGCTTGATCTTTTAACAATACCGTCACGTACAACACATCCTGCAATAACTCCAACTTTCGGAACTTTGAATGTATTAAGAACTTCAAGCATACCTGTAACTTCTTCTTTAGTATCAGGCTGGAGCATACCTTCCATTGCCTGCTGAATTTCTTCAACACATTTGTAGATAATGTTATACTTTCTGATTTCAACTTTTTCCTGATCTGCAAGAGCTTTTGCTTTTGGAGTAGGACGAACGTTAAATCCGATAATTATTGCATTAGAGTCTGCTGCAGCAAGAGTAACGTCACTTTCGTTAATTGCACCTGCACTTGAATGAATTACAGCAAGACGTATTTCCTTAGTGGAAAGTTTTTCAAGTGATGCTTTAAGGGCTTCTGCAGAACCCTGTAAGTCAGCCTTGATTATTACGCGGAATTCCTTAACTTCACTTGCTTCAATAGTTGTGTAAAGGGAATCAAGGGTAACTTTCTTAACTGCCTTGGCTTCTTCAAAACGCTTAAGTTCCTGTCTTTTTGCTGCAAAGGCACGTGCATCTTTTTCAGTTTCAGTTACCTGGAAAGGATCACCTGCATTAGGCATATTTTCTATACCAAGAACTTCTACAGGAGTTGAAGGTCCTGCTTCCTGAATTTTACGTCCTTTATCGTCGAACATAGCCCTTACTCTTCCTGAGTAGATTCCTGCAACGAAAGGATCGCCTGTTCTTAAAGTACCGCGTTCAACTACAACAGAAGCAACTACACCTCTTCCCTGGTCAACACGGCTTTCTATAACTTTACCTTCTGCACGGCAATCGTACTGGGCTGTAAGTTCAAGCATTTCTGCCTGAATAAGAATTGCTTCAAGAAGTTCGTCTATACCTTCACGCTTAAGTGCTGAAATATTTACATACTGAGTGTCGCCGCCCCAAGCTTCAGGAGTAAGTCCCAAATCGCTAAGCTGAGTCATAACTCTGTCAGGATTTGCATCAGGCTTATCGCATTTGTTTACTGCAACAATAATAGGAACTTTTGCAGCTTTAGCATGATCAATTGCTTCTTTTGTCTGAGGCATAACACCGTCATCTGCAGCAACTACAAGAACAACTATATCTGTAATCTGAGCACCACGGGCACGCATCATTGTAAAGGCTTCATGTCCAGGAGTATCAAGGAAAGTAATGTCGCCTTTTGGAGTAGAAACTTTGTAAGCACCTATTTTCTGAGTAATACCGCCGGCTTCTCCAGCAGCAACATCAGAGTTACGTATAGCGTCAAGTGTCTTAGTCTTACCGTGATCAACATGACCCATTACAGTAACGATAGGCGGTCTTGTCTGAATTCCAGCAGCTTCCCCTTCTTCACTTGCAATGACAGTTTCGTCGTAAAGGCTTACAAGATGCACTTTACAATTATACTCTTCTGCAAGAATTGTAGCTGTATCTGAATCAATGGACTGGTTGATTGTTACCATCATGCCCATGCCCATAAGCTTGCCGATGATTTCACTGGCTTTAAGATTCATTTTCTTTGCAAGATCAGAAACGGAAATTGTTTCCATAATGTCGATTGTTTCCGGAACTGCACTGATAGAAGATTCCTTCTTTTTCTTGTAAAGTTCTTCTTCGTCAAATAAATCTTCTTTATCTTTTCTCTGTGAATAATCCTGTTTCTTACCTTTAAACTGTTTTTTGGCAGGAGTTTTATTTCCTCCAAGAGCAGTTGCAGCATCACCGTAAGTAGGACGTGGAACTGTAAAGCCAGGTTTTCCGCCGCCAAAGCCAGGACGCTGACTGTTTGGACCAAAGCCCTGTCTCTGACCGTTGTTAAATCCGCCCTGACGATTCTGACCATTGCCATAGCCGCCGTTGCCGTTACGGTTAAATCCGCCCTGACGATTCTGACCGTTGCCATAACCGCCGTTTTTATTTTGATAGTTACCGTTTCTTTCCCTGTTCTGATAGCCTTCTCTTGCCTGAGCGCCAGTAAAGCCGCCGTTACCGCCATTTGAATCACGACGATTGTAACCGTTGCCACTGTAACCGCTTCCGTTGTATCTTCCACGGGAATTTCCGCTTAAGTTGCCTGCCTTTACGTTCGGGCGAGTAGACCTGAGTTCGTAAGTTTGTGGCTTAGGCTGAGGTTTTTGAACAGCACTTTGGGCAGAAGTGCCTGTTTTTGCAGCATTTTCCGGAGAAGCCTTTGCTTCCTGAGAAATATCTGCAGCAGCTGAAAGTTCTTCCGGTTTTCCGTTTTCACTTTGTTTTTTGACAACTACCTTTTTTACAGGAACTTTTTTCTGCTCAGTTGCAACAGCTGATGAAGGAGAAACCTGTGCTGTCTTTCGTTTGATAACTACAACTTTTTTCTTTGGTGAAGCGTCTAAAGTTTTTTCTTTTTTGTGTAAAACACATTCTGTCTTTTTTTCTGATTCATCAGCCATATTATTCTCTATTATTCCTCTTCAAATGAAAATTCTGCACCACACTTTGGACACTTTGTCATATCCAGAGTAATTTTTTCACCACATTCAGGACAGAAATATTCTTCTTCTGTTTCTTCCTGAGTTTCAACAGGTTCTTCTTCTTCAACTTCTTCAAATTCAACCTGTTCATTTACAATAGCGTAAACTTTTTCAATATCATCAGCGTTAAGGCCTTTAACATGAAGTGCCCTTCCGTCATTGTAAGCATCAACGAATTCCTGTATTTCGTCAAGGTTTGCTTCTTTAAGGAACTGTGCAACTCTAGGGTCTATGCCGTCAAGCTGACCAACTACCGTAATTTCTTCCGGTTCAGATTCACTGTTATCTGCAAACAGATCTTCTGCCACTCTTCTTGATTCAATTTCTGAAAGATCAAGTTCTGCAGCTTGTTCTTCTGTCTTTACGTCAATAAGCCAGTCACAAAGTTTATTTGCAAGACGTGCATTCTGACCTTTCTGACCGATTGCCATTGAAAGCTTATCCATTGAAACTACTGCAAGTGCTTCACGCTTTTCAGAATCAAGGATTATAACTTTTGAAACTTCTGCCGGAGAAAGGGCATTTTTAATGAATTCCCTTGGATCTTCATCGTACTTGAGAATGTCGATTTTTTCTCCGTCAAGTTCATGAATTACGTTCTGAATACGGATTCCCTTAAGTCCCACACAGGCACCGACTGCATCAATGTCACTGCGCTTTGAGTAAACTGCAACTTTTGTCCTGTAGCCTGCTTCACGTACTATATTATAAATTGAAATTGTTCCGTCTGCAATTTCAGGAACCTGCTCAAAAAGAATCTGCTTTACGAATTCAGGAGCTGCACGGCTAAGTATAAGCTGAACGCCGGAAGGTGAAACCTTAACGTCTGTAACTACAGCCCTGATTCTGTCACCAACTTCGTATATTTCTCTTGGAATCTGATTTTTAACAGGAAGGAAGCCTTCAACTTTTCCGCTGAACGGAAGGTCAACAATAATATTTCCCTTGCTTTCCCTAAGATATGTTCCTGCAACAAGTTCGCCCTTTTTCTTTTCGTATTCAGCTTTAAGTGTTTCCTGAGAATTTTTTCCAAGCTGACGATGTGCAGTCTGTTTTCCTAAAGTTACTGCTCCGATAGAAAAGCTTTTAGGGTCTATTTCAACATCAATTTCATCACCTACAGATGCATTTGGATCCAAAGCTTTTGCGTCATCAACTGAAATTTCTATAACCGGGTCATAAACTCCGTCTACAACTGTCTTTTTTGAAAAAACTTTAAGCGTGTTGTCATCGCCAAAAACTACGATACAGTTATCGTACTTTACGCTGCGAGCTTTGTTGTAAGCTTCTTTAATTGCGTTTTCTATTATCATTTTAACTGATTCTTCACTTACGCCCTGCTGCTTTGCAACATCACTTATAAGCTGTCCCCAGTTTACTTTCTGCTCAACTACCTTTTTACTTCTTCTTGCCGGCATTTTAAGCCTCCCGTTTTATTCTTTTTGTCTTATATTTTATTTTTACAGATGAATGAATTTTGCTTTTGCAATATTTTCAAACAGTACTGATTTTTCCGTTCCGTCCTGAAGCCCTAATGTTACCTGAGATGTGTCACTGTTAAGCAAAGTGCCTCCAACCCAGTCGCTTACGGTTTTGTCCCAGACCCTTACTTTTCTACCTGTAAACACTGTAAACTCCCATGCATTTTTTATGTTGCGCTCAAGTCCGGGAGAACACACTTCCATAAAAACTTTATCTTCCGGATATTCCAGAAGGGAAATAAGTTCTGCCTGAAGACTGCGATGAACTTTCGAACAGTCTGCAACGCCTATATCTTTTTCAGGATTTTTTGAAGCTATTACAGCCGTAACGTGAATGTTACCGTGCTGCGGTACAATCTGAAGTTCAACAAGACTGAAATTTTCCTTTTCTACAATCTGTGAACTTTCATTAAAATACTTAATTTTTTCCGGGGAAATATATTCCAAACTTTACCTCTAAAAACTGTCAGCCTAAAAAAAAGGAGCCTTTTTTCCGGCTCCATCTTAAAGCGTATTATAATGTGAAAACAATATATCATTAAGCAGAAGTTGTGTCAATTATTTTGCAGCTGTTTGTGCCTGTATTTACGCCTGATTTGAATCTGACTGCTTAAAAGATGCGGCAAAATGGGGCGGAAATTCAATTTCAAAAGTTACAGCCTTTCCTTTCAGCGGAACTGTAAGCCTTTTTGCGCAAAGCTGAAGCTTTTTTATTCCTGCTTTACGAAGGATTTTGTTAACTTTAAAATTTCCGTGCTGGTCGTCACATGCAACAGGGGCTCCTGCTTTGGAAAGCTGAATTCTTATCTGATGCAGTCTTCCTGTTCCAAGAGTAACGTGAATTAAAAAAAGCCCTACAGTTTCGCTGATTTTTTTTCCCTCACATTCATATTCAGCAGTAACGGAAAACTGTTTTTCCACATTAAAGTAAAGCTCTGCATTCAGTTTTTTGCCGTGAACTTCAACATCAGAAACAAGCTTTCCCTTCCTGCAGGGCGTACCGTTTACACAAGGCATTCCAAGACACACAGCGTAATATTCCTTTACGGCATTTTTTTCGCCTATAAGTTTTGTCCATTTTGCAGCAGCGGCAGAATTTTTTGCTACAACAAGAATTCCGGAAGTATCTTTATCAAGGCGGTGGACAAGATAAACAGGATAACCTGTCTGCAGGGGAAGTTCCTTATCAAGAGGATGAGCAATGCCTTTTCCGCCCTGAACTGCCGTGCCGAAAGGTTTATTTATAAGTAAAATTTCATCATCTTCAAACAATACAGAAAAATGTGCCATAAGCCGATTATATAAAACGGAGTGTTAAAATGACAAGAACATTAAAAAAAATATTTGCCGTTATTTTATTTATTTTCACAGCCGGAATTGAAAATGCATTTTCTTCAAGAACGCTTTTCAACGGATTAAGCAGCTACATTTCACTTGATATGCCTGAAGGTTTTAAAGTAGTTGAATCAGGAGACAACGGAAAATATTATATGCTGGAAAGTACAGTTGCACCTGTAAAGGCAATAGAGCGCATTTACGCCCCTGACCGTTTTACTTCAACTCAGGAAGCCCTTGCTACTGTAATGGAAAGTTTCAGCCTTAACTACGAAAAAGACAATTTTACTTGGCGCACAAGAGAAGCTTCTGTTTCTACATTTGATGGAATTATGCTTGGAGAAAATTCTTTCGGTTACGCCCTTGCACTTAAACTTGAAGAAGGAAATATTCTTGTTTCAATCTGCTGGACTGATGAAAAAAACAGCGGCAACTGCAACAGTTTTATTGTAAGTTTTTTAGACAGCGTTTTTGTTGATTCAGAAAGTTATTTTGAAAGCGGACCTTTTACGCAATACGTTTTTCCTGAAGGCGAAAAAGATGAACTTACCCTAAACATTCAGGACAAACAGATAAGCACTTTACTTGGCAAAAATGATGTGGAAGCAGCAGAGTATTTGATTCAGCGGGAAAATGAAGTGCTTAGTTACTACAGGAATTCACATTTGTGGCAGCTGGCATGGATCCGCTATTACAGAATGATTTTCAGGGATTCATGCAAAAGGCTTCAGAATGTTTCTTTTGATGTGTACAACGCTTTTGCCCCGGAATGCAGTGATGAAACTGATTATGCAACCAGGCTTTTAAACTGGACTCAAACATTCAGCTACGAAAGGGAAACGACTTCTGCCGACTTTACGTCACTTCCTGGAATTTTAAAAGGAAAGGGCAGCGACTGTGATTCAAGGGCAATGCTTCTTGCCGTAATGCTCCAGAGCATGAACATAGATTCAATTATTTTTGTAAGCGCAGTTCATTCTCATGGAATAGCAGGACTTGCAAGCACTCATCCCGGATACGCTTTTACTGTAGGCGAAAAAGATTATCTTGTAGGCGAAACAACTATTCCCGGATTGACATGGGGAATTATGGACGCAAGCCAGAGTGATCCTTCCACCTGGATTCCCGTAACGCTTCCTTAAAAAAAGCAAAATTACTTTATGAGAAGATTGTATGCTTCCATTGGATTTTCTGCATTAAGCAGTGCATTACGCAAATCACCGTCTTTAAGTTTTGAACTGAAAAATGAAAGTGACTGAAGGTAATAGCTGTGCTGGTTAAATGCAGCTGCAATCATAAACAGAAGGCGTACAGGAACTTCATCAATAGGATTGAAATCCATAATGTCGCATCTGGAAATTCCCACTGAAACTACAAGATCAGTAACACTTGAAAGCCTTACGTGGGGAATTGCAATACCTCTTCCCAAAGCAGTTGACATAAGTTCTTCACGCTTAAGGATTTCAGACTGAAGTTCTTTTCCGTCTTTGATTTGAGGAGCTGTAGCAAGATTTTCAGAAAGCCTTACAAGTGCATCGTGTTTTGTCTGATGATTAAGGAAAATAATTCTTTCCGGAGAAATTATGTTTTTTATGTTTACGGAAATGTCTGATGAAGGCACTTTTATTGAAGAAGAAAGGCGTTCGTTAACCCAGCGTTCAATTTCTGATTTTTTAAAGCGCCATACAGTTCCTATTTTTCCGCTTGGAATTTCACCTTTCTGAGCCCAGTCGTAAACTGTACGTTCGCTTACTCTCAAATACTTTGCAACTTCTTCTATTGTTAAAATATCATCTTCCATTATTTTTCCCTACTTTTTTTATCAAATAATTGCAATATTTTGCAATCTTTACGTTTTTTTGTCAACATTAACGCGGTACTGTCCATGTGCCTTGTGTAAAATCCATGCTTATTGAAAACATCTTGTTCTTTAAGTAGAATGGTGCCATGAAAAGCAGAAAAAAAAGTACCATCATCATCTGCATTGCAGTATTTTGTTTTCTTTACATAATTTTTGGATTCAAGCCCTTGCAGTCTGAACTTCACCTTACACCTGAATGGACGGAAGATATCTATCACCTGCAGGAAAAAACTGAAAATGACATTCTTCTTGCCTACAAATTAAGGCAGAACATAGGATATTTTACTCCTGAAGGAAAAATCGTAACTAAAATAACGTTTCCGTTTAAATCTTCCATAAGCGATGATTTTTATTCAGTTTACGGCGCAGACAGTTCTTCAGTTAACTTTTACTCACCGGAAGGCGAAAGCGTATTTTCAGTAAACAAAAGCGGATTTCCATTTATAGACAAAGACAGAATATTTTTAATGCTTCCAGGAGGCACTTCATTTGCCGCCATAAATCCGGACGGAAGCACTAAATGGCAGTACGAATATTACAGCCCCATAACGTCATTTTCTTCCAGCAAAAACGGCACAGTTGCAGGTTACCTTGACGGAACAATCATCTCTTTTACAAACGAAGGCAAAATTGAACAGAAATTTTCACCTGGAGGAAGCAACCTTGAAATCATTCTTGGAGCAGGAATTTCTTCTGAAGGAAATTTAATTGCCTGCATAAGCGGACAGAACCAGCAGCGTTTTGTTGTAGCAGAAAAAAGCGAAGGTCACTCAAGGGTCATTTACCACGAATACATAAACAAAGACTGCCCTTACCAAAGCCTTGTACAGTTCAGCAAAGACGATAAAGTTATTTTCTTTGACACTGAAGATTTTTTAGGAATTCTTGATTTGAAAAAGCTAAAGACCGCACACATTCCGTTGGAAGGCCGTGTAATTCAGATTGAAGAATCAGAAACGGAAAACCTTATTTTTGTATTAAGCAAAAAAGACAACTGTTACACCGTTACAGTAATAGAACCTTTTGCAAATCCTGTAGCACAGTTTTCCTACAACGCTGAATGTTCTTTCATACGTGTTTACGAAAATGCACTCTTTATAGGAAAAAATTCAAAAATTTCCAGACTGACGGTTTCAAAAAAATAACGCTTTGACATAAGGATTTTACAATGAAAAAAACAGCTTTAATTTTATCAGTTACAGTTTTATCTTTAGCAGCTGCAGGTTTTGCATTTGACTGGCCTCAGAAAGAAACTGCTTCTGATTCATTTTTTTCATACTTCGGACAGTTAAGGGGCGGAACTATAAGCAGTTCACTTGTTTTTAAAGACAATTCTGAAATTAAAAGTGCTGACGAAGGAAAACTTCTCGGCATTATAAAAGAGCATGACAATGACTTCGGCTGGTTTGAGTCAACTTTAGGAAATGCTGTTTTTGTTTCCCACGAAAATTCCCTTGTTACAGTTTACGCAAATCTTGACGGCGCTTCCATTGCAGACAACCTTGACTTACAGATACACAGCGGCACTTATCTCGGCAACAGCGGAAATTCAGGCTGGCAGAACGGACAAAGCTGTCTTGAATTTCAGGTAATTGACGTAAAGGAACAGTCTGCCGTAAATCCAAGGATTCTCATGCCAAAAGTTGGAAAAGAACTGCCACTTACTGCAGGAACCGTAACTTTAGTAGATTCAAAAAACAATTCCTACAATCCGGCATCAAACAAATTTCTTGAAGCAGGAGTTTACAGAGTATACCGTGAAAGACAGGAAACAGCCGTACCTGAAAAAACAATCCTTCAGATAAACGGCTCTACTGTAGAACGGATAGATTTAAGCGAGCTTTCTTCAGTAAGCGGAAAAATGTGCATAAAAGGCAACAGAAACTACACACTGGAAGAATTTTACCCTGACAGCAAAAAAGCCCTTGCAGGAGAAATTCAGCTTGTACACGGAAAGACTACCCTAAGCATAACCCTTATTGACAGAAACAATTCTGCAAAAACCGTAACTTACGAACTTACAGTCAACTGATTCAGGGCTGGACTTAGGGCTGATTTTTCAAGCTAAACTTTATTCGTTAATTGATTTTGCAATAATTCCGCTGCCTACAGTAATTCCGTCTTTGTAAAAAACAACGCACTGACCTGGCGCAACTGCCCTCTGGGGTTCTTCAAAAACTACTTTGTAAGCCTTGTCAGCAAAGCCTTCATCTTCCCTGCACTCATAAGGAGAAATAAAAGCTTTTACAGGACGGGACGCAAGCCTGATTTTTACCATAGCTTCAAAAGCACATTCAGGATCATAATCAGCAGGCCACACCAACTCGCTGGCAATCAGTCCTGTTGAAAACAAGTCGCTGTCCCTTCCTAAAACAACAAGATTTTTTTCCTTGTCAATTGCAGCAACATACAAAGGAGCAGTAGAACTTATTCCAAGACCCTTTCGCTGACCGATTGTGTAATGTTCAATTCCACGATGCCTGCCTAGAACATGTCCGTCTAAATCAATAAAATCACCTGGAACAGAAGGCACATCAGAAAACAATGCATCAAGGTAAGGCTGAGGCATAAAATCCTGACTTTCTGCTCTCTGGGCTGCCTTTAAATTATGGGCTCTGGCAATTTCAAATACTTCTTTTTTAGTATGATTCCACAAAGGAAACCTTACTTTTTCAAGAACATCAGAAGGAATGGCACTTAAAAAATAAGCCTGATCTTTTGTGGCATCCATTGCAACTGCAATCTGAACCGGACGTTTGCTGCCGTTTGGATTTTCGCTGGCATTTTTACCGTAAAGATTTTTAATGCTTTCAGTTCCCCGTACAGCTTTTGCGTAATGACCTGTGCAGAAATAATCATACTCTATGCCAAGAGTTTTTATGCCTGCAAGAAGAGCGCCAAACTTAATGTAACGGTTGCATCTTACACAAGGATTTGGAGTTCTTCCGCTGCGGTATTCTTTCTTGAAATATTCCAGCACCAGCTTATGATATTCGTCTTTAACGTCAACAACGTGATATTCAATGCCAATCTCTTTGCAAAATGCACGGCACTCTTCAATATCAGATTCTTCGCCAGGACCATAACAGCTGTCGTAAGAAGGAGAATTTTCAGGAAGTGAAGGCAGGTCGTTTTTCCACAAAGCCATAGTTACGCCTATAACTTTACAGCCTTTTTCTTTAAGCAGAACAGCAGTAGTAGAAGAATCAACTCCGCCGCTTAAACCTACAACAACAGTATCGCCTTTTTTTGGTAAATCTAAATCTTCGTAAATCATAGCGGTAATTCTACAATATTTATCCTTTAATTCCTAGTTGTTTAGTCTGTATTTTTTTACAATAAGTGAAAAACTTTCTGCTATACAATTCAGTAATTGTAACGGAATAAAAATCTCACTAAAATAAACTTATGGAACACAATATGATTTTATCGGCTTCAGGCTGGAGAAAAGTTTTTGCTGTAAGCGGCAACCAGAATGATGCTGACTTTGAAATAGGAAAAAACAATACGGCACTTTGCGTTCTTGCTGCAGAAGCATTTGCACTTTACGTAAAAAATCAGAGTAAAAAAAGAAATCCCTTAATTGCTGTAGGAACAGACACACGGCCAACAGGAAAAACAATGGCTCAGGTTATTGTGCGCACTCTTATTTACTACAATATAAAAGTCCAGTATTTAGGAATATCAGCTGCACCGGAAATTATGGCTTACTCAAAAAAGACAGACGGATTTCTCTACATAAGTGCAAGCCACAACCCTATAGGCCACAACGGATTGAAATTCGGCTTAGGCGACGGCGGTGTTCTTGAAGGCGGACAGGCAAAAATTCTTGCAGATTCATTCAGGGAAAAATGTTCTGCAGAAAATGCCCAGTCTCATGCAGAAGAAATTTTAAATGCAGTAAGCGAAAAATATTTTTACAAGCTTCTTAGAAAAAGTGAAAAATTTAAGGCAAAAGCTCTTGGCGTATATTCTTCGTTTATGAAAGAAATTGTTACAGGTTCTCCTAAAGAAAAAAATCAGAAGCTTATATTTGATTTAATAAAAACTTCCCTTGAAAAAAATCCTGTTGCATTAGTTTGTGACATGAACGGAAGCGCCAGATGCAAAAGCATTGACAGTAATTTCTTTACACAGGCAAATCTTGAATTCATTCCATTTAATGATACGCCGGGAAACATTGTCCACGAAATTATTCCTGAACCGGAAAATCTTGTTTATTGCGCAGAAAAAATCAACATGCTTCAGTCCAAGGGAAAAAAAGATGCAGTTTTAGGTTATATGCCAGACTGTGACGGAGACAGAGGAAACATTGTTTACTGGAGCAGAAAAAACAATAAGGCACAGATTATTCCTGCACAGGAAATTTTTGCACTCAGCGTTTTGTCTCAGCTTACTTTTGAATGCTGGAAAAATAACGGCAAAGTAAAGAATCTTGCAGTGGCAGTTAACTGTCCTACTTCCATGCGCATAGACGAAATATGCTCTAAACTTGACGCTCAGGTTTTCCGCTCTGAAGTGGGAGAAGCAAATGTTGTAAATCTTGGAAAAGAAAAGCGCAGCCTTAATTTTAAAGTTCCCGTTCTTGGCGAAGGAAGCAACGGCGGCAACATAACTTTTCCTTCAGCAGTAAGGGATCCTGTTGCATCAGTTTTTGCAATAATCAAGCTTCTTACTTTACGTGATGTACTTACGAAAAAAGGTCAGCTTAAAAAAGGACTTTTTCATATATGGTGCGAAAAGTGCGGTGTGCCTTACTCCCAGAATTTTACACTTGATGACATTATTGCCACACTTCCTGAATACGTTACTACAGGCGTAAGCGAAAAGCGTGCTGTACTTAAAGTAAAAACTTCGGACAAAGGAAAGCTTAAACTCAGATTCGAAAAAATCTTCCTTCAGGAATACAGGGAAAGAAAAGATGAACTTGAACAGAAGTACGGAATTTGCTCATGGGAATGCTGCACAACAAACGGAACTAAGGAAATAAAAAATGCATCTGACTGGAACAACGGCAACGGCGGACTTAAAGTAATTTTTTACGGCAAAGACAAAACTCCCCAGGCATTTATGTGGATGCGTCCAAGCGGAACAGAAAATGTTTTCCGCATAATGTGTGACGTAAAGGGCAACAGACCGCAGATGGAAGAAAGCCTTTTGCAGTGGGAAACATCAATGATAACAAAAGCCGATGCATTGTAACTTGATTTACAATTTGATATAATCCTTAACGCAAAAGTTTGCGTTGCGAACTTTCCCCACAGATTTTTTATGGAGCATTTTATGAACGAAGCAGAAATTCTTTCTAAGGCACAGCAATACATTTCAGAAGAAAAAGACCAGTTTTTCCGTTCTCAAGTAGAAGAACTTATTTCAAAAAAAGACATGAAAGAACTGGAAGACCGTTTCTATCAGTCACTGGAATTCGGTACAGGCGGACTTAGAGGCGTTATGGGCGGCGGAACTAACAGAATGAACACCCTTAACATCTCAAAAGCAACACAAGGTCTTGCAAATTACCTTATCAAAGCTTTTCCTGAAGAACACAAAAACGGAACATTAAGTGCCTGCATTGCCTACGACTCAAGACACAATCACGATAAATTCAGCGACATTACGGCACAGGTTTTTGCAGCTAACGGAATTAAAGCATACCTTTTCACAAGTCTTCGCCCTACTCCAGAACTTTCGTATGCAATCCGTGTTTTAGGATGCAAAACAGGCGTTGTAGTTACAGCAAGCCACAATCCTCCTCAGTACAACGGATACAAAGCTTACTGGGACGACGGTGCTCAAGTTGTTGAACCTCACGACAAGGGAATTATTGACGAAGTAAATGCCGTAAAGGAAGTAAAGCTTGTTGATAAAGATCAGGCTGTAAAAGAAGGCAAAATCGTTTTAATAGACAAGGAAATTGATGACAAATTCCAGGATATGATTAAGGCAAATCTTTATCGTCCTGAACTTATAAAGGAAAAAGCAAGCACTGTAAAAGTAGTTTACACACCGCTTCACGGAACAGGAGCAATGCACGTTGAAAAAGTTTTAGGCTCACTTGGGCTTAACGTCATTACAGTTCCGGAACAGCGCGAAGGCAACGGAGATTTCCCTACTGTAGAAAAACCAAATCCGGAAGAAGCACCTGCTCTTAAAATGGCAGTTGAACTTGCTAAAAAAGAAAAGGCTGATGTTGTTATGGCAACTGACCCTGACGCAGACAGATTCGGAACAGCTTTCCCTGACAAAGACGGTAACTATGTACTTGTTACAGGAAACCAGATGGGCGCCCTTCTTGCAGATTACGTTCTTCTTTCTAAAAAAGAATTTAACAAAATGCCTGAAAACCCTGTTTTAATCCGCTCAATAGTAACTTCTCCTTTTGTTGATTCAATCGCAAAAAAATACAACGTAAAGCTTAGCGAAGTTCTTACAGGATTTAAGTGGATTGCTTACGAAGAAGGTGAAATGGAAAAAGCCGGAAAGGAACATTATGTTTTCGGACTTGAAGAAAGTTACGGCTACCTTGTTGAAACAGAAGTTCGTGATAAAGACGGAATAAGTGCAGCAGCAATGTGTGCAGAAATGACACTTTACTGGGCAAGCAAGGGCAAATCACTTCTTGAACATTTAAATGATATGTACAAGGAATACGGCTATTTTGAAGACAGGGCAATAAGCAAGTATTTCCCTGGTGTTGAAGGTCCCGGCATTATGGGAAGAATCATGACTCAGCTGCGCACACAAGGCCTTGCAACTCTCGGCGGAAAGAAAGTCGTAAAAATCCGTGACATTCAGCAGCAGGTTGAATTTGATCCTTCAGCTCCTGAAAAGAAGCAGAGCCTTCCATGGCCAAAGAGCAACGTTCTTCAGTTCATACTTGAAGGCGGAACTATTGTAAGTGCCCGTCCTTCCGGAACAGAACCAAAAATCAAGTTCTACATTAACAGTTCAGTTCCTGTTGCAGAAAAGACAGACGCTTCCTTAGCTGCATCAAAAGAACAGGCTGCAGTTCTTTGTGACAAAATAAGCGAAGAAATTATGGCAATTCTTGACACAGCAAAATAATTCATAACAGAAAACTGTCCGGCAGGCTTTGGGGCTTTTCGGGCAGTTTTTTTTGTTTAACATTACAGTCAGCTTAAAATCATTTTAGAGAACAAAAGTCTTTATGAGCAATAAAAATCCTTCACTTCACATTTTTAACCGTTACAGATATCTGGCAAAAGAATATTACAGTGGAAAAATTTTTATTGCTTTTGACACAGAAACTACAGGCATAAAAAGCAGCACTGACTTTTTAATTGAAATAGGTGCAGTAAAATTTTCCTGCGATGGAATTATAGACAAGCCTTTTTCTGCACTTATAAAGCCGCCTGTTCCCATAACGAATTTCATTGAAAATTTAACTCACATTACAAACGAAATGGTAGAAAATCAGCCTGAAGCAAAACACGCCGTTACAGATTTTCTTTCATACATTGGAAACGAAAAATCAATTCTTATTGCACACAACGCACCTTTTGACCTGGGATTTTTGCAGGCACAACTTGAAAGAATGAGTTTTCCGCCTTTAAAAAATCAGTGCATTGACACTTTACCTTTAGCACGATGGGCTTATCCAAAACTTAACGATATATCAGAAAAAGGAAAGTACACACTTCAGTCTCTGGCAAAACGGTTCGGTATAAAAGTTGAATCTGCCCACAGAGCCTGCGATGACGCAAGAGTATGCATGGAACTTTTTAAGAAAATCATACAGGACACTTTAAGCGTTCAGAAAGACTACAACATTCACTCTCAGGAAGGAATGTTATTGCAAAAAGACATTCAGCTTTCTCTTTTCTAGCCTCTAGGTGCTTTTGCCGGATCAATAGGAACGCCTTTCTGGAAAACCATAAGTCCGCACTGATAGCTTCCAGTCAGACTGTCCATTCCTGCTGTTCCAAGAACATCACCGAAAACAACGTAATCACCTTTTTTAACTTTAACTGAACCGAGACTTGTATAGGAATAAATGTGCCCTGTCTTAGACTGAACGAATACAACCTGACCGTAACCCCTGTAATTCCCTACGTACATAACAGTACCAGCCCTTATGACAGTTACATTTTCATTCTTTTCAGCAGAAAGCTGAACTCCGCTCACTTTTCCCTGAATATACTTAACTTCAGGAGACTTTACAGGCCACACAAGATTTGAATCACCTTTTTTGGAAGAATAATTTCTTGGATCGTTTTGAGTTGAAACAGGCAGTGAAGGAAGCCGGGCTTTATTTGTATCAACAATAGTTACGGGAATTTTAAGCTGTTCTCCTGTCTTAAGAACTGAATCCTTATCAAGATTATTCAGGGAGCGCAATTCTTCTACAGTAATGCCGTTTATTTTTGCAATATGATAGTAAGTATCGCCTTTTTGGACAGTGTAAGTATCAAACTGGCGCTGAGAGTTTTTTCCAGACTGATTTTCTACGGAGTCCTGCTTTTTTTCAAAAGGAACTTTCAGCACTTGATCTATTTTAAGCACGGAAGACTTTTCAAGCCCGTTCATTTTAAGAAGTTCGTCAACGCTTATGTTGTATTCCTTTGCTATTTTAGAAATAGTGTCACCTTTCTGGACAGTGTAAGTTAAAGGAGCTGAAGGAATGTTCAGAACTTTTCCGGGAAGAAGCGTGTCGTTTTGAGAAAGGCCGTTTTTACTGCAAAGTTCATCAACTGTAATTCCATATTTTTTGCTTATTGAATAATAAGTTTCACCTTTTTCAACAGTATGAGTAAGCGCCACTGCAAAGCCGCACACTGCAAACAAAGAAAGTGTAGAAATAAGTTTTATGGTGATTTTAAAAATTGACCTTTTCATACTTATAAAATTTCGGCACTTTCAGGCTGTGACTTTAAAAAAAACACACAGAAAAACTAGTTCAATTTATTTTTTTATAATAAAATTGTTCCATAAAAAAGGAAAAAAAAGGAAAAACAATGGAAGAAATAGAAGAAATGAAAAAAGTAAAGACTGGTCTTGTTCTTGAAGGCGGTGCAATGCGAGGAATGTTTACAGCCGGAGTCTGTGACGTTCTTATGGAAAACAATATTGAATTTGACGGAGCCTGCGGAGTTTCAGCTGGTGCAACTTTCGGCTGCAACTATAAGTCAAAGCAGATTGGAAGAGTTATCCGTTACAACAAGCGCTTTTCCAAAGACAAAAGGTACTGCAGTTTTTCATCACTTGTAAAAACAGGAAATCTTTACAATGCAGAATTCTGCTACGAAACACTTCCTTTTGAGCTTGATATTTTTGATACTGAAACTTACGGAAAAAATCCAATGAAATTTTATGCCGTTGCAACAGATATAGTAACAGGAAAAAGCGTTTACCGTGAACTTAAAGAATGTAACAAGGAAGATCTTACTTTTATGAGGGCTTCTGCTTCCATGCCTTTAGTTTCCAGACCAGTTGAATTTGAAGGACTTAAACTTTTAGACGGTGGCATAAGCGATTCAATTCCACTTGAGTTTATGGAAAAAAGCGGATACTCAAAAAATCTTGTAATTTTAACTCAGCCGAAAGATTTTGTAAAAAAACAAAATAGCCTTTATCCTTTAATGAAAATTTTTTTAAGAAAATATCCTGCACTTGTTAAGGCAATGAAAGAGCGGCACATTGTTTACAACAAAGAAACTGACTATGTTTTTTCACAGGAAAAAAATCATAAGGCATTTGTAATATGTCCGCAAAAAAGCTTAAACATTAAGCGCACCGAAAAATCTCCAAAAGAACTGGATCGTGTTTATGAAGAAGGAAGAAAAGCTGCCCTTGAAAAATTAGATGCACTTAAAGTTTTTCTTTCCAAAAATGATTAGAATTCAGGGAAAACGTCTTTCATACCGTACAGTTTGCCGGCGGAAAGTCTGCCTTCATCAAGGAACTTCTTTAAATTTTCCAAAGCGTGAACTGCACCGGAAGCAAATCCCTGTCTTGAACGGGCTGTATGTGTAAGTTCAATTGTATCAGCAGGACTGTCAAAGTAAACTGTATGAGTTCCGGGAACACTGCCGCATCTTGTAGAAGAAACGTGAAGCTGAGCAGGCTGAGGCTTACAGTGGAATGCATCTGTTACAATTTCATTTTTACGCTTAAATCCTGCAAGAAGGTGCTTGGCCACATCAATAGCCGTACCGCTTGGAGAATCAGCCTTCTGGTTATGATGCATTTCCCAGACAGCTGCATCGTATTCGTCAAAAACATTTATAAGTTTTGCTGCTTCTTCCACAATTTTATAAAAAAGATTTACGCCAATAGAAAAGTTTGCGCTTGTCATAATTGTGCCGCCAGTTTTTTCAGCAAGAGAAGCAACTTCGCTGTATTTGTCGTTCCAGCCTGTAGTGCCTACTACAACAGGAATTTTTGTCTTTAATAGCGCATTTATATTTCCCATTACAGAAGACGGATGTGTAAATTCAATTACGCCTTCTGCACCGCTTTCAACTACAGCTTTAGCCACATCATCATAATTGCCTGGAGAAACTTTTATTTTTGCGTCCGGAGAAGCAACATCAATTGTAGCAACAACTTCATTTCCAAAAGACAATGCCGTACTTTCCAGCATATGACCCATTTTCCCGTATCCAACTAACGCAATTTTCATATCCACCTCAAAAATTTATAAAATCAAATCAAGTTACTGTACACTATTTTATGCAGCTTGAAAACATCAATTTACCCGTCAATTGGATTTACTTTTTCCAGAGACTCTTCTTTGCTGTAACCGTATTGGGAAGCTGCACTGAATTCACTGAACCTTAAAACAAACAAATCAACTAAAAAAGGATCAAACTGTGTGCCGCTTTTCGCAATAATTTCTTCTTTTGCCATTTCAGGAGTCCAGCTTTTTTTATAAGAGCGTTTTCTGACAAGAGCGTCAAAAACATCAGCAATTGCAACACAACGTGAAATTATATTTATCTCTTCGCCCTTCAAGCCAATGTAACCCTTTCCGTCGTAATGTTCGTGATGTTCGTAAGCAACTGTTGCAGAAAGTCTGAGCATTTCGTCTGGAGAATTTTCCAGAAGCTGCTTTCCGTAAACAACGTGCTTTTTCATAATCTCATATTCCTGCTCAGTAAGGCTTCCTGTTTTTTCAAGAATTTCCCTAGGAATCATAATTTTTCCAATATCATGCATCATGGCAGCACACTTTGCCTTACGCAGTTCTTCGGGAGAAAAGCCCAGTGCTTTGCATAAAATTTCAGTGTACTCGCCTACTTTTTTTACGTGTTCCCCAGTTTCATGATTTAAGTTTTCTACAAATTCAGCAAGCGTTAAGACAACAATTCCCTGTTCTTTGGCAAGCTGTCTGTTTTTTTCAATAAGCCTGTTCAAAAGGTTTCTGATTTTAATGGTAATGTCAATGCATACAATGGAAATTGCAGTGTACTCAAGAGTGCGCAGGACAATTCCGTAAACAATAAAGCGCCATGTTTCTTCAAGAGGTTCCTGATGAATAATCAAAAGCTTTCTTGAAAGAAAAATTCCAACTATTGTAGAAACAAGCCCGATTAAATAAGTGTAAACAGTGCACTTCGGTTCACAGTAAAGGCATGAAATTACAATCGGCAGAACAAGAATTATCATAACGTGATATGAAAGTACGCCGTAAAGGCAGCCTGATGTAAGTGAAATTACAGTAAGCAAAAAGTAACGTGTTTTATTTCCGCTTAAATTCAAAAAGTTGTAGCATATTGTAGGAATGAACAATGAAAGGGCATAAATTCCTATAGAAATAAAAATTATTGGAGAAATTTCAAAATAACGTGTTGAACTTAAAATAGTAATTACGCCTAAAAGCATAATCACAAAGCGGCACAAAGAAGCAATTTTTCTATTTAAACTTCTGTGAAGGTACTCTAAATTTTCTTCTGAATAACGCATCTATTTCCAACAAAACTTTTTTTAATAAAACATTATCTTTTAAAGACAAAAGTTGCCCGAAAAGCATTAAACTTATCAGGCAGCCTTATCTTAAAAAACTAAACGAAAAGTGCAGAATGTAAAATCTGTACAGTCTGTTCTACTTGCGATGAATCTACAATCATGCTGATATTTACTTTTGAAGCACCCTGAGAAATCATCTGTACATTAATTCCATGTTTTTCAAGGGAAGCAAAACTTTTTGCAAGAATTCCGCTTGAACGGCTAGCGTCACAAATTAAAGTAACAATTGCCTTGTCTTTTTTTACAGTTACGTCAGCAACTCTTCCAATATCTTCAATAAGCTGGCTTAGATTTGTCTTTCCGTTAACTGTAAGCGAAACAGAAACTTCGGAAGTTGCAATTACGTCAACTGAAATGTTCCATTTTAAAAACTGATTGAAAACATGGGCAAGAAAGCCTGCTGCACCAAGCATACGGCTTGACTGAATGTCAATAAGGGAAACATTTTTTACGCAGGTAATTGCAGTTACAAGAGGACGTTCTCCAGTGTGATTTTCAACGATGATGCTTCCAGGTGACTTTATGTTGTAGGAATTCTTTACACGAACAGGTGTGCCGGTTTTTCTGCAGGGAATCATGCTTCTAGGATGAAGAACCTGAGACCCGAACATTGCTAGTTCCTGTGCTTCTTCATAAGTAACTTCAGGAACAGGACGTGCTTCCTTTACTACACGAGGATCAGTTGTAAGAATACCGTCTACATCTTTCCATGTCTGAATTTCTTCAGCACCCATTGCAGCGCCAATCATAGTTGCACTTAAGTCAGAACCGCCCCGGCCTAAAGTTGTAATGATGCCGTTTTTGTCTTTTGCAATAAATCCTGTTACAATAGGGATTTTGCTGTCAATTCCGTTTTTGTAAGAATTCAAATGCTCTGGAATAGTCTGCCATACGTCATCAAGAAGTTCTGCACTCATGTAATTTGAATCAGAAACCATTCCAATGTCCCATGCATCGTAAAACTGCGAAGGAGTATTTTCCTTGTTAAGGTAAGAAGCCATCATGCGCACAGACAGCCTTTCTCCAAAAGATACAAGATAATCCCTTGTACGCTTAGTTAATTCATGAAGCATACTGATTCCTGTAAGAAGAAATTTCAGTTCTTCAAGAAGTTCTTTTATTGCAGGAACATCAATTCCAAGTTCTTTAGCAGTATCAAAATGAAGTTTTTCAACTTTTTCAATATCAACTTTACCGTTTACAGCCATTTCAGCGGCTTCAAGAAGATGATCCGTTGTGTCACCCATTGCACTTAAAACTACAACAGGGCGGTTTTCCTTATATGCCTGTATAATACTTGCTACATGACGGATTCTCTGTGCATTTGCAACACTTGATCCGCCGAATTTCATAACTATCATAACGGCGGTATTATAGTAAAAAAAATAAATCTATACAACAATGCACAGTAAGGAAATTTTTCCAGGAAAGCAGCCACATCTTATTCTACGGGAATAAAATCAACTGTAAGTTCAGGAATGTTAATGTTTGCAGCCTTTACCTTTACAATTCCGTTTAAGTCAACATCTTTTGAAGGAAGCATATAAGTTTCCGTTGCAAGAGACGGTATGCTCCATAAAGGAATTTTCTGACTCTTGTCAACACAAACTGCATCACCTGTCCAGTCAGGATTTTGAAGAAGATAAACTAAAATCCAGTGAGTGTTGCTTTTCCGTTCAGCTTTTTTTGCCGCAACTGCAGCCGCATCACCTTCGCTTACACGCATAAGCATTGTATCTTTATCAAGAAGAGGACGGTTGTCAAGAAAAGCCCTTAACTGCTGATGTGCAATTAAATCACCGTAACGGCGGAGAGGACTTGTTACCTGCGAATACATATTTAAACCTAAACCGCAGTGCATTCCGGGAGTAACGCCTACATTTCTTCTTCGCATGCATTTTCTCAAGCGGAACTGACCTGCCAGCCCTTCAGGAATTTCAGCAGGAATGGAAGGTGACTCCTGACTTACAAAAGGAAAAGGTATGTTGTTTTTAAAAGCAAATTTTGCAGCACCTTCACCGGCTAAAAGCATCATTTCCCGTACCATTTCACCGCTTTCAAAGTGATTTACATCTCTTATGGAAACAGCTTTGGTTTCACTGTCTACTTTAAGATGAACTTCCGGCATGGAAATAAATACTGCACCGCTTTTACTTCTTCTTTCAACGTTTTTTCTTGCTATTTCAAACAGCGGTTTTAATTCAGGAGAGTCTTTCTGTTCATCAGCCTGTTTGTAAGTAAGGCGCTTTACGTTAACTAAAGTTTTAAACACTTCACACTCTGCCACGCTTCCGTCTTCGCCAAGCAAAATCCTGAAAGAAAGTGCCCTGCTTATTTCGTTTAAGCCTAAAGCGTAATCACTTAAGCTTTCTTCAGCAAGCATACGTGCAGCACCTTCGGGAATGTATAAAGTTGAACCTCTGGCTCTTGCACTTTTATCAATTGAACTGTCCGGGAAAACTGAACTTGCAGGATCAGCAATGTGCACCCAGATATATTTTCCGTCGTAAGCAACGGCGTCGTCAGGGTCAGTGCTCCATTCATCATCAACAGCATAGGAAACACCTTGAACAGCAAGCCTTTCTTCCTGCGGCGGATGAGGAAGACTTTCTGCAGCAGACTGCATGCTTAATCCCCATCTTAAAGGATAAGGGTTTCGTGTAATTTTCCAGATTCCAGTTTCAAGCAAAAGCTTGTGGGCATTTTCCGGAGTTTCCCTTATTTTAGCATCGTGCATTGTCCTTGATTTATCTGTTTTTCCAAGAGCCAGTGCTTCAACGTCTACCATAAATTTTGAATCTTCAGGCAGAAGTTTTTTAGCCTTAAGTCTGTCAAGAAAAGCCTGCCTTATTTCTGCTTCATGACCTTTTTCATCAGCCTTTTTTACAAGCTCCTGAATTTCCTGTTCGCTTCTTGGAACAAAGGTAATTTTTCCATCAAGCTGGTCTTTTAAGTTTTGCGTAAAAAATACAGTGTTTTTTAAGGCAAGAAAATATTCCCATGATTTGTCAGGTTCAATATGCCCCTGAAAAAGAGAAACTAAATCTTCAAAAGACTGAACAGCCCTTTCCGTTTCAGTGTCGCTTACAAGAAATTCCCAGCATTCCTTTATTTTTACAGCCAGTGGATTTTTCTGCTCAAGATTATACATATCTTCTTCTAAAGGAGAATTTGCCTTTGCGTATTTTAGTACAAAATCAAGGGAAGTAACAGGACCTTCGTTTAGAAGAATCATATCCTTTAAGCGGACATTTTGCGTTCCAAAAACAGCAGGCTTTGTCTTTGTTTCTTCAGTCTGCAGAAATTGAATCTGAAACTTTCCGTTATTGTCAGCTTCACCTGTAACTACGGCAGGTAAATTTTTATAAATTACAACTGAATTTTTTTTTATCACTTTAATCCTCAGTTTTATTCTGATGCACTTTCAACTGTCTGCTGAAAATTACTTCTTAATTCGCTGAAAAATTCTTCTACACCCTGAATATCAGGAACTTTAAGATAAAATTCTTCGCTTTTGTTAAGGGCATATTCTGCTTTATTAAAATCATGTTTTTCCATGTAAATAAAATGCAAGGTTTCATAACAGGCGGCAGAAAAATAAAAATCATCACTAAACTTTTCACAGTTTTCTTCAAGAAGCTCTATAAGAAAATCATCGTAGGAATTATACCTGCATACGTTAACAATAGTTCCCAGCACATCATCAGACTGATGGAAGTTTTCAATATACTGGTTAAAGGCATTTCCTGCGTTTTCAGTTTTTCCCTGAAGAAGATAGATTTCACCTAAAAAAGGCAGAAGATATTCCGACTGAGGATATTTTTTCATTGCCTTGATTAAAACATTTTCTGCTTCACTGTACTTTCCGTCGTTAAAGTAAATGTCAGCAAGAAGAACGTTTTTATTTAAAATATAAGCGTTGTCTTTTGAATTTGATGAAAGCTTAATTGAAGTTTTTACAGAGTCAGCTGCCGTTTCAAACTTTCCCTGATAGTAAAGTGCTACGGCATAACCGTACCATACTGATTCATTTTTTTTGTCCAGCTCCGTTAAAGAAGCAAAAACTTTTTCTGCATCAGCATAACGCTTATTTTCAGTTAAAAAGCAGCCGTAATAATAAAGTGATTTATTGTCAAAACAGCCGTTTTCAAAAGCACTGACGTAATTCTCATAAATAGCCTCAGTTAAATCTTCTGCATAATCTCCCAAATAAGAACCGTAGCAGGAAAGGAAACTGTAGTAGTAATTTGCAAGTGCAAGATTCAGCACAAAACTGCTACCGTTATTTGATTCGTATTCTATTATGATTTTTTCTGCATCAAAATCGTAAGCCGTTAATTCCTGAGTACAGTTAACTCTTAATTCGTCTAAAGTTTCGCCTTTTTTCAAATCTTTAAGGTAGAACTTTACAAAATCTTCAGTCTGAATGTAGTTTTCTATAAGGATTTCATTTTTTTTGTAAATAGTATATTCGTTGTCAGGAATGTTTTCAAAACAAGATAAGGCAGAACAATACTGACCTTTTGCCACAAGTCCGTCTGCTTTTTTTATCAATGCCTGAGTTTCTTTAGAAGCATTGCTGTAAAATGATTTTGACTCTGCAAAAATTCCTGCAGAAAGGAAAAACACAGCCAAACATAAAATTATTTTTTTTATATAGCGCCTTTTCATTGGAAAAATTTATCACGAAAAATAAATGAATTCAATAAGGATTTTCAAGACATTCTGCCGCAGAACATCACAAACCTGCTGAAAACAAAAAACTGCAAAAAAAAGCTGCCTTAAAAAGCAAAACCTTTTAAGACAGCCTTTTGAACTAAAGCTTAAGCTTAGCTGTTTGCAGAAGAGTCAGCAATAAAGCCTTCTCCCTTTGAATAGCCAACTTCACCTGTAAGTGCATTTACAAGCCAAGGAGCATCAAGCTTTTCTACAATGTTAAGTTCTGCATCAGGATCTGTGTCTGACTTAATAAAGAACTTGCATTTTTCCATTCTTGGCTGGAAGTTTACAGTTTCTCCAAGCTTAAAGTTATCTTTTACAGAAGCGTAAACACGTGCAATAAGTGCCTGACTCTTAGTAGAAAGTCCAAGCTGAGTTTCTGCACCAAGAGGTTCCTTATTGTTAATTTTCATCTGCATATTGTTTTCTGCAAAAGGAGCATCGCCGTAAGTAAGATCTTCCGGACGTACGCCAAAGTAAATTTCTTTTCCAACATATTCTCTAAGAGCAATCTGCTGTTCTGGAGTTGGTGTAAGTGTAAATGAGCCTTCGTCACAAACAATTGAATCGCCAAGCTTCTTTACTACAACTGTAAGGAAGTTCATTGGAGGCGAACCGATAAAGCCTGCAACAAATTTATTGATAGGGTGATTGTAAAGATACAAAGGTTCACCAATCTGCTGAACACAACCGTCTTTCATAACAACAATTTTTGTACCCATTGTCATAGCTTCAATCTGATCATGTGTAACATAAATCATTGTAGCCTGAAGTCTCTGGTGCAAGTTAGCAATTTCTCCACGCATTGTAACACGGAGCTTTGCATCAAGGTTAGAAAGAGGTTCGTCGAAAAGGAATACTTTAGGATTACGAACAATTGCACGACCTACAGCAACACGCTGACGCTGACCGCCGGAAAGTGCCTTTGGTTTTCTGTCAAGATATTCGTTAAGACCAAGAATATCTGCTGCTTCTCCAACACGGCGTTCAATTTCTGCCTTGTCCATTTTACGGATTTTAAGACCGAAAGCCATGTTGTCATGAACTGTCATGTGAGGGTAAAGAGCATAGTTCTGGAAAACCATTGCAATGTTTCTGTCTTTTGGCGGAACATCGTTCATTAACTCGCCGTCAATGTAAAGTTCACCTTCAGAAATTTCTTCCAGACCAGCAACCATACGGAGAGTTGTTGACTTTCCGCATCCAGAAGGACCTACGAATACGCAGAAATCCTTGTCTTCAATTGTGATATTGGTGTTCTGAACAGCATGAACTCCGCCGTCATAAATCTTGCCAATACCTTTTAATTCAACCTTTGCCAATTTTGGCCTCCTAAGGGATTATGTTATGGCTTAATTATATGACCATTTTTTTCTGCTGTCAAAGGAATTCAGATTTTTTGAGCTTATTTTTACAGATTTTTCTATAAAAATTATTTTTCGCCTGCTATGGAGGCCCGAAGTTGCAAAGCAATGAGCGCAAGCGAAGGCCGGAACAGCAGTTACTTAATGTGTCATGCGCCAAAAAAAAAGACCTGAAAAAATATCAGGCCTTTAGTATGCTAGAATGAAGCAAGTGTTTTGTTTATGCGCTCAATTGACTTTTCCACGCCAAGTATAAGGATAGAACCGATAAGTGGCGGAGAAATGCGGCTTCCTGTAACTGCCATACGTATAGGCATCATAAAGTCGCCCAGCTTTATGCCAAGAGTTTCTGCATATTTCTTTGCTTCTGCCTCTGCTTCTTCGTGACTTAATGAAGGAAGTTTCTTTACAAATTCAACTGCAGTAAGAAGGACTTCTTTTGTCTTTGCTTCATCAAGTTTTTTAGGAATAAGGTCAGTTTTTGGCGGAACAACCGGCTGTGTAAAGAGAAAGCGCACCATTTCAGCTGCATCTGTCAAAAAGTGAAGGCGCTCTTTTATTAAAGGCATAAGCTTCATAAGTGACTCTTTTACTTCCTGAGATGTCATGTTCATTGAAGGGTCTGCACAAACAGGTTCACCTTCTGCGTTAAGGGCAACTCCGGAATATTCAGGACCAACTTTTGGCTTTGGCTGAGGATTTTCAGGATTGATTTCTAAAGTTGCATCGCCTGTTCCTGTTATAAACGGCAAAGTCCACTTGTAAAGTTCTTCGTCTGTAAGAAGCCTGATGTACTGACCGTTGTACCATTCAAGTTTTTTGTAGTCAAAAACAGCTGGAGCCTTGTTTAAATGTTCAAGCTTAAACTTTTTGCCTAATTCTTCAAGAGTGTACATATCTACGCCGTCGTCGTAAGAGCAGCCTAAAAGTGCTACGTAATTTACGATTGCCTGGGGTAAATATCCTCTTGCCCGGAATTCATTTAATGATGTTGAACCGTGGCGCTTTGAAAGTTTTTTTCCGTCAGAACCGTTTACCATTGGAAGATGACAGAATTCAGGATGTTCCCAGCCGAATGAACGGTACATCTGTACATGAAGCGGTGTTGAAGGAATCCATTCCTGTGCACGCATTACGTGTGATATTTTCATAAGGTGATCGTCAACAATGTTTGCAAGGTGGTATGTAGGAAATCCGTCTGACTTAAGCAAAACAGGATCCGGAGAAATGTCTTCGTTCTGCCATGTAATATCGCCTAAAAGATGGTCTGTAAATTTAGTTTCGCCTTTAAGAGGTACTTTTAAACGTATTACGTAAGGTTTTCCAGCTTCAAGGTTTGCCTTTATTTCTTCTTCTGTAAGGTGACGGCAGTTTCTATCGTATCCTGGAGGCAGTTTGTTTTCTGTCTGAATTTTTCTGATGCGCTCAAGACGTTCTGCATCGCAAAAACAGTAATATGCTTCGCCTTTGTCTACAAGTTCCTGTGCATATTTTTTGTACAGTTCAAAACGCTGGCTCTGAACATAAGGACCGTATTCTCCGCCTTTTGAGCCGCCTTCGTCCCAGTCAATGCCAAGCCATGCCATTGTGTCGTAAAGGTTCTGAACGTATTTTTCATCGTAACGTGTACGATCTGTATCTTCAAGACGGAGGATAAATTTTCCGCCCTGACTTTTTGCATAAAGATAATTAAATAAAGCAGTACGAACACCGCCAATATGCTGAAGCCCTGTAGGACTTGGAGCATAACGAACTCTAACTTCACTCATAGAAATTCCTCTAAAAAAAATCAGTCTGACGCTATAATATCTTTTTTACAAAATATGCACAATAAGATTTTTAACTTTCCCCTTACTGTAACGGTAACATGTAAAAATCATCAGGTAAAATAAGGGAAAGCTAAAATCTTTTTTCAAGAAGTGCGCTTTTATAGTTTGTAAAAATGCCGGACAATCTTAAAACTGTCTTAAACTTTAAACTCGTCTATTTGCGAACCGATTTCCTTTATGGAAGAATTCATCTGATAAGCAATTTCACTTAATGCAGCGCCTGTTTCATTTATTTTTCTTGCACCTATAGACATTTCGTCCATGCTCTGTTTCATAGTGTCAGTTGCATCCTGGAGAATTCTTACTTCTTCAAGAATCTGCCTGTTTCCTTCTGACATTTCATGAGATGCACTGCGGACTTCAACTGTACTGTCATTCATAGTGCGCAAAGCTTCGTTAATCTGTTTAGACCCCTGAATCTGTTCTTCCATAGCAGCTTTAATCTGGCGCACAAGTTCATCTGTTTCGCTGATTTTGTCTGTTACGTACTGGAATGCCTGGCTTGACTGGAGAGATGCGCTTACTACGCTTTCAATAGATTCCTTAATATTGTTAAGTTCTTCGCCGATAGTTTTAGACTGAGCCGTAGAAGTTTCGCTAAGCTTACGGATTTCGTCGGCAACAACGCTGAACCCTTTTCCTGCTTCTCCTGCGTGGGCTGCTTCAATAGCTGCATTCATTGCAAGAAGATTTGTCTGTTCGGCAATTGAAGCGATGGCAATGTTTGCTTCCTGTAAAGTTTCACTTTGATTTTTAATGTTTTCGATTTTGTCGTTTACGTTCTGCTGAAGGTTTGCACCTGAAACTGAACTTTGTGACAGTTCTTCAAAAGATGCAGCCATTTTGTCCATGGAAGAATTTACAGAGTTAATGTTTCCAATCATCTGTTCAACTGCAGCACTTGCCTGAGTAACGCCTGTACTCTGGCTTTCAATCATCTGTTCAAGGGACTGAATGTTAGATGCAATTTCGTTTACGGCACTTGCTGTCTGTGTTACGCTTGCAGACTGATTGTTAATCTGAGAGTGAACGGAATTTATGTTTTCAAGAATTTCTGTAATGGAAGCCGATGTGTCCTGTGTACTTGCTTCAAGATTTTCTCCGGCAAGATTAAGGTTAGACTTGCTTTCCTTAAGCCCCCGCATAATGTCCTGAAGTTTTTTGGTAAATGTGTTGAATCCGGAAACTACATCGCCAATTTCGTCCCTGCTGGAAACCGGAATGCGTTTTGTAAGGTCTGCATTTCCTGTAGCAATTTCCATAATTGAAGACTTAACTGAATGAAGCGGTTTAATAAGGATAGAAATTACAAGGCAGCCTATAACGATTGCAACTATAATTGTAACTGCAAATACGGCAAAAAGAACATTACGCAGGAAATTCAACATTCCGAAATAGTAATCATAAGGTACGGCACAGAAAACTGCCCATGTAGTTCCGTCTCCAATAGGCCGGTATGAACAAGTCATTTTTTCATTTAAGAACGGATCAATAAAATCTGTCTGGCCTGTTTCGCCTGCAATAACTGCTTCTATAACTTTCTTAAACTCAGGGAATTTATCAAGTTCGCTTACATTTGAACCCTGACCTTCGCCTTTTTCGTTAGGATTTCCGATAGACTCGCCGTTCTGCATATTCATTATAGCCGGATGTCTTCCTGCACCAATGTCAAACTGATTTAAATAAGTGTTTATTCTGTCGCCTTTTAAAACAGAAACTACAGCACCCTTAAACTTGCGGTTATCATCAAAAACAGGAACTGAATAATACTGATACCAGTCGTTTACGTCTGCAATGTATTCAGGATCCGAAACGTATTCCCTTCCAGCCCTTGCTTCCCTGAAATGAACCTTAGAAGAAAAATCCATTACTGCTCCGCCGTGAATGTGGGAAATACCCTTTTCGTCATAAAAACATACATTTGCATACTTTGATTCGCCAAGTTCTGCAACTTCGTAAAGTGCTGTATTCTTTTCTTCAAGAGTAAGTTCATCACTTTTTACAAAAGGAAGAGCCGCTAATGCACGAAGAGCTGCAAATTCAATTTCGTTCATATTGTGAATATCGTTGGCAGTTTTGTCTGCTACAGTTTTCATTTCATCACGAACAGTTTCTGTAAGAACATTTTTAGCCATTTTATAAGAAAAACTGGCAAGTACAATATTTGCCGCAAGTATTACTGCAACAAAAAGCAAAACAAGTTTAAACTTAAGGCTTTGAAAGATATTTTTCATAAATACTCCCTTTAAAGTGCTTTGTATTTTAACGATTTTTAAAACTTTTGGATTAAGGACCTGCATTAAAACAAAACAGTTCCTTCGATTTAATATTTTACGTCAATTTTTTTTAAATGTCACTTTTTTTGTAAAAAAAATCTGCCTTACTTATTCCTTTATGCAATAAAAAAACCACCCTCTATTCAACGAACAGAGAGTGGCCAAAGGAGAGGAGGATGCAGAAAACTTGGAATTATCATGTGTGCCAATAATCCCTTCAAAACTGCAACGATTAGTTCCGCTAATCACGGAATTCTTGCAAAATCTAATAAATTAACACAAGAACTAAGAATAAGTTACATTAAAACTTTTTAAAAATCAAATAAAAGAATGATAAAATTCCGTTAACATCATAAAAGAATGTTATTTTATCTGGTTTAATGCACTTACAACAGCTTCAACGCCTGCCCTTCCTACAGAAGTTGATTTTCCTGCGCCCCAATATTGATTTCCGTCTTCACAGGTAATCTGAACGTAAGCAATGGCAGATGTGTCGTTTCCTGTTCCTACGCTGTGTTCATGGAATGCCGTAATTGAAAATGCCGGTGCAGGTGTGTTTTTAAGTGCCGAAGCAAATGCATCAAGAGGACCGTTTCCTTTTTCACCGATTGTGTATTTTTCGCCTTTCCATTCAACTACGCCGCGGCAAAGTGTAGTTTCGGAAGTTTCCACTGCACCTTTTGACTCAAGATGAGTTTCAGCAAGATCAAGGACTTTAAGGTTGCCCTTTGCTTCAAGCCACTGATTTACAAACAAGTCGTAAATTTCAGAAGTCTTAAGTTCACGCTGGGCTTTGTCTGCTGCATTTTTGATAATTTCGCCTAAAGCAGGATGCATTGCCTTTGGAAGAATAATGCCGTACTTTTCTTCAAGAATATAAGCTGAACCGCCTTTTCCGCTCTGACTGTTAATGCGTATGATTCCTTCGTACTGCCTGCCGATATCATGAGGATCAATAAGAAGATAAGGAACGTCCCACAGAGCATTTTTGTCCATTTTTGCACGGGAAGCCATGCCTTTACGTATTGCATCCTGATGACTTCCGCTGAATGCAGTAAATACAAGTTCTCCAACGTAAGGTGTTCTTGGGTTAATTTCCATTTCCGTAAACTGAGTATATTTTTCTGCAATTTCAGGAAGATTGTGGAAATCAAGTTCAGGATCAACGCCCTGACTGTACATATTAAGTGCAACGTTTACTATATCAAGATTTCCTGTGCGCTCACCGTTTCCAAAGATACAGCCTTCCGTTCTGTCTGCACCGGCTAAAAGAGCAAGTTCTGCAGATGCAACACCAGTTCCCCTGTCGTTGTGGCAGTGTGTAGAAATGATTACTTTGTCACGCTCAGAAATTTTCTTGGAAAAGTATTCGATTGAGTCGGCATAAACGTTTGGAGTGTAACATTCAACAGTTGTAGGCAGGTTAAAAATGATTTTTTCTCCAGGCAAAAGCTGCCACGTTTCCTTTACAGCTTCACAGACTTCAAGTGCATAATCAATTTCCGTCATAGAAAAGCTTTCCGGTGAATATTCAATCCTGATATGCTGCCTGTCTTCTTCACTTAAGCACGAACGGATGCATTTTACGCCGTCTATTGCAATCTGCTTTATTTCTTCTTTTGATTTATTGAACGTATATTTGCGCTGGTTAATGGAAGTAGAATTGTAAATGTGAAATATTACGTTTTTTGCGCCACGTATTGCTTCTACAGTGCGGTGAACGAGCTTGTCCCTGGCCTGACACAAAACCTGAATTGTTACATCTTCAGGTATGCGGTTTTCGTCAATAAGGCGGCGGCAGAATTCAAATTCCGTTTCACTTGCTGCAGGAAAACCAATTTCAATTTCTTTAAATCCGATTTTGCACAAAAGATCAAAAAATGCCAGTTTAGTATCTATTCCCATAGGATTTACAAGAGCCTGATTTCCATCCCTAAGGTCAACTGAACACCACAGCGGTGCTTTTGTAATTACTTTAGAAGGCCAATCTCTTGTTTCAAGTTTAGTCTGAATAAAAGGTGCGTACTTTCCGTTTGGATTCATTCCAGCCATAATTTCCCCCATAATAAAAAAAAAGACCTATTGCAAGGCAACAGGTCTTAAAGTTTACTCATAAAATTATAATAAACAACCATCTACCCAGCATCAGTGATTTGAGAAAAATAATAGTACTAGAAGAAGGTTTAATTTATTCATATTTATGTTATACAACCTTAAATGTTTTTAATCAATACTTGCAATACTTAAGGAACGTTCATTAAAGAGCGTCGAAAAATCCTTCTGCCTTAAGTAATTCTGCGTTAAGGATTCCGCCTAATGCTGCACCGCGTTTTGTGTTGTGGCTTAATGCAACAAATTTTACGTCAAAAACATTGCATGGTCTTAAACGGCCGATAACGCAAGCCATTCCTTTTTCAGTTTCACGGTCACGGCGAGGCTGAGGACGGTTTTCTTCATGGCGTACTACAATAGGGTGAACAGGTGCACTTGGAAGGTTAAGTTCCTGTGGAAGCGATGTGTATGATGTCCAGACCTGTTCAATCTGTTCGAGAGAAGGTTTTTTATCTTCCGGCAAATCAAATTCAAGGGAAACGCAGGCTGTATGTCCGTCGATTACAGGAACACGTGTACATGTTGAAGAAACTTTCGGATATTCAGCATTGGCAATTTTTTCGCCGTCAACTTTTCCCAAAATCTTAAGACATTCTTTTTCAGTCTTTTCTTCTTCTCCGCCAATAAACGGAACAATGTTGTCAATCATGTCAAAAGAAGGAACGCCCGGATACCCTGCACCTGAAGTTGCCTGTAAAGTCGTAACAATCATTCTTTTAACAGGATAACCTGCCATAATAAGTGCATGAAGAGGCATCATGTAAGTCTGAAGGGAACAGTTTGGTTTTACTGCAATAAAGCCTTTGTCCCAGCCGTGATGTGCCTGCTGCTTTTTTATGATTTCAAGATGGGAATAGTTGATTTCAGGAACAAGCATAGGAACGTCTTCTGTCCAGCGGTTTGCACTTGCATTTGAAACTACAGGAATTCCCATTGAAGCATAAGATTCTTCCAAAGCCTTGATTTCGTCTTTTCCCATTTCAAGTGCTGAAAAAACAAATTTACACTTTCCTACTGCAAGAGAAGGAATGTTTGCATCCTGAATTGTAAGTTCTGCAACATCAGAAGGAATTTCTTCTCCAATGAGCCACTTTGATGAAACTACATCTTTATAAAGTTTTCCGGCACTTCTAGGAGATGCAGCAACGTAAGTTACTTTAAACCATGGATGATTTTCAAGCAGCTTAATGTAACGCTGACCTACCATTCCTGTTGCACCTAAAACACCAACACTTATTTTTTCCATAATAAACTCCGTTTTACAAATTATAGACTAAAGTTCGCAAGACTTAATTGCATCTTCAATAATTTTCTTTGCACTGTCAGTTGGTTCTGAAAGTGGAAGCCGTACACTACCTGCAGGAATTCCCTTTACGTTCATAGCGTACTTGATGCAGGTTGGGTTTCCGTCAACAAATGCAGCACGGAAGAAAGGCTGAAGCCTGTAGTGGATTTTTCTTGCTCCGGCAAAATCACCTTTTTCGCATAAATGTGCAAGTTCGCTCATAAGGCCTGGAATCATATTTGTGACTACTGAAATTATTCCGTCTCCGCCTGCTGCCATTAAAGGAAGTGTAAGTCCGTCGTCACCGCTCATTACAGAAAAGTCAGGATTTTCCAGCTTGATTTTTTCTATTACTTCCATCATCTGATTTATGTTTCCGCTTGCTTCTTTTACGCCTGCGATATTTGGAAGTTTTGCAATGCGCTGTAAAAGTGAAGTTGAAATGTTTTTTCCTGTGCGACCCTGAATGTTATACACAACGATTGGCACTCCGACTTTTGAAACTGCTTCGAAATGACGGTAAAGACCTTCATCAGACGGCTTATTATAGTAAGGAGTTACAACAAGAGCAAAATCTGCGCCGAATTCTTTTGCACGCTGACAGTAACGGACTGCATCACGAGTATTGTTGCTTCCTGCTCCAACCATGATTTTTACGTCTCTGCCGTTTTTTGCATTGAATTCCTTTACGAGAGGGAAAATTATTTCCAGAAGTTTCTGTTCTTCGTCTTCGTCAAGAGTCGGGGTTTCTCCGCTTGTTCCCAGTGGAAGAAGTCCGTCTATTCCCTGTTCCAGCTGAAAAAGAACATTTTTCCTAAATCCTTCATAATCAATGTCTCCGTTTGAAAACATTGGCGTAATCATGGCAGTATAAGCACCGTGTAACTTTGTCATAAAAAGCTCCTTGTGTAAGCAATTTGAATAATCAATCCATGTAGATAGGTTATAATTACATATTTATGCAAAAAAATCAATGATTTTGGAAAAAACTTGCATTACAGGTAAGCATTACAACCGCTGCATCTGCCCGTAAACTTCTTCTTTAAAAAACAAAAAGTGCTGCCTGAAAAAAAGTATTCCAAATTACTTTAGAAAACACTTTAACATAACCGTAAGGCAGCACTTTCTGGTGTCGTTGTTTTTAACTGATAACTTTTTAAATATCTATATCTGCACTCTTTCCTTTTAAAACCTAAAGCCTTGTGAACTTTAAGTTTTATGAAATGGATTTTATAATCAGAAAAACAGTATAACAACTATCATTTTATACCATATTTATGGTATTTTATTGCAGAAAAACATAGATTTTACCCTTTAAATTCACCATAACTTAAGTTATATTTAAAATCATGTTAAAAAAAGTCAATGTTTTTAAAGTTTTGTTTTTAACCTTAATTCAATTTTCCTGGATTTTGCTGCCGGCTTTTTCCAGGGAAAATGTATCTACAAAAGACGATTTTTTATTATCAACACCTTCTTTTAATTATTTTTTAACAGAAAAATCAACTATTCCTGAAAGAAACAGAAGGGAAATTCCTATAAGCGTAAAGTATTTTATTGACGAAAGCGAAACTTTTACAGAAAACACCATTCCGGAAGAAAATTTTAAAAGATGCACTGCAAGCTTTAATCCGGGCTTTTATTCAGGAGCATTGTGGCTGGAAATAGTTTTTCCCTGCTCCGAAACTGAAAATCATGAATGCCAGCTTCTTCTTGGAGACGAACACTTAGACTATGCCGAACTTTACGTAAAAAAAGGAAGGCTTTTTACTTTTCAGGGAAGGACAGGACGGTGCATTCCACTTTCCAAAATTACAAATCCGCACTTTATAACTTCTCTTCAAATAAATCAGAAAGTTTTCAACAAAGAAGATTTTCACACTATAAGAGTAAAAACTGCATCTTACACAGGAAATCAAATTTCGCTTAAACTTCTTCCGGGAAGAAATTTCGACGTATACCTTACCCAGCAGTCAATGTTGAATTTTATTTTTCTGGGATTATTTTTTACGGTAACGCTTATACTTTTTGCAATCGGAATATCAACTAAAGATTCCATTATATTCATGCTGGCAAGCGCATCTTTTTTCCACATCTTAATTCAGCTTCACTTAAAAGGCATAGGTCAACTTTATATATGGAACTTTCTTGCTTCAAAAACACACAGTCCCCGCCTGCTTTATATTTTCACTACGATTTTTCTGCTGATACTTACGCTGTGCCTTACCTTGATTATCAGAAAAAACAATCACAATGAAAAAGGTGAATTCTGGGTTCCCGTAAATTTTATCTTTGCATTTACAGTTTTAATTTTCTGTGTTCTGGACGAAAACAAGACACGCACATACATTGTGTTTACGCTGTCGGCAATAGCAATGCGTTTCGTTTTAATGTTTGAAATATTTTTAAATCTAAAAAAGAAAAACTGCCCTGATTACTACGCCACACTTTTCTGGCTGCCGGGACTTTTCGTTCATGAAGTGCTTAATCTTTTTTCAATACTGCGGACACAAAATGCAAATCCTGCATTTAATTTTTTAATACCATACACTTCCTTTATTTTAAATATTGATTTTCTTTTAATTACAATACCGCCTCTCTGCATTTTCCTTAAACACATTTACGACAAATTTAAAATGTTAAGGGAAAAGAATTTCTTTACGGAAAATACAAATGAACTTCTTTTAGAAAATCAGAAATTTAAAGACGACATTTTAAACAAGATTTATCTTGCAGGAAATACAATAAGAAGTTCCGCTGACATTTTAAAATCAAATTTAAACTATGCAAGCAAGGAAAAATTTCTTGACGTCATAAACGAAAATTCATTGAGAATAGTTGAATATATTTCAGCAATAAAATTTGTTGAAAACTCACAGGAATTAAAAAAATCACCTGTAGACTTAAACTTATTTTTTGAAAGCTGCGTAAAAGTTTTTTTACAAGAATTCAAGCGGAAGGAATTAAGGGTAAACATTACTTCAACTGTTCCTTACAAAACGATTGTAGAAGTAAACAAAAATGCACTGCAGATTATGTTTTTAAATTTCATAAAATACAGTTCACTTATTCCAGGCAGTTCTTCTGAAATAAATTTTGTTCTTTTGAAAGTTGAAAAAAAATTTTCTCTTACTGCAAAAATAAAAATGAAAACCCAGGACTTTAAAAGATACAGCAAAAACAAAGAGCTGTATGTTTTCCATCAGGAGTTTCTTGAAAAAATAGCAGGCTGCTTTCACGGAAATTTTTCCTTTACAAAAAATTCTTCAAACTGCATTTTAAGTTTAAACATCAGTCTGAAAGAAATAAAAAAACTTTCCACTGTTGCAGATGAACTTTGCGACACTTCCTTTAAGCCGGCACAGAATTTTTCTTCTGACTCAAACAGTAAAAATTCAATTCTCATTATTGAAGACAATTTCAGCAGCCAGAAATTTTATGCAGAACTTTTTGCTTCAAGATTTAACGTAACGGTTGTCTGTTCGTTCAGTGATGCACTTGTTTTTTTAGAAAAGCAGAATGAAAATTTAACGCTCATACTTTCTACAGGCAATTTTTCAACCGAAGAAATTTCTGACTTTACAAAAACAATTTCCAGAAAAAACATTCTTGATCACATTCCTTTTTTTGCAACAATAAGCGAAGAAGAAATAAATTTCACTTTGTATCTTCTTGAAAAAGGAGTTGACTTTTGCTTTGTAAGGCCGGTTGAAATTACAAATCTTTTTTCCGTAATAGAAGCTGTGTCTATTGCTAAAGGAAAAAAATATTTCCGTAAAGCTGATGAAGAAAATTTAAATACGGAAGATAAAACTTATGCTGCATTAGAAAATTTTTCGCTCACAGAAAACGTTACCCACGGCAATGCAGAAAAACCTTCCGTTGACTTAGACAGATTTGATTTAACCCGCAGAGAAAAAGAAATTGTGCTTCTTATTATGGACAACAAAAGCGACAAGGAAATTGCAGCCATACTTTCCATTTCAAACGGAACAGTTGCAAGCCACAACAAAAAAATTTTCAGGAAACTTCAGGTTCACAGCCGTGTTGAGTTAATAAATAAAGTTCGTTAAAATAGGGAAAAAATATCAGGAAAAAAATATGGCTGGAAATAGTTTTGGTGAAGTTTTTAAAGTTACAACTTTTGGAGAAAGTCACGGCGAAGGATTAGGCTGCATTATTGACGGTTGTCCTGCAGGAATTGATTTTGATTTTAACCTGCTTCAGAATGAAATGGACAGAAGAAAACCGGGCGTAAAAGGTGCAAGTGTTACAGCCAGAAAAGAAGACGACAAGGCAGAAGTTTTAAGCGGCATTTTTGAAGGAAAAACTACAGGCACTCCTATTGCAATTTTGATCCGCAATACAAACCAACATTCAAAAGATTATTCAAACATTATGAATAAATTCCGTCCTGGTCACGGTGATTTTACTTACTGGGAAAAATACGGAATAAGAGATTACAGAGGCGGCGGAAGAAGCAGCGGAAGGGAAACTTGTGCAAGAACGGCAGCAGGTGCAGTTGCAAAAATGATTCTTAATCATTACGGAATTTCAGTTACGGCTTACACAAAAAAAGCAGCAGGAATAAGTGCAGAAAAAATCGATTTCAGTGAAATTGAAAAAAATACAATGCGGTGTCCTGATTCAAATGCGGCAAAACTTATGGAAGAAAAAGTTGATGAATTCAGGCGGAACAAAAATTCCTGCGGAGGAATAATTGAATGTGTCGTAAAAGGCGTTCCAGCAGGATTAGGGGAACCTGTATTTGACAAACTAGATGCATCTATTGCTCATGGAATTATTTCCATTGGTGCAGTTAAGGGAATTGAATTTGGAAGCGGATTTGCAGCAGCTGATTCCAACGGCAAGGACAACAACGACGAAATGAAAGAAGGTCCTGAATTTCTTACAAACAATGCAGGTGGAATTCTTGCAGGCATTTCAAATTCAGCAGACATTGTATTCCGTGCAGCAGTTAAGCCTGTTCCAAGCATTTACCTTTCCCAGCAGACTGTTGATGTTCAGGGAAACCAGTGCAGCATTTTAATTGAAGGCCGCCACGACATTTGCCTGTGTCCTAGAGTTGTTCCTGTTGTAGAAGCTATGACAGCCATTTCCATTGCCGATATGATTTTAAGAAACAGAAATTCAAGAATATGAAAAGTTTAAAACATAAAATTACCGCCTCTCTTTTAACTGTATTGTTTACGCTGATTGTTTTTACCGCAGCATTTTTTGCAGGAGTTGTCATTGAAAAAAAATCAGCACTTAATCCGAAAATTCCCGAAGTCCTTGATGCAGCAGAAAATGATGCTTTGCAGGAAAAGCTTGATTTACTTTTTCCACAGAGAACTGAACTTCTTCACAACTTAAGTTTTGAGTATGATTTTCCTGAATTAAACATAAATGCAAAAAGTGCAGTTTTAATTGACGCCAGAAGCGGAAACATTCTTTATGAAAAAAATCCTGAACTTAAAATTCCACCGGCTTCCATGACAAAGCTTGTAGAAATGTACGTTGTTTTAGATGAAGTTTCAAAAGGCAATTTTTCACTAGACGATGAAGTTCCTCTTCCTAAAGAATGCTGGTGGCAGAACATGCCTTCTGATGCATCTTTAATGTACCTTACTCAGGGGCAGCACGTAACTTTAAAGGAACTTCTCCTTGGACTTTCCATTGCTTCAGGAAACGATGCCTCTGTTGCTGTAGCACATTACATTTGCACTGACATGGATTCATTCGTAAACAAAATGAATTCTCTTGTAGAAAACATGGGTCTTGCAGAAACGCATTTTGTAGAATCTTCAGGCTACGACAGCAGAAACATTACTACAGCAAGAGATTTTGCAGCATTTTCCAAAAATTACATTCAGCGCTTTCCTTTTGTAATAGAAGATTTTCATTCGCAGAAAATTCTGGAATATCCTAAAGAACACAACCTTCCTTCATGGGCAAATCCTGAAAGCCCCGTAAACAAACCTATAATTCAATACAACACAAATAAAATGCTCGGCAAGTCAGGCGTTGACGGATTAAAGACAGGATTTATTTACGAAAGCGGCTACAACATTGCATTAACGGCACATAAAAACGGCGAACGTTACATTTCAGTTACAATGGGCGGACCAGGCTCAAACTCTAAAGAAGGAAATTTTTACCGTAACCAGGACGGCACATCACTTATGGAATATGCATTCGGAAACTTCAGCACATACGTTCCGGAAGAATGTCACAGCGTTACAGTAGGACTTTTAGGTTCAGAAAAAAAATCAATTTACCTTATTCCTGCAGAAGACGAAAAATTTTCAGTACCGTTTACAGCAGGCACTTCTCCACAGGAAGCAGCTTCACTTGTAGAAGTTCAGATGGAATTTCCTCCTGTGATTTTCGGGAAAGTAGAAAAAGGTACATCGTATGGAAAAATAAATTACATCTTGGGCGGCAAAGTTTTACGGACAATTTCTCTTGTTGCAGACCGTGACAGTGAAGAAAGCAATTTTATTTCCAGAGCAATAGGCAAAGCAGCACTTTTACTTATTAAGTAAAACTCTTACAGGAACAATTTCATAACCGGCATCAAGAATTGCACTAATCAAAAGATCAACTTTTTCATAAAGATAATCTTTTCTTGTTCCTGTACATTTTCCTACGCTTACAGGAATAATCATTCCGTCTTTTAAGTTTTGCACTAAAGAATCAATAAGTTCACCGCTGCTTAAATATTTTTTATTTAAAGATGCACACTCTTCAAAAGTAAGCCTGTCGTTTACTTCCACAAATGCATCGGCGTAACGGTAACCTGCATCATCTCCTGCTTTGCGCATAAGTTCATTTGAATGATAATAAGGTGCGTGCCACAAAAGCCCCAGCTCTTTTCCCGTTGCAGCAAAAAATTCATCTTCGTTACGGGCAAGACCGCGCTTTATGAAATCTGAATCAATTACGAAATTTTTAGCCGTTAAATCTGCAGTACTGTAAAAACCGGAAGCACATTCATTTTCCGTAGAGGCAATCTGTTTTGTTTCCAGAGGATAACGCCTTATAAATTCACCGTTTATAAAAAAAGTTCCCTTAATGTTAAAATCACTCAGCACAGAAAGAATTTCAGGCAGACCTTCAGCGCTGTCCATTGCATCAAAAATAAGTGCGACTTTTTTATTATCCCCTACAACCTGTTCTGTTTCCTTAAACACTGAATACGTAAGTACATTTCCTGAAAGAGACCGGACTAAAATTGAATTGAGGAAATTCTTATTTTCAGAAATTCCAAGGAACACCCTGAAGCTTCCGTTTTTTTCAGAGCGGTTTACAATAAAGGCAGACTCTTTTTTAGTTTCGTTCCAGCTGTTTTTTCCAGTATCATAAACGTAGGCAGCAGTCCCAGAAGAAAGCTTTACTGTAATTTTTCCGCCGTCCCAGAAAGCTTCTCCTGCCGAAGAAAGAAATTCCACTGTGCTTTGGGAAGTACCGTTTTTATAATCGATTTTCAGCTGCCTGCAGGTAGACTGTCCTCCTGCAAAAATTGTCGAGTTATCTTTCCAGACGTAAGAATAAATTTTTTCTCCTGAAAGTACAGCCTTTTGTTTCCATTCATTTAAATCGTAAATGTAAAGTGAATTTCCGCTTGTAAATGCAATGTTTTTTCCGTTTGGTGATGCAAGTGGTTTTTGAGAATTATTGACGCTTAAAATCTGTTCCATTTTTCCGTAAAGGGAATAAACAAAACTTGACTTTCTGCCGTTTTCGAATTTCAGAATATCAATCCACAAAAAAGGAAGTCCCTTGTCGTTCCAGAAAACATCACAGCCTAAAACAGAACCTTCAATTCCCGTAAGCGGATAAACTGCCTTTATATTTACGTACTCGTAGCCTTTAGTTCCAGTTGAACAGTAATTGAGCATATTGTCGGAAGTAATGATTACAAGCTGCTTTCCGCTATCATCACAGAAAAAATCATCATAAACACTGTCAAAAGAAAATGGAAGCCTTCCTATAATGTTTCCGTTACCGACTAATGCCGAATAAAGTCCTCTTGTGTAAAGTTCATTTTCCTGAATGCTGTAAATAATGTCGCCGTTTATGTAAATAAGGCTGCGGTGCTTCGTCCACTGAACGCTGTTAATGTAACCTTCACCAATTTTTCTGTATTCTTCCGGCAGCTGAACGTTTTTAAAGGCAGCACCTGGAGTAATAAAATAAATGCTTCCGTTTTTTTCATACAAAAGAGCATTGCTGTCCGGCGCCCACTTAACGTTTACTTCTTCATAGCTGAAAGGATTGTTTTCTACAAGAAGCTGTTCTTCTTTAGTTACAGTGTTTACGAGAATAAGCTGACCTGCTGCATTTTTAGTTTTACGGTTACAGCAAAGCCATTTTCCGTCAGGGCTTACGCTTACTGCTCCTATGTGAGTGTATTCAACAGGAATGCTGTTTGTTTCAGATTCCCACTTTAAGCTTTTGTTTCCAATGTTGTATTCAGCTGTTCCGTAACGGTTTCTCACCTGAAGGATTTTGCCTTCTTGCAGCAGTTCCATTTTTTCAGGAAAACAAGTTAAAATTTCAGGCTCATAAGCTATGCCTGTTTTTGAAAGCTTAGTTACAAAAAGCGACTTGTATTCAGGAGTTCCAGGCAGCACTTGATTTACCGTAAACAAAAGACTGTTATCAGAATTTAAGGCAAGATTGTCAAAATCAATTTCTGCAGAAACAGGAATACAGGCTGCACAAAAAACAGCTGCAAGTAATGACCGTATTTTTTTTACTTTAGTTTTTTTCATCATATTTTGTCCTGTAAAATCAGCTTAATATTTTACAACAGTTGCAGGATCAACTGTTACGCCATTTTTGTAAACTGTAAAATGAAGGTGTGGTCCTGTAGACATTCCTGTAGAACCTACAAGTCCAAGCTGACTGTTTTGAGTAACGCTGTCACCTTTTTTGCATGTAATTTTACTCATGTGGGCATACAAAGTCTGATAGCCGTCAATGTGCTTTACAATAACGTAATTTCCCCACACGTTTGAATTTCCTGTATACACAACTGTTCCGCTTAATGCAGCTTTAATTGGTGTACCTGTAGGACAGGCAAGATCAACGCCGGTATGTTTTCCCGGAAGATTTGTAACAGGATTTATTCTCTGACCGTATTTGTCTGTAACTCTGTAAAATGATTTTATAGGACAAGAAAAAAGTTCTCCCATTGCTCTTTTTAAAGTTACAGAATCAAGTTTTGCACCTGGAATGAAAAGTGAATCACCTGGCTTTATGACATTGCTTTCAAGTTCATTTACATCAACAAGCTGCTGCAAACTTATGCCGTATTTTGAACAAATGCTGCCTATGTTTTCTCCAGAAGCTACAACGTGAACAAGTCCGTCTTCTGAAGGAATTTTAAGCTTCTGACCTGCACGCAAAGCCCTTACGTTTTCAATTTTATTTACTGCAATCAAAGTTGAAATATTGGAAAGGGAAAATTTCAGGCTTATTCCGCTGATTGTATCTCCTGCCCTTACAGTGTAAGTGGTAAACTTTACTGGTTCAGAAAAAGACACATCGTAAGAAAGAGGTTCACCCTGACCGTCAAAAATATTGCCTTCCAAATCGTAATAGCCTGTATCAGAAAAGGCAAAATCTTCCATTGCAACAGCAAGCATTTTTTCTTCGTTAGGGAAATTAAGTACAACTGTAGAAAAGAAACTTCTGCTGTAATTTACATAAGCGTATATGCCGTAAAAAATTGCAGTAACTGCAAAAGCAGCAGCAGGAATCCGCCAGAACTTAAGCAAAAAAGGAATTGCCTTCTTAACATGACGGATTTTTTTCAGCCCGTAAATGATTCTGCCTTTAGTTTCAAGAAAAATGTGCCTGAAACTTTTAGAAGAATTCCGTGGAGCATAAGAGCGCAAAATTGATTTTCTAAATCCGCCGTAATTTCCAGTCTGTATACAATTTATAATTTCCATGCTTATTATATCGACAGAAAAACTTTTACATATTAGAATTATTATAATTATGAAAAAGCAACTTCTTCCATACATAGTCATTGGCATTTTTGCAGGCATTTGCGTCAAACTTTTTGCGCTGGACATTCTTAAAGTAAAAGGCGACTCTATGAATGATTCAATTAAAAACGGTGACATTATTTTTGTAAGCAAACTTAACTACGGTTTAGTCAAGCCTTTCGGAGACAAGCTTATGGTAAAGTGGAATAAACCTGAAACGGGAGAAATTGTAACTTACCTTTACCAGAACAATATAGTCGTAAAAAGATGCGCCGGAACTGAAGGCGACAAAATCAAGTACGCTGTAACAGACGACAACAAATATACTATGGAAATAAACGGAAAAACTTATCCTCTTACAGAACATCAATACCACGACATTTACGGCAACAGTGAAGTTCCAAAAGGAATGATTCTTGCCATAGGTGATAATTATAACGATTCCTTTGATTCACGAAACTACGGATTTATTCCTGAGGAAAATGTTATAGGCAAAGTTTTATGCAGGTAAACGGATTTTTCAAAAAAAGCAGGATAATACTTGTTTCAGTTTTTCTCATTTCACTTTTTTTCGTAACGCTGGGAAAATTCATTTACCTTGCAGTTCAGGGCAAGCCGGTAAAAACTAAAGCACCTTCTTCCGTAGAAAGAGGCTCTATTTTAGACAGAAACGGAAAGCCCCTTGCAGTAGACACTCACTTTTATCATTTTGGAGTTTCACCTTCCCGCATAAAAAATATTCCAGAATTCGTGCAGATAGTTTCCCAGGTGCTTAAACTTGATGAAGAAGAAACTTCCAGCCGTATTGAAAATGCAGCAGACAACAGGGAAAAATTCCTTTACATAAAAAAGAAAATTTCACAGGAACAGTACGAAGAAACGTTTAAGCTTGTTTCAGAAAAAGGCTGGGATTCATTCTGCAGGTTTGATCAGATTCCAGGAAGAGTTTACCCTGAAAATTCCCTTGCCAGTGCACTTATAGGATTTATGGGAACAGACGGAAAAGGCTTAAGCGGAATTGAATATTCCCAGCAGGACATTCTTTCGCCGCCGCTTACACCTGAATCAGAAGGCGTAATTCACGGAGACAACATTTACCTTACAATAGACGCAAACCTTCAGTACAAGCTGGAAAAAATAGCCGGTCGTGTAATGGAAGAAACTCAGGCAGAAAGCATAATGGTTTTGGCAGCAAGTGCAAAAAACGGAGAAATTCTTTCCTACATAAGCTTACCTTCTGCAAACTTAAACGAATTCGGCAAGGCATCTGCTGAAGAAAAAATAGACCGTCCTGCCGTTACGGCTTACGAACCGGGAAGCGTTTTTAAAATATTTACCGCATCAGCACTTCTGGATTCACAGGCAATTACTCCTGACGATGCATTTCTGTGCGATTCAGTTTACAAAAAAGTTACAAACTTAGGAGAAACAATCAAACTTACATGTCTTGACAGACACGGCTGGGTAAATCAAAGAAAAGCACTGGAATTTTCATGCAATGAATTTTTCTATCAGGCAGCAGAAAGGCTTACAGCAGGAACTTTTCTTGAATACATTCAGAACTTCGGCTTTGGAGAAAAAACAGGAATTGAACTTCCGCTGGAAACACGGGGATTTGTAAAAAACACAAGCGATCAGTACTGGTCAGCACGAAGCCTTCCAACTATGGCAATAGGTCAGGAACTTTCCGTAAGCGCCCTTCAAATGATAGAAGCAGTAACTGCCATTGCAAACAAAGGCACAAAAATAAAGCTTACCGTAATAGACAAAATATGCGACTTAAACGGCAACATCAAGTACAATCACGAAGTACAGTATGCAGAAAAAGTACTTTCTCCTTCCACAGCAGACTTTATGCTTGACTGCATGAAAACAACTGTAGACTTCGGAACAGGCCACAAAGCTGCATTAGGAGACATTTCCATAGGCGTAAAAACAGGAACGGCACAAATGGCAGACACTGTTAAAGGCGGATACAGCCAGAGCGATTTCGTTTCAAACTGTCTTGCAATATTTCCTGTAGAAAATCCCAGAATCATACTTTACGTTGTAATTACAAAAGCAAAAGGGGAAACTTACGCAGGACGCATCGTAACACCTGTAATCCACGAAGCAGCCAACGAAATAATTGACCATTTAGGCTTGACAAGAAATAATGCAGCAAGTCTTGAACATTCAGGCTACTTTGCAAAACCAGAAACAGACGCACTTGAAATAAAAAATGTTCTTCCAGATTTTACAGGATGCGCAAAAAGCGAACTTTTAAACCTTATAAACAATCCAAACCTGAATATTATAATCAAAGGCGAAGGCTGGGTTACAAAACAATCACCTGAACCAGGCACACCAATCACGGACAATATGCAAATTGAACTCACTCTTGAATACTAACATTGAACTTTTTAACAGCCGTTTTCCTCAATTAGCACAAATTCACAAGGTACAGCCATGTGAAGGCATTTTAATTGAAACAGCAAAAAACGGTCAGCTTACGGCAAAAGAAAATTCACTTTACTTCCATTCAAAATATTCACCTTCTTCAGAAAGCGAAAAACTCATTTCAGCATTTGACGAAAGCAAAATGGAAGCAGCAGTATTTTTTTCATTCGGCTTAGGATACGGCCCTGACGCATTTGCAAGAAAATTTAAGAATTCCACACTGATATTGATTGAACAAAATCCGCAGTACTTTTTTACAGCACTAAAATCATTTAACTGGGAAAACATATTCCGCCACGAAAAGCTCATTCTTTTGCTTGGAGCATCGGAAAAAGAAGCATCGTCTTTTTTAAGGAATTTCAAGACAACAAGATTGTGCATATTTAAAAACCAGAACCAGTGCTTTCACTCAAAAAATTACTTTGAAGCAATACAAACCGAACTGGAAAAATCAAGGCAGAAAGAACAGATAAACACAGGCACACTGGAAAAATTTTCATCATTATGGCTGAAAAACTCATGCAGGAATTTACCCTTAACGGCAAAATGTGACGGCGTAAACAAATACAGCAACTTGGGAAAAGAAATGCCTTTTGTAATACTTGCAGCAGGACCAAGCCTGGAAAAAGTCCTTCCTTACCTTAGTGAAATAAAAAAAAGAGCCGTTTTAATATCAGTAGACACATCACTTAAAGCCTGCCTTGAACATAACGTTGAACCGGACTTTGTAGTTTTAATAGATCCACAATATGCAGCAGCACTCCACCTGGAATTCCTTGAAGCAAAGAATTCAGTTTTAATTACGGAAAGTGCAGTTTACCCTTGCGTATTCAGATTTCCCTGCAAAGAAAAAGTTCTATGTTCTTCATTATTTCCCATGGGACAATATTTTGAAAAGCTTACTGGAGAAAAAGGAAAACTTGCCTCCGGAGGAAGCGTTGCAACTTCATGCTGGGATTTTGCCAGATTATGCGGCGCAAGAGAAATTTACATTGCAGGAATGGATTTAGGCTTTCCGCAAAAACAGACCCACATAAAAGGCTCACAGTTTGAAGAAAAAGCCCACCTTTACTCAAAAAAATTCCTTACTGCAGAAACAAACCTTACATCGTATTTAATGAGCGCACCTTTATTCCAGAGCAAAGACTACAACGGAAAATCAATTTTAAGCGACAGCCGAATGTCACTGTTTGCCTGGTGGTTTGAAAACGCAGTAGAAAAAGCAGAAAAAAACGGAACAAAAACCTTCACCTTAACGCCTGAAAGCACAGCCATAAAAGGCATAGAAATAAGCTCCGTAGAAAAACTTTTGGAAAAAAACATCATAACCCAAAAAAAAGAAGAATTTTTCGCACAAGCCAGCCGTAAAGCCCGGGAACTTAAACAAAACCCTTCGTTAATTTCATTTGAAAAAGCATACAGTTTGTTTCTGGACTCACTTAACCTGCTGGAAGAAAAGGCAAAAAAAGCACTGTCACTTTGCAAGAGCGCACAGCAAAATCCGCTGAAAAGGCAGGAAATATTTTTCGCACTTACACAGCTGGACAAAGAAATCCTGGCAAGTCAGGCAAAAGACGCAGCATCACTTGTGTTTCCAACAGAACGCCAGCTTGAAAAACTTACGGAAAATCTTCCCCAGAACCCTCAGCTTAAGCAGATAGAACTTTCTAAAATAATATACACCCAACTTTTAAAAGCAGTCCGCCAGTACAAAAAAAATCTCCCGAACGCTTAAGTTTTCAGCCCAAACTTCCGATACATTAGGTATGCTGTGATTAAACTTGCGGGCGGTCATTCGACATCCAGACGCCTGTTTTGTGTAATTCATATCTCCATGAGAGAAGGTCGGAAAGTTTTAGTTTCGGGCTTCTCTTTTTTTGTTTTAAAGCACACGGCAGTTTTTCAGAAAACAAATAAAAACTTAAACACAAAACTCCTCATCATCACCCGCTTTCCGTGGCTTGCCCTCACGGCCGGTCTTCCGCTTACGCTCCAGACTTGCTAGTTCCACGAGCACCCACTACAATCGGGGCTAGGCCAAAACCTGCTAAAGAAAATCTCAACTTTTGCCGATAAACAATTGAAGAGGTGTAAAATGACTACTTATGAAGTTGCAAATTTAAAGCCGGAAGACACTTTCCGCACAAATCTCATGCTCGACAGTCAGTTTTTAATTTGTCCCTCTAACTGTCACCTTGGAAACGAAGTACTTAAAGCTTTAAAAGAATGGCAGTTCACACAAGTTTACTGTGAAGAAGAAACACAGCAACAGTCAGCTCCATCAGAAAAAAAAGAAAAATCTCCTGAAGAAAAAAAAGAAGCAGCAAAAGAAAAAATTGCCTCTTTTGAAACAGAAGAAGTATCTTCCCAGTTCATTGAGCAGACAGAAAATCCTGCACTAAAGAAAATAAAGGAAGAAATACACATCGCCACAGCAGACTTTTCGAAAATCCAGACAGACGACCCTATAATTTTAGAAGAAGCAGCCACAAGAGTTTACAACAGCTACATGAGTTACATAAATCAAATCTACCAGAGATATGCCACTCACAGAGAATTAAACTACGACGAAATTTACGGAACAGTAGGACTTTTGTGCGACTTTGTTGCAGAAAACCAGAACATTGTATTGAGAATTTCTCCAAGCCAGGAAACTTATACTAAAAACGTTATAGTAAGCCACAGCATGATTTCAACCGTACTGGCAATAACAATAGGCTACAAACTTAAAATGACTGAAGGAAAAATCAGGGAATTAGGAACAGCCTGCCTTCTTCACGAAATAGGACAGATAAAAATTTCACCTCATTTATACATGAACAACAGAGTTTTAACTCCAGCAGAAAAAGCCCAGATAAACACTCACCCTATTATGAGCTACAACATTTTAAAAGAAGCAAAATTTCCTTTAAGCTTGCAGCTGGCAGTTCTTGAACATCACGAACGGGAAAACGGCACAGGCTACCCGAGACACATTACAGGAGAAAAAATTACAACATACTCTAAAATCATTGCAGTAGCCTGCTCATTTGAAGCAATTACTGCACCAAGGCAATACAAAGACGAGCGTACAACTTATGCCGCCATGATTGAACTTCTCAGAAACGAAGGCAACCCTTACGACCCTATTGTCCTTAAGGCTCTGCTTTTATGCTTAAGCATTTTCCCTATAGGCTCATACGTTTACCTTTCAAACGGAAAAATTGCACAGGTAGTTGACGTAAACGACAATGACCCTAAAAATCCTATAGTAAAAATTCACGGCGAAACTGATGAATACGGCAAGGCTAAAATATTAAAAACAAGCGACTCATCAGTTAAAGTTGTAAGGGCATTAGACAAAAAAGAAAAGGCAGACTTTTTAAGTTCAGTTAAAAACCAGTCAGCTGAATAAACTTCTGTTAAAAATCACGTCTTTTTTAAACTGTTCGTCAATTACAGGCGGATGGTTTATAAAGTAAATGATTTGCTGCAGTTCTTCCAGAGTTCTTGCGCCCCATTCAGAAACAACATTTTCATACTGATAAAGATAACCGTAAGCAAGAGGAAGGCTTGTAACAATTCCGCCATTTAAAGGTTCAATTGCAATGCAACCCACTTCCCTTTCCTGACTTTTTTCCACAAGCTTAACTACATTTTCAGAACTTAAAACGTTAAAGGGAAACTGCACTGTTTCATACAAGCCGCTTTCTACAGCTTTGTCGGCAATATCGTAATTTTCCGTAGAAACACCGAAATGCCTTATTAAGCCTTTTTCCTTAAGATTAAGAAGTTCATTGTAAATTCCGTCCTTACCGTCTTTTTCAGGAAGAATGAGAGGCTGTTCAAGCTGAAGCAAATCAATATAATCAGTTTCAAGGTTTGAAAGTATTTCGTGAATGTCAGACCTTAACTCTCTTGGGCTTTGGGCAGCAGTTTTTGTAGCAAGAAGGACATTCTGCCTTATTCCATGAAGGGCAGCTCCAAGACGTTTTTCGCAAACAGTTTTGCTGTGAGCTGTATCAAAAAAATTCATTCCGGCAGCGTAAGACTGATGCACCATTGAGCATACAACTTCTTCAGGATCACCGGCATTTTCAATTTCAGGACAGTCAAGACTCATTGCACTGAATGAAGTCCTGCTTACCAGAAGATTCGTGTTTCCAAGTGTAACGTATTCCATAAAAATATTCTGCAGCACTTTAAGAAAACAAGCCAAAGCAAAAACTTTAAGCCTGCTTTCATACAGTGCTGCCTTTTAAGTAAATTATCTTATGACGTTCTTGTAATTTTTAATTGCCTTTTGAATAAAGAATACAAGCTCATCAAGATTCACTCTCTCCTGTTCCATTGAATCTCTAAAGCGCACAGTTACAGTGTTAAAGAGCGGATTTGCACTTCCGTCATCTTTCTTTTCCTGAATTGTGTCATAATCAACAGTTACGCAGAAAGGAGTTCCCACTTCATCCTGACGGCGGTAACGCTTTCCTACAGTACCAGAAACATCGTAATCAGTTACAAAATCTTCTTTAAGCAAGTGCTGAATTTCCTTGGCTTTTTCTGCAAGTCCGTCTTTTTTCATCAATGGAAGAACAGCTACAGTAATTGGAGCAAGACGAGGGTGAAGGTGAAGAACTGTTCTGTAATCTTCTTTTCCGTCAGTACCTACATTTTCTTCTTCATACGCTTCACAAAGGAACATCAGGAAATTGCGGTTTAATCCTGCAGAAGTTTCAATTACGTAAGGAATGTACTTTTTGTTTCCGTCTTCCTGATCGATGTAAGACATATCCTTTTTAGAATATTCCTGATGCTGAGAAAGGTCAAAATCAGTGCGGCTGTGAATTCCTTCAACTTCTTCAAAACCGATTGGGAAATTGTATGTAATATCGTAAGCATCTTTTGCATAATGAGCAAGCTTGTCGTGATGATGCCATTTAAGCTGCTTTTCCGGAATACCGTATTTAATGTAGAAATCCCAGCGTTCTTTTCTCCAGCGCTCAAAAGTTTCGTCTTCTGTTCCAGGCTTGCAGAAATATTCCATTTCCATCTGTTCAAATTCACAAGTACGGAAAATAAAATTCTTAAAGATAATTTCGTTACGGAAAGACTTACCTACCTGTGCAACACCAAACGGAACTTTCATTCTGTTAGACTGAACGATATTTTTAAAATCAGTAAAAATTCCCTGACAAGTTTCAGGACGAAGGTAAATCAAATGGCTTTCATCAGCAATAGGACCCTGATATGTTTTAAACATCAGGTTAAACTCACGGACAGCAGTATACTTTTTGTTTTTGCTTCCACATGTCGGACAGTTGATGTTTGCATCAATAAAAGCCTTCATTTCATCATGAGTCATTGTATCAACAGGTTTTCCCGGATTAACATCAGGATTAGCTGCAATAAAATCTTCTATTAATTTATCTGCTCTGTGGCGTGCATTACATTCAAGACAGTCAACCATAGGATCAGAAAAGTGATCAACGTGACCGGAAGCCTTCCATGTTGTGTGATGCTGGAAAATTGCAGAATCAAGACCTACAACATCATCGTGAAGCTGTGTCATGTAATGCCACCATGCATTCTGAATGTTCCGCTTAAAATCAACACCAAGAGGACCGTAATCCCATGCACCTGCCTGACCACCATAAATTTCTGAAGCCTGATAAACAAAACCGCGTCTTTTACAAAGACTTATGATTTTGTCCAGAGTACAGGCATGAACATCTTTTTCTTTTCCCATCATAATCTCCTATACAACTCCGCACCGGATTGTGCGAATAAAATATTTTTGAATGTTAACACAAAGTTTCAGTATTGAAAAGTAAGTTTAATAAAGTAAGTTTAAACTAAATTTAAGAGCGCCATGGCTTAAAAATTGCCTTAAAAGGATGAGGCCCCAGAGTTTCCTTGTCACGCATAAGAAGTTCGTCCCATGGAACATCTTTACGTTCAGCCTTAGTCATTCCGGGATTAACTTCAATCCAGTCGTATTTGTAAAGTCTTAGCCGCAATGCATTTACAACAGTAATCTCAATACCGTTAAACCCTGGAACAAGACCAAAAGTAACGACCGTAAGTGCAAGATTTAAAATATTTACTAAAAAAAGTGCAAAAGTAAAGCCGAAATTGTCAATTAAAAGAAGGTAGCATTTCTTTACGCACTTAAGGAAATTATTGTGCATGATGCTTCGTACAGGAAGAAGCCACTGAAAAGCAAGAACAGACATAAAAAGCAGCCAGAAAATTACAGCAGCAAGAATAAGGAAAAAAATGTTTTCAGTTTCAATCCAGAAATTAAGGTAATAAGGAAGGCTCACTTTTCCCACAACGTAAACAATGGTAAACAAAACTGCCCCGTAAAAGCTGTCTTTTAAAACTTTAGGAATCTGCCTGAAAAATTCCACGTAAGAAGCAGCCTTAAAATCCGCAACCTTAACGGCATTTTCTCCGCCGGCAAAAATCATAACGCAGACAACAAAAGCCGTAATCAGAATAAGCACAAAAGAAACAATATTTATAAAACGTTCATCTAAAGGCAAATAAGAAAAAGCATAAGAAACGCAGACAAAAGTTCCTGCAGAAACAACAACCTTAAAAAAGTTAATCAGAATTACATAAAAAAGGTTTTCCCAGATATCAACAAAATTCTTTTTGAAAAAAAATTTAAACATAATGACTCTAATTTACAATTTATCTTATGACTCGTCAACAATCTGCCTTTAAGCGTCACCTGCTTTGCTTCGTAAAAGTCAGATCCTTTAATTCAGTTGAAATTTTTACGTTTTCACTGATATATTTTTACAATGGAATATTCAACAGACAGAATTCTTGCTTTAATTTCTCACATCCACACAATAAGTGCAGACTTTACTAAAAAATTTCTTGTAGAAAAGGGAAAATTTGCTTCTTCCCACGGTTTCATTCTTTTTCTTTTAGGGCAGAACGAAAGCCTTACAATGGGAGAACTTTCCAAAGGCATTAACCGCAACAAATCAACTACAACTGTCCTTATAAAAAAACTTCAGGAAGAAGGTCTTGTAAAAGTCTGCGGCGGAACTGATGACTGCCGTACAAAAACAGTAAGCCTTACTCAAAAAGGCAGAGACTACAACAGCTTTACTTCAGGCATTTCAAAACAGCTTTTAGACACTTGCTGGAAAGATTTTTCCAACGAAGAAAAGGAAACTCTTCTTAAGCTTTTAAAAAAGATGGATTTGAACTTAACCCAGGAAACCAGCGGACAGGTTTTTCAGAAAAAATAAACCGCCTGCCTTTAACTTTTTACATTACGCAAAAACGACAGGCGGCAGTTGAATTTTAAGCTAAATTTTATTTTTTAAGAAGTTCTGCAAATTTTTCAGGTGTAAATCCAAGATGTTCTGCAACTTTTGCAGCAGGTCCTGATTCACCAAAATCATTTAAAGTAAAGCAGTCGCTCTTTTTTGCATAACCTTCCCAACCCATAGAAATACCGGCTTCAGCAACAACAACACGTTTTGCACCGCCAATAAGCTTCTTCTGAACTTCTTCGTTTTTATCAAACATTGTCTTGTCAAGAACAGAAACTACACGGATAGATTTTCCTGGAACAAGTTTAGCTGCATCAAGGGCAAGATTAACTTCAGAACCAGTTGCAAGAACTGTAATGTCAGGGCAGGAACCGCCTTCCTGAACAATGTAAGCACCGTTTTTCTTTACGCTGTTCTGCCAGTCTTTGTCTGCCTTTTCGTAAACAGCAAGCCCCTGACGTGTAAATGCCATACATACAGGATGATCTTTACTTGCAACAGCCATTTCCCATGCAATCTGACTTTCTTCTGCATCGCCCGGTCTGAGCACCTGAACATTAGGAATGGAACGTAATGCTGCAAGAGTTTCTATAGGCTGATGTGTAGGACCGTCTTCTCCAACGTAAATTGAATCGTGTGTAAAAATATAAATGTTTGGAATTTTAGAAAGAGCTGCAACACGTAAAGACGGACGTAAATAATCAGAGAATACAAGGAATGTTGCACCGAATGCCCTTAATCCTCCGTGAAGGTTTATACCGCTTTGAATCTGGCTCATTGCAAATTCACGGATACCGTATTCAATAGTGCGTCCCTTGCGGTTTTCAGGGGAATAAGTGCCGTCATCATTTTTAACTTTTGTTTTATTCGGTCCCTGTAAATCTGCAGAACCGCCTACAAGCCATTCGTAACGGTCAGCCATGCAGTTAAGGCTTTTTCCCGAAGCATCACGGGTTGCAGGCTTATCTTCACCGGCTTTGTAAACAGGAGCAGCAGCTTCTCCGGTTGGCTTTTCATTCCAGTAAGCGTCCCATTTTACTGCAAGTTCAGGATTTTCCTTTGCCCATGCATCAAATTCAGCTTTCCATGCTTCTTCTTTAGCAGCAAATTCTTTGCGCTTTTCTTCAAAATAAGCATAGCTTTCAGGAACAACGTAGAATGTCTTGTCAGCAGGAAGTCCAAGAGCTTTTTTAGCAGCAGCACATCCTTCTTCTCCAAGAGGTGCACCGTGAACATCAGCCGTTCCCTGATTTGGAGCGCCGTAACCGATTACAGACTTAAGGATAATAAGTGAAGGCTTGTCTTTTTCAGCTTTTGCTTCTTCTACAAGTTTTACTATTTCTTCTACATTGTACATGCTTCCCCTAAGAACCTGCCAGCCGTATGCTTCATAACGTTTTGCAATATCTTCAGAGAAAGTAACTGTTGTGCTTCCGTCAATGGAAATCTTGTTTTCATCATAAAATGCTATAAGCTTTCCAAGTTTAAGCGTACCTGCAAGAGAACAGGCTTCAGAAGAAACCCCTTCTTCAAGACATCCTTCTCCAACAAGAGTATAAGTGTAGTGGTCAACGATTGTGTGCTTTGGCGTGTTAAAGCGTGCAGCAAGCATTGTTTCAGCAATAGCCATACCTACAGAAACAGCAATCCCCTGACCTAAAGGGCCTGATGTAGATTCAACACCGTCTGTCATTCCTCTTTCAGGATGACCCGGACACTTAGAACCAACCTGACGGAAACTCTTTATATCATCCATTGAAACTTTATAACCGGCAAGATGGAGAATGCTGTATAAAAGCATAGAGCCGTGTCCTGCAGAAAGTACAAAACGATCTCTGTCAACCCATGCTGAATCAGCAGGATTATGCTTCATGATTTCTCCATAAAGGACAGCTGCTACTTCTGCTGCTCCCAACGGAAGACCCGGATGTCCGGACTTAGCTTTTTGGATTGCATCCATGGAAAGACTTCTGATAGAAAGAGCTGTCGCTTCAATACCTTTAATATTCATAAATATGCTCCTGACAAAAATTGTAACAAGTAAAGTCCAACTTTTGTGTTTTTTATATAAAAGTCTGCAACGCAAACTTTGTAAACATATTCTATTCAGATAAATTATTTATTTCAACAAATTTATTTGCATTATTGCACTTTACGACCGAACAGACGCCACCCTAGCGTACTTGCCGGAAAAAGCCGGACAGCTACGACACACTTTCTCCAGACCATTTCGGAAGAAGCAGGATTGCCCTAAACAAGAGGAAACTATACTTTTAGAAAATCAATGAGGCGCAGCAAATCTTTTTCTGAAGGTTTAGTCCGTATAAGCTGCTTGAATTCAGGAGAACGGAAAAGTTTTGCCAGCTGAACGAGAGCCTTAACGTGAAACTGTGCACTTTGGGAAAGGAGAATAAACATTGAATGAACTTTCTGACCGTCAGGAGCATTCATGTCAATAGGATTTTTCAAGTAACAGACAATCAGTCGTTCCTGCTCTTTTTCCTTCATAACAGGACGCCTTGGGTGAGGAATGGAAATGCCGTTTCCTACAGCAGTACTTAAAACAGCTTCCCTTTCAAGAAGTTCCTTCACAAACTGATTTTTATCTAAGGAAGAAGGCAGCGTTATTTTTTTACTGATATCAGCAAACAATTCCTCTACAGTAGAACCTTCCACATCAGTAAGGATTCCGCCTTTATGAATTAATTCGCACAAGTCACATCCGTCTATAAGCATTGTCTCCTCCAGTCAAAGTAACCCCGTCAGTAAACTTTAAATCGTCCTGAATGCTGCCTTTCAAGTTCCAGTTCCAGTTCTTCTCTTACGCTTTCAAAGTTCCATGCCATTCCGTCTAAAGAAAGGGAAATATTCTGTGCATCACGCTCAAGATTATCCCTGTTTGTAATAGATTGAATCAATCCCGTAAGATGTCCAAGAAGCTGTGAAAGCGTTACCAGTTCCTGTTGAGGAAGCAGCTCAAGATTTAAGTTTTCACTGTCAATTCTATAAACAAGATCAACAACTTTAGAATAAAGAACAAGGGCTTTCTGCCTTAAACGTCCGGCAATTCTGTCTGCAAAACGATTATAATCTTTCCCGAGTATACAACTTCTCTTCTTCAATAGCAATAAAAGTTCATTTCTGCAATCTTCAGAAAATAATTGATGACTTAGAAAAAGCCTTTCAATTATGCAGGAAAAATTATTTTCCCTCCGATAAAACATATCAAGAATGCTTTCATCATAAATAAAGCCGGGAATTTCAAATACAATCTCTTCATAATCATGAGACAAAATACTTTTTCTGTCAGCACCTGCCATCTGACTGTAATTCCATTTTCCTACAGCAGGAACAGTTTCACCTTTGCGCCAGAGCCTGGTTTCCACGCCAAAATCTTCAATATCAACTTTTCTGGCATAACGCTCAAGATATTCTTCAATAGAGCCGCAGTAATCTACGCTAAGATCTTCCATATTTTCAAAAAACAGACAGGCAAGTTGCTCTTCCATACATGACATGGGACCTTTACGCTCAAACTGTTCAAGAAGATGCTCTTCCACTTTATTGTACCAGCCAAGCCTTTTATCTGCTGATTTTCCCCTGCCGAAAGAACAGTCTTCTTCGTGTTCAATTCTTACATCGATTTTTCCGCAGCACCAGTCTTCTACAGTACAGATAAGCCTGTCGTTAAATTTAAACCCGCCGTTTTTTATAAGAGGAGCCAAATCAAAGCAAGTAAGGTTTACTTTTTTCGGCAGCTGAAAGTCGTTTTGTGAAATGTTAAGCTCAGCATTTGCAGGATCAGCTGCAATGTATTGCGGAGCATATTCCAGACCGTATAATTTAAAAATTGACATTGCAAAGTCAGAATCAAAAGTTCCCGTCTTGCTCTTAAGTTTCCGTCCGTTATTGTAAAATGAAATTCCGTAAAAAAAGTTTTCGCCGTCAACAAAAGGAATGCATCTTCCGCCTATTGCCACAGCTTTCTGTTCAAACTCTTTAAGTGTAGGCTTTATGCTGAACACTGCACCGGAAAAGACGCCGGCTTTCGTAATATATTTATCGTTACCCAGAGAAAATACATTTGTACTGTCTTCAAGAATTTGCCGGACTTCTCTTGTACTTACTTTTATTCCCAGCTCTTCCATAAGGGCACAATAGGATTTAAGAGAAAAAACATCTTTAAAATTCTGCAAAAAAGCCTGCAGTAAATTGTCATCTTTCATACTTATATTTTAATACTTTTAATAAAAAATACCAAACTTTCTTAATGAATTTCTGTTTTATCCGAATTCTACAGGAATTCACTGTTTATTAGAATATGCAAACTGTGAAGAACATCAATCTTCCCGAAAAAATACCGAAGATGCCTTTTATCGTTTGACAATATTATTACTATACATTACTATTTACTGTAACCATATTAAAGAATAATAAGGAGAAATTTGTAAAATGCCGTCTATGGTACTATACATTGTGCTCCCCTTTTTAGGCTTATTTCTTGGATGGATTTTACGCTGGGTTTACGCCAGATTTCAACTTACCGCTTCAGAACAAAAGGCTGAACGGATTATACAAGATGCAAAAAAAGAAGCAGAAGCTCAGAAAAAGGAGATGCTGCTTCAGGCAAAAGATCAGCTTATTCAGGACAGAAATCAGCAGGAACGGGAGAACCGTGAGCGCCGTGCAGAGTTACAGCGCTTTGAAAGCAGAGTAAACAAGAAAGAAGAAGTTCTTGACCAGAGAACACAGGATCTGGACAAGAAAGATGAAGAACTGAACAGCCGCCAGGTTGAAATGACTAAGCGGGAAAATCTGCTGCAGGAAAAAGAAATGAATCTTCGTTCAGAACTTGAGCGTATTTCAGGATTTACTGCAGAAGAAGCAAAGGCACTGATTATTAAGAATCTTGAAAATGATGCCCGTCACGATGCACAGGCTCTTCTTAACAAGATTGATCAGGAAGCACAGCTTTCAGCAGAAAAGAAGGCTCAGGACATTCTTGTAACGGCAATTCAGCGCATTGCTACGGAAACAACAGGTGACCTTACAGTTGCAACTGTTTCCCTTCCAAGTGATGAAATGAAAGGTCGCATTATCGGTCGTGAAGGAAGAAACATCAGAACCCTTGAAACTTTAACCGGTGTAGACATTATAATTGATGATACTCCGGAAGCTGTAGTTATAAGCTGTTTTGATCCTGTAAGAAAGGAAATTGCAAGAGTTGCTCTTGAACGCCTTATTACAGACGGACGCATTCATCCTGCAAGAATTGAAGAAATTGTTCAAAAAGTTACCCGTGAAATCCAGCAGAAGATTTACGAAGAAGGCGAACGTGCTTTGTTCGAACTTGGAATTCACAACATGGGTCAGGATGCAGTAAGGGCAATCGGACGGCTTTACTTCAGGACAAGTTACGGTCAGAATGTTCTTACTCACTCAAAGGAAGTAGCTGAACTTGCAAGCCTTTTAGCCGCAGAAGTTGGTGCAAACAGGGAACTGGCAAAAAGAGCTGCCCTTCTCCACGACATTGGTAAGGGTGCAGAAAATGACAGTGATCAGAACCATGCAGAAGTTGGTGCAGAAATGGCACGTAAAATGGGTGAAGATCCGCGTGTCGTAAATGCAATTGCAGCTCACCATAATGATTGTGAACCGCAGACAACAGAAGCAATTATTGTTCAGATAGCTGATGCGATCAGTGCTGCCCGGCCAGGTGCAAGACGTGAAACTGTAGACAATTACGTTAAGCGCCTTGAAAATCTTGAAGAAACAGCTAAAAAGTTTACGGGAGTTGAACAAGCCTACGCCATTCAGGCTGGACGTGAACTTCGCATCCTTGTAAACAACGAAAAAATTCCTGATGATCAGGTTAAGGAACTGGCAAAACAAATTGCCAAACAAATTGAAACTGACCTTCGTTATCCGGGAAGAATTAAAATTACAATGATTCGTGAAACACGTATTATAGAATACGCACGGTAAAACAAAAGGCTGTCTGTTAAGCAAATGCTTTTCAGGCAGTTTTTTTTTTGCACTTTTCCCTTTGGATTTTCCTGATAATTTTTCATAAAAAGTTACATTTTCACTTGAAAAAAATAATCCAATATTATAAAATACTACCGTGTTGCCGAGATGGTGGAATAGGTAGACACAAGGGACTTAAAATCCCTCGGCACTTTAACCTGCCGTGCCAGTTCGATTCTGGTTCTCGGCAAAACTGATTCTTTAGCATAAAGAGTCAGTTTTTTTTTGCACTTTTTTCTTCGGCTTTTCAAATAAGTTAGAAATTCATTTCTTCAATAAACATTTTCTGAAAATCACTGTATTCTGCAAGATTTAAAACCTGAACATTTTCAAACATTCCCGCAGAATTTTCCTTTAAATCATCATTAAGAAGAATCATTGATGCACCTGTTAAAGCTGCATTTCCCTTTACGATTATGTTTTCGAAAAGATTTTCCGGAATAAGCCTTATTTTCTTTACATCATCCAGATTAAAGGCACTTCCAAATCCGCCGGTAAGATAAAGGCATGCAGGACGTTTTTTTTCTGAACAGGACAAAGCATTTATTTCCTTAGCAAGAATTTTCAATCCGCAGGCAACGCTTGCTTTTGCAACCTGAAGGTTCCTTATATCCTGCTGGAAAATATAAACTTCGTCCATTAAGTGATACTTTTCAATTTCGTCTGTAAAAGTTCCCTTTGAATCAATAATGCTTTTCTGCAAAAAAAGTGCAGCCGTACTTAAAAGCCCTGTTCCGCAAATGCCTTTAGCTTTTGTGTTTCCAATAACGCTGCACTTAATAGCACACTGTTTTTCATCAAAGTAAGAAGAAACTACAGCACCTTCTGATGCCGTCATTCCGCACACAATTCCCTGCCCTTCAAAAGCCGGACCTGCTGCACTGGAAGTTACAATGAGCCTTTTTGAAACTGAATCGTAAGCTGCCATTTCACAGTTAGTTCCTGCATCAACTAAAAACTCAAAGCTGCCGTATTTTTCCCTTCTGCCGAAAAAGTCACAGGCAACTAATGAGCAGAAAGTGTCGCTTCCAATAAAAGAGCCTGCAGCCGGAGGAAAATACACATTACATTCAGGAAACTCAAATGATGAGCCGAAAAAATCCGCCCCTTTAACTGAAAAATTGAATTTTGAAGAAAGCTTAAAAGGATAAACGCCTAAATCTGCCACAGAAAATCCTGCCAGAAAAGAAATCATTGCTGAATTTCCGCAAATTACGATTTTGGAAAGAACGGGATTCTGTATCCGCCTTGAAAGAAAAAGCACTTTTACTTTTGTTACAAGAAGCTGTACTAAGTCTGAAATCTGTTTTTTTATGGAAGATGAAAGTCTTTCAAAACCGTTTTCACAGGAAGCAAAGTTTATTCTTGAAATTACATCAGTTCCGAAAGTACGCTGAACGTTAAGTGCCGAAACCTGTTCAAGAAAAGTTCCTGTTTTAAGAGAAAAAGCGCCGGCTGCAACAGTTGTAGTTCCTGCATCAATGGCTATGCCGAATTCATTTGCGCCGTAAGTTCCACCTTTAACTTTAAAAGTTTCAGGAAAAACTGTTTCGGTAACAATAAGGGGTTTCTTTATTTTTTGATTTCCTTCACAAAGTCCGCAGCCTGAACAAACCTTACAAAGCATGGAATTCTCTGCTTATTTTATGTGACTGTAAAGTTCAGCCATATCTTTTCGCCAGGGAATAGTTTTTTCTTTCGGTTCCCATTCAATAATCTTTTTAATTGTAAAGCAGCGCATATCGTGTACGTTGGGAAAGTTAAGTATGCCGAACCGCCCCTGACCAATGTAAATGATTTTGTCGCCTTCAGAAAGCTTTTCCGTTTTATGAAGCCGTGATATAGCACAGTCAAAGTGAATGTAGTTTCCTGTTGAAGTGTCAGCAATTGCAGTTGTAAGCTCGTTGATTGGCTGTCCGCAGTCCTGGCACACACATTGATTTTGAATTTTAAAAGCCTTTATGGCTTCTTCTTCTGCCTTGATTTGTTCAGCGGTTATTGCATACGAAGATCTCTGCTGTCTGTGAGAAGATTGTCTTCCTGAATAGCTTTTGTTTTCTTCAGTACGTTCATTCCGTTCGCCGTTACGGTTATTTTTCCAGTTATTTCTGTGTCTTGAATGTCTGTCTCTGTTCATGGGCTTATTATAAACCATAGAGATTTTTTTTTCTATAATCAGCGGGTTAAAATATCAGCAGGATAAAGAGAAGGCGTCTTGCTTTCAACAATACGGGAACTTATAACTACGGCAATTCTATCTACAGCATTTTCAATGTAAACAGGATCCTGGATTTTCTGCTGAAGGGCCTTTAGTTTAGGAGACAAGGCAGAATTTAAAGAAGCATTTGTAGAAGATTGCATTTATTACTCCAAAAAAGCATTTTCAATATGATACACCGGATCCAGCCCCGGCACATCAAGGGCAAGCACATCAAATCGGACAAGCTTGTTACTATATTGTCGATATTTTTGGAGATAACGTTTAGCAGTTTTAATTATCTTTTTTTGTTTTATTTTATTTAATTCGTGGGCAAGGATTTCTGCATTTCCGCCTGGAAGAGTTTTTACTTCAACAAAAACAATGAAATCATCTCTGGAGGCAACAATGTCTATTTCACCGTCCCTAAGGCGGAAATTTCTGTGCAGGATTTCATAGCCGTTATTTTCCAGATAAGACGCTGCCCTGTTTTCTCCTTCAGAACCAATCTGCCTGATGTCACTCAAAGTTCTTCAAGCTCTCCCAAATCCTCAAGTTCGCCAAAATCTTCTGGAGATGCAGGAGTTGAACTTATAATTCCGTTTTCATAAAAAGAATGACCTAAAGAACGGGCAGTTTTAAAACTTTCCAACTGATGACCGTCTGTAAGCAAATAAGGAACTTTCCAGCGCTTTAAGGCTGCTACATGATAATTTTTGGCAGGTTTATTTGCCGCAAGAAACATATTCTGACCATCATCAAAAAAAACAGGAGCACTAAAACGGACTCCGGGAACAATTTTATTGCAGTCTATTTTATTTCTCATTAGTAAAATCTCCTTCCATTTCAGAAATCATGGCAAAAATTACAGCAACTGCGCTCCAAGTTTCTTCTGGAATACACTCACCTATTTCAGAAAGAGATAAAATATTTTCAGTAAGTTTGTCTTCCACTACAGGAATATTATTTTCCCTTGCAATAGCTACCATTTTTCTTGCAAGAACGCCTTTTTCTTTTGCAGTAATAACGGGAGCATTTAAATTTTTAGTGTATTTTAATGAAACAGCTGAAAACTCTTCTTTCCGTTTAGATTGATTATTTTCACTAAATGTATCGTTCATGAAAAACTAACTCTTCCTGATTAGTACAAAAACCATCAGTCAAAGCAGAGGTGGAATAGATTACTGACACAGCACCACAGTTCATGCCGGAACTAAAAAGGTGTCCAAGCTTCTTTTCCTCAGTTTGAATTCTTGAGGTCAAAAGAGGCGGTAATGTACAGAACCGAATTTCCTTTACCTTGCTTAACTCATAATATAACACAAAAAAATATTTTTTAACAGTATTTTGAAGTAAAACGTTGTTATTTAAATTACATTCAACAGTAACACGTTCAGTAGTTTTAGCCTGACAATTTAAAAGCATTCTGATTATGCCGGAGTAATTTTTTCCGTTTACATTCCATTTGAAAGGCAGAAAAATCCAGTGGAAAGGCTCTTTGTTTTTCAGGTGATTCAAAAAAGCTTCTATGCCGCAGCCGGAACTTTCTTCCTTTAAGCTGTTGACCTTTTCGTTAAAAAAATATTCTTTAATTGATTCAGCAGTAATTTCATTATTAAAGCCAACGGTTTCTTTTTCAGAATTTTCCCTGTAACATTCAACTGCATCAAGGCACTTTTGGATTAACTCTTTGTCTGCATCAATATTTTCTGCAAGAAGCAAAGCTGCCGCTTCTGCCGCCTGTTTCTGCTTAGAACCAAACTGCAATGATTTAAGCCGTGCTTTTTTCATAAGTGAAGAATCAATTTTTACGCCAAGAGACATAAGCAAAGTCAGAAGCTTTACGTCAATTTCATCGCCGTTAAGCCCCAGATTTTTTAAAAGTTCTGCTGCAGATTTTTCACTTACATTTTCCTGCTTAGTGTTAAGTATTTTTGTCAGGCTGATTATTCCGTTTTCTGCATTTATTTGTGCCGTAAAACTCTGGCCCGGAACATAAACCCTGGGGCTTTCCATTTGAGTTTTGCAGAAAAAGTTTCTGCCGCTTAAATGAACAAGATATTTTTCTTCTCCGATTTTTTCCAGAACTTTAACAAATACGCTACTGCCGTTTTTTAATTCTGCTGACGAGCCTTTGAGAGTATTTACGTTTTGTGCATGAATAAAGTTTACAAAAGGACTTTTCATAAATAATGATTTTACAAATTTCTTTTCAAAAAAAAAGCTGCCTGACAAACGATTGACGTTTCCAGACAGCCTGTTTTATTCAATTAGAATAAATTATTTTTTTGCTGCTGCAGCTTCTGATTTAATTTCAGAAACAAGAGCTGCTTCTTTTGCATCTGCTGCTTTACAAGCTGCTCTGTTAGCTGCAATCTGTGCATTTGCTTTTGGTCCGAGAAGTTCCTTAATCTTAGCTGCCTTACCAATCTTGTCACGAACATAGTAAATCTTTGAACGGCGAACTTTACCTGTGCGGAGAATTTCTACTTTAAGAATTCTAGGGCTGTAAAGTGGGAAAACACGTTCTACACCAACGCCAAAGCTTTCCTTACGAACTGTAAAAGTTCTGCTGATTCCCTTATTCTTGAAACAAAGAACAAGTCCTTCGTATTTCTGAATACGCTTTGCCTTTCCTTCGATGATTTCAAAGTGTACTCTTACTGTATCTCCAACCTTGAAGGTCTGTGCGTCAGGTTTCTTCTGCTGTTCTTCAATAGTTTTAATAAGATCCATTTTAATCTCCTAAATTATCACCATCAGTTTTTGATTTTCTTTTCAGCCTTTCCTGCAAAGAACGAAACTGCCGGTTTTTCTTACGGTCATTTTTATATGTAATGTAACCTGTAAGTTCTTCGATCATTTTTTCTGCTTCTTGAGTAAGAGTTCCCGTAATTCTGGCTTTATGAATAAGATCAGGCCTATTCCTGAAAGTCTTTTCCAGGCTCTTTCTAAGACGCCACTTCCGGATTTCTTCATGATTTCCTCCAAGTAAAACTGAAGGAACTTCAAGCCCTTTGTACACTTCTGGCCTTGTGTACTGAGGATATTCCAAAAGGTTGTCATTAAAGCTTTCCTCGTCCAATGATTCGTGAGTGATTACACCGTCAATCAATCTGTAAACAGAATCAATTATGACAGTTGCCGCCAGCTCGCCGCTTGACATAACGTAATCTCCTATAGAGATTTCTTCGTCAACGTACAAATCAATTATCCGCTGGTCAATACCTTCGTACCTTCCGCAGACAAAGACAAGTTCTTCTTTCTGACTAAGCTGAACTGCTTTTTCCTGAGTAAGGGGCTTTCCACCAGGCGTTACGTAAATAACGTGCCTGTTTTTCTTATATGCTCCTACACTGTCTAAAGCCCGTCCTAATGGTTCAGGTTTCATAAGCTGCCCTGCACCACCGCCATAGGTTGCGTCATCACAAGTCTTGTGTTTATCTTGGGCAAAATCCCTGATATTCACTAAATCGTAAGCAATAATTCCTTTTTGTACCGCTTTTGCCATGATCGAACTTTCAAAAAAAGCACGCGGTATTTCCGGGAATAAGGTCAGCACAGTAAATTTCATGGAATTACTCCAGAATCCAGAGGTGCATCAGTTGAATCTTTTCGTTTTCTACATCAACCTGACCAATAAACTGGTCTTTAAAAGGAACGTAAACCGTTTTTGCCTTACCCTTTTTGTTAAGTTTAATGTGGTCTTCAAGAAGACTGCAACTCTCGGACAGCAAAATCTCAACGAGATAACCTGATCCGCCTTCCAATACGTTTGTGACAGTGCCAATAACTGTTTCAGTTTCGGCCGCTTCCTTATAAAACACAGAACAACCCTTAAGGTCTTCTATGTACCACTCATTTTCCTTTAAAGGATGAGCGTATTTTCGAGGAACTACAATTTCCCACCTGTTAAGCTTTGCGGCTTCTTCAGGAGAGTTTACTTCCTCAAGTTTCATGTACAGATAATCTGATGCTTCCTTAGTATATTCTACTTTGCAAACTTTTTCAGATTCACCGTAACGTAAAGTAACTTCTTTCATAGAAGCAAAATGCTCATATTCTCCGGAAGTACTTTCTACTTTAAATTCACCCGTAATTCCATGGGAACCACGAATAATCCCTACTACAAACTGCTCTGTCATTCGTCCAGAATTTCCAGGCTGTAACGCTTACCATCTTTACTTGATGATGCGCTTAAAACAGTACGCAGAGCTTTTGCAATACGACCGTATTTGCCAATAACCTTGCCAATATCACCTTGAGCAACGCTTAACTGGAGAACAGTGCCACGTTCACCCTGGGTTTCTGTTACAGAGACTGCATTTGGATCATCGACCAATGATTTTGCGATAAATTCAATCAGGTCTTTTTCCATTACGAACTCCTCTGTAAATTATTTAGAAAGGTCTTTTCCGGTAGCAGACAACCCTTTACGGTTAAAGAGCTTCTTTACGATAGCTGTTGGCTGAGCACCTACGCTAATCCAGTACTTTGCACGTTCTGCATCAAAAGAAACCTGTGAGTCTTCTGCTGCAATTGGGTGATACTGACCGATTTCTTCGATTGTAACACCGTCACGTGGTTTGCGTGCATCCTGAACTACGATACGATAGTCTGGACGTGCTTTTGTACCAAACCTCTTGAGTCTGATTTTTACCACTTTGATTCCTCCATAAAATCTTGTTTCCTAAAGCAAGATTTAAGATATAACTTTCCACACTAAACAGTGTGAACATAAATATTATAGAAAACATCTATTTTAGTCAATGAAAAGCCGCGTTTTTTGCATAAGGGGCGTGTACTTTTCCGCAATGCTTGGTGGAGGAAGTGTAAACTTTCCGGCAAGGACAGGGGCGGCACAGCTTATCTGTAATGACTTTCTCGTAAAGCATGCACTTTCTGGCAAGGACAGGCCGCCGCCAGCGTACTTGCTCACTAGTGCCCACTTAGCCGGAAAGTCACAGCAGATAAGTAAACACTTCAACTTCTACAGCCTGCCGCAACAAAGAACAGCCCGTTCTTCTGTGCAGTGCATTGACATAAGATGCAACTTCTTTCAAATACTGCACAAAAAAACTGAAAGGAAAAAATAAAAAAATTGATTTTTTTTCGGTTTTTCTGTTGACACAGTTAAATAAAAAGTATAGTATCTAAACATAATCTTTTGGGGTGTTAGCGAAGTTGGTTATCGCGCTGGCCTGTCACGCCGGAGATCACGAGTTCGAGCCTCGTACATCCCGAATTAAGGGGCTGTCCAAAAAGAAATGGGCAGCCCTGATTATTTTTAAAGACAAAAGAA
>CAMCRZ010000002.1 GCA_945877425.1 uncultured Treponema sp.
TCGTCAGCGGTGTTGCTTGTGTCTGGGTTTTCTGTGTCAGCGGCAGTTTCTTCTAATGAAGTTTCTTCTTCTGTGAGGAATGGCTCTTGAAAAGATTCTTCAGCTTCTTCAACAGCAGGTTCTTCTTCAACAGCAGGTTCTTCTTCAACAACAGGCTCTTCTTCGAGAAAGGGCTCTTCTTCGCCAAAACAGATTGTATCGTCAGTGGTGTTGCTTGTGTCTGGGTCTGCCTGTGGGGCGGCGGTATCTTCTTCTAAAGCAGGTTCTTCAAAAGTGCTGTCTGTTTCTTCAAGAAAGTCTGCTGTGTCAAAAGGGTCTGGTTCTTGTGCAGCTGGCTCTTCGGCAAAATCAGTGGGAATTTCTTCAGGAAGTTCTGCCGGCTCGGAAGATGCTGCTGTTAAAGTCTGGGAATTTTCTTCCTGAGAGGGAGTTTCGCTTCCGTCACTGTCAAAGTCAACTCCGTCAAGAATACTGTCCAGGTCAAAATCATCATCTGGAGCACCAAAAGTTTTATTTTCTTCAGAAGAAGCCTTTTCCTCTTCATCATTCTGTTCAAAGGAAAGATTTACTTCTTCGCTGTCATCTGAACTTGTTGCTGCAACTGTTTCAATAACGTTGTTGTCATCAGTTGAAACATTCATTTCATAATCTTCAGTTTCTTCTTTTTTCTCAGGAACTTCACTGTCTGCCTTTGTGCTTTGAGAATTTGCATCTTCTTCTGTAAATCCGAATTCAGAAAGATCAATTTCTTCGTTGCTTCCAGAACTTTCAGATTCATTTTTAACTGCAGGAGTGTCAGAACCTTCATCTGTAAAGCCAAAATCGCTAAGGTTAATTTCTTCGCTTCCTGAATTAAATGAAGAATTTGCCGTATCGTTTGTAAAATCAAATTCATCAAGTCCTGAATCAGATTCGTCTGTGCTTACGTCTGCAGGTTCATCATCAAAACTTAAGTCAATGTCTAAAGGCGAATTGTCTTCGTTTTCAAGAGAAGTTTCATGTTCAGGAGTTTCCATTTCAGCTGGTTCAGAAAATCCGCCGTCAAGAAAATCATCAAGGGAAATGTCACCGTCTTCATGGGAATCTGTAATTGAGGAAGAAGTGTCAGGAATTATAATTTCATCTTCAGCATTTTCTTCCTGAACTTCATCAGTTTCATCTGACTGTTCTTCCGAAGGCTGTTCTTTCTGGGCTGCTGCTTCTGCTTCCCGCTGCTGGATTTTTTCCCTTACGTCATCAGGCTCTGTAAAACCTTCAGTTATAAACTCATCAAGGGAAATTTCTTCTTCTCCAGAAGGCTGAACTTCCTGCTGTTTCTGGGAATTTTGTTCTGCCTGAGCAACTCTGTCTAGAAAAGAAAAATCCGGAAGTGTATCTTCCTGCTGTTCTGTATTTAAACTCAGTTCTTCATTTTTAGGAGATGATGTTTTTACCCAAACTCCATATTCATCAAGTTCATTTTTTTTAGAAGAATCGCTCATAAAAATCCCCTTAAAAATATTCTTAATATATGCAAATATTTATTTGAATTGATTAAAAATCAAATATTTTATTTTTCCCTTTTATTTTCGGCAAATTTTACTGAAAACAACACAATTTTTTATTTTATTGTACAATTATACAATATGAAGTTAAAATTTTCTACTTTAATTATTAAGTATAACGCCTCGTGAGACACACCAGGTTCACTGCATGTACTTGAGGCAAAGTGCTGCTGGCAGAAACAGGTGCATCTTGAGGGGATTTTTAACTAACTTTAATTTTTTAAGTGTTTAAATTGTTCCTTACTGCCGATACTTTTTCTGTAATGAAAAAACTAAGGCTTCTTACCGCAATCTTTGCAGGAACATTTGTTTACGTACTTGTTTCCATGATTGTGGGAAGAGACGGAATGTGGGCTTTCAATCAGCTTTCTGAGCAGAAAATGATTTTAAGTGCACATACTGCTGATATTGAAAAAACTCACGAAGAACTTACTCTTGAAAAAATTGCATTGCAAAAAGATCCTGACGTAATTGCAGCTTATGCAAGAAAGCTTGGCTATATTTCAGAAGGTGAAAAACTTGTAAAAGTAAAGGGCATACCTGCTTACGAAACACAGAATTTTGACCCTGGAACTGTAATTCAGCCTGAACCTGTGCGTTATGTAAGCGAAAGCGTGTGCAAATGTACTGCACTGGCAATATTTTTCCTTGTTTACATTGTGCTTTTTCTTTATGATTACAACCGCGGTTTAGTTGACTTTACCGCAAGAAAGAAAAAATTTACTGTAATTAAGGGAAATTCTCTTTATGATTTGTAACAAAAGCGATGAAAATTCTGCAGAATTAGCGGCAGACTGTCTTAAAAAAGGGGAAATCGCCATTATTCCCACAGATACAGTTTACGGTTTCAGTGGCATTGCAGATTTAAAAAACGGAAATCTTTTTAAAACTGATGAAAAAATCCGCACTATAAAGGGCAGAAGTGAAGGCAAGCCTTTTATACACTTAATTGCAAAACCTGAAGACGTTTTTCTCTACACTGATGATAAAATTCCTGAAAAAATCCTTGCTTTGTGGCCAGGACCTTTAACCGTAATAGTTCACTCTAAAAAAGACATTCCGCTTAATTCAGCAGCAGAAACAGTTGCGTTCAGATGTCCGGGAGACAAATGGCTAAGGTCAGTTATAGAAAAGGCAGGAGCACCAGTTTACAGTACAAGCGTCAACAGAAGTGGCAGTCCTGTTCTTGAAAATATCAGTGAAATAAGGGAAGAATTCGGTTTGGAAGTAAGCCTTATTGTAGAAAGTCATGACGTAAAGGGAAACGTTCCTTCAACGATTGTTAGCGTAGACGAAAAGGGCATTGTAAAAGTTGTACGTCAGGGTGCTGTAAAAGTCTGATTTTATGCTGATGCAGCTGATTACTTTTTTTTCCACTCAACGTTAACTGTTCCGTATGAAACTCCTTCTGCAGATGAAGTGTCTGTAAGAAGGGTGTTTTTTATTCCCGAAAGTGTAAAATCATCAGAAACAGTAAGTTCCCATGTTATAGGCTTTGCGTTTGCAGCGTTTTTAAGTGCTTTCTGTCTGTCTAGTTCAGGGAAAAATGATGCATTGGAACGGCTTGTCTGCGTAACTGTTACATTTTTTCCGCTAACCTTTACTTCAATGTTCATGCTGGCACCGTTTTTGAAAATGACAAAACCTTTTCCGCTTCGTAAGATAAGTATTTTTTCCACAAGATTTTCTCCGCCCCAAGTGCCTGCCAGAGTTTCAAGGGAAAAATCATCTTCCGGAGAAACTGCCGGCGTTTCAGGAATAAGTTCAGCCTGAGGAATTTCATGAGGCAAAGTGTCTGTAATGGAATTTGCTGTTCCTGAAGAAAGGTTTTTAAGGAGATTTTCCAGAGTTGATTTTGCGTCAAGAAGGATTTTGTAGGAAGATTCATACTTTTTTGTAGAACTTACGTTTTTGTTTTCCCTAAGGTTGATTGCGTTTAATGTACAGAGCCACTGATTTTCTTCGGTTTCTTGAATTTCTGCAAAAAATATGATGTTTCTGGAGTCAGTTACGCCTTCCTGGTAATGCTTGTCCCTGCAGTCGTTTACAATGTAGCCTTCAAGAGACATGAGCTGGGTGAAAAAAAGGTCAGTTGTCATTTTTACCATTGAAGCATCTGATGAGCTGGATTCAGTTGCATAAAAGTCCACTTCTGAAGCCGAAAATACTTGCAGTGCTATTTGAGAGAAAAAAATTAAAAATGCAGTTAACTTTAGCTTGTATTTCAATTAATCTCCGGCAGATATTTTAACCGTTAAGCCTGTTGCGGAATTCCCTTGCAAGTTCACGCTTTGTGTCTCTGTCTTTTATATCTGCTCTTTTATCAAACTGTTTTTTTCCCCTGCACACACCAAGATTTACTTTTACACGTCCGTCTTTCAAATAAAAATCAAGGGGAATGAGAGTAAAGCCTTTTTCTTCTACTTTTCTTGTCAAGCGCTTGATTTCTTCCTTGTGGAGAAGAAGTTTCTTTTTTCTGTCAGGATTGTGATTGAAAACTGAAGAGTAAGAGTATTCTGAAATATGGCAGTTCTGAAGCCAGATTTCTCCTTTTTCTATAAGTGCAAAACTGTCTGCAAAAGAAATGCTGCCTGCCTTTACGGATTTTACTTCCGTTCCTTCAAGGACAATGCCGCACTCTATGGAATCTTCTATTGAGTAATTAAAACGGGCTTTTCTGTTTTCTGCTATGATTTTTTTTCCCTCAGCCATAACTTCAATTATATAAAAATATTTTATAATCGTCTACAATCAACTTGCGGCCTTGCACTGCCGGTGTTTCCCGGAAAAATGTGTACTTCCACTTAAAAAAGTTTTGTGGTAAACTCGGTAAGTTGTTTTATTGGAGTGTAAAAAATGCGGCAAAGAGCTTTTGACTATTCTTACGAAATGCAGCAGGAACGGCAGAAGAAAATTACCAGAAGGCTTTCCATTGTAATTTCTGTAATACTTTTTTTATGCCTTTTCCTGAACTTTATAATTTTTCCTGTTTTAGTAAAATCGGATTCCATGGAAGACGGAATTCCTGAAAATGCACTTCTCTTTGTAACTCCAATTGCAGCTTCACCAAAAAGAGGCGACGTTGTTTATCTTTCAAGAATGGATCATGTGGAACTTCCTTTATACAAGCGTTTTGCAAATACTCTTGTAAGGTTTTTTACCCTTCAAAAGTATGAACCTTTCGGCAGCAGCGGTAATATTTCAGGTTCAGAAAGCGTAAGGCGTGTGGCAGCTCTTCCCGGCGATACAATTTACATGAAAGATTATATGCTTTACGTAAAGCCTTCAGGAGAATCTCATTTTTTAAGTGAATTTGAAATGGCAGACAAGCCTTATGAAGTGCACACTTATTCAGTTCCGGTTGAATGGGACGGTTTGGGACTAGCTTCAGACGTTAAGGAAATGACTTTAGGAGAAGACGAATATTTTGTTCTTGCAGACAACAGGGTTGAAGCCTGCGATTCAAGAGTTTACGGTGCAGTAAAGTCTTCTCTCATAAAGGGCAAGGTTCTTTTTGAAGTATTTCCCTTTAACAAAATGCGTGTTTTCTGATTTAGCTTGATTTCTGGAAAAAGATGGAAGAAAAGGGTTTATACATTCACATTCCGTTTTGTCTTGCCAAGTGTGATTACTGTGATTTTTTCAGTGTGCCCTGTAAAAGCGGTATCATCAGTGATGATTACGTAAAAGCCCTTCTTGCCGAGATAAAATTTTACGCAGAAAAATATAATGTCAGCAGCTGGCGTACAGTTTACTTTGGCGGCGGAACTCCGGGACTTTTGTCGTGCAGTCAGATTGATTTTTTAATGAAAGGCATAAGGGAAAGCGTACCTTTTTTCAATCCACTGGAAGTTACGATAGAATGTAATCCCGAAAGTATAACGGAAGAAAAGCTTTTATGCTGGGAAAAAAATGCAATAGACAGGCTTTCCTTAGGCGTTCAGTCCTTGACGCAAAGCGCACTGGAAGGGGTTCACCGTCATTGTACTGCAGAAAAAGCAGAAAAATCATTAAGCCTTATTAAGAAAAACTGGAAAGGCAGGCTTTGTCTTGACGTAATTGCAGGCCTTGAATTTCAGAATGATGAAGAGTTCATTCAGTCTCTTGAAAAAATTGTTTCTTACAATCCTTCACACATTTCCCTTTACGCTTTAACTGTAGAAGAAAACACTCCTCTTGGAAAAAGGGCAGCAGCCGGAGATTTTGATTTTGACAGAATTGATTTTCAGTGGCTTAAGGGAAGGGATTTTTTAAAGTCAAAGGGATATTTTCAGTACGAAGTTTCAAATTTTTGCAAAAAAGGCTTTGAAAGCATTCACAACAGTTCTTACTGGCAGCAGATGGATTACATTGGAGCAGGAAGCGGCGGCTGCAGTTCAGTTTACGGGGAAAATGCACTTAGATGGACTAACACCTGCGACATAAATGCCTACGTTGATTTCTGGAAAAAAAGCAGCTGCAGGACTTTGGAAGAAGAAATTCCATGTGAAAGAGAAAAGCTTTCCCTTGAAGTTCAGGAATATGAGTTTCTTATGACAGGCTTTCGGACTTTAAAAGGCGTATCTTCTGCTGATTACATGAAAAAATTTCATGATGCAGGAAAATGGAACGGCAGTTTGGAAAAAAGGCTTGGCGAAAGTTCCGTGTGGAAGGATTTTGCTGAAAAAGGATACGCTTCATGCTCGGGTGAACGGTATTTTCTTACGGAAGAAGGCATTTTGTTTTTAAATAAGCTTCTTGTAGATTTATGCTGATATTTTCCATAGATTTCACTTCCTACTTGACTGAATGACAAAAAACAATCATAATATACAACACTTATAATTACTAAGGAGTTCTATCGTGCCTTGTGGAAAGAAAAGAAAGCGCGCAAAGATAGCTACACATAAGCGTAAGAAGAAGCTTAGAAGAAATCGTCATAAGAGTAAGTAACCTGTGTGTTACAAAGCTATTTTGCAAATGGACCGTAGTTGTTTTCGGACATACTGCGGTCTTTTTTTTTACAGATTTTTTTAGTATCCTAAGCTTACGAAATTGAGGTATGGAATTGATTCTGCAAAATATAAATTCTCCGGAAGATTTAAAAAAACTGCCTGATAGTAAAATTGAAACTCTTGAAAAAGAAATCCGTGAAAAAATTCTGGAAGTTGTTTCTGTTAACGGCGGTCATCTTGCAAGCAATCTTGGAGTTGTTGAACTTTCAATTGCGCTTCACAGGGTTTTTAACAGTCCGCAGGATGCAATAGTCTGGGACGTAAGCCATCAGTGCTATCCTCATAAGCTTTTGACGGGACGGTACAAAGACTTCAGTTCAATCAGGGAAAAAAACGGCATTTCAGGCTTTACGCGTATTTGCGAAAGTAAGCACGATTATTTTGATGCAGGTCATGCTTCTTCTTCCATTTCTTCTGCACTGGGACTTTTAACTGCCTGGAAACTTGAAGGCCGGGAAGATAAAGTTGTTGCAGTAATCGGAGACGGAGCTTTAACAGGAGGAATGGCTTTCGAAGCTTTAAGTCATGCAGGCCAGCTTTGCAAAAACCTTATAGTTGTATTGAATGACAACCAGATGTCCATCAGCAGAAACACCGGTGCACTTTCACGATACCTTTCAAGACTTACGGCTTCATCTTCCTACCAGAAACTGCGGTATAAAGTTGATTCTTTCATAGACAAAATTCCTTTTTTTAACAGAGTAATCGGCAAGTTTATTTTTCGTGTTAAGCGTGGAATTAAGGGGCTTTTTTTAACAAACAATCTTTTTGTAGACTTAGGTTTTGTTTACGTTGGTCCTCTTGACGGTCATAATGAAAAAGAGCTTGAAAAAGTGTTCCGCCGTGTAGAAAAAATACCTTATCCTGTTGTAGTTCACGTTGTTACGAAAAAAGGCAAGGGATATTCTCCTGCAGAAAACAATCCAAGTGCATTTCACGGTGTAGGACCTTTTAATTTAAGTGACGGTAATGTAGAAAAAGTTGAAACAAGAAGCTTTACTCAGGTTTTCAGTAATAAAATTATGGAACTTGCTGAAAAAAACAACCGCATCTGTGCAATTACTGCTGCAATGTCTAAAGGTACAGGTCTTGATTCTTTCAGCCGCCATTTTCCTTCACGTTTTTTTGATGTAGGAATTGCAGAAGAACACGCCGTAACTTTTGCAGGTGGGCTTGCTGCGGGAAACATGATTCCTGTTGTAGCAATTTATTCAACTTTCATACAGCGTTCCGTAGATCAGATTATTGAAGACGTTGCACTCCAGAACAGGCACGTTATCATTGTATTAGACAGAGCCGGTGCAGTTCCTTCAGACGGAGAAACTCATCAGGGAATATTCGACATAAGCCTTCTGCGTCCTGTGCCCAATTTAACGCTTATTACAGTTGCAAGTGAAAGCGAACTTGACAAATGCCTTGACTGGGCTGTTTACAATACAGAGGGACCTGTATGCATAAGATGGCCGAAAAATAACTGTCCTGTAGAAAACGAAGGATTTAAAGCTCCGGTTCAGGAAGGAAGGGGCGTACTTATTAAAGCCGAAGATTTTGCTCCTGCAGTTTATGCCAGGGAAATTATGGACAGCAAGTCAGTTAAGGGGAAATTCCTTATTGTATGTACGGGAAGCCTTTTTCCTGAAAGCCTTGTTGCCTGCCGTTCCTTAATGATGCAGGACATTGAAGCTGACATTTTTTCACTGAGGTTTTTAAAGCCTTTTGATGAAGAGCATTTTCTTTCTGTGGCTGAAAATTACGACGGAATTGTTTTTGCAGAAGACGGCGTTAAAATCGGTTCCATGGCAGAATATCTGGACAGAATAGTTCACGAATGCAGCAAAACTTCCGGCATAAAGACTAAAGTTCTTGCCTTTCCGGATCACTTTCTTTCCAACGGCAGCAGGGAAGACATTTTGACTCAGGCCGGCACGGGAAGTGCTGCAATGGAAAAATCAGTGCTTGAAATGCTGAAGTAACTTAACTTACGGGAATAAAGCAGTATGAAAAAATTAGTTCTTGCAGACAGAATAGTTGAAGCAAAAAATGAAGCCTTTGTTATGGGCATAGTAAACTGTACTCCGGACAGCTTCTGGGAAAAAAGCCGGGGCGGTGAACAGCAGGCTTTGCGTCTTATTGAAGAAGGTGCAGACATTCTTGATTTAGGCGGAGAATCTACAAGACCAGGCGCTTCTTATGTAGACGAAAATGAAGAAATAAGGCGGATTGTTCCTGTAATCCGCGCAGTCAGAAAAGTTTCGGACATTCCCGTTTCAGTTGATACGAGAAAAGCTTCCGTTATGAAAGCTGCATTTGAAGAAGGTGCTGATATTTTAAACGACGTAAGTGCCCTTGAAGATGATGAAAAAATGGCAACCTTTGCTTCAGAGACAAAAATTCCTGTCATACTCATGCACAAAAGAGGCATTCCTGAAAATATGCAGAAAAATGTTTCTTATGATGATGTTTTTGCAGAAGTAAACGATTATCTTGAAAAGAGGATAAACTTTGCACTGGAAAACGGAATTGAAAAAGACAAAATCATAGTTGATCCGGGAATAGGATTCGGCAAAAATCTTGAAGGAAACAAGCAGCTTATTGCCCGTTGCGGAAAACTTTGCGGCGGAAAACATAAGGTTTTAATGGCTCTTTCAAGAAAAAGCTGCATTGGAGAAATGACAGGCCGTGAAGTAAAGGACAGGCTTTACGGAACTCTTGCAGCAGACATTATTGCAGTTTTAAACGGTGCGTTTATGCTCAGAGTTCACGATGTTCAGTCTTGCGTTGATACCCTTGCAGTGCTAAAATCGTTTAGGGAATCAGGCTTAATTTCTTTTTAATGAAGCGTATGATTTCAGTGTAAAAAATTACTGCTTTACAAGGAAAAACAATGCGGGCGTTTAACGTTTTAATTACAATCTACGATTACATAAGGCCACTTATTGATATAGGCATACTTTCTTTTGTTCTGTATAAAGCTTATGAAATAATTACCAACACAAATTCCGTTCAGCTTATAAAGGCAGCAATTCTTCTGGGAACATCTTACGTTATAGTGGTACTTCTGGATCTTACTACGTTACAGTGGATTTTTTCAGTTATTGCTCCAGGACTTATCATGGCATTTGCAATAGTTTTCCAGCCTGAATTCAGGAAAATCCTTTTGAAATTAGGTCAGACTGAATGGTTTGCCCACGGAAAGAGAATCCGGCGCACTTATGTAGACAGAGTCCTTACTGCAGCAGAAATCCTTGCGTCACAGAAAAGAGGAATGCTTATAGTTTTTATGGGCAAGACTAAACTTGACGATATCCTTAAAGGCGGAACTCCGTTAAATGCCGACATTTCTTCAGACCTTCTGCTTACGATTTTTGCCTACAACACTGCATTTCACGACGGAGCCTGCATCATAAAGGAAACTAAACTTATTTCAGCAGGATGCTTTCTTCCGCTAAGCCAGAACTACGACATTAACAAAATATTCGGTACAAGACACAGGGCAGCACTTGGTTTAAGCGAAGTTTCAGACAGCACCGTTCTTGTTGTAAGTGAAGAAACAGGTTCAATGAGCCTTGCTTACGACGGACAGCTTCATTACGATCTTACAATTCCCCAGATTACGCGCATTCTTGAATCAAGGCTTGAAATTTCTTCAGATGATAAAAATATTGAGGACGAAATAGATGAAAATAAGTAAAATCCGTGAGAAAATTTTAGAAAACTGGCCTGCAAAGACTGTCTGTTTCGTTATAGCTCTGGTAATTTACTTTTTCCACCAGATTTCAGATCTTGATAAAAAGAATTTTGTCATTCCGGTAACTGTTCTGGAAAACGGCAGCACTGTAGTTGTATCAAACGTAACAGACGGACAAATAATCCGCAATGTAAAGGTTACTGTCCGTACTGACAGAAGCAGCATAGCTTCCATTACTGAAGATGATTTTAAAGCTTACGTAGATTTGACTTTGGAAAACCGTGAAGGAGAATATTCTTATCCTGTTTACATAGAGCAGGGCAGAAAGTTGTTTAACTGCGAAATCCTTGAAGTAACGGTAAAGCCTGAAAACATAAAGCTTAAAGTTGAACGGAAAATATCAGGGCTTGCACAGATAAAGCCTTCTGTTTCAGGAACTCCTGCCTACGGATTTGAAATTTCCCGGCTTGAATGTGAGCCTTCTGCAGTAAAGATTTCAGGTCCCCGTTCGCTTGTAGAAAGTACTAAAACACTTGAAACTGAAGCTTTTTTAATAGACGGCGTTACCAAAGATGTAGTAAGGGAAGTAAAGGTTGAAAATTTCAATTCACTTTTGTCTATGGATGAAAATCCTGCAGTAACCGTTACGGCATATGTAAATCCTTCTGTAATAACAAGGGAATTTTCTTCAGTGCCTGTTGAAATAAGAAATGTTCCTGAAGGATTTGAAGCAAAATGTTCCCCTGCCTTTATAAACGTAGCTGTTGAAGGAGAAATGCTTGTTCTTGAAGGAAACCCCAAGCCTGTAATAAAAGCTTACATTGACTGCAGTGAAATATCATTTGCAGAAGAAGGCATGCACAATCTTGGCGTTTACGTTTACAATGTTCCGAAAAATGCAAAAGTTTCAGCCCAGAGTTCATATACTGTTTCCCTTGAGCTGGAAAATAAAATGGAAGAAGTGGAGGAAAGCGGTACTGAAGCATCGCCCTTAAATGCTGCTGAAGGAAGTTTGTCTTTTGCCGGAAGCTTAAAAAGGGAGAGCGGACTTTTATGATATTCGGTACAGGCGTTGACATAGTAAAGGTGCAGCGTTTTGAAAAGTGGATTGAAAACGGCTACATTGAACGCTTTTTTAATAAAGCTGAACTTTGCAGCGAAAATTGTTCTTTCCAGCACAAAATGGAACATTATGCAGTAAGGTTTGCAGCAAAGGAAGCATTCGGAAAAGCTTTAGGCTGCGGTCTTACAGGGTTTGATTTAAAAGACGTTTACGTTGTCAAGGATAAAAACGGAAAGCCTTTTATTGCTTTGGAAAATAATGCCAGGAAAAAATTTGAAAGTCTGTGTTATAATAAGGGAACTATTCATCTTTCTTTAAGTCACGAAAAAGAATATGCAGTTGCTTTTGTTGTAGTTGAAGCTGCACAATTGGAGGAAAAATGACGACTGGAAAAAAAGGTTTTGAAGAAAAGAAAAAGCCTGTTATTTCTTACTGGGCAAAAGATAAAATTGAATGTCCTGTATGTCATAAACCGTTTGAAATGGAAGTAATGCACAAGGGAAACGGCCGTATGATTGCAGGAAACCTTACAGATGAATTGCACAGAATGTTTATGCCTTCAAAAAAATTCGGTCGTATTTACCCTTTGATTTACGATATAGGAACATGTCCTAAGTGCCATGCTTCGTTTTTCTGGAAGGATTTTACTGACATAAGGGACAGCAGTTCTTTTGACAGAATTCAGCAGGATGAAGAAAAGCGCAAGGCTGCAGTAGAAACTGTTTTTCCATATTACAACCTTAAGTCAGAAAGAACGCTTTACGACGGTGCTGCAATGTACTATCTTGCATTGCTTTGCTATGAAAAAGTTGATATTGCTTATGCTCCTACTTTTAAGCGTGGCATGATTTGCCTTCGTCTTGCATGGATTTGCAAAGATTTGGAGCGTGTCTGTCCGGGGCACAATTACAATTACGTAGCAGAAGTTTTTTACAGAAAAGCCCTGTTTTTTTACCAGCAGACTCTCATTAACGAAACAGGCAGAATTGAATCAATTGAATCAGTGTCTAATTTCGGGCCTGACATGGATAAAAATTACGGTTATGACGGAGTGATTTATCTGTGCGGACTTCTGGAATACAAATACGGTCAGAGAGAAGACGAAGAACTGCGGCTTAAAAAGCTTGATGAATACAAGCGTTCCATTGCACGTATTTTCGGTTTGGGAAAATCTTCCAAAAGCAAGCCGGGACCTCTTCTGGAAGTTGCCAGAGGACTTTACGATAAGCTTGCAGCTGAACTTTCTTCCAACAACATTTTTAGCGAAGACGACTGATGCAGAATATTTTACTTACAATTTCTTATGACGGCACGGATTTCTGTGGCTGGCAGAGACAGGATTCACCTTCAGGCAGTAAAGGTAGCACTCAAATTGTACGCACTGTTCAGTGTGAAGTAGAAAATGCCCTTGAAAAAATGTTCCGGCAAAAAATCTCCATTCAGGGAAGCGGCAGGACAGACAGCGGCGTTCATGCAATGGGTCAGGCTGCTAACTTTTTTTCCCCATCAGAAAATATTCCTGAAGAAAACTATATGCGTGCATTAAACGGCATCCTTCCTAAAGACATAAGGATTATGGCTGCAAAAAAAGTTGACGAAAGCTTTAACGCAAGGTTCAGTGCAACAAGCCGCAGTTACCGCTATTTCATTACAGACAAAACTGTAAGTGCAGACAAAAGCCGCTATGTGTGGAACGTACATCACAAAATGAATGTGGAAAATTTAAACGAAATGGCAGCTGTACTTAAGGGAGAAACTGACTGTGCATCTTTTGCAGCAGCAGGTGACGCAAGCCTTTCAACTTTCCGCTACATAGACAAAGCCTTTTTTTACAAAACAGAAGACGAAACTGTAGTTTTTCAGATTGAAGCAAATGCATTTTTGTGGAAAATGGTCAGGTCAATAACAGGCACTTTAATTCAGCTTGATAAAAATCATAAGGGCAGGGACGATTTTGAAAAAATACTTTTAAGCTGTAACCGCAGTAAAGCAGGCATAACGGCTCCACCAGAAGGGCTTTTTCTCTGGGAAGTTAAGTTTGACGGAATAAGGCGCCACATTTAGCATAAAATTCAGCACAAAATTCAGTTAAAGAAGATTTACAGGATCAACGTCAACTTCTATGTACACGTTTTTCGGACTTGTATAGCCGTAAATCAAAGCTCCAGCCGTTTTCTGCAGGCTTCCTGCATTTTTGCCCCGTAAAAGAACCTGATACCTGTAGTTGCCGCCAATCATTAAAAGAGGACATTCTGCAGGACCTAAAACAGCAGTATCAGCACAGGCATTTTCCCTTAAAATAAGGGCAGCACTTTCTGCAGCTTTTTCTGCTTCTCCTGGAACCTGGCTTCTGAAAATAAGGCGCAGCAGTCTTGTAAAAGGCGGAAAGTTAAGTATTTTTCTTGTTTCCAGTTCATTTTTGTAAAAAAGTTCCGTTTCATTGTTTACCGCTCTTGCAACAGGCTCTCTGTCAGGACTGTAACTTTGCACAAGAACTTTTCCGTCTGGGAAAAAACGTCCGGCTCTTCCTGCAACTTGAGTTATAAGCGAAAAAGTTTTTTCTCCTGCACGAAAATCAGGAAGATGAAGGCTTGTGTCGGCAAGAACTACTCCAACAAGCTGAAGATTAGGGAAATTAAGCCCTTTTGCAACCATTTGAGTTCCAAGAAGTATGTCGTATTCTCCTTTTTTAAAGCTTTCGATTTTTTCCTGAAGTTCCCCTTTCTTTTTCAAACTGTCAGTGTCTATCCTGATTACTCTTGCATTAGGGAATTTTGCCTTAACTTCTGCTTCAATGTATTCAGTACCGAAACCAGAATATCCTACGTCAAGAGAACCGCATTCAGGACACTGCTGTGGTGGCTGAACATTGTATCCGCAGTAATGACATCGCAGTCTGTTTTCATTTTTATGATATGTAAGGGACACAGAACACTGCCTGCACTTTAATTCAAATCCGCATAAGTTGCATCTGAAAAAGTGAGTAAAGCCCCTTCTGTTCAGGAAAAGAATTATCTGCTTGCGGTTTTCCAGAGTACGCCTTATTTCCCTCTCCAGCTCTTTTGAAATGCTGCTTCCGTTATTCTGTTCAAGGCTTAAATTCACTGATTTTATAAGGGGAAGCTTTCCTCCTGCAAGACGTTTTGTAAGTGTATGCTTTTTTATTACGTTACATTCCATAGAGTGCCATGCTTCAAGAGAAGGTGTTGCAGAACCCATTACAAGGGGAATTTTTAAGGCCGAACTTCTGAGCATTGCTATCTGCCGTGCATGATACCTTGGAGAAGACCCTGATTTGTAAGAAGAGTCGTGTTCTTCATCAATTATGATAAGGCCTAAATCCGGTACCGGCGCAAAGACTGCACTTCTTGCTCCTACAACAACCCTTGCATCTCTGTGCAAAATTCGTTTCCATTCAGTAAGGCGCTGGCTTGGTGTAAGTGCTGAATGTAAAACTGCTGCCGTATTTCCAAAACGGTTGACTACAGCCTGTGTAACCTGAGGCGTAAGTGAAATTTCCGGCACAAGATATATTACGCCTTTTCCCTGAGCCATGACTTTTTCAGCTGCAGCAAGAAAGACTTCAGTTTTGCCGCTTCCCGTAGTTCCGTAAAGATAATGAAACAGAGTATTGCATTCAGAATCAAGAATTCCATTTACTGCATCTTCCTGTTCACTGCTTAAGACTTTTTTGCTGAAACTTGATTCATCTTCGTTAAAGGAAAATCCCGGTGTTTCAGTTTCACGCCGCCCTGAAGGAATCATTGCAAAAACACAGTCACCTATTGGACTTAAATAGTAACGGCTCATCCATTTTGCTATGGAATAAAGTTCCGGAGTCAGAACCTGCTCTTCATCAATGTAGCGCACTGCAGCCCTTACTTTTTCTTCTGGAACAGCACAATTTTCCGGGAAATCATCGTATACGGCACAGACAAATCCCGTAAGCTTTCTGTTTCCAAAGCGCACTTCAACTCTTCTGCCGAAAGTTTTTTCAGGAGGAAGTATCTGTGCATTGTCCGGTTCCCTGTAAGTAAAAGACTGATTTATAGGAACGTTTACAATTACGTCTATGTATCTTGCCATTTTATTCTGATTTACTTACTTTTTCGTGAAATTTTCGTCATAATCAGGACACATTTCCCTAAGCTTTTCGCGGAATGTCTTTAAATCTTCCCATGCAGGTCTTTTTAGCAAAGGATCTCGAAGCAATGCACTGGGGTGATATGTTGCAAGAAGAGGTATGCCGTTACATTCAAAGAATTTTCCATGAAGAGTGTTTATTCCCTGTGATGTCTTTAAAAGGTTCTGTACGGCTGTCCTGCCGAGAGCAAGTATAAGCTTAGGTTTTAAAATATGAATCTGTGACTGCAGAAATCCTGAACATGAGTCAGCTTCATCAGGCATAGGCACTCTGTTCATAGGCGGACGGCACTTTACTATATTCGTAATGTAACAGTTTACGTTTCTGTCAAGATTTATGGCTTCAAGCATTTTGTCAAGTAGCTGACCTGCTTTTCCTACAAAAGGCCGGCCTGTATTGTCTTCATCTTCGCCTGGACCTTCTCCTACAACTAAAACGTAAGGAACAGGATATCCTTCTCCGGGAACTGCATTTTTTCTTGTCTTGCACAGAATGCACTGCCTGCACTGCTGAACTTTTTCTGCAATTTTAGCTAAATTAAGTCCTTTTGTTTCATTGTTTACGGTATTGCCGGCAGAATTAAGGGAAGAAGCTTTGTCTTTTAGAGTTCCAGCATTTTCTGCAGCAGAGCCTTCGTAAACAGCAGCATTTTCGTGAGAGTCAGCTTTTCCAGGCTCAGTATTTTCAGGTTCAGCGTTTTCGCATGTTTCTATAAAATCATCTTCAAAGAAAGGTTCCTGGCTGAATTGTGGCGCACTGTAACCGTAAAACGAAGAAGATGCAGTTTTTAAAAAATCAAATATGCTTTTTTTTTCCACAGCTGTCATATTGCCATTATATACAATACTTGCACCTTTCTCAATAATCATCTAAAATTGTTCTATGAATATTGCGTTGTTTTCTGACAGTTATCTGCCAACAAAAAGCGGCATTGTAACTGTCGTAATTCAGCTTAAGAAGATTCTAGAAGATCTTGGTCATAATGTAGTTATAGTTACAGTTGGAAGAGATGAGTTTGATTTTGATGAAAATTCTCCCGATGAAAAAAATGTTTTTAGAGTAAAATCCATACTTTCTCCTGTTGGAGACGGACAGTACATAGGCATTCCATTTAAAAAAGAAGTAGTTGCTTTTCTGAAAAAACATAATATTGAAATCATTCACGCCCACACGGAATTTTTTATGGGACACATGGCTATAGTTGCAGGAAAAGAGCTGAATGTTCCTGTAGTTGCTTCTACTCATACTATGTGGGAAGATTATTACCGCTATTACCTTCACCTTGGCAAAATGATTCCCCGACGTGTTGTCCGCAAGGCAGTTCAGCTTGTGTACAGAAAGTTTTATGCATTTATAAACGTTTCGAAAAAAGCCCATGACTATTTTAACAAGCCATTTATGCTGCCTCACATTCCTTCTGCAATAATTCCAAATGCAATAGACGGAGCAAAATTTGCCAGAAAAGAATGTTCTGAAAAGGAAAAATCTGACTTAAAGCTAAAGCTCGGCATAAAAGAAAACGAAAAAGTAGTGCTTTACGTTGGAAGAATGGTAGAAGAAAAAAGGCTTCTTGAACTTTACGAAATCATGAAAAAAGTCGTTTCAGAGCGTAATGATGTAAAAATCATATTTGTAGGTTCCGGGGCAATGGAAAAAGTCCTTATTAAAAAATGTAATACTGACAGTCTTTCCGGTAAAATGCTCTTTACAGGTTTTGTGGATTGGAATAATCTTTACATCTATTACGCAATTTCTGATGTTTTCGTTACGGCTTCTCTTAGCGAAATGCATTCCATGACAGTTTTAGAAGCACTTCTTGCCGGAAAGTGCGTTGTATGCCGCAAAGATTCAAGCTTTGATGATACTGTATTAGACGGCGTAGACGGATATTCCTGCGAAAGTGACGAAGAAATGAAAGACGTTCTTGTAAAGCTTCTGGGCAACCGGGAAGAAATTTCAAGGCTCAGCAAAAATGCATTGGAAATTTGCAAAAACTTTACGCTGGAAAGGCACGGAAAACGTACAGTTGCATTTTACAAAGCAGTACTTGATTCTTTTCCAGGCAAAATTACAGGCGAACAGTTACAAAATACAGTAGATGAAGCAGACTGAATTTTTATCTGTTGTAAAAAAAGAGGTAAAAATGTTCCTATCAACAAAATTAAAGTTAAAATTTAAGAAAAGTTTCCTTGTTTTAGTCATGCTGTTTTTTTCAGCTGCAGGATTTTCTCTTGAAAAAAGAGGTGCTCAGGAACTTGTTGAATGCGGCAGCTGGGTTTACGATGCCCTTGCAGCAATTTCAATGGAAACAGGACGTGCTGATCTTTCAAACCAGGCACCTTGTACCGTTAACGAAATTAAAATGTACCTTAATGAAGCTGATTACGATTCATTAAGCGAAGGCGGAAAAACTTTATGGCACAGAATTGACGATTACATAAATCACGAATACTGGGCATTTTCCGCTTCAATTTTTTCAGTAGGAATTGATCCGGAAATAAATCTTGAAGGCTTTTACAAGTCAGAAGATGATTTGCAGTGGGTTTATGACCGCTATAACAGAAAAAGCCTTATAAATGTTCCTTTCTTTATTCAGGCAAAAGATTACTTTACCATGAAGATGGACGTAGATTTACGCGAAAATAAAGGCACAACCTTATACAGTGACAATTATACGAACATTCCGTCAGAGGCTAGGGAAGTTGACGTAAATTTCCCTTCTACAGGATATTTTTCTGCAGGAATTGCTTTTTCAGAAGATGCATTTGCAAATTTCCGCATAGGTCTTGGCACACAGTCTGTAGGACGCTCTCTTACGGGAAGCATTATTTTAAGCGAATACTTTACAGGTTCAAGCTGGGCAAACCTTGAATTTTACAGTCCGAATTTGCGGTACAATATGAACGTTACTCAGTTTAACGTTGACCAGTATATGTACAACCATAGCCTTGAATTCCGCTTTTTTAAGAAGCTTACGTTTTCTGCTTCAGAAAGTGTCTTTGTTTTTGCACCTCTTGAATTAAGGTTTTTAAATCCGCTTACTATTTACCACGGTTTCAGTCCATGGCGTGATTATGATCCTGATAAAAGTGATTCAGAAACTCATACAACGGCTTATTTAACCCTTCATGCAAGTTTTGTTCCAGTTAAGTACCTGCGCATTTACGGAATGTTTGCCATGACTCAGTTTCAGACGCCATACGAACTTGAAAATTATCCAAATGACGTAACTCCAAACGGCATAGGCGGTCAGGCAGGAATTGAATCTTACATTCCGTTTGCAGGAGGATATTTCCACACATGGCTTGAAGGATACTACGCACAGCCTTATCTTTATGTAAAGGAAAGCCCTAACTGGACTTTAGTGCGCACTTACAGCGAAAATATCGGAGACCATGCAGTTTTCTACGAATGGATTGGCTCGCCTTTTGGTCCTGACACTATTTCTGCACAGCTTAACTTTGGCTACGAAAAGCCCGGCAAATGGAGCGTAACTGCATCGTATCTGTTTAAGGCAGCAGGTGAATATTCAGGCACTAAGATTTTTACGGAAGAACTTGACTGGGGCGGAGTAAAAACTGACTTTGACGAAAGAGATGACAATGACTTGAACAAATGGGCTTATCCGGACAGAGATGCACAGGGTATTGAAGAAGCAAAAAGAAGGCAGCATTTAGTTACGCCGTCAGGTACTCCGGAATACTCCAACAGAATCAGCGTAAAGGGAACTCTTTCCATGAATGACTGGTTTACTTTAACTGCTCAGCCTGCATATACTTTCATCTACAATTTCAACAACACAGAAGGCAAATTTGCTCATGGAATTGAATTTGCTGTTTCTGCAAATATTAAAATTAAGGAACTTATATCAAAATGAAAAAAAGACTGTTTATTCTATTCTTTATGATTTCTGCAGTTTCAGCTTTTTCACAGATAACTGTAGAGCCTTCACATTCGTTTTATTCAAATGCACAGAACTGGTATCTTAACGGACTTATAGACCATCTTCCTCCAACAAGGCCTTACACAACAGCAGTAGTAAAGGATATTCTTTCTGCAGTAATTGAAAAAGGTTCTCAAAGAGATAAAGCTATTGCAAGTGATTATTGGGAAGAACTTACAGGAAAAAGCTGGTATGCTTCTTTTGGCGCAGAGTTTACCTTAAAAAATTCAGAAATTGAAGACAGGAATTCAAATAATACAACTGACATAAACAAGCTTTTAGGTCTTTATCCTTCAGTACAGGGAGATTTTTCTTTTAAAGACGATTTTGTTTCAATCGGTTACAAGCTTGGATTTGCAGGTCGTAATTCAAAAAACGAAGAAGACTTTATCCCCAAGTATGCATTTTCCCAGCATGATGCAGTACAGGATCCGGCTTCTGTAGGACCTATGAAGCTTTACCTTGATTGTGACAGCGTTGTGTCTGTGGGTACAAAAAATCTTTTCCTTCAGTCAGGCATTTTCAGAAACGGCTACGGATATTTTTTGGGAGAAGGTCTTGCTTTAAATGATGATTCATATCACAGGGGAAATTTTGTCTTAACCTACATGGGTGAAAAACTTTCCTACACACAGCAGATTTCAGCGATTGGAGCTTCAAGCAGTTACGACGGAGATTCACTATATCCGAACAAATTCCTTGCATTTCATTCTGTAGAATACAGTCTGCTGCCTTCATTTTCAGTTGCATATTACGAATCCATGATTTACGGAAACCGCTTTGACCCTTCATACATTATTCCTGTGCCGTATATGGTTGCTCAGGGAATTGGCGGAAATTCAGACAACTTGCAGATGGGGCTTATGTTTAACCTGCGTCCGGCAAGAGGATTTTTGTGGTCTACGGATATTTACGTTGATGATTTTGACGTAAACGAAATTGTAAAGCTTAATCTTGATTCAAAATACCGTTTTGCATTACAAACAGGAATTGTCTATACGCCGGAAGATTCTTACTGCACAAGATTTCACTTAAATGCAATGCTTGTAACGCCTTACACTTATTCACACTGGTCTTACAGCGACAATGTTTATGCAAAAATCGACTCGGAAAGTGCAAATTATCAGAACTATACCAACAGCGGAATCCACATAGGAACAAATTACGAGCCTAACAGTGCAGCCGTTTCCATGGGAATTGAGTTTAATCCTATAAGGCACCTTACTTTTACAATTGATTCAAACCTTGTAATCCACAGTAACGTTGCAGAAGGACTTTCTACAAGTGAAGCACTCACTTATTTAAAAGCAGAGCCTAGAGTTTATGCTACAGACGGTTCCATTTACGAGCACGCAGTTTTTGAAGCAAAAAATGAAGACGGCACTTACGGAACTACAGGAAAGCACGTTGAGTCTGCATGGAACGCCCTTAACTTTTTAACCCAGGATCATCAGATGTATACAATTCAGGCAACTTTAGGCGGCAAATACGTTTTCCCTTCAACAAAAAGCGGACTTCAGTTTGCAGTTAAACTTGGATACACTTTTGAATATATTCATAATGACGGCGTAGACAGAGAGCTTTTTCCCGGCTTAGGAAAGAATTTAACTTCTGCCACAGATAAAAACGGAACAGTAACTTATACTTACCAGGGAAATCATTATTCAGGCGAAGAACTTGTAGACTACTTTAAGAAAAACTGGGAAAATCAGCTTACAGACAGGCTGAACAATTACGTTACTGTAGGATTTAACTTAAGGTTTTAGTTCAGCTGAAATGTAATTTGGCTGGCTGTTTTTAAGGTGTTTGGAATGAAAACTCAATTTGACGAAAATGTTTACACAGAATGTTATCTTGGAAAACTTGGTGAGCTTACTTTAAAAGGCGGAAACATTAAGGTTTTTGAAAATCAGCTGGTACAGAATTTAAGGCTGGCTTTGGAAGCAGTAAAGGCAAAAGTTTACCTTAAGTCCGGAAGAATTTACTGCAACTGTACAAAAGAAAGCTGCAGTGCTGTGGAATACGCACTTAGTCATTTAATAGGAATTACAGGCTGGGCAAAAGTTCAGTCCGTAGAAAAAAACTTTGATGCAATAAAGGCAGCTGTTTTTAAAGAAGGTCTTGCTGCCAAAGAAAATGGCGCTGAAACTTTTAAAATAGAAGCCCGTAGAGAAGACAAAGACTTTCCACTTAATTCTTATGAAATTGCAACACAGGCTGCATCTGTTTTATTTGATGACGGAACACTTGCCGTTGACGTTCACCATCCTGATGCAGTTATAAGCGTAGAAGTAAGGGACAAATGTTACGTTTACTGTGCCCAGAAAAAAGCCTGCAGAGGACTTCCTGTAGGCGTAAGCGGCAAAGGCCTTCTTCTTTTAAGCGGCGGAATTGACAGCCCTGTAGCAGGTTACCGCATGATGAGGCGTGGCATGAAAGTTGACTGCATTTATTTCCACTCTTATCCCTACACATCAGAAGAAGCACAGAAAAAAGTTGAAGATTTGGCAAAAATAATTGCACAGTACGGCGTAGATTCCCATTTAAACGTAATTCCTTTTACAGACGTTCAGATGCAGATAAAGTCAAAATCTCCTGCCAGCTACACTACGCTTATGCTCAGGCTTTCAATGATGAAGTGTGCAAATCTTCTTGCAAAGCGCATAAACGCACAGTGCATTATTACAGGAGAAAGTTTAGGTCAGGTTGCAAGTCAGACTAACGAAAATATGGCTTGTACGGAAAGTTTTGCAGAATATCCTCTTTACAGGCCGCTTATTGGTCTTGATAAGGAAGAAATCACTGATACTGCCATAGAAATAGGAACTTTCCCCATTTCGATTTTGCCTTATGAAGACTGCTGCGTTTTGTTCAGTCCTAAGCATCCTGTTTTGCGTTCCACTGTAGAAGAAGCACAGCGCATTTATAAAGAACTTGAAATTGACAGCCTTATAGAAAAAGCTTTTGAAGAAAGGAAAATCCTCCATTATTCTTTAAGGGACGTTATTAAAGAAGGTGAGTTTTAGCTTGCTTTAACTTACATTTTACGGTGTTACAGTTTGAAGAAAAGTTTTTGCTATTTTAGAAAATGTTTTTTCCTCATAGCAGCCTGTTTTGTTTTTAAAGGATACAGCCAGAATTCCGTTATGGTGCAGCAAAGTGAAAATTCTCCTGAAAATGAAACTGAACTTTATGAAGAAAGACTTGTTCCGCTGCTTCTGGAAGGCGTCTGGGAAAATTCCGGCAGATACATTCTTTTTGACACAGGTTACGCTTCAAGAAACAATATAGAAATTCCTCAGATTGTCCTTAAAACTTATTACGGCTGGTACAATGACAGGTCAGCAGAAAGTTCTGACTATACGAAAGAAAATCCCCGTTCCCGTAATATTGCAAATTCTTACTCAGGAGCTCAGGAACTTGAAATAAGGTTTCACCCTTTGACACAGCAGTGCTTTACAAAAGAGTATAATCTGCCTGTTTACACGGAAGACGGAAAAATAATTACGGCGCTGGACAACTCAAGCGGTGCCTGGGACATGGAAATTTTTTATCCTCACTTTAAGGAAAGCTTTCACGTTCCTGTCTGTGTAATTGGAAATAACCTTTACCTTAACTTTATTATAAAAGATACAAATCAGTTTAACGAAAATGCATCGTTCTGGCGTGATCAGGGAAATGCTTCAGGAATACTCATAAGTCCTCCTGTCAGCAGCAGGGAATTAACGTCTTACCTTGTTACAGAAGATGCAGTTTACCACATAAGGTACTGGCGCACCGACATGGAACACGACGGCAATGCAAAAGCTTCCTTTTCTGACGGCAGCGAAACTTTTTACGTTCCCAAACACATTAAAGTGGGAGAAGAAAATTTTACCTGTGTAAACGGACGTGGCAGTAAAATCAGAAATATAGAAAAAAGCAGTGACTTTTCTTCAGAATACGTAATGAATTCCCTTGAAATTGAAAATCTTCAGGAGAAAACTGTAACTCAGGAAAGTACAATCTGCGCCTTTGGAAAGCCTTATCTTGTTTTGGAAGAAACTACACGTACTTTAGAACAAATCCTTGCAGAAGAATCACTTAGGAAAAAAAGCGCTCCTCCTTATCCTTTTCCTCCTCACGGCATACTTGATTTAGACTGGGCTGAAATAGAAGAGCGTATGTATCACTGGCTTGAAATAAGAATGTCCCGGTAGAAGTTCAGTCTCTCTTTACAAACTGAATGTAATCAAGGCTCATTCCTATGCTTCCAAGCTTTCTTTCTGAATTAGCCTGAATTTTTACAAGAATAGTCCTTGGTTCATCAATGGTAAAGTAAACAGGCACTCTTGTAGTAAGTTCCCATGTTCCTAAAGGCGGATCGCTTGGGTATACTCTGTAAGGCACTCCGTCTAAGTAAACGTAAAATGCTGCGTGTTCGTTGTCTGAAGCTTTTTCCCTTACAAGACATTCGTAAGTTCCTGCAGGGAATTTCACTTTAAGCATGGCAGTTGCAGCTTCGCTTGTTAAACGGGCACAGTATTTACCGCTGGCATCTTTGTCAAAAGTTACAAGAAACTGATGAAGAAGCATAGACTCAATTTCGTACTTAATTCCTGCACCAGTATATTCAATTACAGGAAGTTCAGTTAAAACCGGTGGCGGCGGAACTGTAGGCACAACTACTTCTTCAAATGCAGAACTGTCCTGCTTAGATGAAGCACATGAACTTACAGCTAAAAGTGCTGAAACTGTCATTGTTAGAAAAGTAAGTCTTTTTGCAATAAATCTCATGGGAACATTTTACCACACTTTGCTGTTTTTGAGAATACTTTGAAAAGTCAGCTGGAAAACTACAGCTTTGGAACTCTCGGACGCGCCATATTTTTAAGCATATTCTGCAGAAGTTCGTGAGCCTGTTCATTGCTTATTTCTTTTGCAGGTTCATGGTATTCCACAAGATTTGAAGGAATTTCGTCAATAAAACGGCTTGGCTGGCAGCTTACACTTGCATTCATTTTCCGCCTTGTCTGACATGATGAAATAAAAAGACGGTCTCTTGCTCTTGTAACTGCAACGTAAAACAGACGCCTTTCTTCTTCAATGGCAGCTTCTCCTCCTTCTTCTACAGCTCTTGCGTGAGGCATAAGTCCTTCTTCTGCACCTGCAATAAAAACTACAGGAAATTCCAGTCCTTTGCTTGCATGAACTGTCATAAGGTTAACTTTTCCTTTGTCACCTTCGCCGTCATCCAGGTCATCACGGCTTAAAAGGGTAATTCTGTTTAAATAAGCGTACAGGCTTGTATCTTCATGTTCCGGATTGTTTTCCCACTGTTCCATACTTCTGATTAAGCTTTCAATGTTTGTAAACTTAAATCTTGCTGCCTTTTCGCTTTTAGGATTGTCTGCAATAAGGTAATCAAAGTAATTTATGTCTGCAACCATTTCCCGCACTTTTTTTGCAAGACCTTTTCCGCTTAAGAGCTTCTTGTAATTTTCTATAAGGTTTACGAATTCCTTTAAATCTTCTACAGTTTTTTCACTTAAGGGACATTTTTCCTTTTCAGTTTGAGTCAGGGCAACAATTGCGTCCCACAATGTAGAAGTAAGGTTGTCTGCTACAGTATTTATTACTTCTATAGTTGCCCTGCCGATTCCTCTTCTTGGAGTATTTATTATGCGCAGAAGGTTTATGTCATCATCATGATTTGAAATAACCCTTAAGTAACTTATTATGTCCTTTATTTCCTTACGCTCAAAAAAAGAAGTTCCGCCGCTCATAGTGTAGGGAATGTTGTTTTCAAGAAAGGCTTCTTCTATGGCACGGCTTTGTGTATTTGCACGCATAAGCACACCGAATTCGTCGTACTTGCGTTTTTCTTCAGCAGCAATTCCAAGAATTCCTTCTGCAATAAAATCGGCTTCGGCAGCTTCATTTTCAGGCAGATAAAGTTCAACAGGCTTGCCGTTTCCGTTTCCGCTCCAGAGTTCCTTGTCTTTACGGTTAGTATTATGCTTTATGACACCGTTTGCAGCAGCCAGAATCGTTCCTGTAGAGCGGTAATTCTGTTCAAGACGGATTTCCTGTACATCAGGAAAATCTTTTTCAAAATTCACAATATTCTGATAGTCGGCACCACGCCAGCTGTAAATGCTCTGGTCATCATCACCAACAACGGCAATGTTTTTATCAGCCAGAATATGCATCATTTCGTACTGCTGATGGCTTGTATCCTGAAACTCATCAACCATTATGTATTTGTAGCGGTTCTTGTACTGCTCAAGTACGTCAGGGTGTTCCTTAAACAGTTTTATGGGAAGCACGATAAGATCGTCAAAATCAACTGCATTGTAAAGCTTAAGCCCTTCCTGATAACTCTGGTAAAGCTTCTGGTAAGCAATGTTTTCCCTGTTCCAGCTTTTCCGTCCTGTCTTAATGTCACTGAAAAGAGCACCGATTGCGTAAAGATCAAGCAAAGCATCAGACATCTGGATTTCCCTTGCTGCTTCCTTTATCAAAGCTTTTCTGTCTGTATCGTCGTAAATGGTAAAGTTAGTACGCCAGCCAAGTTTGTCTATATCCTGCCGCAAAACCTTAACTCCGAAAGCGTGAAAAGTGCTTACCGTAAGGCTCTGAAGTTTTTTCCCTGTAAGTGATTTGATTCGTTCTTCCATTTCTTTTGCAGCTTTATTTGTAAAAGTCAGGGCTAAAATCTGGCTCTGGGGAATGGAATGTTCAAGCATATTTGCAATTCTATAAGTAATAACGCGTGTCTTGCCGCTTCCTGCACCTGCAATAATAAGAATGGCGCCTTCAAGAGTAGTTACGGCTCTGTATTGTTCAGGGTTAAGCTGATTTTTTAATTCATCTTCAAGCATAGGCGCTTATTCTAGTGATTTATTTTGATTGTTTCAATTGTTGCCGATTGTTGCTTGTGATGCATAAATCTGGCGGTAAGGCTAAAAGGTCAGCTGTTTTTTCTTGTAAAAATTCCACCATAACTAAAATAAAATCACTTGAAAAATTTATATATTGGGGCTTACAATGGGAGCGTACGATTTTGGAGGAAAATAAATAATGAACAACTTAGCTGCCGCTTTTTTAGGAAGGCACAATTTCAGCATCCATCAGGATATAAATTCTGTTGTGGACGGCATACTTTTTGACATGAATGAAGGGCTTTCTAAAAGAAAATCAGGTCAGGACATGATTTTAACTTATGCAAATCCGCCTGAAACTAAAAGAGTAAACACATCAGTTATAGTAATTGATGCTGGAGGAACAAATTTCCGCTCTTGTCTTGTTACTTTTGATTCAGATGGCAAGGCTTCCATTTCAGATATGGAAAAAACTAAAATGCCTGGAATAGAAAAAGAGCTTTCCAAAACTGAATTTTTCAATCAGATTGCACAGAATCTTGAGCACCTTAAAGATAAGGCTGATTTAATAGGATTCTGCTTTTCATATCCTGTAACAATTACAGAAGACGGTGACGGAATTTTAATAGGTTTTTCTAAAGAAGTAAAAGCTCCTGAAGTTGCAGGCTGCGTTATAGGCAGGGAATTAAAGCGTGTCCTTAAAGAACATGGCTGGAAAAAAGATCTTACTGTAAAGCTTTTAAACGATACAGTTTCGGCTTTGCTTGCCTGTGCAGCAGATGTTCCTAAGGGAAAGGAATATTCTTCTTACGTTGGATTTATTCTTGGAACAGGAATGAATGCAGCTTACATCCAGAGTGAAGATGAAAGATATCCTGGCTTAAAGAAGCAGATTATTGTTTGTGAAATTGCAAAGTACAATTGTCCTCCAAGAAGTGATTTTGATATTGCTTACGACAATAAAAGTGAAAAACCGGGAGGCTCTGTTTTTGAAAAGATGTGTTCCGGAGCTTATCTTGGAAGCATTGCATACGAAGTAATTACTTTAGCTGCAAAAGAAAATGTTTTTTCTGAAAAGCTGAACAGGGCTTTTGAAAAACTCGAAAGTTTAAGTCTTATAGAAATGGACAGCTTCCTTCATAAGCCTTTTGATGATACAACTCTTCTTGGAAAGATTATCAAGGAAAGCGGCACTGAAAAAGATGCAGAAATTCTTTTTGAACTTTTAGACTGTCTTGTTGAACGATGTGCAAGATTTGCCAGTGCAAGCCTTGCTGCCTGCGTAATAAAGTGCGGTGAAGGAAAAAATCCTTTAAGACCTGTTGCAATTCTCTGTAACGGAACAACTTTCTTTAAAACCTATAAAGTTCAGCAGAGAGTTCAGGGCTATCTTGAAGAAGTTCTTGTAAAGGAAAAAGGCCTTCACTTTGAATTGATTCAGAAAGAAAACGACATTACGCTTGGAACTGCCTTAATCGGCTGATTTAGTGGCTCATAAAGCAAAATTTATTGGCAAAAGGCTGAAAAAAGTGTAAAATTGCCTTGATATAAAAGTGCTGCATGAAGTCCGTCATGTCATTATGCTCGGAAGACTGTCATTATGAACTTGTTTCAGAATTTCAGAACCAGCTTATCAGGCAGCACTATATTTAGGAAAGAAAATGTCTCGTGGTAAAACTATTGGCAAGTCAGTTCTTCTTATACTTCTCATTTTAATTCTTTCGCTTTTCGGCGTAGTCTGGTTTGATTTTATCGGTGTAATTCAGGCAAAAAAATACTTTGCACCTTTGTACAAACTTCTGCACCTTACGCCTCAGACTTCTGTCTCTGCCACAGAAGGCAATGAGCTGGAATTTGATCTTTATGAAGACAGAATAGAAAAGCGTCTTGAAGCAATTGATCTTGAAAAAGAAGCACTTGCCATAAGCCTTAAAGAAATAGAAGTAAAGCAGCAGCTTAACGACAGAACGGCACAGGAACTTAAAGATAAAGAAAAAGAATTGCAGGAAAGAGAAAAAACATTCAACAATCGTGTGGAAAAGTACGATAAAAGAAGTGAGAACATCGAACTTGCAGTCAGTCGGTTTAACGGAATGCCGCCTGCAGATGCAGTAAATATTCTTTCGGAAATGGATGATCAGGACGTAATTGACATTCTTAACCGTATGGATGAAATTGCTGCAGAAAACGGAGTAGCGTCCAACAGCGGTTACTATCTTTCCCTTATGGATAATAAAGTTGCCGCAGACCGCATAAGAAAGTCCCTTAACAAAACTGCTGTAATTCAGTAGAAGTCCATGGGAAAGTCCGGTGTTTTTAACTGGAGGATTCCCGTGCAGGCTGTAAATTTAATAAATCAGTCTTTTAGTAAAACTTTAGAAACTCATCAGAAAAAATCTCCTTACGAAAACAATGGCAGTGAAAGTACGTTTGCCCTTATGATGGAAGAAGAAAATTCTAGACGTAAAAATAACGCAGCTTCTGAAAAACCTGTTTCCCTGAATAATGAAAAAAAAGCAGGAGAAAAACTTTCTTCAAAAAATTATTCAAAAGATGAACAAAAAGAAACTTCTGTGGAAGAAAAATCAGTGGAAGCACAAAAAGCAGATTTTCTGGAAAATGAAAGCTTAATTCAGGAAAATCCTTCTGCAGAAAATGAAATTCCGGAAGCTGAAACTGAAAAAGTGGAATTTTTTGCTTCATTGAATAATGAAAATTCAGCAGAACCCTTGCAATTTCAGACAGAAAGCAATGAACTTAAGTTGACTAATGAAACTGAACTTTCAGCAGAAGAAATAAATTACTTAAGTGAACAAAAAAGCAGAACAGACTTAGACTTGATTTTTGAAAATACAGCTGAATATGGAATTTTTGATCCATCTAAAGAACAGCTGGAAAATGCCCGCACTTTAAGTGTAGAAGAGCCTAAAGAATTTCTTCAGCAGGCAGCCTTATACCGGCACAGTGAAGAAGAAACTTTCCCTGAACTTAAGGATTTAAGGGAAAAAATCAGTGAAGAAAAAGTAAGTTTTTCCGTAAAAAGTGAAAACTCCGAAAATAAAGACTTGTCTTACAGAATTTTCAGCGTTACGGACAATCGTTCTGTGGAAGAAAAGCTTAAGTCACTTGAAGAAAGTTTTGAAGGAAAGGCTGAATTTAAAAAGCAGGGCAGCAATAGCCTTGAAATGACGCTGAATCTTAGCCAGCAGGGCACACAGAGTATTCTTGCTTCCGACTCATACGGTACAGTTTCAAGCGGCTCAACTTTCCAGCAGATGCTTACACAGCAGCTTGAATACAATGCACCTGAATTTGTAAAAATGGGAAATATTGTTCTTGAAAACAATAAATCAGGAACAATCGACATGATTTTGAAACCTGAAAGCTTAGGAAATGTTAAGCTAAGTCTTCAAGTTTCCGATAAAGTAATTACAGGCCAGATTACTGTTGCAACTAAAGAAGCAATGGAAGCTTTTAAGCAGAGTATGGATTCCTTAAAGCAAGCCTTCGTTCAAAGTGGATTTGAAGACGTGAACTTAAATGTTTCACTTGCTGATTATTCACAAGGTGGAAATTTCTCTCAACAGCAGCAGAGTCAGGCACAGCAGAGTTTGAATCAGTTGTATTCAGATAAAACTTATTCAGACTACGTTGTTTCTCCGGAAAGTGAAACACAAACCGTTCAATCTTTTTCAATGAATAACGGCTACAGTATAGATGTAGTTGCTTAACAGGAGCCAATAATGGGAATGAATGTTTCGGAAAGTACTTCTCTTAACACTGTAATGAGTGAACAGGAGCAGGCTAAACTTAAGATGCAGGTTGACACTTTGAATAAGGCTAATGCCATAGAAGGCAGGCAGGTTCAGCAGTCTTTGGGAAAAGATGATTTTCTTAAACTGCTTATAGCACAGCTTTCAAATCAAGATCCAACTTCACCTATGGAAAATACTGAATTCATTGCACAGATGGCTCAGTTTTCTTCACTTGAACAGATGACTAATATGAATCAGGAGTTTTATAAACTTAATTCAATGTTAAGCGGAAATCAGGCTGTTTCTACACTTGGAAAAACTGTTGACATTGATCTTAACGGTGTAATTTCTACCGGCGTTGTTGATGCTGTTACTTGTGGTAATGCTCCGCAAGTAAGGGTAAACAATATGTATTACGATATGAAACACATTGCTGCTGTTTACGGCGAATAATTTAAGTACATAATGAGAGGTTAGTTATATGATGAGATCACTTTATGCAGGCGTTTCCGGCTTGCAAAATCACCAGACAAGAATGGACGTAATTGGAAACAACATTTCAAATGTCAACACTTACGGCTTTAAAAAAGGTCGTGTAAGTTTCCAGGATATGATCAGCCAGCAACTTGGCGGTGCGTCAAAACCTACAGAAGAAGTTGGAGGCGTTAACCCGAAAGAAGTTGGTCTTGGAATGAGCGTTGCTTCTATTGATACGATTTTTACACAGGGAAACCTTCAGACTACAGGAAATACAACTGATCTTGCCATTTCAGGAAACGGATTTTTCGTTTTGAAGAAAGGTGAAGAAACTCTTTACTCAAGAGCCGGTGTTTTTGGAGTTGATTCAGAAGGAACACTTGTAAATCCTGCAAACGGTCTTAGAGTTCAGGGCTGGATGGCAGAAGACGTTAACGGCAAGCAGATAGTTACAACTTCGGCAACACCAACTGACATTACAATTCCAATCGGTCAGAAAGATCCTCCTCATGCAACAGAAAATGTTCATTATTTCTGCAACTTAAATAAAAATATGAGCGAAATTCCGGAAAATCCTACAGAAGATCAAATTCGTGAAGGAACATGGCACACAACTGTAGAAATTTACGACACTTACGGCAACACTCATACTATGGCAATGGATTTTCGCAAAGTACCTGGAAATCCTAACCAGTGGACTGTTTCTGTAGACGTTGATCCTAACAGTGAATTTGCTACAAATACAAGAATAGGTTTTGGCGGAACAGACGGAGTTGGAAATACTTACACACTTAACTTTGACAATACAGGAAAGCTTATGTCAGTAGTTGACAGTGCAGGAAACGTTTCTAATGAAGAAGGTGAAATTGTTCTCCAGACAAGTTTTGCTGTTGCTGATTCTAATCCTGATGAAAACGGCAATCCTTACCGTCAGACTTTTAACCTTAACCTTGGAACTATCGGAAGCATGGAAAATACAGTAACACAAAGTGCTTCCAAGTCTACAACTAAAGCCAATTATCAGGACGGATATACTTTAGGCTATCTTGATACATTTAACATAAGCCAGACAGGCGTTATTACAGGCGTTTACTCTAACGGTTCAACAAGAACAATCGGTCAGGTTGCGATGGCAAGCTTTACAAACCAGGGCGGCCTTGAAAAGAAGGGAAACAATAACTTTGCAGAAAGCACAAACTCCGGCATGGCAAATATCGGCGAAAGCGGTACTGCCGGCAAAGGCGCAATCCTTAGCGGCACACTTGAAATGTCAAACGTTGACTTAACGGATCAGCTTACAGACATGATTGTTACCCAGCGCGGATTTGAATCTAATGCAAAGACAATTCAGACAGGTGATTCAATGCTTGAAACTGTAATCAACTTAAAGCGCTGATTTTTCCTATAGCATAAAATCATAACGTCAAAATAAAAGCCTGAAGCTTACTTAATTGCGGTAAACTTCAGGCTTGTTTTTTTTACTTAAATCAAAAAAAGTAAAAACTTATTTTTCAAATCCTGTACTTGAATAATATGACTGTGGAGTTAAGGAAGACAAATCTTCAAGTTTAAGAAGAGTAGTGTTTCCCTGAACATCAGTAACGACAATTCCTTTTGGAGTAACAGTTACAGGAGTTCCGCTTGTTAAGTTAACATTGCTCTTAAGAAGAAGATTAAGCGATTTGTCAAACTTTGCAAGATAATTTCCGCCGTTTTCCGTAATTACGCAGTAGTAGTCGCTTCCGTTATTTACAAGCACGCTGTCCTGGGCAACGGTTTCATTTGTTTCTTTTTGAATTTCCATTTTAACTGCATCTAAAAGGCAAAGCTTAATTGCACCGTTTGCTGTATTTTCTCCGCAGATTGCAATGTAGAGAAGGGAATTGTCAACATCAGCATTATCAATTTGGGCACTTTCTACAGGAAGAATTGTCCTTCCGCGGATAACTGTAACAGGTGACTGCCTTATAACTTCTCCGTTTACAGTGTCAACTTTTACCATTGCACTAAGCTGAGATGCGCTGTCTGTAATTTTAAGTCCTATTACAGTATTCTGGTTTGATGCTTCTGCAATCTGTTCCTGAATAATCTGCTGCTGGTCTCTTGCAATTTCAGAACGTTCTTCCTGTGCTTCTGCTGCCTTTTTGTCTGCAATTGCCTGATTTACTTCTGCTTCCTGCCTTGCTTCTTCTACAACCTGCTGCTGTTCCTGAGTTTTTTCCTGTTCAGCCTGAGCTTCTTCCTGTGCTTCCTGTGCTTCTTCCTGCTTTTCCTGAGCTATCTGCTGTTTTTCTATGTTTTCAGGATCTGCTTCAGCTTCTTTTTGAGCAGTCTGGGCTTCTTTTTTTGCTTCTTCAGCTTTTTGTTCAGCCTGTTTCTGTACTTCTTTCTGTTCAGCTAATTTTTTATTTTCTTCAGCAGCTTTTTTTGCACTTTCCTGAGCTTTTTCTGATGCAGCTTCAGCTTCCCTTTCCTTTATGTCAACCATATTTTTTCTTTCGTCAACGCCTTTGTCATCTTCTTCCTGCATGGACTGAACTACCGTTTTATCACTTATAACGGAAGTATCTACAGTAGAAAGTCCGCCCTGCAAATCACCTAAAGGAATTACAATCTGAGATTTTCCAGCCCAGTCAGACCATTTTGTAGAAAGTCCGCATTTTTCTGCAGTAAGATTTGCCATAACAATGTCTTTGTACTTGGAAGAAAAAATGTCTGTCTTGCCGCGGTAAACTGCATTGTAAACTGTAACGAAAGCTGCAATAGTAGAAGCATCACTTTCTGAATATCCGTAGGCACTTGAAAGATAAGCTGCAATAATCCGCCTTAAGTTGTCTATGTGGTCAACAGTTGCATTTTCGCCTACTATGATTATGTCTGCATCAAGCTTTCCCTTTGTGTCGTCAACTGCATGAATTACAGTATATTTTGCTCCCGGAGAAAAAGTTCCGCTTTTGTTTACATCAGCTGCAACTTGATTTCCCAGACCACTTCCTATAGATTTAATGGTACTTATGGATTCAATTACAGAATGAGGGCCGGTGTAGTTTTCAAATTTGATTGTGTCCAGTGAACCTGCGCTTTCAAGTTCAGGTTTGTTTACGTCAATGGCAGACAGGTTTGCCGTAACAGTAAGCGCTGCTGCTGCACAAATACAGAATTTTGCAATTTTTCTCATAAAGAAGCCTCCGTTTGATTAAAAGATTATATCACCAAATAAGCATATTTTACAAATACAAGATTTGAATTTAGCCTTTTTTATTTAAGCTTTATGCTGACTTTTACGGCACGTTAATAAAAAAGCCCGGAATTTATTCTTACAGCCCTTTTTCAATGATTTTTGAAAGAATAAGACGTGCATTTTCCTGAGTCTTAAAGCTGAACTGAGGATAAAGCATATAAGTAAGCATATCCTGACCCTTTTTTATAAAAGAAGGCTTTCCCATAAAGCTGCATATTTCGTAAGTGGAATTTGCAATAGCCTCTAAAAGAACAGTGCTGGAAGCAGAAGCTTTATTTTTCAGGACAAAATCGAGGGCATTAAGTAAATCTCCTTCAGGATCAAATTTCATTTTTCCGGCACATTGAACTGCAAAAAGCAGAAGTTCAGGATCAGAAATTTCTTTCATTAAGCTGGCAGTATATTTTGTTCCGAAACTTAAGCCGCTTGAAGAAACAAGATCCAGTATTGTCTGATTGTAAACAATGTTTTGCTTGAAAAACGGTTTTTCTGCAGTAAAGTCCCAGCTTGTTTCTTTCCACTGAAAGTACATATTTTCCAATTCAGCATTTAAAAGGGCAAGCCACATTTTTTCTTTTCCCGGAAAATTTCCTTTAGTAAAGCTTTCCTTTATTTCCCTGTAAGACTTGTCTGTAATTGCAGGTCCCAGTATTGCGGAAGAAGTTACGGTGTTTTTTTCATAATGAGATTTGTACTGCTTTAATTCACATCTTTTGAAAGAAGAAGAAAATGCACCCTTAACGCCCTGTTTTACTCTGTAGGCTTCAATAACCCAGTTGTTCGTGCATAAGACAAAATATCCTGAATCAGTTGAAAAAACGTAAGGCACTTTTTTTTGAGGCGACATTTTTACGTTCCACAAGACAGTTCCGTTTTCTGAAAAACACCAGGCGTTTTCTTTAGTCCTTACTGTAAGACCTTGGACTGTATTTTCAGCATAAGAAATCTGTTCTGCAGAAGTTACGGGAATTTCATAAACTGATTTTATGTCTGCATTTTTTAAGTTTACGCTAAAGGCTTTTACAGGAGTTCCTGAAAAAAATACTGCCTGTTGGGAACTGGAACTGCACGCACAGACTGTAGGAAAAGTTAATCCTAAGGAAGATGCACTTACAGCCCATTTGGAAAAACTTTCTCCTTTAGAGTTTGCAGCGTAAAGCCCGAATCCGCCGTCACTGAAAGTTAAAATAAGTCCTTCTTTGGATTCCGTAACAGAGTGAACTTTTCCTGCAAAGACAATCTGTTCCATTACTTCTCCAAAAGGCGTTAACCTGCAGGCTGTAGATTTTCCGTCTTTAGTAGTTTCCGTAAATGCAATAAGCGAACCGTCGTTTAAAGATTTCAGCGGAAGTGACGTATTCTGATTTTTAACGGTAACTGTCCAGCGGCACACTCCGTTTAGTGAAAAACATGAAATTTTTTCTTTTCCCCGGACAAATATTCTTCCGTCCCAGCCCCACAAAGGTGACTGAATTACTTCAAAGCCGCAGTCTGCTGTCCATACAACTGAACCGCTTTGATTCAGAAGGTTTAAGTTGGAATTTTTTGAAATTACAGTTATAAAATCTTCAGGTCCTGCAGAAATGAAATTCTTTATTTTCTGTGAAAATGATTTTGACCATAAGATTTTTCCTTCATCTGTAAAGCAGTAAACGTTTTTTCCTTCTCCAGTGCAGATGTAACCTGCAGAAGTTCTTTCAGGCTGGCATAAAACGTTTCCGCCCAAAACGCAAACCCAGTCAGGCTGAATTTTTTTTAAATCCAAAATGTTTTGTGAAAAAATAAAAAACGGTAAAAAAGAAAAAACTAAAGCTTTTAAAAATACTTTTTTCCAGGAAATCATTTTTCAAACCATGCAAGACTTTCTATATGTCCTGTCTGCGGGTAAAAATCAAGTAAGAAAAGCTTTGTAAGCCTGTAACCTGCTTTAATAAGGAATTTTGCATCTCTTGCGTGAGTTGCAATGTCACAGGAAACGCTTCTTATCTGGGGAATATTTGATTTCTGCAGCCACTGGCACACAGCTTTTTCCATGCCGCTTCTTGGAGGATCTATAACGACAGCATCAAAATTACCGTATTGCTTAATGCAGTTTTCACTGTGATATTTTATCCATGTTTCACCGCTTACACCGTAACTCTGATGTTTTTTTCCGAAAAGATTTTGTTCAGCAAATACAAGTGCATCCCTGTTGTGCTCTACAAGAGTAACGTTTTCAAAAAGGTCGCTTAAAAAAACTGAAAAAGTTCCTGCTCCTGCATACATATCAAGTACGTGACAGCCTTTCAAACCTTCCGTTACAAAAGGAATTGCCTTTTCAAGAACATTAAGGTTTGACTGGAAAAATCCCTGAACGTCAAAAGTTAAGTTTTTTCCCAAAAGTTCTATGGTGCACAGATTATGTTCGTCTATTACAGTTCCTGAAAAACGCTTTTGAATTTTCTTCTGCCTTGAATTTTTCTTTTTGCCTGATGAATTTGAGAAAGAACTGCCTTTGTCTTCCGGCTTTTTCTTTTCATTAGCAATGATTATTTTATCAAATCCTTCAGGAATGGAAACAATTTTACTGCTGCCGAAAACGTGAACTCTTCCTTTAGGACGCTGGTCAAAAGGCACTTCCTTAAGGTACAGGTTTATTTCATCTTCAGCACAGGGACAGTTTTCTATTTCAACAATTGAATTGCTCCGTTTTGCCATCATTCCGCCGTTATGAAACTGAAACCTTGAACGGTAAGCTTTATGGCCTGCTGCAATAACTTCAATTTCAGGCACATTGATTTGTTCCCTTTCAAATGCTGACTTCAAAATTTCTTTTCTAAGTGTCTGCTGGTAACCTGACTCAATGTGCTGCATATTACAGCCGCCGCATTTTCCATAATACTGACAAAAAGGTTCCCTGCGGTAAGGAGAAGGCTGTAGGACTTTTACAATACGGGCTTTCATGTAATCACGTTCTTCCTGAATAATTTCTACTTCAAGAGTTTCTCCCGGAACAGCATAGGGTATAAAGACAGTTTTTCCTTCAATTTTTCCAATGCAGTCTCCACCAAATACCATTTTTTCTGCTATAATTGTCTTTGTCATTTTTCTAAGTTATCATATAATTGGAAAAAGTAAAAGCAAGGAATTAAGCGTAATGACTTGCAGCTTCTGAACAAAATCAAGGTAACGGTTGCCGTTAATGTTGATTTGACCGATTATAACTTTAGGGAGAAAAGTTTTATTATGATTTATGCAAAGAAAACAATTACAATGTCTGACGGAAATGAAAATGTTTTTCACTCATGGGTTCCGGAACAGGAAGTTAAGGCTGCTGTAGTTTTAAGCCACGGTATGACTGAATTTGCTTTCCGCTACAATGATCTGGCAGACCTTTTTTGCAAAAACGGCATTGCAGTTTACGCAGAAGATCACAGAGGTCACGGAGAAACGGCTGCTCTTGCTGAAAAAAACAAAACGGGAATGTTCGGATATCTTGCTGACAAAGACGGATTTTTCAGAGTTGCAGATGATGTTTTTGAAGAAATTCAGGCTGTTAAAAACCTTTATCCTGGAAAAAAAGTTTTTCTTTTAGGCCACAGTTTCGGCTCTCTTGTAAGTCAGTGCATAATAGAAAAGTACGGCGAACAGTTTGACGGATGCATTCTTTGTGCAACAGCAGGTCCGCGTAATGTTACAGTTTTTTTTGCTAAAATCCTTGCTTCTGTTTTTTCAAGATTATACGGAAGAAAGAAAGTTTCCAAATTCATAGACAAAGTAACATTCGGTTCCTACAACAGTCACATTAAAAACAATGAAACTCCTTTTGACTGGCTTAGTCATGACAAAAAAAATGTAGAAGAATACGTTAAGCATCCATGGTGCGGCTATTTGTGTACAATAGGATTTTTCTCTGATTTGTTTGACGGACTTGCTTTTATCCACAAAGCAGGAAATATGAAAAAAATACCTGTTTCTCTGCCTGTTCATCTTATTGCAGGTACGGAAGATCCTGTAGGCTCTTATGGGAAAACAGTAAAAAAGCTTTTTAAGATTTACACAAAAAACAAAATGTCAGATGTATCGCTTAAATTATGGCAGGGCGGAAGGCACGAACTTTTCAATGAAACTAACAGGGAAGAAATCAAGCAGGAAACATTAGACTGGCTTTTAAATCATATCTGAAATGTTTGAAATTATGGAAATCAATACCAATTTGACAATAAATATAAATATCAATAGAATAGTTGCACTGTGTTAATTCGTTATGGAACTGACAGCAAGGGGAAGCCGGTAAAGAAGGCTGTCATTTATACAAAGGAAGAGCATAAAATTTCGTTAGAACTTATAGACCCCGATGCTCTGTTTATAGTAAACCGTTTAAGGGAAACAGGTTTTGACGCTTACATTGTTGGCGGCGCTGTAAGGGATTTGATTATTGGTAAAAAGCCAAAAGATTTTGATATTGTAACTGATGCAACTCCAAGCCGCATAAAGAAAGTGTTCCGCAATTCAAGGATAATCGGGAAAAGGTTTCGCTTAGTTCACGTTTTCTTTGGTGAAAAAATCTTTGAAGTAAGTACTTTCCGTTCAATAGTTGACGGTTCTGTAGGAAATGCTTTCGGCTCTATGGACGAAGACGTAATGCGAAGGGATTTTTCGTTAAACGCTTTGTATTACAATCCGCAGAAAGAGCAGGTTATTGATTACGTAGACGGCGTTAATGCCATTAAAAAAGGTGTGGTAAAGCCTGTAATTCCTTTAAACAGGATTTTTATAGAAGACCCTGTCCGTATGCTTCGTGCAGTAAAGTATGGAGCTACAACAGGCTGCCGTCTTCCAGGAAGTCTCAGAAAAAAAATCCGGGAGTCAGCAATGCTTCTTTCACCTGTGTCTCCTTCAAGACTTACGGAAGAATTGATAAAAATCATTAACAGCGGACATTCTTACGCCATAGTTGCAAGTGCCCTGGACACTGATTTGTACACGTACCTTCAGCCTTCTGCAACAAATATGATGCTTGAAAAAAAGCGTTTTGAAAAAGCTTATCTTTCCAGTTTAAAGCAGCTGGACGAATTTGACAGAACAAACCACGATGCACGCCTTGGTGAAAAACTTTATTTTTTGCTTAAGGATTTTGTAGACGGACTTACAGACTGGCAGGCTGAAATAAAAAGCTCTGTGCCGGCATCAGATCTTTACAAAAGAACATGGGCTCAGTGCAGGAACTTTATCCTTCCAATGAATCCTCAGCGAACGGAACTGGAATTTGCCGTAAGAAAAATACTCAGCAGCTATGGCGTGCAGGTAAAGGAAATCCGTAAGAAAAATCAGCGTAAAAACAGTTTAAGTAAATCTTCTGCCGAAAAAAAGTAAGTCTTTTTGCCAGAGTTTTATTTTTTTGATTCATCTTTTGGCGGAACGGTAATTTTATCTATAACAATGCTTACTTCTTCAATTAAGATTCCTGTAAAGCGTTCAATGTTGTCTATAACGTAAGTCTGCAGATTATGGATAATTCCCGTAAGCTGTTTGCCGAAAGGAACGTCAACTGTAATTACAAGCCTGTATCCGTGGCTGTCAGTTTTTATGCTAAGCTTTTTTACACGAATTGCATCGTCAAATTCATTTACACAGTGAAGCGTCATCTGGCTTAGCGCAGCTTCTGAAATTTCAATGCGGCCTTTTTTGCTGAATTCCGGCGTTACAATTGATTTTTCCGAAACAGATGGTTTTTTCTTGCCGAATTTAACAAAAGAAAATATTCCCTTGTCTTTAGAGAAAATTTCGCGGATTGATTTCTGGAAAATTTTAGAATAGCTTTTCTTGATTTCAATTGCAGGTACTGGAATAACGTGTTTGCCTTCAATCTGGCGGCTTCTCAATGCCTTTTCAATTTCTTCGCGGGTAGAAATGTCCTGTATTAAAATGATTTTTTCAGGATAAGGCAACTGCAGGCGCTCGGCTATTTTGCAGACCATTTTCTTGCTTGTGCCTAAAATCAAAATCTTTTTAATGTGGCTTTTCTGGAGGACTTTTGCAACTTCGTCTCTGTGACCCTTGTCGTCAAAAAGAGCAATTCTTACGGCACCCATGTAAGTTTTTTCGTGCTTGGCTGATTTTCCTGCAAGGATTTTATCGTCTTTAATTAAAAGACCGTCATCAATAAGCGCTTCAATGCCGTATTTTTCAGAAAGAAGTTTTGCCCTGAAACTTTTTCCTGTACCGCTTTCTCCAACAAGAGCATAAACCGTAATACCATGACTTAAAATTTTTTTAACTATATTCATCTTTGCATTAAATTATAATTTCACCGTTCCAATTAAGCAAGTTTATTTTAAGAAAATCATAAAAAGCTTCTGGTAAAGGAGCATTTACTTTTTCAGGAACACCAAGATTATTTTCCGGGAAAACAAGTGAAGCTGCATGAAGAAAAAACGGACCTTTAATTCCGCCGTAAGCCGTATCGCCTAAAAAAGGAAAACCGTTTGCACTGGAATGAAGCCTTATCTGATGCTTTCGCCCTGTTTCAATGTTGAATTCTGCCAGTGTAAATGAAATGCCTTTCCATTTTCCGTAAAAAAGAGGAGTGGCGTAAGTGGAAGAACTCATTGAATTTTCATTTTTATCAAGTATAGTAGATTTATGAACAGTATAAAAATTCTCTGTATAGTTATTTTTGCTGATTTTATCTGTCCAGTGAACTTTTTCCTTTAAAATTCCCTGAATAACACCAAGATATTTTTTTGAAATATTATGATTTTTCATTTCCTGGGAAAACCATCTTGCACCGTCAAGACTTTGGGAAATTGACAGAACCCCAGAAGTAAGCTTGTCCAGCCGGTGAAGCGGTGCAGGCGTAAAACTAAGGGAATTTCTGCTTTCTGGAGAATTTTTCCATTGCAGCAAAACAATATTGCTTATGCTTTGGGAGGATTTTTCAGAAGGCTGTACGTTAATTCCTGAAGGCTTGTTTATAATCCAGAGATTTTCGTTTTTAAAAAGCGTTTCCAGTTTATATTTTTCCCGTTCAGCAGCAGAATCACTTTTAAAATCAGAAAGAGGAATTCTGTTTTCAAGCAGAAAAGACGGAACTGAAATTTTATCATTAGTTTTTACGACTTGATTTTTTCTTGCTTTGGAACCGTTTATTTTTACAAGATTTTTACGAAGAATTTCAAACACGTTTACACTTTTATTTTCTTTAAAAATCGATTTTAAAACTCTGTCAATTTTTCTGTCATTATCATCTTTTCCGGCAATAAAATCCTCAAAATCCATATGTACATTATAGAATAAATAAAACCTATGTGCTATACTTTTATCACTTGGAGATTTCAAAGATTTTTTTGGTGCAGGTAAAATTAAAATTATGGATAAAGCTTTGACTCAACTTACGCTTTTTATTACAAATCCTGTTTTGATTGCGTGTATATTCAGCTGGCTTTCTGCTCAGTTAATAAAAACTTTAATAAAGCTTTTTTCAGGAAAAGTAAGCAGTTTAAGTGAACTTTTTGAATTGCTTTTCTGGCGTACAGGAAGTATGCCTTCCAGTCATTCAGCACTTGTTTCATGCCTTGCTACAACAATCGGTTTCCGTTGCGGCGTAGACAGTGAAATTTTTATACTTTCTCTTGGATTTTTTCTCATTACAATACGTGATGCTGTAGGTGTAAGAAGAGCCAGTGGAATTCAGGCTAAAGTCTTGAATAAAATAGGTCATCTTCTTGCTCAAAAAGGCATAATTGAATTTAAACCAATTAAGGAAGTTCAAGGTCATACGCCTGCTGAAGTTTTTATTGGCTGCGTTTTAGGATTTTTTATAGGCCTTGCATTTTGTGTTCTCTAATGAAGATTTTCAGGAATATTTATCTTTCAGTTTTTATAGTTTTAGTTTCCGCTTTTTCTCTTTATGCGTTAAGGACAGTTTCAGTTTCGCACATTTGGAAAAATTATGAAGTTCTTTACGCTGATAAAAATGCAGAAGAAAATACTGTTCTTGAAGTTCTGCATTCTCAGGGAATAAGCGGTATTCTTTCTAGAAACAGCCAGCGCCTTTTGTTTACTTCAGAAGTTACGCCTGTTGTTCCGCCTGAATTTAATGATTATCTTGAAAACCGCCTGAATTATTTTTCTGACAAAACTGCAAGCCTCTGGAATCTTTACTACATTCCTCTTGAATTTGAAAATCAGGTTGATGAGGCTTTGAAAGTTTTATCTGCGGAAAAAAACATTAAATGCGGTGTTGACAGGCAAAAATATTACACATGGATAGTTCCGCTTTTAGTTTTTTTAACTTTTGCATTTCTTTTGACGTTTAGCAAAAATAAGCTTGTTTTTGCCTTTTCTTCAGTATTTTACGTTTTCCTTTCAGTAACAATGCCTTTTTATTCTACAGGCGCAGGAATAATACTGCTTCTTTCAGCAAATTTTCTATGCCTTAAATTGTGGAACAGAAAAGGTGCATTCAGTGTAATGAAATCAAATATTTACGTAATTTTGCTTTTTGCTTCCGGAATTTCAGTTGTGGCACTTTCTTCTTTAAAATCACTTGCAGGAGGAATTCTCTGTCTTTTGTGCAGTTTTGCCATGACAAACATTTACAGCTTTTTCAGGCAGCTTTGGGAAAGAAAGTATCAGTTTAACTATGTGCCGATTTTTTCTGCAAAATGTTTTGTTCCTGTTACAAAGCAAAATTTAAGGAAAGTTTTTTACTGTACTGTTCCGGTTTTTCTTTTTGGAATTTTCTTTTTTACATCAGCTTCATTTAGCTTAAAAAAATCTCCCGGCAGCGTTCAGCTTCCTGTTCCTGTAAGTGAAGAAAACAAAGACTTTGCATTTCCAGTTTTGGAAGATTACCATAAGTGGGCGTGGAATATTTTTACTTTTCCATACAGAAATTTAAATAAATATAATCCCTCTGCCGAAATTAAAGACGGTGACTATGTTTCAATGATGTTTTTTGAAGACGGAGAATCAGGCATAAAGACTTATGAAGCAGCGGTTTACACTTATGATGAAGATTTCCGCAGTACACTTGATGATGTTATAGAGAAAAGTGAAAACGGCGATATAGAAAAACTTCTTGTTTCTGAAGGTGAAAATCTTTCTGTAGGATTTGGAAAGCCTTTGTCGGAAAACAAAAGTAATGCTGGCGGATTTTCTCTTTTGCTTATAATTTTTTCTGCAGCGGTTTTAGTCTCGCTGTGGATTTATTTTAATCTTTCTGGATGTAATAAAAATGAAAAGAATTCATAGCTTTGTACAAGGCGAATGTGCCGCATTTACTTCAAGCGTACGCTCTTTTTTGCCTTCGCATGTAGTTGTGCCCTTTATTCAAAACGGTAACGAAAATTTTGTCTTTACGGCAAACACCGGAGATTTTGTAAAAGAAGGTCAGGTTATAGTTTCTGACAGAAATGAATATTCAACTTATGAATCAGAAATTCATGCGCCGCTTCCCGGTAAAATTGAATCGATTGTAAACTGCACTTTGCCAAACGGAAAAGTTTCTCCTGCTGCAAAAATTAAGTTTTCAGGAAAGTTTGATTATCTTGGCAGGAAAAACAGCGAAAGGGACTGGGATGTTTTTTCAAGCACTTATCTTCTTGAAGAATTAAAAAATAAAGGCGTTACTAATACTTTTGACGGATGCGTTTCTCTTGCAGGTCAGATAAAAAAATGTGCCTTAAAGGAAAACCGTTTTCTTATAGTCCGGCTTTTTGACAGTGAACCTGGATTGACTATAGATTCATTTATTGCAGAAAATTTCAGAAGGGAAGTTGCAGTTGGTGCAGACATTATTGCCAAAGCCATGAACGCTGAAGGAATAATTTTTGCTGTTTCAAAAAAAGAGCCTGCTGCAATGGAAACTGTTCTTCCAAGCTATAACGTTCCCGTAAAGTCCTTTGAGTTTGACAATACAAAATATCCATGCGGTTTAGTTCCTGACATCATAAAGGAAGTAAAAAAATCTTCAAAAAATGAAAGCAGCCGCTTTGCACATATAAGCAGAAACTGCATTTTCATAGATGCACAAACTTCTTATTCAGCATATGAAGCTGCAGGAAAAGGCATACCTGTTCTTGAAAAGTTTATAGAAATTTCAGGAACCAGCCTTTCTTCTTCCGCAATGTTTAAAGTAAGGCTGGGAACTTCCATAAAAGATCTTGTAATGCAGTGCGGCGGATTTAAAAGCAGACCTTCAAAAGTAATAGTAAACGGTTTGGTAAACGGCTTTCAGATAAACACACTTGATATGCCTGTTACAAAAGAAGTTAAAGCCATAACTTTTCTTTCTTTTTCTGAACTCCACAATCAGCAGATAAACAGCTGCATAAGATGCGGTAAGTGCCGGAGCATCTGTCCGGAAAATCTTTATCCTGATCTTATTTACAGAGCTGCCACTGACAGTGAAATTATTCAGACAACAGTTTTATGCTCGCAGTGTAATCTCTGCAACAGCATTTGTCCTTCACGATTACCGTTAAGCCAGAAAATCAGCATTTTGAGGAAACAGTATGAAGTATAATTTTTCAGATTCAGTTTTAAAGCCTGTAACTTTAAAACCTTACAGCTACATTTCTCCGTCAATTTCTACAAGAGGAAAATTTTTTCTTGTTTTGCTGCTTCTTCAAGTAGGCATGCTTTTTATTACGGAAAGTTTTTCTTCAATACTTATTTTGATTGCTTCAACTCTGGCTTCCGTTACCTGCGAAGTTATTTTTAAAAAGTTAAATGAAAACGTAAGTTCAAATTTCCTTATTTCAATAATACAGGGAATTTTAATAGGGCTTTTTATTCCTGAAACTTATTTTCCTGCTGCAGTGTTTTTTATAACATTTTTAAGCCTTGTAATTTCAAAATATGCTTTCGGCGGATTTGCAAAAAGCTGGGTAAATCCTGTTGCCTTAACTGTTGCAGTTATGTTTATGCTTGATGCAGCAAAATTTCCTTTGTTTACAGTTACAATGCAAAATCTTCAGGAAAAAAATGCTGCACTTTCACTTATCCAGAACGGCACTGTTCACATTCAGGGTTTTGATAGTACAATAACGCTTTTCCTGAACGAATATATTTTCAAACATCTGGGATTTTCCATTCCTGAAGGATACGTTTCGCTTTTCTGGGATTCAGGTTCATTTATTCCTGCCTTTAGATTTAATGCACTGACAATTTTTTCTTCATTAGTTTTATTTTCATTTAACATTGTAGACTGTCTTGTGCCTGGAATTTTTATAGGCGTGTATGTTTTGCTTGTAAGATTTGTTTCTCCGTTTTTTACAGGAGGAATTCCTATGCAGGGTGACATTCTGCTTTCAATTTTAACAGGCGGAACTTTGTTTTCTGCATTGTACCTTTTCCAGTGTTACGGAACCACAGTTCAGACTAAAGCAGGAAAAATCATCTACGGCATTATTTCGGGAATAGTCGGATTTTTTGTAATAGGATTTGGAACATCTTCCATTGGTGCAGTTTTTACAGTTCTGATTATGAATATCCTTACGCCTGTTATGGAAGTCTTTGAAGAAAAAAGTGTTGCTAAAAAAATACAGAAAATTCTTGTGCCTCAGTCTTTAGCTTTAATGGAGGTTGAAAATAATGGAAAATAAAAATCATGATTTAAAACAGTCTCAGCAGATTATGGATTCCATTACAACTGACGAAATAGACGGCAATTCTTCAATAACAGAAGAACAGAAAAAAATTCTTTCTGCATTCTACAAAAAGCATCTCATAAACTACGGAATTTTTGCCGGCATAATTATTGTGCTTTTAGCTTTTCTCATTACTTTTACTCTTCTTTCCAGAAACAGCTGGCGTGAAGGCTTGAAAAAACAAGTTGAAAAAGTCCTTTCAAATTCAACTGAATATACTTGCGGTTCCTGGGTAAAATTAAACAGCCTGGCAACATCACAGTGTTCTGTTTACGAATTAGTTAAAGACGGAAAAACTGTGCCTTCCGCCTACGGAATTATTTTAAGAGTTACCACAATGTACGGGCCTGTTCCTGCAGTTTTTACTTACGAATTTGATGAAAACAAAAATAATGCTTCCGTTAATTTCATTGATTTTGTAGAAACGTCAGGGCCTTTAAATGAAAAAATAAAAGCATCAGCCTTGAAAAATCAGATTGCATACTGGAAAAATAAAATTCCTTACCTTATTGAATGTACGCAGGATAATCAGGCTGATTAAAATCATCTTATAAATTTTATTATTCCTTTGGAGTTTCAGATATATGAAAAAAAACAGTTTGTATTCTTTTATAGCACTTTCCATGAGTTTACTTATTGCCAGTCCAGGAAGATTTGCTTACGGCATTTTCATTATTCTGGCTTTTCTCTTTTTTACAATATGCGGCACTTTAGTTCGTCAGCTTATAAAAATTCTAAAAATGGAAAATCTCCAGCAGTTTTTAATTCCGGCAGTTCTTATTGCCCTGACACTTATTTTCAGGCAGCTTGTGATTTTTTATTCTCCTGTAATTTCACTTGTAAACGGATTTGTAATTTTTATGGCAACAGCCTGTTCTTACGTTATAACAAGACTTTACATAAAGGAAACAGGCAGTTTAAAAGATGAAATGATTTTAAATCTAAAGGAAGCTTCTATTTTTTCAGCATTTGCAGTTTTCTTTTTCCTTTTCAGAGACATTTTAGGATACGGTACAATTTTACTTCCTGTGCCTTCTGGTGTTTTTGAAGTTGTAATTTTTGAAACTGAAATTACTTACATGGGAGCATTTTTTGCCAGCATTCCAGGTGCAATCTGTCTTTTTGCAGTATGCCTTTTTGTATTTGCATCAATTCAGAAAAAACTTCAGATTTTTGATTCAATTTCAGTAAGCGGAGTAGAAAATGTTGAGTAATTTTTTATTTTATTTTATCTGTTCTTCTGCAGTTTTAATTTATGGAATTGGTTTAAACAGAGTCGTTGTTTTTTCAAATAATCCAAAGTCTTTTGCACTTAAAGCTTTTAAAATGCTTGCCTGCGTAAGTTCTACAGTTGCTCTGACTTATTTACTTTGCGGTAAAGTTTTTATAAAAGCAGATTTAAGCGAACTTTATCCTTTTGTGGCACTTTTAATTTTTACAGGAGTTTCAGTGTTTCTGGAAGTGATTGTCCGCATTACTTCAAGAATCAACACGTCAGAATTTGCCGTTTCATTTTTATGCATTTTACTTGGTTTAGGGGAAGGCACTAAATTAAGCGAAAGCATTTTGATTTCATGTTTTTCAGTTGCAGCTTTTTATATTTTAGTTCCTGTCTTGTATGCCATAAGAAAAAGGCTTGACGTAAAGGGCAAAAACGTAAAGGTATTTATTTTAATTTACTTAAGCATTGCAGTCATAATCATAACGCTTCTTGCATGGAACGTAACATGGCTTAATCCGGAGGTTTTAAAATGATTGCTTCAGTTTTGATTTTTCTGGCATTTGTGATTTTTATTACGGCAATATTGTACTTCCTTTTTTTAGTTTTTATACCTTCTCTTAAAAATGAAAATTTCAGTATTTTGAACGCAGTGTTTTCAAAGGAAGAAGAAAAGTTTTCTAAGAGGGAAATGAATTTTTTTGATGAAGCTGATGAAAAAATTGCAGTTGTAAAGTCTTTTGAAAAAGAAAATGAAGAAGATGAAAAGCTGCGTTTTAAATATAACGGAATAGCTGACTGTTCAATTTTTTGGGAAACTTACGGCACAAAGTATTTTGTAGAAAAAGGCTGTATTGGATTCGGTTCCTGTGCAAAAAAATGTCTTCGTAATGCAATTTCAATTCAAAACGGTAAGGCTGTCGTAGGAATTGAATGTAACGGCTGCGGAAAATGCGTTTCTGTTTGCCCTAAAAATCTTATTTCTTTAGTTGATAAAAATCAGTCTGACAGTTCCCAAATTGATTTGACGCCAAAAAATAAAAAACTCTTTCAAATGTATACAAAATATACTAGAATGTTAAAAGATTGATTTTTAAGGCTGACCGTCAATGAGTAAACTGAATGTCTGTTTAGAACTTTCCGCAGAAGAAGCAGGAGAATGTTCCCGCTTTGAAATGGAAAACTTTTATCAAAAAATTTTAAAACCTCTCTTGACCTATCTTTATTATCATCCGAAGGTTTGCTTAATTTTTTCATTTAACGGCAGACAAATTAGCTGGATTAAGGAAAATCATTCTGAAGCAATTGAAGTTTTAAAAGATTTAACAAGCAGGCAGCAGGTTGAACTTTTAGGCGGCGGATATCACAGTCCCATTTTTCCACTTTTATTTCCAGTAGACAGAAGTGCACAGATTGAATCCATGACAAGCATTTTAAAGGATACAGTGGGAAAGCGTCCTTACGGAATGTCACTTTTTGGAAGCATCTGGGATCCTTCTTTAATTACAACTTTTCAGTCTTGCGGAATGGAATACGTTGTTTTAGACAGTACACTTGTTCCTTCCGGCAAAACGTCTTATGTTCCTGTCATAACTAATGATCAGGGCCGTAATATAAAAGTTATTTCAAGTTACAAAAATCTTGTGCCTTTAAAAAATGAATCTTTTTCCAGCTGGAAAGACCGTGTCCTTAAAATCCACAAAAATAATTCTTGTGATGAAGTCTGTGTCATTCCGTTTTCCATAACTAGCTTTAATTTTTTTATGGAAAATAATGTGATTAACCGTGACTTTTTTAATGGCGTGGAAGAAAGTGCTGAAAATGAATCAAGCGAGTTAAATTTTACTACTGCAAAAAAGTTTATAAAAAGCGCAAAAAATTTCATTCAGTCTTATGTTCCTGCAGGAATGGATTGGGAAATTGCACAGTGGGCAAAAAAGGCATTTGTCAAAAGCGAAAATAAATCTCATTTTCCCATAACAATTTACGATTATTTAAACACTTATCCTCAAAACCGCAAGCTCTACGAAAGAATGATGTTTATAAGTATGCTTATAAATCAAAACAAGGGCGGCGACAAAATGAGGAAAAAAACTGCCCGTGAATATCTTCATTCAGCCCAGTGCGGATACAATTACGTTAAAATTCCGGAAGGTTTTCCTGCTGTGGCAAAAAACAGGCAGAACTCTTACGGCACTCTTAATATGGCTGAAAAAAAACTCAGGGAAGGAAATGAATTCTGCGAAACTGTAAGCTGTTTTGATTACAACAACGACGGCTTGAACGAGTACGTGTGCCAGATGGAAAATTATCACGCAGTAGTTTCACTGAAAGGCGGTTGTGTGGAAGCATTTGAAACTTACAGATGCGGCGGAAATTATGCAGCCAATCTTTCCAGGATAAATCAGTTTGATAAAGTTGATGATTCCTATACACGTGGATTTTTTACAGAGCACTTTCTTTCTGATGAAGAATTTAAGATTTACCTGAAACAGCAGACTTGTTCTTCCAGAATATTCTGCAACCAGCTTTTTGAAGAAAAAAAGTTTGACCCTAAACGAAAAGACTTGCTTCTTGAAATAAAAAGTGAATATCTGCCTGGAAATCTTCCTGTAGCTTTGCGGAAAAAGTACAGCTTCAGTTCCAGCGGAATGATTGTTCAGTACATTCTAAAAAACGAAAGCCCTTTTGAGTTAAAGGGAAATTTTATCTGCGAACTTAATTTTTCCCAGACAGATTTTCTTCTTGCAAAACAGTATCTTATAGAGCTGATTTCCCGGGACAACAGGCAGTTCCTTGAAAAAGAAGATTTTAACTGCGGAAAAGGCGTCTCTCTTGTACAGATAACTGATTCTGCTGAAAAAACTGCATTTATAATCGAGCCGAACGAAGAGTGCGGGTTCAGCTGCAGAAATATTTCCTTTAACAGACCCATTTCTGAAAATGAAATAAGCCAGACTTCCAGAACTTTAGTAAGTTCATTTTACTGGAGCATAAATCTTGCGCCTGGAATGGAAATGGAAAAGACTTTAAACTTCAGTTCAATAAGTTCAAAAAAACTTAACTCCAAAAACTGATTTTATTTCCTTGAAAATCCTGCCAGCTTTTTTACAAGAACTTTATGAACCCACGAGCGGATTTTTTCTGCACAAGTGTAAAGCTTATACCAGTTTTTCTTTACAGGAAAGTCCCAGCTTCCTATACGGTGAATGTTTTTTCCGCCGAATCCTGTTTTAAAAAGATAAAGTCCGTGCATAGGGTGATTTTCATCATCACTTGGAGGCATTCCGTAAAAATCGTAAAAAGGGCAGCCTTCTTTTTTTGCATCTTGAATTGCAGTCCACTGCAAAAGGTAAGCACTCATGTAATTGCGCTTGACATTTCCGCTTGCACCGTAAAGATAAACGGCTTCACCTTTGAAAAATAAAGTAATTATTCCTGCAAGATAATCGTTTTCGCTTCGTGCAAGATAAAGCTGAACTTTAGGCGCATTTTTATCTTTTTTGCAATCAGCGGCACTTTTTTCAAGTAAATCAATGTAATATTCTTTGTTGTGGAAACTTACGCTGTCTCTTTTTGAAGTAATTTCAAATAACCGGAAAAAATTTTCAAATGCAGTTTCAAAATTTTCATCTTCAGCAGTATATTTTTCAACGGCAACACCTTTTTTTGAAGCAAGCCTTATGTTATAGCGCCACTTGTTTTTCATATTGGAAAGAATTTCTTCTTCAGTAAGGCTGAGATTTAAAACTGTAGTATCAGGCGGCTGTATTGCAACCGATGACCGTACAAAAGGAATTTTCTGCTTTTTCAAAACCGAACTCAACAGGCTGCAAATCAAATCTCTTTTTTCAAAGGAGTAAAAATCAACAGGAGGATCAAAACGTATGCAGATGGTATTTTCCGGCAGAAAGTTTTTTAACCGTTTGCAAAAATCCCCTAACTGCGAAAAATAAGAGGAAAGCTTGTTTAATGCATCTTTTTCAGGAAGCTGGCTTATGTCGTTTTCCTTAAGCTCAAATGCCATGGGAATGTATGCAATCGTAAAGCGCTTTACTTTAAGAGAAAAGGAGCGGAGCAAGACACAGACAGCAAGACCTTCCTTTTGTGCATCATTATTTTCCTGAAAAAGAGAAACGTTTTTATCTTCATCAACAAAGACAATGAGATTTTTCCAGCCGTGATTTGATTTAAACTCAGCCCAGAATTTTGTCTGCAAAAAACGATTAGAAATCATAATCTACTTTATCTTTGCATTTTCAGTGTGAACAGTTGTAATTTCTTTGCCTGCTGCAATAAGGTTTACACCTGCAACCTGAACTTTTTTGTTTACAACTTTTATGTTTACTTTAAAGAATTCATCTCCGGAAATTTCTGACTTTTTCTGAGCATTTTCATTGCTTCCGGAAAGAATTACTTTTGTTCCAGGTGCTGCCCATGGTGCTTCCAGCGGTTCAACACAATCTTTTCCTTCTGCATTTTTGTAGTCAGCAGCAAGAAGCATTCCGTGACTTTCAATTCCGCGCATTTTTCTGGCTGCAAGGTTTGATGCAAGAATTATATGCTTTCCAAGAAGTTCTTCTTCCTTTAAGTAATGTCTTAAGCCGCTTTGAATTATTCTTGGAGTGCCGCTTCCGTCATCAAGAGTTTCTACATAAAGCTTGTCACTTTCAGGGTTAGTTTTAATTTCAACAATTTTTGCAACTTTAAGTTCAATGGTTGAATTAAAATATTCAGCCTGCTGTTCTTCCGGCAAGACTTCTATTTCTTTCTGTTCAGTTTTTTTTGCTTTCTTTTCATTTTTCTTGTTTTCGCCTGAATTTCTTTCTTTTTGACTTCCGCTGAATTTAGCACGGAAAGCATCAGCTGTTTTCTGGTCAAGAGGCGTAAAGAATACCTGCGGATTTTCAACTTTATCAAGGCCGGACGTTTCGCCAAGATTATCCCAGTTTATTCCTCCTTCAACAGGACTTTCTCCAAACTTAGGTTCGCTTATGGATTTTCCAAGATAAGAAAGAATTGTTTCAGAAAACTGCGGCATGTAAGGATGACAGAGAATCATTAAGTCTTTTATCATGTAGCACAAAGTGTGGATAAGGCGAATGGCTCTCTGAGGATCACTTTCTCTTGTTTTCCACGGTTCAGTTGACTGGAAAGCTTTGTTTCCTAAATCTGAAATTTCAAAAATTCCGTGGAATGCATCTTTTAAATTTGCCCATTCAAGATTTTCCGTAATTTTGCCTTCTATTTCCTGAACTTTTGCCCAAAGCTCTTCGTCAATAGAGTTTCCTTCCGCACATTCAGGAATTTTTCCGTCGTAATATTTTGTAACAAAAAGAAGTGTTCTGTTTACAAGGTTGCCAAGATTTCCAATAAGTTCGCCATTGTATTTTTCACGGAATTCTTTCCATGTAAACTGATAGTCTTGTTTTTCAGGTCTGTTGTAGAAAATATAAAATCTCCAGGCATCAGCTTTAATTCCGCTTTCAACTGCATCAGTTCCAAAAACACCAACGCCACGGCTTTTACTGAATTTTCCGTCTTCGTAGTTAAGGTATTCTGTAGAACTCATGTGGTAAAGTTTTGTCCAGTTGTGTCCGCTTCCTATTTCAGAGCATGGAAATACAACTGTGTGGAAAGGAATGTTGTCTTTTCCAATAAACTGGAATAATTGTACAGGCAGCTTTGATTTTCCTTCTTCACTTTCTTCAGGAAGCCACCAGCTTTTCCAGTCAAAACTCTGCTTGTTCTGCGCCTTAAGTTCATTTTCCAGCTGTTTTGTAATTGACATATAGCCGATTGGAGCATTGAACCATACGTAAAATACTTTATTTTCATATCCGTCTTTTGGAACAGGAATTCCCCATTTTAAATCACGGGTAATAGCCCTTTCATTAAGTCCGCCTTTAAGCCAGCCTTTTGTAATGTTGATTGCATTGTCAGACCATTTTCCTTCTTTAGAAACTTTGCTCATCCATTCGTCAAGATTTTTGCTTATTGAAGGAAGATCTATGTAAAGATGCTTTGTTTCCTTTACTTCAGGAGTTGTACCGCAAGTCTGGCACTTTGGTTTCTTAAGTTCAATTGGATCAAGAAGAGAGCCACACTTATCGCATTGGTCGCCGCGTGCATCTTCGTATCCGCATTTAGGGCAGATTCCATGAACGTAACGGTCTGCAAGAAACATCCGGCATTCAGGACAGTAAAGCTGCTTGTTTGCATGTTCTTTAATGAAACCGTTTTTGTCTAATTCCGTAAAAATAAACTGGGTAATTTCAGTACATTCCTTGTTTGAAGTACGGCCGAACTTGTCAAAATTAATATGAAACCAGTCGTATATTTTTGTATGTTCATTGTAATAATAGTCGCAAAGTTCCCGGGGAGTCTTTTTTTCTTCAATAGCACGTGTTTCTGTAGCAGTTCCATATTCATCTGTTCCGCAGACATACATTGTTTCGTATCCACGGCTGCGGCAAAAGCGTGCAAAAACATCAGCACTAAGCATTTGAATAAGGTTGCCTAAGTGAGGAATATTATTTACGTAAGGAAGGGCAGAAGTTACAAGCCTTCTAGTGTCAGTTTTACCTTTGATTTTTATGTTTTCCATTTTTTTTCTCCAGATTTTTTTAGATGATTTTTTATTTATCAGCAGGATTTATTTTTTTTACAACTTCCCGCATAAGGTTGCTTTTTCCTTTTTTCATTACAAGACATTTGCCGTTTTTTACTACAACAATTAAATCTTTTACGCCGCACATTGCAACAGGAATATCAGAATAGACAAAATTATTTTCTGCTTCAACTTCTGTAACAAAAGGATTTTTCTTAGTAAAGAATTTTTCAAGAGCGTCCCAGCTTCCTACATCGTCCCAGTTAAAGCTTGCCTTTACTACAACAGCTTTACTTGTTTTTTCTGCAACTGCATTGTCTACAGCAATGGCTTTAACTTTGGAATAAACCTGTTCCATAGGAGTCCATCTGCTTAAAGTCCTGACGTTTTCAATTAAATCAATCTCAGGAAGTACATTTGAATCAAAAACTTCAAAATCTTTTGCAATGTCTTTTTCCTGTTCAGCTATTTCTTTCTGGAAAAATTCAGAAGTAAAGCCGAACATTCCGCTGTTCCACCAGTAATTTCCGCTTTCAACATAAGCCTTTGCAGTTTCAGCATCAGGCTTTTCTTTAAAAGTGTCTATTTTAAATACTGAATTTTCCGAATCAAGACATTCGCCGCCTTTAATGTAACCGTATCCTGTAGAAGGTTCAGTAGGATTTATTGCAAAACAGACAAAATTTCCTTCGTCAGCCATTTTTGCAGCTTTTTTACAGTCAGAGGCAAATGCTTCTTCCGGCATAATAACGTGGTCGCTTGCAAGAACAAGCACAGTGTGTCTGCTAGAACCGGTACACTTATCTAAATATTTGCATGAAAGAAGAATAGGCGCACAAGTGTGGCGGGCACATGGTTCTGCAATAACAAGCAAATCTTCTGCAAGTTTTTCTTTCTGCTGAGCGGTAACTTTTTCCTTTAACTGACTGCACTGAATGCACACCTGGTTAAGAATGTCTTTTCTTGTAACAATAATGATTTTTCCCTCTGGATTTATAGACAGAGCCCTTAAAACAGCACTTTGCAAAAAAGAAGTACCGTCTTCAAGAGACATAAACTGCTTGGGAAAATCAGGCTTAGAAGCAGGCCAAAGTCTTTCTCCAAATCCTCCTGCAAGAATAACTACATCTGTAAAATTTGATTCGGACAATTTAAAATACCTCACACTTAATAATTAAAGAGAAGAGTCAAGTTTTGTAAAGCAATATGTACAGAAAGTTTTGATTCTGTTTATAAATGAAGTTTCTATTCTTCCTGAAAGAAATGGAACTGAAGGTGCATCAACTCCGCCTAAAGCGTAAAGAATCCAGTCATCGTCCTGCCTGAAGACTACAATAACTGACTTTTGCTTTTTAGGCTTTACTGCACCAATTTTATCACTGTAACGTAGCTTGTTAAGGTTAGTTGCTTCATAGTAATAAGTTTCTTCTGTTTGCTTAATGAGCATCTGTGTATTGATGTTACCGAACGGCTTCATGTAAAGATCAGCAAGTACTGTGCGGCCGGAAGAGTCTTCTTTTATTGAAGAAATTGACGCTGTTGTATAAAGATCAAAGTAACGGTTGTGCTGCTCTGACCAATAAGGAATTCCTGCATAAGACGGAATGTCCATAATTATTTCATCAAGTTTTTCAATTAAGTCTTCATTGCCTTTGTAAGGGTATTTTCTGATTATTTCTACCAAATAAGTAGGATCCAGGTCTTTTATAGTTGATACTGCTTTTTGTGCAATGTAATTATTGCTTGCAAGACATATTTTTTTAACTTTGCCTGTGTTTTTTATTACAGTTTTATAGTCGTTAAAATTTTTGAGTTCGCTGGAAGATAAATTTGAATTGAAAAGCTTTGAACTGCTGCCTGACTGTGCAAAAATACTTAAAGACATCAGAAGTGATGCAGAAACTACTGCAATAATTTTTTTAGTTAAACGTGAAAAATTCATATGTTCCATTATAATTTTATTCCTTATTTGTGTAAACAAGGAAGCTGTGATATAATTACACAAAACAGTCATTTTTTTTGGAGGTTTAATTTTACTATGAGTATTTCATCTTACATAAAAGAATCTATGAACAGCAAGACTTCCGGTGTTATAAGAAAAATGTTTGAAGAAGGCATACTGCTCAAAGCTAAGTACGGTGAAAATAATGTTTTTGATTTCAGCCTTGGAAATCCGGATCTGGAACCTCCTGAAGAAGTTAAAGATGCTGTAAAGAAAATTGCTTCGCTTACAGAAAAAAACGTTCACGGTTATATGCCTAATGCAGGCTACGACTTTGCAAGAAAAGCTATGGCTGAAAAAACTTCGCTGGAGCAGGGCATTGAAGTAACAGGTGACTGCGTTGTTATGGAAGTGGGAGCTGCTGGTGCGTTGAATGCTGTTTTTAAGGCAATCCTTAATCCTCAGGATGAAGTTATAGTTCCTGCACCTTTTTTTGCTGAATACAGGCATTACGTTAAAAATTACGGCGGAAATTTAGTGGAAGTTCCTGCTGCAAAAGATTTTTACCTTGATGTGGAAGCTGTAAAAAATGCACTTAACGAAAAAACTGCCGCTGTTTTAATTAATTCCCCGAACAATCCTACAGGAAGAATTTATTCTCAGGAAGAAATAAATGCACTTGCAGCTGCTCTTGAAGAACACGGCAATAAGAGCGGACGTTTTCCTTTCCTTATTTTAGACGAACCTTACAGAGCAATTGTTTATGATGACAAAAAAGTTCCTCCTGCATTTCCTGTTTACAAAAATTCAATAGTAGTTACGTCTTTTGCAAAAAATCTAAGCCTGCCTGGAGAAAGAATAGGATACGCTTGTGTAAATCCTTTGTGTCCTGAAAAAAATGAAGTTGTAGCAGCAATTATTTTCTGTACAAGAATACTTGGTTATGTAAACGCACCTGCATTTTTTCAGCGTGTTGTGGCAGAAAGCTGGAATGCAGAATGCGACTATTCACTTTACTTAAAGCGCCGCAATGAACTTATGGAAATTCTTGATGAAGCAGGAATTGAACACGTTGTGCCTGAAGGAGCATTTTATATGTGGTGCAAAGTTCCAGACTCCTTTAACGAAGATGACATGGAATTCTGCAATCATTTAAAGAAGCACCTTATTCTTGCAGCGCCAGGTTCATCTTTTGGAGGAAAGGGATATTTCCGTCTTGCTTATTGTGTAAGCGAACAGACAATTCTTGATTCAAAAAAAGCTTTTGTAAAAGCAATGTCTGAAATCAATAAATAACGTGATTTTTCGTAGGAGGAAATTAATATGAAAATTTTAATGGTTACGGCAGAAGCAGTTCCTTTTGCTAAAACAGGCGGACTTGCTGACATGGTAAGTGCACTGGCAATTCAGCTTTCAAAAATGGGCCACGATGTTAAGATTGTTATGCCGCGTTATTATAAAATTGACCGTGCAAAGCTTGAACTTCTTCCAGGACCTATGGCAATTGCAGCAGGAAATGTTGAAACCTGGTCAGCAGTTTATACAACAAAAATGCCTGGATGCGACAGCCTTTCAGTTTACTTTATTGATCATGAACAGTGTTTTGGAAGAGACGGAATTTACGGCGTTCCTGGAGAAACTGATTTTCACGACAATCCTTATAGATTTTCCGTACTTAACCATGGTGCGTTTCAGGTTTGCAGAAAATTAAACTGGTATCCTGATATAATTCATGCTCACGACTGGTCTACCTGTCTTTCTCCTGTTCTTCTTAAAAATGTATGCCGTTACTGCGGATTTGAAAGGACAGCTTCAGTTCTTACCATTCACAATCAGGGTTATCAGGGACAGTATGCAAAGGAAAGTTTCCCGGCTTTAGGAATTGACTGGGGACTTTATTACGGAGCAGGTTTTGAACATAACGGCGGAATTAATTTCCTTCAGGCAGGTGTTTCCTGTGCAGATATGATTACAACTGTTTCGCCAACTTATGCAAAGGAAATTCAGACTGCAGAAGGCGGATTTGGAATGGACGGACTTTTGCGTTTAAGAGGCGATGTCATTAAAGGCATTTTAAACGGTGCAGATTTACGTCAGTGGAATCCTGAAATAGACAAAAAAATTCCTGCAGTTTACGGCATTTCAAATATGAGCGGAAAGGCAAAGTGCAAGGAAGAACTTCAGAAGCGCATGGGACTTGAAGTAAACCCTGACATTCCTGTTGTGGGAATTGTTACGCGCCTTGTTGACCAGAAAGGCATTGCAGAAGTTTTTGCTCCTACTTACGGTTCAATTTATCAGATTTGTACTGATATGAAAGTACAGTTTGCTATTCTTGGTAGCGGTGAAAGCTGGTGTGAAAACGAAATACGCACTCTTGAATCAAAGCTTCCTAACTTAAGGGCTTACATTGGTTATGATGACGGCTTGAGTCATCTTATTGAAGCAGGAAGTGATTTTTTCCTTATGCCTTCAAAATACGAACCATGCGGCTTAAATCAGATTTACTCAATGCTGTACGGAACTTTGCCTATTGTAAGAAGAACAGGCGGTCTTGCAGATACAGTTGACAATTACAACGAGCATACAGGAGAAGGAACAGGTTTTGTGTTTGATTCCCTTACTCCAAGAGCAGTTTATGATACAGTAGGCTGGGCTGTCTGGGCTTACTACAACAGAAAAGATGATATTAAAAAGATGCAGTCGGCTGGAATGAAAAAGACATTCGGCTGGGACGAAGCTGCTGAAAAATATCTTCAGGTTTACAAAGAAGCACTTTTCAGAGGATGCGGCATAAGCTGATTGAACTGAAAGAATTGAGCTTAACGTAACTGAATTAAACGGAAACGTAACTTTTGACAGAAAATGTCATTTGCCAGGTTTCCGTTTTTTATTTTAAAACTTAGATTTAAAGGTTAAAATTCCATCCATTCACCTGAAACTGTTAAATACCAGTCTGAAAGCGGTGACTGTGAAGTTGAATTGTACCAGGAAATGCTGCCGTTTCTGTTTAAAATAGCAATTCTCTTGTCACATCGTTCAACTTTTATAGGCATGGAAGCAGATCGCCTCATTACCTGATTTTTCCTTGTTGTAGTTGTACATGCATAAACCTGATTTTTTCCAAGATTTGTATAAATAACAGGATAATAAAGTGCAGTAAAAGCAGAAGTGTCTTCTTCATTTAACCTTAAAAGTGCACTTGATGTTTTCGAATCAGGAGAATATGAAAAAACTTCAGTTACGGCACTTCCGTTCTGCATTCTGATTACAATTCCGTACAAGGCAGAGCGGCTGTTGTCGTAGTCGTAACATAAAGAAAATGCTACATTGCCGTTAAAGTTAAGCGGTGCCGTTTCTCCAGTAGTTATATCAACTGTAGCAATAGGAGAATCGTTTTCAGAAGTGCTTGTTTTTGCTACATAAAGATTTTTTTCGTCAATAAGAACAGCGTCCTGTACAGAAGTTCCTGTAAATACTTTAGTGTTTTCCTTTGTATCAAGGTTGTAAATGCTTACTGTTGAAGTGCCCTGAATGTAAATGATTTTATTTCCGAAGATTCTTAAATTCTGAAGAATATTGTCAGGCGTAAAGAGAACAGTGCTTTCCTTGGTTTTGTCAGATAAATCAACTTTTACAACTGATTTTTTTGTATTTTTCGACCAGAGTATGGCGTAATTTTCGTATTTAAGAATATTTGTCTGTGACGGATTTCTTCCCATTAAGTCTACAACTTTTGTGTCGTATGAAGACTTGTAAATTGCATTTGAAGTAAGAAGGTAAAAATCCTGATTGTCAGAAGTAATGTCGTAAATTCTTTCATACATTTTTTCTGTTAAAGGGAAAAGTGTGTAAGTTTCGCTTTCAGGAATGTCAGTTAAAGTGTAAATGTTTCCGCTTTGAGTTCCAAGAATAATAGTTCCTGAATTTTTTGAAGCGCAGGTTATAACGTCTTTGTTTTTTAAATTCGTAAATTTCTTTACAACAAGCGGTGCCGGCGGATTCATAATCTGGGAAGATGCAGCCTGTCTTTGCAGGCGGAGTGTTTCGTTAGTTACAAGTTTTAAAATGTTGCTTTTGCCGTCATTTATAATAAAGTAAATGCCTTCATCTTCACCGTCTGTGGCAGAAGAAAGAATCTGTGTGTTTTTAGCAGAATAAAGTGCAAGATTTTTTCCGGAAGTTGCATCAATTATGTAAATAGTTCCGTCTTTTTCTCCTGCAAGAAACATACTTTCGTATTTGCCTGAACCTGCCAGTTGAACCTGATTAAGCTTGCTTTCACAGTTAAACTTTTTCACTACTTTCATTGAACTAAGATCGTAGTAGATGATAGTTCCTGAAGGAGAGTAGAAAACAGCAGTTTTTTCTGTAGGTCCTGTTTTTGCATAAGAAATAATGCCTGTCAAATCTGTAGTTTTTTTTGCAATGGAACCAGTTTTTGCACTTAAAATGTAAGTTCCGTTTACCGCAGCTGTTCCAACTATAAGAAAGTTGCCTTTTTCAGAAAAATTTAAAGCCGTAACAGTATCGTTGAAACGTTTTGTATATTTTTTTGAAAATGAACGTGAATCAAGGACTGTAACTTTATGGGTTGCAATTCCGTCTGTTTCGTAAACTGCAATGTCACTTGTAGCGGGATTTCGCACAATGCTTTTAACCTGCAGATCAGTAATCTGATAGTGTTCGCCCATTCCGTCTGATGACCATTTTATAATAAAGCCGTCATTTCCTGCAGTGTAAAAAGATTCATCTGCTTTAGTTTTAGTTTCAAAGTTGCAGATGGAATTAACTTTTCCTTCATGTGCCTGAGTTGATAAGTGAGGCTGAGCGTACAGAAAATTCCATGTTCCTAAAGAAAGAAAGGCTGCAGCAAAAAATTTGAATTTTCCAGAAAGTGATTTCATATAAAACTCCATAAAATCAGTAAAAAGTTTGCAGAAAAACATATTATTTTCTCAGAAGGTACATAATGTCTCCGCTAATAGCAATAAACATCAAAAGAAATATAATAGTTACGCCTGCATATTGAATATACAGAAGAAATTTAGGGTTTAACTTACGGCGGGAAACCCATTCAATAAAAGCAAACAAAATAAGTCCGCCGTCTAAAACAGGAATTGGCAGAAGGTTTGTTATGAAAAGTGAAACGCTTATTAAAGCCATTAACTGAAGTGCAGAAACAAATCCAGCATGAAAGCTTTCCGAAAATCCTTCCTTTACAGCAGAACCTACAATTTCACTGATACGTACAGGACCGGAAAGTGCATTTGTAAGTTTTACGCCTTTAAAAAGAGTTGCTATGCTTTTTACAGTAAGAAAAGTCATTTCTCCGGTTTTTAAAACACCTTCTTTTAGCGCAGGAAAAAAACTGTGGCTTGGATATTCCCTTGCAATTATTGAATTTGAATCAGAAACAATCCCGATTTTTCCGCTTCCAGTTTCTTTGTCAAGAATTGAATGAACCGTAAATGTAAGGAACTGGTCGTTCCGTTTTACTTTGATTTTTAAGTCTTTGTCCGGTCGTGATGAAACATAAGTTACAATGTCTGCAAAACATTCCATTTTTGTGCCGTCAATTTCAACAATTTCATCACCTGTTTCCATTCCGCTTAAATGTGCCGGAGAAGTTATGTCCTGGTAAATTTCGTCTGCCATGGAAACTTTATTTCCTGCACTGTAGTAAGTGTATCCTGTTAACGCAATTACGGTAAAAGCTGCAAAGGCAAATATTAAATTAAAAAACGGTCCTGCAAACGCAATAAGCAGTCTTTTTAAAGGATGAATGCCGTAAAATGAATCAGGTTCACCGGTTATGACTTTTTCGTTATTTTCAATTGCCAGCTGAAAATCTTGCTCTCCTTTCATTGCACAATATCCGCCTAAAGGAATAAGGGAAAGCCTGTAGTCTGTATTTTTGATTTTTTTGTGGAAAAGAACTGGACCCATTCCTACAGAAAATGCTTCTACTGTTACACCGCAAAGTCTTGCCATTAAAAAATGTCCGCATTCGTGAAAAAATATAAGAAATCCTAATGCAACAAGACCAATTACAAATGTCAACTGTTTCCTCCAGCTTTTTTTATAAGATTCAGCACAGAATTTGCAGTTACCCTGGCGTTTTTGTCTGCAGCGTAAACTTTTTCCAGCGTATCAGGAACTTGAGACCAGTTTTCTGTAAGTGTTTCCTGTACAATTTTAGCTATATCTGTAAAAGAACATTTTTTTTCAAGAAAAGCATGAACTGCAACTTCATTTGCAGCATTAAAAGCAATGGTGTAAGAGTTGCCTTTTTCTGCACAAGAATATGCTGCACTTAAAAGAGGAAAGTCGTCAAAACGGGGCTTAAAGAAAGTCATTTCCTTGTCAAAAAGTTCAAATTTTTCAAGATAATTTTCACTGTATTCAGGCCACACAAGAGCGCCGTAAATAGGATGCCTCATATCAGGATTTGAAATTTGGGCGTAAAGCATTCCGTCTTTTGTCCGTACAAGTGAATGAATAAGGCTTTGCGGATGAACTGTAACCTTTACGTTTTTGCTTTCAAAGTTAAACAAACGGACTGCTTCTATAACTTCAAGACCTTTGTTTGCAAGAGTTGCACTGTCAATGGTGATTTTTGGTCCCATATTCCATGTAGGATGATTAAGTGCCTGCTCAACAGTGACAGTTTCAAGCTGCTGTTTTGTATAATTTCTGAAAGGTCCGCCGCTTGCTGTAATGACAAGTTCGCTTATATTTTCACAACCGATTTTCTGCGTTAAGTTAAAGATTGCAGAATGTTCACTGTCTACAGGAATAATATGTGCATTGTGTTTTTTTGCAATTTCCTTAACAACAGGCCATGCCATGACAACAGTTTCTTTGTTTGCAAGAGCAAGATCTATTCCGTTTTCTATAACAAGAACAGAAGGCTCAAGACCTGCAGCACCTGCAATACCGTTTACAGCAATATCAGCGCCGGAATTTTTAATAAGATTTTCTATTCCCTTAATGCCGTCTTCTGAAAAAACTGTTCCCTGACAATTAAATTCCCTGCACAAAGCTGCAACTTTTTCCCTTGAATTTCCTGCTGCAACTCCGCAAATTTCAAATTTGCCGCTCATTTTTCGGGCAATGTCTAAAGTCTGACTTCCGATTGAACCTGTACAGCCTAAAACAAGAATTCTTTTTTTCATTTATTGTCCGTATCCGTACAAAATAGAAATTAAAAAGTAATAAACTGGAGCAGCCATTAAAATAGAATCAATTGAATCAAGAATTCCGCCTCTTCCAGGCATAAGTGTTCCTGAATCTTTTACTCCGGTTGAACGCTTGAAAACAGATTCTGCCAGATCACCTATAATTGAAGCGGCTGCCATAAAAATGCCCAAAATAATTGTCTTTACAATGCTTCCGTTAAAAATTATAGGCCAGCAGAAATATCCTATTAAACCAGCTGCAATAGAACCAATAAATCCGCCGAAAAATCCTACTAAACTTTTATTAGGACTTGCCTTAACAATTCCCCTTGATTTTTTTCCAAAAAGCACTCCGAAAAACCATGCAAAACTGTCACAGAAGAAAACCATTAGTGCAAAAATGCTTATTAAAATGCTAGCATCTTTTGTTTTATAGTCAGTTATAAGTGTAAGTTTGGAAACAAAAGTAAAGAGAAAACCGCAGTAAGTTATAATAAAAATTGATGAAGCTATTTTCAGAATTGAATCGTCAAAACTCTGTGCCGTAAAAACTTCTGCAAAAAGGATTACTAGAACCGTAACAATGTATGCATAAGTTACAATCTCCGGACCGACAACGGCTTTTATATCAGTGAAAACCGTTAAAGTTGAATAAATCGCTGAAACTACAGGCAGAAATACGGCACAACTTACAACAAAAGGCTTCGATAAAAGCTTTGTCTTGCGGCTCATCATGTCGTACAATTCCATTGAACCTAAAAGAACCATGGATATTGCAAGGAAATGAAAGGGCAGGTGATTGCATATATTAAGTAATACTAAAAGTAAAACTACGGGAATGCCAACTAAAAAAACGCCTAATCGTGATGCAAGTTTACTCATACAGGTACAGCTCCAAACCTTCTGTTACGATTTTTGAATTCCGCTAAATTGCTGAAAAATTCATCTTCTCTATAATCTGGCCAAAGTGTAGGAGAAAAAATCAATTCTGCATAAGCTGATTTCCACATTAAAAAGTTACTGAGTCTTTTTTCACCGCCAGTTCGTATAAGAAGATCTACGTCCGGTAATTCAGGAAAATCAAAGTTATCAGAAACAGTTTTTTCCGTAATGTCATTTTCGCTTACGTTAGATTTGATTATTTTTTTTACACTTCGTATTATTTCGTCACGACCGCCATAATTTATAGCAAGATTTATAGTTAAGCCTGAAAAATCTTGCGTATCATTTTCGCAATCAAGAATATCTTTTTGAATATTTTCAGGAAGTCCTTTCCTGTCACCTAAAACTTTTACTCTGATTTTATTTGCTTTATAAAAATCAAGCTCTTGAACAAGATGTTTATGAATAAGATTCATTAAAAATCCTACTTCATTTTGAGTACGTTTCCAGTTTTCTGTAGAAAAGACATACAGCGTCAAATACTTGATTCCTACATCAGAAGCAGCTTTTGCAATTTCTTTTGCCCGCTTTAAACCTTCTGAATGTCCGCTTGTACGCTGCATTTTTTTTTCTTTAGCCCACCTTCCGTTTCCGTCCATAATTATTGCAACATGGCATGGAAGTAAAGAAGGCGATGCTTTTAATGAGTTTAAATCTTCCAAAATTTAGTCCATTATTTCTTTTTCTTTAGCGTCGTAAATTTTGTTGATTTCTTCTATATATTTGTCGGTAAGCTTCTGAAGTTTGTCAGTTTCAGTCTTTAACTGATCTTCTGTAAGTTCACCTGCTTTCTGCTGCTTTTTTAATTCATCGTTTCCGTCACGGCGAATGTTGCGGATAGTAGTTCTGTAATTTTCTGCAGTAGATTTTGCCTGTTTTACAAGCTCTTTTCTTCTTTCTGCAGTAAGAGGAGGAATTGCAATTCTTATAACTTTTCCATCGTTGCTAGGATTTAATCCAAGTTCAGCTTTTTGAATGGCTTTTTCAATAGCACCAATAAGTGATTTGTCAAAAGGAGATACAACAATCATGCGGGCTTCTGGAATAGATATTGTTCCAACTTGAGCAAGCGGAGTAGGTGTTCCATAATAATCAACGCGAACTTTATCAAAAATAGAAGCACTTGCTCTTCCTGTTCTAATTGATTTGTATTCGTCCTTTAAAGAATTAACTGTTTTTTCCATACGGCTTTCATTGTCTGCCATAATTGTCCTCCTGAAAAACTGATGTAAGTATTTAAAACACAAAGACGACCTGTAATGAAACCATTTCAGATCGTCATTTGAAAATAAATTATTTTCCTAAAAGAAGAAGGTTGATTTCACCGAAAGAAAGTTCAGCTCCGGCTTCCTTACCAACTTCTGCTAATTTTGCTGTAACAGATTTTTTGTCATCTTTTACAAACATCTGGTCAACAAAACAGATTTCTGCAAGGTGCTTGTTAACTTTTCCCTGAAGAATTCCATCTTTAACATTTTCTGGTTTAGAAGCCATTTTTGGATCCTGATCCATCTGTGCCTTAAAGATTTCTTTCTGTTCGTCAATATAAGACTGAGGAACATCTTCTTTCTTAATGTAAGAAGGTGTAAATGCTGCAAGGTGCATACAACAATCACGTGCAAATTCTTTAACAGAATCAGCTGTAGAGCCTTTAACGATTGTAACTGCTGCTGTTTTGAAGTCAGAGTGAATGTAAATTCCTGCAACTGAATTTTCAGGAACATCAATTACCTGAATTTTTGCAAGAGACATATTTTCTCTTGTACGTGTAGCAAAGTCAAGAAGAACATCAGAAAGTTCTTTTTCAATCTTTGTGTAGCCTTTTGCAAAAATTTCATCAAGGATTTTTTCACCGCAGGCAATGAATTCCTGGTTTTTAGCAACGAAGTCTGTTTCGCAAACTAATTCAACAACTGCAACTTTATTTCCTTCCTGACGGATGAAAATGCGTCCTTCAGAAGTTGCTCTTTCAGCTCTTTTTGCAACAGCAGCAAGTCCTTTTTCTTTAAGGAGTTTTGCAGCAGCCTCAAAGTCACCGTTAGTATCAACAAGTGCTTTTTTACAATCCATCATACCTGCGCCAGTCTGTTCACGCAAGTCTTTAACCATAGAAGCTGTAATAGCCATCGTATTTCTCCAAATTATTTGTTATAGATTTTGTCTTCGTCAACGAAATCCTGTTCATCTTTTCTATCTGCTTCTACATCTTCTTCTTTAGTTTCTGTAGCTTCGTAGTTAGAATAATCAACAATTTCTTCGTCTTCTTTCTTTGTAGATGCATCTGTTCTGATTTCATCATCTTCAAGGTTTTCAATAACTTTAAGTCCCTGATCATTGTTTGCTTCAAGAACAGCATTTGCCATAACTGAAGTAAAGAGAGAAATTGCACGGATTGCGTCGTCGTTTCCAGGAATTGGATAGTCAATGCCTTCTGGGTTACAGTTTGTATCAACTACAGCAACAATAGGAATTCCCATGCGGCGTGCTTCTGCAACTGCAATCTGTTCTTTGTGTGTATCAATAATGAAGATAACTCCAGGAAGTTCCTTCATTTCTTTCATACCACCGTAATTTTTTGTAAGCTTTTCTTTTTCTTTAAGAAGATTTGCAACTTCTTTTTTTGTAAGCTGCTCGAAAGTTCCGTCAACTTCCATCTTTTCAATTTTCTTAAGGCGTAAAAGTGATTTTTTGATTGTAGAAAAGTTTGTAAGTGTTCCACCAAGCCAGCGGCTGTTTACGTAGAACTGACCGCAGCGCTGTGCTTCTTTAGCAATAGACTGCTGAGCCTGTTTTTTTGTTCCTACGAAAAGAACTGTTTTTCCAGAAGCAACTACTTTGCGGATAATGTCGTAGCTGTCTTTAATAGCAGAAACTGTTTTCTGCAAATCGATGATGTGGATTCCGTTTCTTGAAGCAAAAATGTACTTCTTCATACGTGGATCCCAACGCTTTACCTGATGTCCGAAGTGTACTCCAGACTCAAGAAGACTTTTCATGGTTACAACTGCCATGATTAACTCCTTCACCGGAAAAACTTAAAAATAAAGGTTTACTTTATCAGGTTTTTCCATCTAACCTTATTTCTCGTGACTGATTTTTCAGCCCGGAAGATTTCGAAACACATCTCTTGACCAACAGTCAGAATTAATGTGTCCGGCAGAAATTTTCGCTTACTACTTAGTAAACTGGTAATTCTGCTCTACTAGCATATCATAAAGTTCGTGAATAGGCAAGCCCATTATGGAACTCTCTGTGCCTTCTATTTTTGAGATGAAAATTGAAGCCAGGCCCTGTATTTTGTAACCGCCGGCTGCTCCATGCCATTCATTTGTGTTTATGTACCATTCAATTGTGTCTTCAGAAATTTCTGCAAAAGTTACTTTGTTAATGCTTGTTCTTGATGTAAAGTCGTGGAGTTTTCCGTTGTAAAGTACAATTCCTGTTATTACTTTATGGGTTGTGCCGGAAAGTTCCCGCAAAAAATCAGATGCTTCCTGCGGAGATTTAGGCTTTCCGTATATTTTTCCACGCTGATAGATTATTGTGTCTGCACCTAAAATCCAGCCCACTTCCTGATTGTTTGTAAGCCTTCTTGCTACAGCTTCAACTTTTTTTGCTGCAAGATATTCTGGTGCTTCTGTAGCTCCTATTTCTTCAGGAATGATTTCTTCTATGTCAGCAGGTACAACTGCATAGGGAATGTTCATGCGTTTTAAGATTTCTTGTCTTCTTGGTGAAGAAGATGCTAAAATTATTGGTTCCATAATTGATTGACTTTATTCTGTTTTAGTTATAATGTGTTTCCGTTTGAGAGATTAGTTCAATTGGATAGAGCGTTGGCCTCCGGAGCCGAAGGTTGTGAGTTCAAATCTCATATCTCTCATTACAAAAAAAGCAAACCTTTGTGTAAGAAGAGGTTTGCTTTTTTTTATTTCTATTTTCTTGTAACAATTTAATTTTAAGCTATTTGTCAGAACCGCCGGAATTAGAACCTGTACTTCCTGACTGAAGCTTTTTCATAAGATCACGTGCCCTTGTCCTTACAGGAGTAACGTACTTGTAGTTAGTTGCAATTTCTCCGATAGACTGAATCATTGCATTTCTGTCCTGAACAGTAGGAGCAAGCTTTTCGTAAGCATTAAGGATTTCCAGTGCAAGGGAACTTGTAGGATTTACTGCAGCATATTTTCTCTGTACAAATTCAATCATCTGTACAACTTCATCGTTTTCGTTAATTCCGATATTTCCAAGAGAACGGATGGCTGCTGTAACAACCATTGGTTCTTTGTCTTCGTTTGCAATTCCTACGAGAGTATTTTTTGATTCTTCAGTAGGGATTTCTCCAAGAAGATCACAGGCTTTTGCACGAATGTCAGGATAATTGTTTGAAAGGCGTCCGTTTGTTCTTGAAAGCTTTTTAACTCCTTCACCGGCAAGTCCGTCAAGTGCTTTTACCATTTCTGGGGAAGTTCTACCTTCACTTATTGCAGATTCAAGATATTGAAGAGCAATAAATTTATTATCGTAATCATCTGAAGTTGCAAGTTCCGTAATAATTACATCTTCAACATTGCTTAAATAATCCTGTTCAACTGTTGTTTCCGAGCGTTTATTTTCTTGAGTCTTTACATCCTGTGACTGTGCAAGACCGGCAGCAGAAATAATAAAAGAGCAGGCGAATAAAGCTGCAATTTTAGAAAGTTTCATTTAAAATCCTCCAAAAGTATTCCTAAGTGTACAACATTAATAGTAAAAAATCAATCTAATATTTTATTCTGAAAGGGGCGGAAGGTGAATTTTCCATTGTCCGTTGATTTTCTGGAAGTTATAGTAAATTGTATCTCTGTTTTCGTCAATCTGAACGGCTTTAACTAAATTTTCAGTTTCGTAACGGATTTCGTCTATAGTGCGTCCTACTCTTGACGGAACAAAAACGTGAACGAAATAGTCCTTAAGGTTGTTGAGCCTTAATCCTTTTATAGGAAGTCTGGCTGCAGCTTTCTGAAGGTTGCTTTTTTTAGACCAGTATTCAATGCTTTCACGATCAACGTATTTAATCCATGCATCGTAGTTAAAATCTTTCATAATTTCATCAAGTTCAGAAATCAATTTCATAACCTGCTTTTTGTCTTCCTTGAAAACGTCAATTGAAACGTTAACTTCTGCTGTAGAACGGAGAAATTCTTCCTCTTCTGCAGAAAGTTCGGCAGGCTGTTCTTCCTGTATTTCAATTTGATTGGTTTCAACAGGTGCAACTGGATCAACTTCTGTAGTAGAGCAGGATAATAAACCGGCTCCCAATGATATTAAAAATAAAATTTCAATCTTTTTCATAGTTGAATAATAATACTTATAAAAGTTTCCGTCAATTTTTTATTGAGAAAAGATTGATTTTCTGCCATATTAATCTTGATTTATCTGAATGAATTAAGGGGTTTTTAGATGGCAGTTGCTGTTTTTCCAGGCACTTTTGATCCGCCGACTTACGGACATTTAAATATCATAAAGAGGGCAAGCAGCCTTTTTGACAGAATCGATGTAGTAGTTTCAATCAATCCTGATAAAAAAACGCTTTTTACTGATGATGAAAGAGTGGAACTTCTTGAAAAGCTTACGGCGTCAATTCCCAATGTTTCCGTTCACAAATGGACAGGGCTTGTTGTTGATTACTGTAAAAAAGCCGGTTCTAAAGTTCTTTTGAGAGGAATAAGGAATTCCCTTGATTTTTCTTATGAGTTTGACCTTTCCCTTGTAAATCATTCGCTGAATTCAGAAGTGGAAACACTGTTTCTTCCTACAGAGCAGAAATATTTCCTTATCAGAAGCAGCAGCATTAAGGAACTTGCACGTTTTAACGGTGACATAAGCGAAATGGTTCCTGAGTGTGTAGAAAAAGCTTTACGGGAAAAGTATAATAGTAAAAACCAGTGAGTTCAGCTTTTATTTAAACTTGCAGTTAAATCTTCTGATGTTTTGGTGATGATTTGCTGATGTTTTAAAATGTCATTTTGACAAAAAGTGTAATTTTGTTAAGAAAAATTATTGACATTTATTTCAAATACATTTTATAATAATTGACAAGAAATAGGAATCTGTAGTAATATTGCTTCCGTTATACAGACGACTAAAAAAATTATAGCGAGGTTATATATTATGGCAGTACCTAGATCAAAAGTTTCAAAGGCCGTAACTAAAAGAAGACGCGGTGTTAATATGCACCTTGAAACACCACATTTAGTAGAATGTGCTAACTGTGGAAACCTTGTACTTCAGCATCACGTTTGTCAGAAGTGTGGTTTCTACCGTGGACGTCAGGTTATTACACCAGAAGTTAAATAATTTTAGTTATAGCAATTACAGGAGAAAACTATGGACGAATTATTTGAAAAAATGCAGAAACTTATTGCTGAAAAGTTTGAACTTGATCCAGCAAAGGTAACAATGGAAGCAACATTCCGTGGAGATCTTGGAGCAGACAGCCTTGATACTTATGAATTGATTTATGCAATTGAAGAAGAACTTGGCGTAAAAATCCCTGATGAAGAAGCAGGAAAATTTGAAACTGTAAAAGATGCATACGAATACATCAAGTCACAGCAGAAATAAGTTTTAAATAATTCGATTATTTATCTTATTGTCAGAAAGCACGGTACTTTTTACTGTGCTTTTTTTATTTTAAATGTATACTTTTTATATGAGTTTTTTTGAAGAAAATAATAAATCATCACTTAAGGCTGTAAGGAAAAAGGAACTTGAAGTTTTCTGTAAGAATTTAAATATCCGCTTTAAGAATTTAGACTTGCTTAATCTGGCACTTACTCACCGTTCATATTCAAATGAAAATTCTAAGTTTCACGATTTGAACAATGAAAAGCTTGAATTTTTAGGCGACAGTGTTCTTGGTCTGGCAACTGCTGCTTTTCTTTACAAGGACGTAGCTTCTGCTCAGGAAGGAACTCTTGCACGCATTAAGGCAAGTGTTGTAAGCGAACAGACTCTTGCTCCAATTGCTGCTGGCGTAATGAAAATTCCACCTCTTCTTGTTATGGGTCGTGGAGAAGAAATGTCCGGCGGAAGGCAGAAAAAAGCCATTTTAGCTGATGCAGTGGAAGCCGTAATTGGTGCGCTTTACGTAGACAGCGGTTATAAGGCTGCAGAAAAACTTGTGCTTGAATTGATTGTGCCTGAAATAAGGAAAGTGCAGAAAAATACCGGCAACAAAGACTATAAGACTGTACTTCAGGAATACTATCAGAAAAAGTATAAGGAATGTCCTAAATATGAACTTGTAAAAACTTACGGTCCTGAGTGTGACAAAACTTTTGAAGTTAAAGTTCATCTGGGAGATTCGTGCTATGGTCCTGCAGAAGGAAAGAGCAAGAAAAGCGCTGAACAGAATGCTGCTAGAATTGCCTGCAGTGCCTTGAAAATCAAAGTTTAACTGCAGGTCTTGATGCTACATGTTTTCGTAAGTCTGTACTGCGTCTTCCAGATGTTCTATCTTTATTCCGGCTTGCGAAAACATTTCAAGTGAATCTTTTTCATCATGATAATGCTTTTCACAGACAACTCTTTTAATTCCGCAGTTGATTATAAGCATGGCACATGTTCTGCATGGAGTCATTTTGCAGTAAACAGTTGCTCCGTCTATGGAAATTCCTTTTTTTGCAGCCTGACATATTGCATTCTGTTCTGCGTGAACTGTCCTTACACAATGCTGGGAAACTGAACCGTCGTCATGAATCATTTTTCTCATTAAGTGTCCTGCTTCATCACAGTGAGGCAGACCGGCCGGGCTTCCAACGTAACCTGTTACAAGAATCTGATTGTCCTTTGCTATTACACACCCTGATCTTCCTCTGTCGCAGGTAGCCCTTTTTGCAATAGTCCTGCAGACTTCCATAAAGTATTCGTCCCATGTAGGGCGTCTGTATTTTTCTTCATTGCTCATAAAATCTTGTCCTGTAAGTGAATTGTGATTTTAAAAAAATGCATCTGATTGTTTATCGGCAGGAAAACGTGATTTGTAAAGGCAGATAATGCTGATAATATGGAAAAGATTAACGTTTAAGGCTATTTTGTAGGGAAGCATTTTCAGTGCAAAAAAAAACTCTACTTCTTCAAGTAGAGTTCTAAGCGGCAGAAGGGAGTCGAACCCTCGTCTCCAGCTTGGAAGGCTGGGGTAATGAGCCGTTATACGACTGCCGCATTGCTTATGTAACTAATGTATATTTTTATAAAAAAAATGTCAATACGGAATTTAAATTTTTTAAAAAAAAATTCCAAAAAAGTGAAAAAGTTAAATAACTTTCTTTTATGCACGCTTTCTATAAAGATTGTTATAAAACATTGACTACTAAGGTGAATGTCATTATATTTTTGTTACCGAACAATCGGTAACATATTTATGGATACAGAAGAAAAATCTACAAAAGACAAGATTATTGATGCAGCATTTTCTCTTTTTGAAGTCAACGCCTTTACTAAGTTTTCACTTTCTAAGATTGCGAAAAAAGTAGGCATTTCTAAAGCAGCAATTTACCGTCATTTTGCCAGTAAAGAAGAGCTTTTGAATTCAATGAAGGAAATTGTGTATGAAAAGCTGTATTCTTTTTTCAAGGAAATATCTGCTGTAACTTTAAATGACAACTTAAAGGAGATTACCAAGACAGTTGTAAGATACATGGTTGACTACGGTAATTACATGAATTTCTACATAAGAAATACCATAGACTTTAGTCAGGATGATCTTATACAGAACATGAGGAAAAATGATGAATGTATTTTCGATTCTTTTATTGATAAGGACGGAAATATTTTAAAAATTGATTTTTACTTTAAGAACCTCTTTATAATAGGAGCGCTTCTTATTTTTGTAAATTCTTTTTTGAAAAGCGAAAGTTCCGGTGAGTCAGGAGGAAAAGGAAAAACTGAAGCTGAAAAAGAAAAGTTTATAGAAAATCTTTCTGATTTTATGGTCAACGGAATTGGAGAAAGGCATACTTTGTCAGCAGACAGAATGAATGAAATTGATGAAATATGCAGGAAGTCGCTGGAAAATTTCGACGAACCGGATCGTGTTGTTCTGGCACTTTCTTCGGCTGTAAGGAAAAACGGTTTTTTTAATACAACTGTTGAATCAATAGCAAATGAACTGGGAATGGCAAAAAGCAGTCTTTACAGCTGGTTTGATAATTTAGGTCAGCTTAAGTTAAAGATAATTGAAGGTGAATTTGAAAATATTTTTAAAACTTTCGTAGCAAATTACGTTTTGTTTGAAGCAGAAGATGAACGGCTTTATGCATTGCTTAGCACGGAGTTCAGTTATTTTATTAAAAGGCGTGAAGTTCTGGATTTGTGTATATGGGTTCAGTTTCAGGATCCTCCTGATTTGAAGGCAGCTGACGTAAAGTTTAAAAATGCAAAGCAGTTCAAGCAGCTGATTAATGAAATTCCGCTTTTTAAGAAGAATGGCAGTATGGATTTTATGGACGATGATTCTTACACTTCCATGATATTCATTATTTTTATTCCGCTGTTTATTTTGCTTCACGGCAGGCTTCATGAGTTTAAAGATGAAGTTTTATACGAAGCATTGAAAAATATATTCTATATGATTTTAGGTGGAGTTGATTATGAAACTTTATCTGAAAATAGATAAAATATCTGGAGGTAAAAATGAAAATTAAAACTACAGCAGTAACACTTTGTTTGATTTCTCTTTTTTCAGGTTTTAACATTTTTGGAGAAGAACCGAAAAATAATGCTGCTGCTGAAATTGCTAATGAAACAATTGTCTTGACTTTAGATGATGCGGTGGAATACGTTCTTAAAAACAGCCGTACTCTTAAAAGTGCGGATATTGATCTGGAAATGAAAAAACGTGCTGCTGCAAACGGCTGGAATGTTTTTCTTCCTACAATGCAGGTTACAGGAACACTGAACCGTTCAACTGAGTATTCGCCTCAAAGTGCAATGCTTTCAGCTTTAATGAGCAATCCGAAATCAGATTTTGCTGATGAAGAAGAACATTGGGCAACTGTAGGCGGTTTTTCTTTGTCATGGAATTTTACTCCTGCTTATATCGGTCAGATTTTAACAAGCCGTGCAAACTATGAAGCTCAGAAAATTTCATGGGAACAGACTCAGCAGGAAACTGTCCTTAACACAAAGAAGCTTTTCTACGGACTTTTACTTCAGCAGCAGAGTCTTGAAATTCAGCGTAATACTCTTGAAAACGCAAGACAGCGTGTAGAGCAGGCACAAATCAATTACAGAAACGGTGCAATTCCTGAACTTGTACTTTTGCAGAACCAGGTAAACTATGAAAACCAGAAACCTGATCTTGAACAGGCAGAACGTTCTTTCAGGCAGTCTCTTGATATGCTGGCATTTTTGCTTGGAATTCCTGTAGGTACGGACATTAAGCTGGAAGGTTCCATTGAGCCTGTTTACGTTGATGTAGATTACAACACTTTGATTTCAAAGTACGGAGAAAATGCACTTGACTTAAAGGCTTTGGATCAGAATATCCGCCTTACAGATTTAGGAATAAACACACTTGCTCTTGCAACTTATTTCCCTGCAATTGCTGTTAACTATTCATGGCAGCCGGCTTATTTAGGTGATGCATTTGGTTTTGCAAGTGACATCGGTAAAGACAGTATGTGGTACGACAGCGGTTCTTTAAGTTTGACAGTTGCATGGAACCTTACAAACATTCTGCCTTGGTCAGCAAACCAGCAGCAGGCAAAGGATCTTAAGCAGGTAAAGAAGCAGCTTGCCATAACGAGAGAAATGCTTACTGAAAATCAGAAAGTGGAAATCAGAAAGGCTGTTGATACTCTTAAAGATTCACGTGCTCAGATAGAAAATATGAGCAGAAATATTGAACTGGCACAAAGAGCTTATGATGCAACATATAAATCTTACAGAAGTGGAACAGTTGAACTTCTTGATTTACGTGATGCAGAAAATTCCCTTAATCAGGCAAAGCTTGGTCTTGCAAGCCAGAAATTCAATTACATTTCGGCACTTCTTGATCTTGAAAATGTATTAAACACAGATTTAATAAATAAATAGTTTTACGGGAGAATTAGAATGAAACAATTAAATTGTAAGAAAACATTTGTTGCTTGTGCACTTTTTGCAATAGCTTCAGTTCCTTTTATTACTGCCGGTTGTAAAAAGCCTGCAGCTGAAAAAAAAGAAGCTGATACAGAAGTGATAGTTTATGCTGTAAACTGTCTTAAAGTTTCTGAAGGTAATCTTGACGAATACATTGAACAAGGCGGCGACGTTGATTCAGTAAATGCAGTTAATGTTCTTCCTGATATGTCTGGTAAAATTTCAGGAATTGTTGCAAAAGTAGGACAGTACGTTACAAAAAATCAGGTTATTGCTTACGTAGATGCAAGCCGTCCTGGTTATGATTTTTCTGAAAGCCCTGTAAAGGCACCTATTGCCGGAAGAATTACAGCAATTACTCCAACTATTGGAACTATGGTTTCCCAGTCAACTTCTGTTGCAAAAATAAGCAATACTGAAGATCTGGAAATTAAAATCAATATTCCTGAACGCTTTATTGGAAGAATTAAGGAAAATCAGAAAGTAGAAATTTCTTTTGATGCTTATCCTGGTGAAATTTTTGAAGCAACTGTTTCTGAAATAAGCCCTGTTCTTGATACAACAACTAGAACTATGCAGACAAAAGTTAACATTACTCAGCGTGACAATAAAATCAAAATCGGTATGTATGCAAAGGCAAAGCTTATTACAAATACAGTTAACAACATTGTAATTCCTTCTTCTGCAATCGTTTACAGAGACGGAGCACCTTACATTTTCAAGATTGATTCAGATGCACCAGCTTTAGGTCAGGCTAAAGTTAAAATCTGTGCTGTTACAGAAGGCATTACTGTTGATGATAAAACTGAAGTTACAGGCGGAATTTCTTCCGGTGACGTAATTGTTGTAAAAGGTCAGGGTTCACTTAACGATGGTTCAAGTGTAAATGTAATTTCCATAGCTGAATGAGGATTTTCAAATGACATTTTCTGAAAAATGTGTAAAAAAACCAGTTACAACATTACTTGTATTTTTAGTATTGATTGCACTGGGTATTTATTGTATTTTTAGCCTTCCTGTAGATATGTATCCTGATATGGATCTTCCGTATATGATTGTTTATACAGGTTACGATAATGCAGGTCCTGAAGAAGTTGAGCAAAGTTTAACCCGAACGCTTGAAAGTTCTTTAAGCGGTTTAAGCGGTCTTAAAACAATGCAGTCACGTTCTATGTCCGGCCTTAGTCTTGTTATGCTTGAATTTGATTACGGCGTAAATCTTGATACGGCGGCGAACGAAATCCGAGATAAAATAGATCTTGTGCGGGGCTATCTGCCTGAAGACGCTGATTCTCCTATAACTATCAAAATGGATCCTTCAATGATGCCTATTATGATGCTTACGGTTCAGGGACAGCGTACTCCAGAAGAGCTTCGTGCTTTTGCTGAAAACACAATTAAGCCTAAACTTGAACAGCTTGACGGTGTTGCTTCTGCTAACGTTATTGGTGGTCGTGAAGAAGCCATTAATGTTTCCATTCCGCGTAACCGCCTTGAAGCTTACGGACTTTCCATAAGCACTGTTGCTTCCATGATTGGTGCCCAGAACGTTCAGTCAAGCGGCGGTACTATTTCCAGCGAAGATAAAAACTATACAATTAAAACTAACGGTAAATATCAGAGTCTTGAAGATCTTAAAAATACAGTTATTTCGTATAAAGTAACTGAAAGTGACGGACTTAATCCTCCTCAAGTTGTAACTGTACGCTTAAGGGATGTTGCAGATGTTACAGACGGTTATAAAGATCAGAGTACCCTTGCATTCCTTGACGGCCAGCCTTGCGTTATGCTTAATATCCAGAAGCAGAGCGGTAAAAACTCAGTTTCTGCAGCTAAAAACGTACGTAAAGCTCTTGAAAAAATAAAGGCAGAACTTCCAAATGACGTTGAAATTGTAGAAACTTACAATACTACAGACATTATTGAACAGAACATTATGGAAGTTGTTAAGTCAGTTATTTCCGGCGCACTTCTTGCTGTTCTCGTTCTGTTTGTATTCCTTCGTTCATTTAAGACAACATTTATTGTAGGTATTTCAATTCCTATTTCCGTATTTATTACGCTTATGCTTATGTATTTTAAGGGCATAACTTTAAATATGATTTCCCTTGCAGGACTTCTTCTTGGAATAGGTATGCTTGTTGATAACTCTATTGTTGTTCTGGAAAACATTTACGCTTACCGCCAGAGAGATGCAAAGCCTACAGTTGCGGCAATTCTTGGTTCACAGGAAATGGTATCTTCCATTACGTCATCAACACTTACTTCAGTTTGTATCTTCCTTCCTATGCTTTTGTTCCAGAAGAAGCTTGGAATTATGGGTCAGATGTTCAACAACCTTGCCTATACGATTATTTTCTCGCTTCTTTGTTCTCTTGTAGTTGCCATTGCCCTTGTGCCTGTACTTTGTTCTTCATGGCTTAGAATTGACAAAATTGTTGATAACGGCAAAAAAGGTGCAAGCTACTGCGTAAACAATGTATTCAACAAATTTTTCTATCATTTAGACAATGCTTATGCTAAAGGCGTTAAATTTGTTCTTCATCACAGGAAAACAAGTATTGCTGTTCTTGTTGCAGCATTAGTTCTTTCTGTTGCTTCAATTAAGTTTATTGGATTTATTTTTATGCCTGAAAGTGCATCTACTTCTGTAGGCGTTAGTTTTGAACTTCCAAAAGGTTCTACTCTTGATGCAACTTATGCTGTTGTTCAGGATTTTGAACAGAAAGCTCAGAAACTTCTTAAAGGCGTTAAGTATACTTCAATTTCTGTAGGCGGTTCTTCTGTTATTTCTTCAAGTTCTGCTACAAACGAAGCAAGCGTTACTTATACACTTTACAACTCTGACGAAAGGGAAAAGGGCTGGGACACAGATACAACTGCAAAAGATAAGTTAAGGACTTTGTTTAATGATTATCCTGGAACAACTTTAAGCTTTTCTTCTAATATGAACAGCGTATCTTCAGGCGGCATTACAATCAAAGTAAAATGCGATGACTTGAATACTTTGCGCAATACTTCAAGAGATATAGTTCAGCTTCTTAGAGATAAGGGAAAGGATTACGTTACTGAAGTTTCAAGCGAACAGGAAGACGGACTTCCTCAGGCTGAAATCATTGTTGACCGTAACAGAATGTATGAGCTTGGACTTAACATTTACAATGTAGGTGCTGAAATCAGTGCTGCAATTAACGGAAAAACAGCCAGCCGTTACACTAAAAACGGTGAAGACCTTGACGTAATTGTTCGTCTTGCTGAAAAAGATAAGACAAAGCTTGCAGACCTTGATACACTTTCTGTAGTTAATTCTCAGGGATTAAGGGTTCCGCTTTCAAGTTTTGCCCATTACGTTGAAAATGAAGCTCCTGTAACAATTTACCGTGAAGATCAGAGCCGTGTCATAAGCATTACTGCAACTCCTGTAGCAGGTCTTTCTATTGATGTAGTTCAGAATCAAGTGCAGAAACTTATTAACGACAACATTCCTAAAGATGAAACTGTTACAATCAGCTTTAGCGGTGACTTTGCCGACATGATGGAAGCTGTAGTTAACTTTGGCGCAATTATGATTATGGCTGCTGTTCTTGTATTTGTAGTTATGGCAAGTCAGTTTGAAAGCCTTGTAGATCCGTTTATTGTTATTCTTACAATTCCGCTTTCATTTATCGGCGTTATCATAATTTATGCACTTACAGGTTCACAGTTAAATGTTGTTACTATTATGGGTGTTCTTGTTTTGATTGGTACGATTGTTAATAACGGTATTGTTCTTGTTGATTATACTAATCTTCTTAGAAAACGCGGTTACGAACTTGAAGAAGCCTGTATTGAAGCTGCAAGAAACCGTCTGCGTCCTATTTTGATGTCAACACTTACAACCATTATTTCTCTTGCACCAATGGCATTCTTCCCTGGTGAAGCTTCTAAGAATATGCAGCCTATTTCACTTACTGTTTTCGGCGGTATGTCTTTCGGTTCGCTGATGACTTTGTTCCTTATGCCTACGATTTACTATATCATCAACAACAGGCGTATTAAAAAGGCAGCTAAAAAAGCAGAACGTAAGGCTTTGGAAGAACAGAAAAAGATTGCCGCTTACGATGCTGAACATCAGTCTTAACGGATAAAACTAGCAGGTAAGGGTTTGCTTTTAAATCTTTACCTGACTTTATGCAGGAGAATATTATGGCAGATGAAAAAATAAGAATTGAAATTATCTGTTCTCAGGCTCTTGAAGAAGATTTTACTGAAGAGTTTAAGAATAATAATGTAGGAAAAAAGTTTACTAAAATAAATCCTGTAATGGGAGCAGGTTGCAGCAATCCTCGTTTGGGTGATGCTGTCTGGCCGCAGTTAAATTTAATGTACATAATTTACTGTGATAAAGATGAAGCTGAAGTTATAAAAAGTATAGTTGTAAAGCTTAGAAAACTTTATATAACGGAAGGCATCGGCTGCTTTATAAGTTCAGGCTCTGAATTTTAAATGTGATTTTTTTAAGTGATTTTTAATCAATTTTAATGAAAAAGAGGCTTCAGTATTCTGCTGAATGCTTCTTTTTTTTTGCACTTTTTGTCTGCACGGAAGATTCCCTTCTGAAAACTCCGATTTTTTTTTGTTTGAATGGTATACCATTCAAGCTGTTGACACAACAGCTTAAAAAACTTTTCATCGCTACGGATAGTGTACAATAAAGTTCGCAATTTGGTGTAGAAAAAAGCCATTGAAAATTCCAAAATGTTAGTTACCACAACAAACAAAAAGGGAAAAGACAATGGCCAAGAAGAACGATACTACATTTAGGGAAAGTATTTTAAGATATTCAGAAAAGATGTCCAATAAATAAAAAAAACGGCTCAACACCGTGCTTTTTTTTACAACTATTTGATTTCATATTTTGAAGCAATATCTTGCCAGCGTGGAATATTTAATTGAAAAATAAGTATACTTTCTAAAAACAGTTTAAAACTATAAACGTTGTTTTAAGACATTTTAAAAACTTTGATATAAACTCCTGTAAATTGGAATGGCAAAATAGCTGTTCCAACTTATGGATTTCAGATGTATACTTGAACCATGAAAAGCTTGTATTTTGAATGTACTGCAGGAATAAGCGGCGATATGGCAGTTGCAGCAATGCTTGATGCCGGTGCAGATGAAAATGTTCTTCGTCATACACTTGATACAATTCCAGTAAAAGGGTTTTCTGTTCAGATAACACGTGTAAAAAAAGCTGGAATTGACTGCTGCGACTTTAACGTTGTACTTGATAAAAATCACGAAAATCACGATCACGACATGAACTGGCTGTTTGGTAATGAAGCCCATTGTGAAACTCTTCTAAGTCACGAACATCACACAGAGGAAAGAGGCAATCATCACCACGAGCACAATCACGAACACGAACATCATCATACTCATGAACACCGTGGCGTATCAGAAATTGCAGAAATTATAGATAGTACGGACATGACGGAAAAAGCACGGTCTGTTGCAAAAAAAATACTTTCTGTTCTTGCCCAGGGTGAAAGTGAAGCCCATGGAATTCCCGTTGAACAGGTACATTTTCACGAAGTAGGCGCACTTGATTCCATAGTTGACATAATTGCCCTTGCAGTTTGCTTTGATAATTTAAACGTAAGCAATGTGTACATTCCGAAGTTGTTTGAAGGAACAGGCACAATCCGCTGTCAGCACGGAATTCTTCCAGTTCCAGTTCCGGCAGTTGCAAATATTGCAAGGCTTTACTCACTTCCGGTTTCTCTTTCACAGGAAAAAGGCGAATTCATTACTCCAACAGGTGCCGCATTTGCAGCAGCAGTCCGTACAGCCGGAAATCTTCCTGAAACAGTAGAAATTCTTGCTGTAGGACTTGGTGCAGGAAAGCGTACATACAGCCGGCCAAGCATTTTGCGTGCTTTTATAATAGAAGAAACAGATTTTGCTGAAACAGAAAAAGACACAGTCATTCAGCTTGAAACAAATATTGACGACTGTACCGGCGAAGCTTTAGGCTTTACTTTAGAACAGCTTTTTTCAGCAGGGGCACTTGAAGCACATTTTGTTCCATGCTTTATGAAGAAAAACCGTCCTGCATATATCCTTACTGTTTTGTGTGAGCGAGAAAAAACTGCAGAAATGGAACAGATTATTTTTGCCCACACAAGCGCAATAGGAATAAGGCAGTGCGAAATGAAGCGTACAAAACTTTGCCGGGAAACTGTAAGCGTAAAAACACCGTTAGGCTATGCTTATGTAAAAAAAGTTTCCTTCAATGGTGAAACACGGATTTTCCCAGAATACGAATCAGTTGCAAAACTAAGCAGGGAAACTGGAATTCCATTTGGCAAAGTGTATAAAATTGTAGCAGAGTCAGCTAATTTCGCGGTACGTAACTGTAATGATGATTGCGGACAGAAAAGCTGTAAGTAAATCAGAAACAGGCACCTAAATAATCAGCATTGGCGATAAAAATCTGATCAACAATTTTCCGTGGCAAGAAATGAATTGTTTTGTTCTTCCATTTTTGAATTAACTACTTTTCGAGCAAAAAAAAATGCGCAAACCCAGTTGTCTGGGCTTACGCATCTGCTACTCGACATGATGAATATATCACAAAAGAAAATTCTTTTTCAAGAAACAGAAGAAAAGATTTTTCCCTAAAGATTTGAAACGAGCCATTGCTTGAAGCTGTCGTAATCTTTTTCCATAGGAATGGCGTTGTCAGGAAGGTTAAGTACTTTTTCAAGGCGTGAAGGCATGCTTGCTTCCCTTCCGATTGCCTTAACTACAGTAGAACCGAATTTTGCAGGTGCAGCTGTTTCAAGAACAATACCTACAGCTCTTTTTGAAGTAACTGCATCAGCCCATGAAGGAATGTTCGGTGTAAGACCAGGCTTTGAATAATCAGCGTTAAGTGTACCGTTTACAAGTTTTTCCATTGCGCCGCTTCTAATGTCGTTCCATGCTTTCCATGCAATAGCTCCGTGTGGATCAATAATGTATCCAGTGTTGGAGTTGCAGTCTTTCATTGCTTTAAGAGTACCTTCGTCATCTGTCCAATAAGAAGCAAACATCTGGCGTACCTGTTCAAGGGAATACATTGAAATGATTCTTTCGTAATTGCTTGGAGCACCTACGTCCATTGCATTGCTGAGTGTAGGAACAGAAGGTCTTGAAGTATATTCTCCTGTAGCAATCCAGTCAGGAACTGTATGGTTGGAATTAGTTGCAGCAACAAAACCTTCAATTGGTGCACCCATTTCTTTTGCAATAAGTCCTGATGTAAGGTTTCCAAAGTTGCCGCTAGGAACAATTGCAATAATTGCCGGATTTTCAATCTTGCTGTCTAAAGGAATGCGGTTTTTTACAACTAAAGATGAATACATATAATAAAAACTTTGCGGAAGAAGGCGAGATATGTTAATTGAATTTGCTGAAGAAAGGCGGAATTTTGCACGCAGGTCATTGTCTACAAATGCAGTTTTTACAAGTTTCTGGCAGTCATCAAAAGTACCTTTTACTTTAAGTGCACGAACATTGCCTGTAAAAGTAGAAAGCTGTTTTTCCTGAAGAGGAGAAATTTTTCCATCAGGATAAAGAATCGTAACGTCAATTCCAGGTACATTATGAAAGGCACTTCCTACTGCTGAACCAGTGTCGCCGCTTGTAGCAACAAGAATGTGAAGGTTGTCATTTTCGTTTCTGTTAAAGTATGACATGACACGAGCCATAAATCTTGCGCCGAAGTCTTTAAAGGCACAGGTTGGACCGTGGAAAAGTTCAAGAACGTATGTAATTGCATCAATAGGAACAACTTGAGATGTAAAAGGGTAAGCGTCTACAATAAGTGCTTCAAGATCTGCATCAGGGATTTCACCTTCAACATAAGGTCTTGCCATATTAAAAGCAACATCTCTAAAAGAAGGCTCAGGTTTTTTATTTAAAAAAGATGAAGAAAGTTTTGGAAATTCAACTGGAATGTAAAGTCCGCCTGTAGCAACGTTCATTCCGTTCATAACAGCAGTTTTAAAATCAACTTTTACGTTTTTATCACGTGTGTCTGTATAAATCATGGCCTGTTCCTGTCTATTTTTTTTATTACCATATTTAATATGGATATATCAGTTTATCAGAAAAATCTACTTTATTCAATATAAGAATCTTCTGTTGAGAATTTTTGAAAATCCACGGAAAATCTCCGCACACGCTGCGGTAAAGTGATGCAGCTTTTTTGAATAAAATCATGAAAAAAGATAAAACAATAAAAGCATAAAGTTGTACGTAAAGTGAGCAAAAGTTCCTGCCGTAACAGTTCCTGTTTTTTTCATGCAAAGCCGCAGGATTATTCCGCAAATCAATGCATTCAGCACTGCACTAAAACCAAGGTAAACATGGCTTAACGAAAAAAGCGTAAGTGCAGTAACTTCTGAAGCCATGCCGCTGTATTTTCTGTTTCCGGTTAAGGCAGCAGTAAAGTAAGGCAGAAACTGTCTGTAAATTACCTCTTCATAATATGCAGCCGTAAAAAAGTTAAAGACTGAAAACACCCAGAACAATGGAGTCAGATTTTCATCATAAATATAAGATTCACTTGAAGAAAAAAACTGCGGAAGTAAAAAACTTACTGTTTCAAAGATAGCGTAAACTGCCATAAGACAGCCTAAAGATAAAGTGGAATAAAGACAGAATTTAATTATCCTTGCGTTAAGGACTTCTTTCTGGCTTGAAAAAAAACTTCTGTGCTGAAAATCAAGTGCCAGTGAAACTAAAAACTGAAACACAACGTTTATGCTGAAAATTCCTGCAGTTTCCACAGGCGATGAATTGCTGGAAAAATTAAAAAGCGGAGGCAAAACTAAAAATACTAAAACCGTAAGAAATTCAAAAATCAGATATTTTTTTTTCATCAGACGTGTTATACTACTATAATATAAAGTTGAGGTCAATTTGAGCGTCTTTATTCCCGTACTCATTGCGTTAGTTGTTTTAATTGTATTTATAAGAATTTGTGTTGTTTTTAAAAATCAGATTTTTTTCTATGCTACAGGATTTGATTCAGGCTTTAAGCTTAAGGAAATAAATTTACTGTGGCGCCTTGCTGAAAAATGTGACCTTGAAGATCCACTTGCACTTTACGTTTCACTTCCTGCGTTAAATTCATGCATTGCACTTATAATAAAAACTTCAAGAAAAAAAGGTAATTACGAAACTTACAAAATCCAGCGTTTTCTGGAAAAGCTTTATAATTTTAGAACTAAAGTTGCACTGAACGAAAAAAAACATCAGGGACTTGAAAACAGCCGTCAGTTAAGCGAAGGGCAGAAGCTCAGGATTATTTTAAAAGGCAACGGAGTATTTTCTTCAAGAATTCTTGGCAACGGCAGGGAATTAGTAGTTTCCCTTCCGTCACAGTACAATCAGCAGTACAAAAAAGTAATGGCACTTCCTGGAGAAATGTGGAAGCTTCATGAAATTTCAGTTTACTTGTGGCGCAAGTCTGATGCAAATTACGTTTTTGATACAGTAGTTTTAGGCTACGGTGATTATAAAGGCCAGCCATGTCTGTATTTAAGACAAAGCGATTCTCTTGAACGCAACCAGAAGCGCCGGTCTGTCCGCTCGGAGTGCAGCTTTAATGCAGATATGTATTTTATAAATTCAGAAGTCGTAAACTATAAGGCTGCAGAAACTGAAAGCGGATTTAAATGCATTATTGAAGATATCAGCGAAGACGGTGCAATGATTCGCATTGGCGGAAAAGGAAAGGCTGGCGTAAGAATAAAGCTTCAGTTTAATCTTAATTCCACTTTGATAATGATGTACGGCGTTATCCGTTCAGTTGAATACAACAGGTCTTTGAATCAGTCAAGACTTCATTTTGAATGTACATACATTGAAAGCCCTATGAAAAATGAAATACTGACTTATGTCTACAAAATCATTCCTGACGAAGAAAAGGAACTTCAACAGGCTCTAAGGCTTCTTGAAAAAGACAGGGAAGAAGAAATTACAGGTGACGTTTCAGCAGAAGAAAATGCAGAAAGTGATCCAAGGCTTGAAAATAAATCTGAAGATGTTAAAATTGAAACTGAAAGCCACAGTGAAAGCGAAAGCAAAAACCTGGAACTTAATGACGAAGATTTTGGAATTCTTGAGGAGTTGTAAAAAGTGAAAAAAAAATATTCTTTTTTAGCAGCAGTTTTTATGTCAGGCAGTATTTTTGTTTCTGCAGAAAATCTTAAAACTAAAGAAGCAGAACTTGCTTTTATAAAAGGTGACATTAAGGCAAAGTGTGCCGCTGTAGAAAAGTGTGCTGCTTACGGAGATTATTCTTTAAACTTAAAGGCATTTGATTTCCTTATAGAAAACAGGGCAGTTCTTGAAACAGACGATGATGCAGTTCAGCTTTTAAAAACTTCAGTTGAAACACTTAACGAAAACAGTAATTCAGAAGAAATTTCCAACAGGCTTTGCGATATTTTCAAATACTTTAACAGTGATGAAGTTAAAATCCTTACTCTAAATAAGCTTGCATTTTTTTCTTCGTCAAATAGCGTTTCCCTTATAAATTCATACATTTCAGAAATGATTGGAAAAAATGTTCCTCTTAGTGATGTAGGACGTTCTGCCATAAAAAGCCTTAAAGGCAACGGAAACAATACAACATTCAGGCTTATTTTCATTGCTGATGTTTTAAACGTCTGGCCTCAGGACAGGGAACTTTTGTCGGAAGTTTGGGGACCTTTGGCAAATGATTGTGAAAAAGAAATAATTCATGTTTTTTCTACAGTTGATATGGAACGTAAGCTTGATATGATTTACCTTTTGAAAAAAAATCCTGATGTTTCCAGAAAAATTCTCGGCGAAATTGCGGAAAATGCATTATCTTTGGCAACTTATAATATAGAGGATTCTTCTGTCATTCCTTCTTACCAGATTAAGATGCAGCTTGAAGCCGTAAAGATTATTGCTGAATCACAGTGGACCAGAAGTGCAAGGCAAGTTACAGACTTTTTTTCCATTGTACGCTCAGAATATGAACACGGCTACATCAGCGATGAAGATTTTGCCATGGCGATTGCAGATATAGCAAAAGTTGCTTCTTCTGAAACAAGTGTTGTGCTTTCTCAGTATCTTGATTTCCTTAATAAGAAAATGGAAAACAGAGAACCTCCAGTTCAGACTGTAATTCTTGCAGTTATAAATGCTTTGGGAGGTTTAGGAGATAAAACAGCTTTTGATTATCTTCTCTATGTTACTTATCTTGATTATCCAGAGGAGGTTATTGCGGCTGCTAAAAATGCTCTTTCAAAATTAAAGTGGTAAATTTAAAAAAGTGGCTTGGTAATCCTTTTATAGCTGCAGCTTTTTTTACTGCAGTTTTAATTTATTCAAATGCAGTTGTTCCTGCAGACAAAAATCCCTATTCCGGCTTAGTTTCCAGAGAATGCCTTTTGTCTGTAACGGGAACAGTCAGTTCTAATCCTGTAAAATCATCTTCTGAAAAAACATACAGCTTTTTTGTTAATCTGGAAAAGTCAGAAGGAAAAGTTAACGGTTACGTCTTGAAATCAAGTGCTGAAGGAAAGATAAAAGTTTTCGTTCCTGCATCAACTGCCGAATCCTTGTTTCCCGGAAAACTGTACTCTTCTGCAAAAAGTGCTCCTCTTATAGAAGAAGGAGAAAAAATCATCTGTAAAGGCATTTGGAATTCAAAACTTGAAGCTTTCAATGCATCTGACGTAGAAAATATTTCCGTTTACGATTCTGTTGTAAAAAAAATAAGTCATTTCAGGGCATTGTGCCGTCTTGTGTTAAAAAGGCTTTTGTTTTCCTGGGGAGAATGTGGCGGATTGCTTCTTGCACTTCTTAGCGGTTCAAGAGAATATACTTCAAATGAAATCAGGGAATGTTTTAGAAATGCAGGATTAAGTCACATCCTTGCTTTAAGCGGAATGCATCTTTCATTTTTTGCAGGAATTGCAGGCTTTACGGGAAAAAAGTTTTTTGGAAAAAGCAGCAGCTTCTTTGCCAGACTTTTCGGCATAATTTTTTTCGTATGGTTTGCAGGATTTTCACCTTCATTGTTCAGGGCATTTTTGTGTTCAATGATAAGCCTTTTGTGCAGCGCCTTGTTTTGCGAAAAATCAGATTTTTTAAGCATATTAAGCTGTGCCTTTTTAATTCACTGCATGATTTTTCCTTCTGACGTTTATACTGCAGCTTTTATTCTTTCTTACGGAGCATTATGCGGCATTGTCTGTTTTGCAGATTTTTTTGCAGGAAAGTTTTCAGCTTTTCTTCCTCCGGCAGTTGCATCTTCTGTTGCAGCATCTCTTTCAGCCCAGATTTTTACGGCGCCTGTAAGCATTTTTATGTTCGGAGCCTTTATGCCTGTAGGAATTATTGCTTCTGTAATAGTTTCGCCGCTTATAAGTCTGTTCTTTCTTCTGGGAATAATTTTTATCCTTACAGGCTTGATGTTTCCTTTTTTAAGCGTTATTTACGGAATTATAATAAATATATTATTCACAGTAATTATTTTTTTTGTTAAAATATTCGCACTTGTACCTCCAGTAAACTTTAACTGAAAATACATGCTAAGGAAAACAAAATGACCCATCCGGATTACAATTCGCCAACTGAACTTAAAGCTTTTCTTGAACAGCACGACATGGCAATGCAGAAAAAATTCGGTCAGAACTTTATGCTGAACGGTGACGCCAGAAAAAAAATTGCTTCTCTGCTGGAACTTTCTGAAAATGACAAGCTTTGGGAAATAGGGCCTGGCTTAGGCTGCATGACGGAAGAATTTTTAAAAGCCGGAGCAGAAGTTTGTGCCTTTGAAATTGACAGAGGATTTATTTCCTGCCTGAAAGAATTTTTCAGCGATTATGCACATAAAGGAAAATTTAAAATCATAGAAGGTGATGTTCTTAAAAACTGGAAAAAAGAATTGGAGCAGTCTTATGGAAATCATTGCTTTCCACCGGTAAAGTTATGCGGAAACCTTCCCTACAACATTGCAGCAACTTTTATTGCAGACACAATTACAGCAGGCTTTACTTTTGAAAAATGTGTATTTACTGTTCAGAAAGAAGTTGCCCAGCGTATGTTTGCAAAACCTTCTACAGAAAATTATTCTTCTTTCAGCGTGCTTTGTCAGTGGCTTTATAACGTAAAACCTTCCGTTGAACTTGGTCCGGGAAATTTCTGGCCTAAACCAAATGTTGCTTCACAAGCCGTTGTACTTGAAAAAAAGAAAGAAGAAACTGAATGTAACGGAAAAACTTTTGTAAAAACAGTTCATTCTCTTTTTTCACAAAGAAGAAAAACTCTTGCCAACAATATAAAGCCTGTACTTCCGCCTTCTGTTACAGCAGATGAGTTTTTTGAAAAAGCAGGCATTGCAAAAAATGAAAGGGCAGAAAACTTAACTGTTCAGGATTTTATTGTTCTGAGCAGGACTTTTGAATTTTTTGCAAAAAAGTAAATTGCAGTTTAAGGAAATTAAAATGACAGAAACAAATATTGCTGAAAACTTTAAAATTGTAAGGCAGCAGATTAATGAAGCAGAGAAAAAATGCGGCAGAAAAGAAGGCAGCGTAAAACTTTGCGCTGTAAGCAAATTTCATCCGGTTGAAGAAATAGAAGAAGCTTTAAAATGCAGTCAGATTTTGTTTGGAGAAAACCGTGTGCAGGAAGCTTATTCAAAATTTTCAGCTTTAAAGGAAAAAGGCTTTAACAATCTGCAGCTTCACTTAATCGGTGCATTGCAGTCAAATAAAGTAAAGAAAGCCTGTGAAATTTCTTGTGCCATTGAATCTGTGGACAGAGAAAGTCTTTTGCCAGAAATTGAAAAGCACTGCAGTTTTTTTAATAAAACAATGGAAGTTTTTTTTGAGCTTCACACTGGAGAAGATTCAAAAAGCGGATTTAAAAGCGAAGATGAAATTCTTTTTTGTGCAGAAAAAATTGCTTCAGGAAAATTTCCTCATGTAAACCTTACAGGCCTTATGACTATGGCACCTTTTACAGAAGATGAAGCTCTCATTCGTAAGTCATTTTCTTCTCTAAGGAATTTAAAGGAAAAACTCAACGTTTCTTTTCCCCAGCTTCCTGTTAAAGAGCTTAGCATGGGAATGTCCGGAGATTTTAAAATTGCAATAGAAGAAGGCAGCACAATTGTCCGCATAGGCACTTCATTGTTCGGCAGGAGAGATTATTCTGGAACTGAAAATCAGGGTGTAAATGCTTAGATGAAAAAATACTTTTCTTCAGTAATTTTAGTTTTCTTCCTCACTTTTTCCTGTACAAGCGGAATTCTTTTTGCAGAAACTTCATCAACTACACCTGAACCTTATAAAGAAGATGAATTTCCTCAGTGGGCACATGATTTAAGGCGGACTGAAATAATAACTTTCGGCTCCCTTCCTTTCGTAACGTTAGGCGTTTCCATTGGCTACGGTGCTTACGGATATTTTACGGGAGAATTCAGCAGTTTTCCAAACCCTTTGGATAAAAGTACAGATTCATTTTCAAGCTGGCAGCAGTTTAAGATTTTTGCAACGTCTTTAGGCATAAGTGCAGGTCTTGGAACATTGGATCTGGCAATTACGCTTATTAAACGCAGAAAAGCAAAAAAGAAGCAGCAGCTTTTGGAAGAAAGCAGCACACGGGTAAACGTAAGACCTTTGAAAGAGCCTTTGTTTACAGTTGTAGATGAAATACCGGAAGAAGAATAATGGCATTTTGGAATATAAAAGTAAGTGACGATTACAGCAAAAGCGAACGCCTTGATAAATATATTTCGACAGTTAACCCTGACATGAACAGAAGCAAATTAAAGGCAGGACTTATGGAACTTCTTGTAAACGGAAAAAAGCAGAAAGTGTCCTATAAAGTAAAAGCCGGCGATTTGATTTACTTGCAGTGGGAAGACAATATTCCTGATGACATTGAACCTGAAAACATTCCTCTTGACATTATTTATGAAGATGATGATGTTTGTGTTGTAAATAAAAAACAGGGCATGGTAACTCATCCAGCCTGCGGCAACTGGAGCGGAACTTTAGTAAATGCACTTCTTTACCATTGGGGAAGGGATTCCGTTCATCAGCTAAAAACAGGAACAGAAAGCGAAATTGCTTTAAGGCGCAGACCAGGCATTGTTCACAGACTTGATAAAGATACGTCAGGAATCATCATTACAGCTAAAAATCGTGATTCACTTCAGTGGCTAAGCGATCAGTTTAAAAATCATTCATCCATTACAAAAGAATACATCTGCATCTGCTTTGGAAGGCCTCATCATAAAAAAGGAAAAATTGTAACTCATCTCGTAAGGGACAGCCGTGACAGACACAAGTTTAAAGCCGTAACAGACACAACAGAAGGCAAAGTTGCAGTTTCTTACTACAAATGCATTGCCTGTTACGGAGAATATTCTTTAATGCGCGTGCGGATTTTGACAGGCAGAACTCACCAGATTCGTGTCCACATGAAGCATTTGAACTGTCCTATTTTAGGCGATTCCCTTTATTACAAAACTGATAAAAAATTTCCCAACGCTACTTTAATGCTTCACTCAAGACTTTTAAGGATAAAGCTTCCGGGAAAAAGTGTTCATTCTGAATTTAAAACACCTGTTCCAAAGCGTTTTTCCAATGTACTGAAAATTTTAAGGCGTGATTTTCCCAAAACAATTTTAAGTGACAGTCGTTAGAACAGTTTTAAGTTTTTTTTAAAGGCAAAAAATTATGTGTGAAAATAAAGTTTGTGAAAAAAAAATAAAAGTTTTGTCAGCACCGTCAGAAAATCAGCCTTTTGCAGTAATATACAAGCCTTCAGGACTTCCAAGCGCACCTTTAAAACCTTCTGAAAACAGTGCCAGCGTTCAGTGCGAAGAACTTTTCCCTGAAATAAAAAATGTCTGCGGTAAAAAAGAAATAGAGCACGGACTTTTGCATAGAATTGACACCGATACTCAGGGAATTCTGCTTCTGGCTTCTACTCAAAAAGCCTACGATTTTCTTTGCAGGGAACAGTCTGAAATGAATTTCATAAAAACTTATAAAGCAAAATGCGTTTACTGCGAGGACAAATCTTTTCTTAAAGAAGAAGGCTTTCCTCCTTTAACTTTATCAGAAAAGCTTAAGATTGAATCTTTTGTTTCTGAGCCGGAAAGTAAAACTCTTAGTTTAACGCTTAACTCTTTTTTCAGACCTTTCGGCATTAAAAACAAAGCTGTTCGTCCTGTTACAGATGAAAGTTCTGCAGCTGCATTAAAAAAGTCTGGAAAAATCATCTACACTACGGAAATACTTTTAACTAAAGGCGAAAAAAACTCACACTTTACTGCAGAGTGCAGGATTGCAAAAGGTTATCGCCATCAAGTGCGCTGTCACTTAAGCTGGGCTGGTTTTCCCATAAAAGGAGACAGTCTGTATAATTTCACTGATAATGAAGAAGAGTTTTATTTTGTTGCAAGCGGAATAAAGTTCAGGAATCCTGCTGACGGAAAATGGATTGAATTCAGTATTTAAAAGAAGTGCCCGCAGGGGGACTTGAACCCCCATGAGATTGCTCTCACTAGGACCTGAACCTAGCGCGTCTGCCAATTCCGCCATCCGGGCAATGTTTAACAATTATAATTTTTTATAAATTAAGTGTCAATAATCTGGAGTAAATCTGGAGTAAATTATTGGCATCTTATAAAAAGCACAATAAACAAAGCAATAAGTACTGCAACACATACGGCAAAAAGCCAGGCCGGAGCATCGTTTCCGGAACTTCCGTTTGATTTTTTTTCGTAAGAGTCAAATGCATTTCTTATAGCTTTTCTTGACCTGGAAGAAAGTTTTTTCTTTTCATGTTTTGCTTCAGTTTTATCAGAAGAAAAAGAATTTCCCACAGCGTAATGGCACTTAGGGCAGCCGTTTTTAAAAGTATTCTGATTTCCAGTAAAACCGCATTGAGGACATCGGACTGCAGCAAAAAACCTTCCGCACTTTTTACAGAACTTTGCATCAGAAGGAACTTCTTCACCGCAGCTTTCGCAAAAATATTTTGGCTTAGTATTGGAATTTTTCATTATTCAGTTCCAAGATTATCTACAGTGTAATCAAAAATCTGCCATATTCCGTCTCTCTGTCGTACAAAATAAGTATAGCGCTTTTTTTCAAAATAATTGTCGTTTTTAAACCATTCAATTACTTTAACAGAACCTTCGTTTTGAGTATAAGTTGTAGTTTCAATTTCAAACTTGTGCGGAATGGCAACAATGTCAGTGTCAATACGGCTCTGCATTAAATCAGCTTTATAGGAACGCAGCATGTCAGCTCTTTCGTAAGCACTTACTGAATTATATTTTCTGCTTCGTACAGGATCTCTTTTAAGCATCTCTTCCAAATCCATGTAAAGAAAATACTGATCCCACAAATTTTTCTGCTTTGCAATAATCGTCTGCTCAACAACTTTATCAGGACTTATGGCTTCCGGCTGTAAAACTGCAGAAGAAGAATTTGAAACAGGTAGCACAGAAGATGAAGCTACAGAAGGAGAAGGGCGTATTTCAAGGCTAAGTCTGTTTGAAGTAAAGCTTGTAGTTTTGTTTTTGTAAAGTTCAGGATAAAACTTCAGTTCAACGTAATAAATTGAAGGCTCCAGAATATCAAGATAATCCTTTAGATTTTCTATAAAAGAATATTCTTCACCAGGTTCAAGTGAAATTTCCCTGAAGTAAATTGTCTGGTTGGTAGTGCGTTTTCTTACAAGATTTTGCGTAGAAGGCAGCTTTGTATTTTTAACATTAAATGCATTGAAATCAATTGAAAACATTCTGTCATCAGCAAGTTTAAAGCGCAAGGTTTCGCTTCCTGTATTTGAAACGGTTATGTGAACATAAACAGGATTGTCTGATGAATTTCCCGGATAATACATCGTTCTGTCGTAAAATCTTATAGCTACTTCTGCATTTGAACTTTGAGCGTATACTGTATGGGCAAAAATAAATAAAAAAGCTATAATTCCGATAAATGTACGTTTCACAATAATACTCCTCGCTATTATATCGGCATAAAAATGTAAATACATAATTTATTTCTTTTAGTTTTAAAAATATTGCAGAATTACAAAATACGGAGAAAAAAATGTCTGATAATATTACAGAAAATGTTCTTGTTCCACTTTTATCTTCATGGAAAAGCTTTCATGACTGCGTTAATTCCTGTGCAGACGGCAATTCAATTTTTCCTGCTGACGTTACAGGTTTAAAGGGCGCACTTACTGATTTTTTTATTGCTGAATTTTACAGGCGCAGCAGGCTTAACCTTATTCACAAGGAACATTCTCTTGGAAAAACATACCAGCACCAGAATGATTTTATTATCGTTACTCCAACTCAAAAAGAATCAAATGAAGTAGAAACTGACCTGCAGGCAATTTTCGGCGACAAGGCTGAAGTTCTTAAGCTTTCATGGTGGGAAATGCTTCCTTATAGAAAAGCTGCAGTAGGTTCGGCAGTGTTTGGAGAAAGGGCAGGCGTTCTTGCAAAACTTGCAAACAAGAATTTAAAGGCTGACAAACCGCGTTTTTTCGTAATAAACCAGCGTTCTCTTTTAACTCCTGTTCCTCCACCGGAATATATAAGGAAGCTTTCATTCAGGCTTTCCAAAGGTCAGTCTTTTGCCATAGAAGATTTAGTTGAAAAACTGACTCTTTCCGGTTACATTCGTGTTAGCCGTGTAAGCGTTAAGGGAGAATTTGCCCTTCGTGGTGAAGTTCTTGACGTTTTTCTTTGCAGTGAAAATTTTCCATTCAGAATAGTTTTTGATTTTGAAACTATCGAAAACATAAAAATATTTGACACAGACAGTCAGTCTACAAAAAAATCAGTTGATTCAATAATAATTTATCCTATGAAGGAAGTTGTCTGGAACGATGAACTTGTTGAAAAACTGGAGCATATTCTTGAACAGGAAGATAAGGAAGGAATACTTAACGATTTTGCCAGTTACGATGCCTACAGAAAGACTAACGACCGTTCGTATGTGGAAAACAATCAGGCTGAAAATGAAAACAACCAGACGTTCGTAAGTTCCCCTGATGAAACTAACGAGGGGAAGCCTGAGTCCGTACATTTAGCACTCAGCGAAAAAGGCCGTGAAAAAAAGGAAACGCTTTTAACTGAACTTTCTGTAAAAAAACAAAGTGAAGGAGAAGAACTTTTTTACGGTATTCTCTGGGACAGGCAATATTCCGTTCTTGACTACATCAGCGAAGATACAGCTGTTTTTTACTTAGATTATGACCGTCTTGTAAACGGAAAAAAACTTCTGGAAAACGAATACGCTCTTTCTTACAGAACAGAAAGGCAGAACTTTCCGGTTTTAATGCCAAAGTATATGCTTTTTGATTTTGAAACCCTGCAGAAAAGCCACAAATCTTCCATACGCTTTAGAAGTTTAGAAACTATGGAACTGGCAGAACAGGACAATGCTCTTAATATTGAAAGTGAAGTTTCACAAAGTTTTTTCGGAAACATTGCATATTTAAAAGAAAAAGTTTCTTCTCTTCAAAAAGAAAAGTGGCACATTTTTGTCTTTGCTGATAACGAAAATCAGTCTTTGCGCATAAAGCAGATTTTGTCAGATTTTATTCAGGTAAATGACAGTGAACTTTTTCCGTTAGAAATTATTCCTGAAGCCATAAGTCAGGGATTTTCCATTGCCGAAGAAAAAATTCTCGTTATTCAGGAAAATGAAATTTTCGGCAGAAAAAAAACAGTTCCAAAATCCATCAGAAATGCAAAATCTAAAGTAATTGATACCTTTGTTGAGCTTAGCCCGGGTGATTATGTTGTTCACGTAAATTACGGTATCGGTCTTTTTAAGGGAATTGAGCGCATAAAATCCATGGGCACAGAAAGAGATTACATTAAGCTGGAATATGCTGATGAAGAATGTGCCTATGTTCCGATTGAGCAGGTTAACCTTGTACAGCGTTACATTGGAAACGAAAATGAAAAGCCTAAAGTTGACCGCATCGGAAGTAAAAGCTGGAGTGCCAGAAAAGCAAGGGTTCAGCAGAAAGTTGAAGAAGTTGCCAATCAGCTGATAGCACTTTATTCAAAACGTCAGGCTTCAAGAGGATTTGCTTTTCCTAAAGACACTGAATGGAATGTTGCATTTGAAGCAGCTTTTCCTTACGAAGATACGCCTGATCAGTTAACTGCAACTGAAGAAATAAAGGCTGACATGGAGCGTCCTGTTCCAATGGATCGTCTTGTTTGCGGTGATGTAGGTTACGGTAAAACTGAAATTGCAATGCGAGCAGCGTTTAAAGCCGTAATGGGCGGAAAACAAGTTGCATTCCTTGCTCCAACTACAATTCTTGCAGAACAGCATTACGAAAACTGCATTGAACGGTTTAAAAACTTTCCTGTTCACATTGCGCAGCTTTCAAGATTTATTTCTCCTGCCGAACAAAAGCGTACGATTGCAGCACTTGGTGAAGGAAAAATAGACATTCTTGTAGGAACGCACCGCATTTTGCAGAGGGACGTAAAATACAGGGATTTAGGGCTTCTTATAATAGACGAAGAACAGCGTTTCGGCGTAAAAGATAAGGAGCGTCTTAAAGAAATAAAGCATAACATAGACTGTCTTGCCATGAGTGCAACACCTATTCCACGAACACTTAACATGAGCCTTCTTAAAATAAGGGATATGAGCCTTCTTACAACACCGCCTCAAAACAGACAGTCCATAGAAACAGTTATAGAAAGTTACAACGATGAAAAAATTGCTCAGGCTGTACGCAAGGAAGTTCAGCGTGGAGGACAGGTTTTCTACCTTCACAATAGAGTTGAAACTCTTGAAGATACAAGGCGTCATCTTGAAAACATTATGCCTGAAATGCTTGTAGACATTGCTCACGGTCAGATGTCAAGTGAACAGCTGGACGATATTTTCCACAGATTTAAAATGGGCGGATTTAACATTTTAGTTGCTACAACAATTATTGAAAACGGAATTGATATTCCCAACGTCAACACAATAATTATTGACAGGGCAGATATGTACGGCGTAAGTCAGTTGTATCAGCTTAGAGGGCGTGTAGGCAGAAGTGACAGAAAGGCTTATGCTTACCTGTTTTATCCTGAAAATAAAGTGCTTACAGAAGTTGCAATGAAGAGGCTTCAGGTTATATCTGATTTTACTGAATTAGGTTCAGGCTTTAAAATTGCAATGAAAGATATGGAAATTCGCGGTGCAGGAAATCTTCTTGGAAAAGATCAGAGCGGAGAAGTGTATGCTGTAGGATTTGAAATGTATCTTCAGCTTTTAAATGCTGCCATTCAAAAACTTTCCAACGAAAACTGGCATGAAAAGGAAGATGTGCTTCTTGAACTGGAATATTCAGGCTTTATTCCTGACACTTACATAAAAGATGCACAGACAAAAATGGAAATGTATAAGAAAATTGCAGCAATTCAGGAGCAGAAAGAACTTGATTCCATTTACTGCGAGCTTTTTGACCGTTTCGGACCAGTTCCTGATGAAGTAAACAGCCTGCTTTCAATTGCAAAAATAAGGATTATCTGTAACTTGCTGCAGATAAATTCCCTTAAAGAAAAAAAAGGCATTGTTACAGTTGAATTCGGCGAAGTAAGCAAAATCAGCATAGATAAGGTTTTAAAACTCATAAAAGTAAATCCAGGAAGAGTATGGCTTGATCCGAAAATGCCTGGAAACATACTTATGAAAACTGAATCCATAGAACTTAAGGCAAAAAGTGAATTCATAAAAGAAAAACTGGAAAGTCTTGTATGATGTTGATATAATTTAGGTAAACGGAGTTAAATATGGCAGATTATAAACTTAACAAAGAAGTTCGTGTGGCAATAAGCGGAAAATCAGGTTGCGGAAATACTACAGTTTCTACTTTGCTAAGCCAGAAACTTGGCATTACTTTGATAAATTACACATTTCGTCAGCTGGCAGCAGAAAAAGGACTTACCTTGCAGCAGGTGATTGAAAACGCCAAAACAGACGACAGTTACGATATTTACACTGACACTCACCAGGTTGAGCTTGCAAAAGAAACTTCATGCGTTTTGGGAAGCCGTCTTGCAATATGGATGCTGAAGGAAGCTGATCTTAAAGTTTATCTTCTTGCAAGTGATGATATACGTGCCTCAAGGATTTTAAACAGGGAAGGCGGAGATATTGAAGAGATAAAACGCTTTACTGCTTTCCGTGACAGTCAGGACAGTGCTCGTTACAAAAAATTATACAACATTGACAACACAGATTATTCTGCAGCTGATATAGTTATTGACACTGCCGATAAAAATCCGGAACAGATAACGGAACTTATTATTGAAGAACTTATTAAAAAAAGCCTTATTTCAAGGAATTGATTTAAAACAAAAAAAACGCTGGAAGGAAAAACCATCCAGCGCCTCTTACTGAATTAATTAATATTTACTGTCAGCGTAACCGATCCAGCCTTCATTTTCAATGAGAGCCTTTTCAAATCCTTCTAACTTAAAAACATAGCTTTTTGAAAGAGAACCTGCAATAAGCTTAACTTTCCAGGTGCCGTCTTCCTTCTGTTCAATTTTACATTCAGTATCTTTATCTGCAAAAGTATGGAACATATCGTCTATGTCTTTTTTGTTCATATCAAGGGCAAGCAGACCACAGTTGTACATATTCTGACGGAAAATACGGGCGAAATTTACAGCTATAACTGTATAAATTCCATTTACTTCAAGTGCCCAAGGTGCGTGTTCACGGCTGGAACCACAGCCAAAATTTTCTCTTGTAATGATAACCTTTTTGCCGGCAATGTCTGTCTTTGGATTAAAACCTTCAAGTTTTAAATCTTCAAGAAGATAAGGTTTAAGAGCCTGCTTTGTGTTTTCTGTAAGATACTTAGCTGGAATGATTTCGTCAGTGTTTATGTCTGAGCGATCCAAAAAGAGAACTTGTCCACCAAACTGTTTCATTTGTTTTTCCCCTTAAAATTGTTGTCCGGAGTTTCCGGCTATCTCTTATACTATAAAAGATTATAACACTGAAAAGTTTCAAAGGAAAATGTTTTTTTTCAGTATTATAGCAAATTTTCAAATCAGCCTTTATAAAATTCTGAATTTGTAATTGTACCTGTAATTGCAGTAGCAGCAGCACTTGCAGGACTCATAAGGTGAACCATTCCGCCTTTTCCCATACGACCGTTAAAGTTACGGTTAGTTGTAGAAGCACAAACTTCACCTTCAGCAAGAACGCCGTTACTCATGCCAAGACAGGCACCGCAAGTTGGATTTGTAACACAGAAACCTGCATCCATGAAAATAGAAATAAGACCTTCGTCAAGAGCCATTTTGTAAATAAGCGGAGTAGCAGGACTTACAATTCCCCTTACGCCTGGAGCCACATGATGTCCTTTCAGAACTGCAGCAGCAATACGCAAGTCAGAAATACGTCCGTTTGTACAAGAACCAATGTAAACCTGATTTACTTTAGTTCCCTTCATTTCAGAAATCTTTTTGATTTGGTCAGGCTTGTATTCTACAGTGCAGACAGGCTCAAGTGTTGAAAGATCAAATGTGTACACTTTTTCATATTCCGCATCAGCATCATCTGTCCATTTTGAATATTCTTTAAGTGCATCTTCTTTTGAATTAAATTCATCTTTAATAAAAGGCCACAAATATTCAACTGTAGTCATATCAGGAAAGCATATTCCGCTTGTAGCACCGGCTTCAACTGCCATGTTGCATACAGTCATTCTTTCTTCCATAGACATTTTGTCTACAACAGGACCTGTAAATTCAGCAACACAGTTAGTAGCACCGTTTACGCCAATCTGTCCGATTAAGAAAAGTATAACGTCTTTAGCATAAACGCCTTCCTTTAATTCACCGTTAAGCACAAACTTAATTGTTTTAGGTTCACGGAAAGAACATACGCCTTTAAGAATACCAACTTCAAGATCCGTAGTTCCAACACCTGCAGCAAATGCCCCGAAAGCACCGTGTGTACAAGTGTGGCTGTCTCCCATAATTACAGTAAAGCCTGGACGTACAAAACCTTTTTCCGGAAAAATTGCATGACAGACACCGTTTGCACCGATATCAAAAAAATCCTTAATATCATTACGCTGAGCCCATTCACGGAGAATTTTTTCCTGAAGAGCGCATTTTGAATCTTTTGCAGGAGTAACGTGGTCTATAACAGCCTTGATTTTTGTGCTGTCAAATACTCTGTCCTTATTGCGTTCAATAAGATCGTTTATGGCAATAGGAGTTGTAATTTCGTGGCAAAAAACCCTGTCAAGTTTAAGTACATTAGTTCCAGGAAACGGCTGTTCAACCATATGAGCGTCAAAAATTTTCTGAGCAATTGTTTTTCCCATAATTTACCTCGTAATATTTAATATTATTTAAGTATATTTAGTATTATTAAACTTTTCAAGGGTTTCATCTAGATTTCCAAACAGCAGGCTTAAAATCAGCTTACAACGTTCTGGGGATTTCCCTGTAGAAAGCATTTGAGGTTTTCAATTACCGTATCAAGAAGACGTTGCCTTGTTTCTTTAGGAGCCCAGGCAATGTGAGGCGTAATGATGCAGTTTTTTGCCTTTAACAGAGGATTTGAACTTTTCATTGGTTCTTCACTTACAACATCAGCGGCATAACCGGCTAAAAGTCCGTTGTTAAGGCAGAAAGCAATGTCTTCTTCGTTTACAAGAGCGCCTCTTGCAGTGTTTATTAAAATTGATTCAGGAGAAATTACTTTTTGGATAAGCTGTCTGTCAAACATTCCTGCATTTTCTTTTGTAAGAGGGCAGTGCAGTGAAATGAAACTGCATTTTTTCAAGCCTTCCAGACCAACTTGGGCAATACCGTCGTTTTGGGCACGGAGACTTTTATTTACAGTTACAACATTCATTCCGAAAGATTTTGCAATGGAAGCAACTTTGCTGCCGATGTTTCCGTAACCGTAAATGCCTAAAGTTTTTCCGTCAAGTTCAGTAATAGGAAAATTCCAGTAGCAGAAGTCAAGGCTTTTTGTCCAGCCGCCGTCCATTACGCTTTGAGAGTGTTCTGAAACTCTGTTTGTAAAGGCTAGAATAAAGGCAAAAACGTGCTGTGCAACTGCATTTGTGCTGTAAGAAGAAACGTTTGTTACAGTAACACCGTGATTTCTGCAAGCCTGCAAGTCAATTACGTTGTATCCTGTAGCCTGAACGCCAATATATTTAAGGTTAGGACATTTTGAGAGAACTTCTTCTGTAATATTGATTTTATTCAGTAAGACTATATCACTGTCACCGATACGGCTGACAACATCAGATTCTTCTGTGCGAGGATAAACAAAAACATCCCCGAATTGTTCCAAAGGTTTCCAAGACAAATCTCCGGGATTCAGGGCATGACCATCAAGAATGGTAATTTTCATAAAAATCAGCCGACAACCATAACGCCAGTTGAACTGATTGCTGCATTTATTGCATCTTCAATTGCACCGTCAAAATCAACTAAAACCTGACACTTAGATGCTGTAGATACAACGTTAGTAACGCCTGCAACTGCCTTTACTGCTGCATCAACTTTAGCTGCTGCTGCGTCATCATCCATGCCTGCTACGTAAATTTTCTTTTGCATTTTAGGCTCCCATAAGAAATCTGTTTAACTTTTTGTACTCTATGCGACTAATAAATTATAGTAGGCACTTGTATATTTATCAATACATAAAAATGGAGATTTTACTATTTTTTACTTAAAATAAACTTAAAAAGTATAAAATTAAGGTTATCCGTTTAATTCAGTTTCATCAGCCTTGCTTTTTCCTAGCTGACCGCAGGCACCGCCTATTTTTACGCCCCGCCTCATCCGCAGGCTTACGTTAAGGCCTGCTCTTTCAAGCTGGGAAACAAAAGACTGAACTTCTTTCATTGAAGGTGTTGAAAATGGCAGCGTTGAAACAGGATTCCAGGGAATAAGGTTTATGTAAACGTCCATTCCTTTTGCAAATTCTATTAAGCGTCTGGCACTTTCAGTTCCGGTGTTTTTTCCTGCAAGAAGTGCTGCTTCTAAAGTTACGCGTTTTCCTGTTTTCTCTATGTAGTAGGCAATTGCTTTTTTCAGTTCAGAAAGTGGATTTCCTTTAGTTACAGGCATAAGCTCCTGCCTTAAAGGTTCGTCTGCTGTAGTAAGGGAAACTGCAAGCCGCATTTTAGGACCGTTTTCTGCAAGATCGTATATTCCCTTAACTATGCCGCAAGTACTCAGCGTAATTCTTCTGGAACTAAGTCCCCTGCCTTTTTTGTCTGTAAGAATGGAAACGGCTTTTCTTATGGCATCAAGATTCTGCATAGGTTCACCCATTCCCATAAAAACTATATTGTCTAAAGTTCCGGCTTTTTTTTCCAGATAAAGAAATTCTTCTACAATTTCTCCTGCAGTAAGATTTCTTCCCAATCCTAAAGTTCCGGTCTGGCAAAAAGCACATTTCATGGCACAGCCTGCCTGACAGCTTACGCAAGCCGTTTTCCTGCCTTCTTTGTCTGTAAGGAGAACTGTTTCTATAGCCCTTGAATCCTGAAGCGTAATCTGAAGTTTTATAGTACCGTCTGGATCAATGAGGGTTTGCGAAACTTTAGACGAAAAAATAACTGCATTTTCTTCGAGAATCTGCCTTGTAGCTTTATCAAGGTTTTTCATTTCATCAAAAGAAGAAACGCCTTTTCCAAGCCACTGATAAATCTGTTTTGCCCTGAATAAAGGAGAAATGGAAAGTTTTTCGCACATTTCTTCCGGTGTAAGTCCAATAAGAGAGATTTTTTCGTTCATAATAAAACTTATTTTCCAGACTGAAGTTTATCAAGAAGTTCGTTTACAGCCTGATTTGTTATGCCTAATTTCTGAAATCCCTGAAGAAGCTGTATTGCCTTGTTATGCTGATTTGTCTTTACGTAACAGTCAGCTAAATCAATGTAAAGCCTGTAATTTTTTTCATCATCATGAATAAGATGAGAAAGCCTTTCTATAGCTTCCTGATACTTTCCTTCACCTTTGCAGATAAGTGCCAGACCTAATGCAGCGTAAATGTCAAAGTCAATGTCCATGGCACGATTGTAATATTCAGTAGCAGTTTTGTAGTTGCCGATATTTCTGTAAGCATCACCTGCACGCGTAAGTATAACTTTATTTCTAGGGTCAATCGAAAGGATTTTGTTCCAGTATTCAATAGAGCGGAACTGCTGGTTCATTCCTCTGTAACAGTCTGCAATGCCGAATAATGCATAGAAATTCTTTGGATCCATTTCAAGAGCTTTTTCAAAGTAAATAAGTCCGTTTTCAAAAGTCTTAAGCTTTCTGTGACAGTTGCCTATGGAAGTAAGGACACGAATGTCAACGTGCTCAGGGTTTACTTCTACCATTTTAGTCCAGTAATACAGTGCATCCTTATATTCCTTAAAGTCATAGTGAAGATGTCCAAGACCTATAAGGGCATAAGCGTTAGTTTCTTCCATATCCAGAACGTGAAGGTAAAGCTGCTTTGATTTCTTAAAGTCCCTGATTTTTCTGTAAGCATCAGCAACACGAGTAAGGACAGTAATGTTTCTGTCGTCATGAACAAGATACTGCTCCCAGATTTCAATAGCTTTATGGTACTGGTTAAGTGCCTTGTAACAGTCAGCAAGACCGAAAAGTGCATAGTTGTTTCCCGGATGAAATGACAGGCATTTAGAATAATACTCAATGGCTTTTTTATACTGATTTCTTTTACGTTCGCTGTCACCTAATCCCACAAGTGCATAATTATTGTTTTCTTCAATGTCGAGGATGGAACTGAATGACTGAATAGCCTGATCGATTTTATTTTCCTTTAAATAAGCATAGCCTTTTTTTGACAGTTCACTTATTTCAGCAGCAATTCCTTCTTCCGGCTTTTGACCCTGAAGTTCAGTTTCTACAGGCATTTCAAATAAATCGTGACTTTCGGTGGTACCCAATTTCGGCCTCCCAATTTTAAATAAATATTTTATTTTGCAAATACATTTTATTCTTTTATCATAACAGAAATAACATCTGAAACTTTTTCTATTAAAGGATTCAGCTTTCTTTTGTTATGGGCAAGAGAATACAGCCGGATTGCTTTAAGATACTCTTTTTTTTCAGCATATCTGTCTGCAATTCTGGAAAGTCCGTCTGAATAGCCGGTTGTAATGAAAATACGCTCAGCCATATCAAATTTACCTTCGTTAAAGAGAGTGTTTGCCTTTCGATTTAAAGCCACTTTTTGCTGGTCGGAAAGACCTTCTACAGGTAGGTCGGTAACTTTTATAAATCCCTGTGTGCCTTGCTTGGCATCAATTTGTTTTTTTAAATCATCAGTCATTTAATATTCTCTTAAATAATTTTAACTTGAAGTTTTAATTTGTCAAGTTTTTTTGCCAGTTTTTATATCTGAGGTGACCGGGAGATTTCACTGCCGTTATTTTTGTACTGATAGAAATTTACAATGGAACGTCCGTAAATGCGCTTGTCTGTAAGCTTAAGGTTTTCTGTTTCTTCAGGTAAAGGGTCTTCCTGAGGATAATGAATTAAAAGACTGCCGTTTTCCGTTAGGAGATTGCGTTTTCCTATAGTTTCTATAAGTTCCTGCCTGAATTTGTATGGAAAGGGCGGATCTAAAAAAATATAATCAAACTTATTTTTACAGCGCTTAAGGAAAAGTTCTACTGACATAAAGTGACACTTTATGCGTACGCCTGCTTCTTCTGCCATTGCAACGTTTTTAAAAATGATTTTAGCCTTGGTTTTATCCATTTCGCATAAAGTGACATCTTTTGCACCGTGAGAAACAGCTTCTATTGCTATAGTTCCGCTTCCGCTGAAAAGGTCAAGAAAGCTTTTGTTTTCCAGCTGACTGCCTATTATGTCAAAAACTGATTCGCGCATTCTGTCCATTGCAGGCCGTATAGCCATCTTTCCGTATGGAGTTTCAGTAATTCGTCCTTTTAGTTTTCCGCCTGTAATACGCATACATTTTCCTTGAAGTAATTTATTTTCTTGAACTGTTAAGAGACCAGTACGTATCGTTGTGTTCCAGCTGATTGTTCTTCTTTGCATAATCAAATGCAGTTTTTCCTTCCAGATCTTGAATTCCAGGTTTTGCATCATTATCAAGAAGGAGCTGAATGACATCAGTTGAATTACAGTACTGTGCTGCATACATAAGAGGAGTCTTTCCTTTCCAGATTCTGTTCAGCGGAATGCCCATTTCTATAAAAAGCTTGATTTTTGCTTCCTGCACGTGACTTTCTCCCTGAGAACTTGTAAGGGCAAGAATAAATGCAGAAAAAACTTCATCTTCCGTTACGGAGCGGTTTTTAAGAAGCACACGTATGATTTCAGGGTTAAGGGAATAATCAGCTGCCAAAAGAAGAGGAGTTGCATTGTATTTATTTCTTACACGCACATGAGCACCGTTTTCAATAAGAGTATTTACTATATTCAGATTATTCTGATACCTTACCGCATACATTAAGGCAGACCAGCCGTCTTTGTCCCTGAGCTGAACATCGGCACCGCTGGCAATAAGGTTCTTTACGTCCCAGTCATTTCCTGCTTTGGCCGCTTTCATTAAAAGAGTAACACCGTTTTTGTCTGCCTTGTTAGGATTTGAAATTACAAGAGGAAGCTTTTTTTCTTCAGTTTCAGTTTCCTGCTGTATTGCATAATCGTAAAGGTATGACTGTGTGTAAAACTTATATTCAATTTCAGGCTGAGGCGTAACCTGAACTTTTTCCGGCTGAAAGGTTTCTTTTTCAGGAATGGCTTTAACTTCCGGCTGAACGGTTTTATTTTCAACTGGAGGAACTTCAACAGGAGGATTTTCTGCAGGAATTTCATAAGTTTGAGCTGGCGTTTCCGGTTCAGGCTGAACTTTTTCTCTGGAAGCCATGTTTCTTTCGTATTCTGTAATGATTTCCATTTCAGTGTCGCCTTTCTTAATAAGAATTCTAGGAACAGCTGCCGTATCTTCTTTTTTTAGTGCATTTGCAGAAGTTTCATTGCTTTTTTCAGATGAGTCCTGGGAAACTTGATTTTCCGCAAAGCTTTCCATTGATTCAGAAGGTTCTTCTTCCTGTTCAGTGTCCTGGGCAGAATAGCTTGCAGTTACAATGGAAGTTTTCTGCTTTTTTTCTTCTTTAGCCAGTGAAGTGAGGGCTTTTAAAATTTCAGCATCAGGATTTTTTCTTGCATAGTCGTAAGAGTTAAGTCCTGCACTGTCAGTCTGATTCAGTCTGTCTGAAACACCTATTCCAAAAACAGTTCCGGCTTTTGCAACGGTAGTAACAACTTTAGGATCAGAGGCAAATTCTGCAGCAAACATAATAGGTGTACGTCCGTCTTTTGCCTTGGCTTCCAGTTCGCTTTCTGCAGCAATGCAGTATTTTACTATTTCAAGTTCCCTGGAGTTTTTAAGGACAAGCATATAAAAAGTTTCCCTGTTGTCTCCAAAAACCTGATTTTTAAGAAGCTTGTCTTTTTTAAGGGCATTTTTTATTTCTTTAGTGCTGCCGGTTTTTGCCAGCTGTTCGTAATCAGCCTTAGAGTCCTGTGCAGAAAGGGAAAATGTTAAAATCAGAAAAAGTATTGCAGATAGCAGACTAAAATATTTATTTTTCATTTGAACTTCCAAAACAGTAATTTAATTTTACCTTAAAATTATAAATGAAATTCCCTTAAAAAACAACTGTTCATTGACTTTCTTACTTTGTTTTGATATATTTTAGTTCCCCTTGGAATTACGTACGTAGTTCCCATTTTAGACCATAAGGAGAAAATACATGAGAAAGTATGAACTTATGACAATTTATCCTGTTGAGGATGAAAAAGCAAAGGCAGGTCTTGAAACATTAAAGGCTGACCTTGCAAAATTTGGAGTTGAAATCGAAAAGGAAGAACCTTTTGGCGACCGCGATCTCACTTACACAGTAAAGAAGCAGAAGAGAGGACGTTTCGTTCTTCTTAACATCAGTGCAAATCCTGCAAAAATTAAGGAACTCGATGCTGCATTCAAATTCAATGCAAATCTTTTAAAGTATCTTTTCGTTCTTAAGGAAGAAAAAAACGCTTAAGTAAACATTTAACTTAAACCTGGAGTAGGAAATGGCTAGAGTTTCAGATTTAAACTGTGTAACTATCATTGGTAATTTAACCCGTGACGCAGAATTGACTTATTTTTCAAACGGTAATGCTGTAGCAAATTTTTCAATTGCTGTGAATCGCAGTAAAAAAGAAGGTGAACTTTGGGTAAGTGAAGCAAATTATTTTGATGTTGCTTACTTTGGAAAACCGGCTGAGGCAGTAAAGCCTTATCTTACAAAGGGAAAAAAGGTTGCCGTTCAGGGATCCCTTAAGCAGGATCGTTGGGAAAAAGATGGAGTTAAAAGCAGTAAGGTTCGTATCATTGCAGATACAGTACAGCTTGTAGGTGGAAGAAGTGAAGGCGAAGACGGTCAGTCTTCAGGGGGCTTTCAATCGCATTCCTCATTTGCTCCTCGTCCAGCAGTCCAGCCATCACAGAATGATTTTTATGGTTCAGGAAGTTCTGATGAATCTTACGGTGGAGAATCATTTGGTGGCAGCAATGGTGGATTTTCTGAAGATATTCCGTTCTAATTTTTACTTGCGGAGTATCAATTACATTCTTACTAGGAGATTACAATGTCTGAAGAAACAAATGAAGTAGAATTAAAAGAAGAAGCTGCAGTTCAGCAGGAACAGTTGCAGGATTCAGGCCGCGAAGATGAAGGTCGTGGTGCCCGTAACGGAAAAGGTAAGCCTTTCTTCCACAAGAAAGTTTGCCGCTTCTGTGCCAATAAAGCAAAAATTGACTACAAAGATGCAGATGGTCTTCGCCGCTTTACAACAGAAAGAGGCAAGATTCTTCCACGCCGCATAACAGGTACTTGTTCAAAGCACCAGAAAGAAGTTGCAGTTGCAATTAAACGTGCTCGCTCAATCTGTCTTCTTCCATTCGTTTGCGAATAATCTGTAGAAAAATTATGATGGCAGGCAATCCAACTCCTGTGATGCTGCCATAACTTATTTAATAGGAGCTTGAAATGAAAGTTATTCTTAATGAAGATGTTAAACACCTTGGAGAAATGGGTGATGTAAAGAATGTTGCTAACGGTTATGCACGCAACTTCCTTTTCCCACGTATGCTTGCTGTTCCATACACAGCAGAATCAGTTGCTTACTTTGAAGGCAAAAAAGCTGAAATTGAAGCTAGAAAAGAACAGAAAAGAGCAGACAGCAAGTCTCTTAAAGAAAAGCTTGAAGGCATTACAGTTGAACTTGCAATGCCGGCTGGTTCAAACGGTAAGCTTTACGGTGCAGTTACTAACCTTACAGTTGCAAACTGGTTTGCATCAAACGGTTATGAAATTGAAAGAAAGCGCATTGAAATTCCAGGCAACACAATCAAGCAGACTGGTTCTTATTCAATCAGAGTTCATCTTTATGAAACAACAGTTGCAGAAGTTAAGCTTTCTGTAACAGGACAGGTTTCTAAGGAAGACGCTGCTGCAGCTGCTGCTCAGGAATCTAAAAAAGCTAAGAAAGAAGAAAAAACTGAAGCAAAAGATGCTGCTGCAGAAGAAACTGTAGCAGAAGAAGCTAAAGCTGAATAAGTTTACTTTTTCTTAATTTAGCAATGGAGCAGGATAATGAAGGCATTTCGTTTTCCTGCTTTTTTTATGTCGTGGTGAATTCAGTCAATCATCTAGCTGAAAAATAAGGAACGGATATGGACTTTAAGGATAAAATTCCTCCGCATAATCTGGAGGCTGAAAAAGCAACTCTTGGAGCAATTCTTCTTAACTGGAATGCTTTTGGCGATGTAATTACTCTTCTGAAACCTGAAGATTTTTACAGTCAGAGCAATCAGATTATTTATAAAGCTTTAAGAAGCCTTTCCGTTCACAGCATAACAGGTGATTTAATTACTTTAATTGATGAGCTTACAAAAAATGGTGAGCTGGAAAAAGCCGGCGGTGCTGCTTACATTTCATCGCTAACTGATGTTGTGCCTACAAGTGCCAACCTTATGAATTATGCACAGATGGTTCACGATTTTTCCATTAAGCGTACACTTATAAAAATTGGCAGTGAAATTAAGGCTGAATGTTTTGACGATACAAAGCAGTGCGGTCAGATTGTAGAAGATGCTTCCAATAAAATCTTTGCGGTAACGGATGCAAATCAGAAAACTGAAATAAGGGACATGCAGTCTGTTATTTATTCTACAATTGAACTTATTGAAAAACAGCGTAAAAATCAGAATGCACTTTCGGGAATTCCTTCAGGCTTTACTCAACTTGATTCCATGACAAACGGTTTTCAGAAAGGTGAAATGACAATTATCGGTGCCCGTCCTTCTATGGGAAAAACTGCGCTGGCTCTTTCCATGATGCAGCACATTGCTATTGAAAAGAATATTCCCTGCGGATTTTTTTCCCTCGAAATGTCTGCAGAACTTATAGGTCAGCGTATTATTTCGCAAGTTGCCCGTATTCCAAGCCAGAAGCTTAGAAGCGGTATGCTTAGAATGGATCACGTTAAGAAACTTCAGGATGCAGCAGGAATTTGTTACGATGCACCTTTGTATATAGTTGACACTCCGAATATGAAACTTCTTGATTTAAGGACTATGGCAAAACGTCTTGTTCAGCTTCATCATGTGGAAATTATTTTTATTGACTATATCGGACTTATTTCTATGGAAAATGAAGGAATGGAAATGTGGCAGCAGCAGTCTGTTATTTCCAAGTCTCTGAAAAGTCTTGCCCGTGAGCTTAAAATTCCTATTGTAGTTCTTTGTCAGGTTGCCCGTGATGCAGAAGGAAATGAGCCTACTCTTAACCAGCTTAGAGGTTCCGGTTCTATTGAACAGGATGCTGATATGGTTATGTTTATTCATGGTGAACGCAAAAAAACAGCTGAAAATGGAGAAGAAGACGAAAATCCAGGCGTTCTTGACAGAAAACTTGTTGTAGCAAAGCAGCGTAACGGGCCTATTGGTGATGTAGAAGTGTTGTTTATTGCAAGCTACACGAAATTCGAAAACAAATCCAAGGAAAGCCACTGACACTGATTTTCTGTGATTATAAAAAAAGCTGCCTGCAAAACATTAAGTTATGCTTTTACTTAAGTTCTGCAGACAGCTTTTTTTTTGCAAACTGAATTTATTTTTGACTAAAGCTTAAAGTGGAAAGAGAATGCACCGCTCCACAATGCCTTGTCGTAGTTAGATGAATCAAAGAACGAGCGCACGTCAGCACATACACTTAAACTTGTCTGGAAAACAAGGAAGTTAAGGCCTACACCTGCATAAAGCTGAGGCTGAATTCCTGAAAGGTCAAATTTTCCGTCCTTGTAAGTAGTGCTTTTTCCGTCAGCAGTTCTTGAACCTGAATCTCCGTCTGCAATTGTGTAAGGCACGTCGCTGTATGTGTAAGAAGTTGCAATGTTCCATGCCCATGAAGTTGTTGTATTTGAAACAAGTGCCCTTCCGCCTGCAAAAACTGTTGCAAGAAGAAAATTCTTAGAAAGCTGGGCTTCAAGGTAAAGAACGTGTGTTGAATAAGAAAGGTCAATGTTTGCTTTGGTCTTGCTGTCTGAAGAACTTACGCCAAACTGTCCCCGTGTATAAACGTATCCGCCGCCAACAGAAAGTTTAGGGAATATAATGTTTCCTTCCCAAATTGCATATCTTGCGTTTAAGCCTACTGTAATGTAGTCAATTGAACCGTCAAATCCCATCCAGTTGAACTTCATTCCGCTGCTTGCATCAAGTATTGACTCCGGATTGCTGAAATCAACTCCTGCAAGTGAAGGATTTGTCATCATCAAACTGAATCCTATGTCGAAAGGAAGTATGACACCGCCTATTCTTGCATCCAAACTTAATGTTGGGAGGAAAAAGCTTGAAGGGATTTTTCCAAAGTCAACATTGTTTCCTACAGCACTTTTTGCAGCACTTTCAAATGCCTTTGCAGCATCTTTTAATCCGCTCATGTCAAGAGCGGTTCCGCCTACAGAAAAACCAAATCCAAAGTGCGGCGGTAATGCAGGGAAAAGCTTTCCGATGTATGCATCTGCCCATACGTTCTGCTGTACAGCTGATTCCGGAGCGGCTACAAGAAGTGTCTTTCCGAATTTGTCCATACCGTTGCTGATGTCCTGTTTGTTGAATGTAATTCCGGTTCCACCTGCCATTTCAATAGCAGCGCTTAAGTCTTCAAATGTGTAGACTTTTTCATCAGCAAAAGCAGCAGAAGCTGTAAGAAGCATGGCTGTTATAAAAGATGCAATCTTTCCTGTTTTTTTCATTTTATCTCCTCCTGAAGTTAATATTTGCAAAGCAAACAATAATACTATAATTTTAACATGATATTATTAAAAAACAAGTGTTGAAATCAACTTTTACAGGATACAACTTTTACAGGATAACAGTCTGGACTAAAGCAGAAATATCATCATCGTTAAGGTCATTGTTCCGGAGTTTTAGCGTAATCTGTTCAAGAGTGTATTTGTTTCCCGGATAAAGTATGACTGCTGCCTTATCACCGTTTTTAAGGAAATTGTGTTCGCCGAAATCTGTGTATCTTGTTGCACCAATTGAAACTAGAATTTGAGAAGCCCTGCATTCATTTAAATAAGCGTTTATGTTTTCTGCCGGACCTGTATCCTGCTGAAAGTTAAATTTTTCAATCATCCAGTCAGTTAGTTTTCCGTAAATATAGCTGTAATCTTTAACTGCACTGTCTTCACCGTACATATAAACTTTTGAATCCCTTATGAGAAAACTTGCAATTCTGTAGTTCTGCAAAATTCCTTTTTCGTCAAAACTGTCTATGGGAATGATATGGCTGGAAAATCCTTTTGTTTTTGCACCCCAGTTTTTCTTTTCACTGATTTTTCTTGCACCTTCCTTTCGGATTGAACAGTCATTGGAAGCTCCAAAATAAAGGGGCGTAAGTTTTTTGATTTTTGAATTATCCCATTCAACGCTGAAAATTACGGCACATTCACTTTCAATCTGAACTTTCTGCTCGCCTTGAGGAAAAATTATTTCATTGCTGTCAAAGGGAAATGTTCCTAAAAAAGAGGGCACGTTTTTGCAGAAACCTGGAATGTATGTAGGAAAAATTGCTTTTGGAGCTGATTCTTCCTTTACTTCAATGTTTTTAAAATCCTTGTCTTCTCCTGCCTGCTCTAAATGTCCTGTAAAATTTCCTGCAACACCAAAGGCTGCCGTTTCCTTTAAATTAAATTCCATACTTACTTCCATAAAAAATCCAAAAAAAAAAGCTGCAACTAAGAAGTTACAGCTTACATTGCCACCGGTCAGAATCGGACTGACGACATAAGGATTTTCAGTCCTCCGCTCTACCAACTGAGCTACAGCGGCAAGTGATGATTAGATAATATATTTTTTAACTTATTGTGTCAATATATTTATTTAAAAAATCAGAAAAAAAATATTTTTTTTTTAGATTATTTTTCCTTAAGTAAAGGAGACTGCCCGATAATTTTGAATTATAGTGTCATTCCTGACTTAGACGGAATCTTCTGTTCTTGCGGGGAAGTGAGGGATTTGCGAGAGGTGCTTGCAGATAAGTGAAGGTTGTTCTTTCAACGGCAGGCTTTTGGGAAGAAGAGTGTACGCTTCTGTGCAGCTTGGCTGGCTGTAAGTTGCAGCGTGTGAGCAAGTACGCTTGGGCGGCTTAAATTAAAAGGCGCTAGGAGCAGAAGTCGGGTGCAAAAACGCTCTGTTTGTGGCAGTCGCGTAAGCGACAAATAAAATAGTTCCCATGCCACAAACAGTGTGTAAGGCATTAATGCCTGGTTTTGCCACCCGGCTTTGCGACGTTTAGCCTTTCTTTTTCTATAGCCGCCTGTTCTTGCCAGAAAGTGCCAGCTTCTTCCAGTACGCTTAGCGGATAAGTGCACGCTTTAACTTTTGCGACTAGCACTAAAAAGAAGAATGAACTCTTACGTGCAGCGGATTGAAGCAAGATGCGACTCTTGAGCAAGTACGCCTGGGCGGCGGCGCCTGTTCTTGCCAGAAAGCTTACACTTTACGAGAGGTGCTTGCGGAGAAGTGTAAACTTTAACTTTTGCAGCGTAGCACCGTAGCTGCATGACATTACTTTTTAGACGGCCCTAAGTAAAATCCGTCTTGTTTAAGCGTTTTTATTTGTCTATAATGAACTATTAAAATATAGGTTGATTTTATGAAAAAACAAACTTTTACTGTAGTTTTTGCAGGCGGCGGAACTGGCGGTCACATTTATCCTGGAATTGCAGTTGCTGATGAAACGAGAGCCATTGCATTGGAAAAAGGCATTGAAATTAAGCTTTACTGGATTGGAAATTCTTGCGGAATGGATAAATCCCTTGTAGAAAAAAATCTTGTTTCAGAAGGCGGAAGTATAGATGCATTTTACGGAATTCCAAGCGGAAAGTTAAGGCGGTATTTTTCTTTAAAAAATTTTACTGACATTATAAAAATTGCAGCCGGATTTTTTAAGTCGCTGTATTTGCTTATAAAACTTAAGCCTGATTGCGTTTTTTCAAAAGGCGGATTTGTAAGCGTTCCTCCTTGTAAAGCAGCCGGAATTTTGCGTATTCCTTATTTTACCCATGAGTGTGATTTTACTCCCGGACTTGCAACAAAATTAAACAGCTGCGGTGCAAAAAATATTTTTATTTCCTACAGCGAAACTGAAAAATACTTTTCTGAAAAAAAGAAAAAGCTTTGTGTAGTTACGGGAAATCCTGTAAGACCGGTTTTTTACGAAAATCACAAAAAAGAAGGACTGGACTTTTTAAATATCCCTGAAAATCATAATAAGAAAATACTTTTTGTTTCAGGCGGAAGTCTCGGTGCCAGGCAGATAAATGAGCTTGTAATGGAAAATTTAAACTGGCTTAAGGAAAATTTTATTGTAGTTCATCAGACTGGAAAAGCATTTGCAGAAGAAAATCCTCTTGTTATGTCAAGCGGAGATGATGACTATAAACCTTACGCTTTTATTTACAAAGAAATGCCTTATGTCATTCAGGCAGCTGATATTGTGTTATGCCGTTCCGGTGCAAATTCTTTGTGGGAATGTGCAACTTGCGGAAAACCAATGGTTCTTATTCCTTTATGCGGAAGCGGAACAAGAGGCGACCAGGTTGACAATGCACGTTATTTTGAAAAAGAAAATGCAGCCCTTGTACTTTTAGGCAATGAAGCTGATGGAAATCACTTAAAGGAAAAGCTTTCATTTTTCTTAAACGAAGAAAACATTGCTTCTTATTCAAATGCAGCTTCCAAAATGTGCAGCGGAAAAAGTGCTTTAGTTATTGCCGGAAAAATTCTTGAAAAAGCCGGAAAAAAGTAAAATATTTGCGGTTTAGTTTTATCTGGAGGAAAAATGTTTTCTGTTTTAGACATAATATTTTTTGGAATAATTTTTTTGTTTGCCATAATTTGTTTTTTTGAAGGCTTTATAAATGCAATATTTAAAATGGGTTCTCCTTTTGTTGCATTGTGGGTTTCAATTTTATTCTATTCAAAAATGACATTTTACTTGTCGCAGTTTATTTCAAACGAAAAGGTTAGTGCAGTTTTAAGTTTTGTATTGATTTTTATACTTGTCTTTTTAGTTATGAAAATTCTGCAGCAGATTATCGGAAATATTTTCAGCGGAAAAATTTTCAAATCTTTAGACAGAATTCTTGGACTTGCTTTTGGCTGTCTGGAAGGATTTGCTTTTGTTTTTATCCTGATTTTTGTAATGACTGTTCAAAATGTTTTTGACGTTTCATCTCTTTTTGAAAACAGTTTTTTCTACAATTTCATTTCAAAATTTGACTTTGCAATTATTCCTAATTTTGGAAATATCCTTAATACTGGAAAAATTCAAACTGTAAATGCAGGAGCTGGAACAAGATAATATGTTTGAAAATGTATTGTTTCAAAAAAGTACATCACTTCTTGCTCAGGATCTTAAAAACAAACGTTTGCCAGGTTCAATTCTTTTTTACGGCCCTGAAGGAAGCGGAAAATTTACAACTGCACTTGAGCTTTCCCGTGTTTTATCATGCAACGGAAAAATAAAGGGCGACTGGAACTGTACCTGCAGTTCATGCCTGAAACACAAAGCCCTTGTAAGCCAGAATTTGCTTATAACAGGAACAAGCAACCGCACTTTGGAAATTGCAGCTGCAAAAGACACATTTCTAAATCAGTATTACAACAACACAAGGCATCTTGAAGCTTCCCGATACTTATTTTTGCGTTCAGTCAGGAAACTTACTGCAAGGTTTGCTCCTGTTTTGTGGGAAGGGGAAGACAAGCTTTCTAAATTTTCTCCTGTTATGGCTGACATTGACGAAAAGCTGGAACTTCTTAATCCCGGAACTAAACTCCCTGAAGCAAAGGAATTGACGGCACTTCTTGACAACATTCAGTCTAACTGTGAAAAATTAGAGTCTTCCTTTCTTTACGACAGTCTGCCAGTTTCGCAGATAAGAAATTTTTCTTCCTGGGCACATTTAAGTTCAGATTCAGGAAAAAAAGTTTTGATTATAGAAAATGCAGATAAAATGCAGGACAGCGCAAGAAATGCTCTTTTAAAAATCCTTGAAGAACCGCCTGAAGACGTAATTTTTATTTTAACTACAGCACACCGTACTTCAATTCTTCCCACAATTCTTTCCAGGGTAAGGACTTACTCTTTTTTTCAGCGCTCATTGGAACAGCAGAAAAACGTTATAGACAGAATTTTTCACTACACAGGTGCATTTGGAAAAACAGATTTTCCTACAATTACAGACTTTCTCCAAAGCTATCTGCCTGTACAGAAAGAAGTAATTTATGGCAATGCAAAAAAATATTTTCATGATATTGCAGATGGTAAAGTGCCTGAATGTGAATCAGTTGTAAAAAGCTGCGGCAATTTTTCTCCAAAAGTTTTGTTCCGTCTTTTTTTGGAAGGCATAATTGAAGAACAGAAAAAACTCACTTCTTTTGCTGCAGGAAGCGAAAGTTCATTTTTAGCTTTACGTGAAATTCAAAACTGCTGGAATAATTTTTCCGTTTACAATCAGAATGGACAAAGTGCACTGGAAATGCTTGCACGTAATCTGATGCAGATAAACCACAATCATTGCGGCGTATTTAGGGAAGTGACAAAGTGAGCGAATTCGTAAAAAAAGTTCAGTCTAAAATTTCAAAACTTTCTACAGAACAGCTGGAACTTCTGTTTGATTCAATCAACTCAAAAAACAGCATGTTCAGTTCAATAATCGAAAGCCTTTCTACAGGTCTTGTCATAGTTGATACAAAATGGCGCATCTTCCAGAAAAACAAGGCTGCAGACAGACTCCTTTTCCTTAACAGAAGAATTTACGACTTAAGCGAAAATCTTTTTGTGTGGGAATTAGTTGAAGACGAAAATATTGCTGACTTTTTGAAAAGCTGCTGCGACGAAAATAAAACTAACTTAAGCGAAGAATTTTCAATTTCGAATGGTGAAAAAATTCAGTTTGTAACCATAAGCGTTCTGCCTCTTGTAACACGCCTTGAAGAAAACAGCAATTCCATGGAAATTGAAGGTTCAATTATTACAATTGATGATATAACTGAAAAGCGGAAGCAGGAAATTATCCTTCACAGAATGGAAAGTCTTGCCAGCTTGACGAATCTTGCAGCCAGTGTTGCTCACGAAATAAAAAATCCTCTTGGAGCAATAAGCATTCACATTCAGCTTCTTCAAAAAACTATAAAAAAAGCAAGGGAAAAAGACGGACTTTTGCCTCAGCCAAAATTTCTGGAAAATTACCTTGATGTTGTAAATGAAGAAATTGAAAACTTAAATAAAATAGTTCTGGACTTTCTTTTTGCAGTCAGACCTGTTCAGGCTGATATGGAACTTATTGAATGTGACAGCCTTATAAAGCGCACAGTTGATTTCTTTATTCCTGAATTTGAAAGTAAAAATATAAAGGTTGAAACAGATTTTAACTGCGAAAAACTAAGGCTTTTAATTGACGAAAAGCTTTTTAAAGAAGTGCTTGTAAATTTATTCCAGAATGCAATTGCAGCAATGAAAGAAAAAAACGGGATTTTGTCTGTAAAAACTTACGCTAAAAATGAAAAATACATTCTTTCCATAAAAGATAACGGCTGCGGCATGACAGAAGATGTTTCTTCAAGAATTTTTGAACCTTACTACACAACAAAAGCAGACGGCACAGGACTTGGTCTTACAAAAGTTTACAAAGTTATAAAAGAATTCCGCGGTGACATAACAGTAAAATCTGATGTAGGAAAAGGCACGGTTTTTTACATTGCAATTCCGGTTCCTCAGAAAAACACAATGCTTTTGGCAGATAATTCGGAGGCACAAAAATGAAATTTACACTTTTAATTATTGATGATGAAAAAAATATCCGTGAAGGTTTAGCCGCAAATTTTGAAATGGAAGATTATAACGTAAAGACAGCTGCCAGCGGCGAAGAAGGAATGAAGCTTATAGAAAAAGGCGACATTGACCTTGTTATAACTGACCTTCGCATGAACGGTATGAGCGGAGAAAAAGTGCTCCAGAAAGTTACTGCTGAAACACCTGGCATTCCGGTTATAATTTTGACAGGTCATGGAAGTATAGATGCTGCTGTAGATGCAATGCGTCATGGTGCTTATGACTTTCTTACAAAGCCATTGAACCTTGATCAGCTTAGCCTTATTGTAAAGCGTGCTCTTGAAAGCAGGGAAATGAGCATTCAGCACCAGGCACTGAAAAAAGAAGTTGAAGGCAATGCTGCATTTAAAGGCATGATTGGAAATTCACTGCCCGTTCAGAAAATTAAAGAAACAATCCGCAAAGTTGCAGATTCAAAAGCCAGCGTTCTCATTACAGGTGAAAGCGGTGTAGGAAAAGACGTTATTGCAAATGCCATTCACAACCTTTCGTCAAGAAAAAACAAGCAGATGATAAGCGTTCATTGTGCGGCTTTAAGTGAAAGCATTATAGAAAGTGAACTTTTCGGCCATGAAAAAGGAGCGTTTACCGGCGCAGATCATCTTAAAAAAGGAAGGTTTGAACTTGCTCATGGCAGTACGATTTTTTTTGATGAAATAGGTGAAATAAATCAGAACGTGCAGATAAAGATTTTGCGTGTCCTTCAGGAAAAAAAGTTTGAAAGAGTAGGCGGAGAACAGACTATTGAAGTTGACGTTAGGATTATTGCTGCCACAAACAGAAATCTGGAAGAAGAAGTAAAAGCCGGACGTTTCAGGCAGGATCTTTATTACAGGCTTAATGTAGTTCACCTTGAAATGCCTCCTTTACGTGAAAGAAAAGAAGACATAGGGCTTTTGATTCAGCACTTTATTGATGAATTTAACGCTGAAAATAACCGTCACATTACTTCAATTGACAATCGCGCAAAAAGTGCCATGCTTAAGTATGACTGGCCCGGAAATATTCGTGAACTCAGGAACTGCATTGAAAGTGCAGGCGTTATGAGCAACGGCCAGCAGATTACTCTTGAAGATTTGCCTCCATACGTTGCCAATGTTTCTGATTCAGATACAATAAGCGTTCCTGTTGGAGTTACACTTGAAGAAGTAGAAAAAACTGTAATCCTTGAAAATCTGGCCAGAAACAAAAATAATAAGACAAAAACAGCTGAACTTCTTGGAATAGGCAGAAAAACATTGCAGCGAAAACTTAGCGAATGGGGAATTGAAGAGTAAAAAAGGAGTTTTATGGAATCATTGTATGATAAAATAGGTGATTTGCTTAAAGAAACCTTAGATGCAGGATACGTTAAGCCCCAGAAAACTGCCGGTTATGATTTTACTGAAAAACCTGATAACGATAAAAAAGAAGAAACTCATGCTTTTAAAGAAAACAGCAAAGAGCAGGTGCTGCAAAAAAAGTCACGGAAAAAAATAACAAAGGAACTTCAAAGAGCATACAGACTGCTTGAAATAACATTCAGTGCAACAGAAGAAGATGTAAAAAAAGCCTACAAGGAAAAGCTGAAGTATTATCACCCTGATTTTCACAAAAAAACGAAAATTCTTCAAAAAGTTGCTGCCGACAAGACAAGGCAGGTTATAGAATCATACAATCTTATAATGAAATATTTGTCAGAAGAATAAAAAAAAGCGTGTTTTTACAAAGTCTTATGCATCATTAAAACAGCAGTTAAATGCAACTTTATAAAAATTCACGCCTTTATTTTAAGCTGTACTTATACAGCGTAAAGTCTGAAACTAAATGACAGTACCGTTTGGAATAACAGCATCTTTTCTAATGACAATAATTCCGTCTGCACTGTAGAAAAGTCCATGGTCGCCGTCATCGTATTTTTTACCGCTTACGTTAATGCAGCAGTTGTCGCCAATACGGGCATTTTTGTCAATAATTGCCTTGTTGATTTTACAATTCTTTCCAATACCGATATTAGGAATATTCTGCTTTTTGTTGTTTTCGCGGGAATAATCATTGTCGTAAAAGTCAGCGCCCATCATGACAACGCCGTCTAAATCGCATCCTTCATTGATAATCGAACGTACACCGATTACAGAATGCTGGAGCCTTGAATTTGTAATAACGCATCCTTCGCTGGCAAGAGAACTTGACATATCAGCATGATTTATTTTGCTTGGCGGAAGATTTCTCATGTGTGTATAAATAGGCTTGTCTTCTTCGTAAAAGTTAAAGTGAGGAATTGGATTTGTTAAGTCAAGTGTAGCTTCATAGAACGAGCGGATTGTTCCAATATCTTCCCAATAGCCGTTAAAAATGTAGCTGTTAACTTTCTTAGACTTAATTGCCATAGGAATAATTTCCTTGCCAAAGTCGTTAAAGTCATTGCTTAACATTTCGTCCATAGTTTCAGCATCAAAAATGTAAATACCCATTGAAGCCAAATATTCAAGATCAGGAGGAAGATCCGGCGTACGTGACTTTTCCGGAATTTTCCAGTCATCAATATTAAGGTCAGCAGCAGGTTTTTCCATAAAGGCCGTAATCTGATTGTCATCATTAACCTGCATAATTCCAAAGCCTGTAGCATCACTGCGGTTAACAGCTTTTGCTGCAATAGTAATGTTTGCACCGCTTTGTATATGCTGATCCATAAACTTCTTGAGATCCATTTTGTAAAGCTGATCACCAGAAAGTATGATGTAGTGAGTAGGATTTTGTCTTTTAAAGTGTACAAAATTCTTTCTTACAGCATCAGCAGTTCCTTCATACCAGCCTGAATGTTCCAGAGTCTGTTCTGCAGCAAGAATTTCAACAAAACCATGACTGAAGCGGTCAAAGTTGTAAGAATTTATAATGTGCAGGTGAAGCGAAGCAGAATTGAACTGTGTAAGAAGGTAAATCTTCTTAAATCCGCTGTTTATACAGTTAGAAATAGGAATATCAACAATTCTATATTTTCCGCCAAAAGGAACTGCCGGTTTAGAGCGCTCCTTAGTAAGAGGGTAAAGTCTTGTACCTTTTCCGCCTCCAAGAATAATTGCAAGAACTCTAGGTTCGTCATATTTTTTAGTTGCCATATTATTAAATACCTCCAACCTTAATAATAAAAATTATAAATCCATATATTGAAAAATGCAACTTTTACTTATTAAAAGATACTGTATATTTGCTTAAAATAATCTTAAATAATATCTTTTTTAGAATTACTCTTGGATAAAGACATTTTAGAAAGCAGGTTGAAATAATCCTGTTCAGGAATTGGATGAGAATAGTAAAAACCCTGTGCAATATCACAGCCGATTTTTCTAAGAAGTTCAGACTGACTTTTTGTTTCTATACCTTCAGCAACAGTAAGCATATTAAGGCGCTTTGCCATTTTTATGACAGATTCAATAATAATGCTTTCCTTGCCGGTGCCTGGATTTGAATTTAAAAACTCTTTGTCAAGCTTAATGACGTCTGCAGGCATATCTTTTAAAAGATTAAGGGAAGAATAGCCGGAACCAAAATCATCAACAGAAACAAGGAAACCTGCACTTTTTATGTCATTCATTACTTTAACGAGACGCTTTTGGTTGTCAAAAACAACGCTTTCTGTAAGTTCAACTTCTATCCTGCAGTCACCAATATCGTATTCTTTTGCAATATTAGTAAGCTTTGTAATCAAGTTAGGATCATAAAGATGGTAGCGGGAAAGGTTAAAGGAAATTGTAATCGGCAACGGTTCAACGTCATCAGGATGATATTTGTTCCATCTGTCAAGAAACTCGCATACGTGCTGGAAAACGTAAATGTCAATCTGTTCAATAAAACCGTTGTGTTCAAAAAGAGGAATGAATTTTCCAGGCAGGAGAAATCCTTTTTCCGGATTGTTCCATCGTATTAAAGCTTCTGCACCGACTATCTTCGTGTCAGAAAATCTGAATTTTGGCTGATAGTAAACTTCAAATTCATTGTTTTCTATAGCTTTATTCATGGAAAGTGTAATTTCTCTGTTCCATCGGTTTTCTTCTTCCATTTCACGAGTATATTCTACAGTTCTGTGAGTAGTGAAATTTCCCTTTGCAAGCTTAAGTGCAAGATTTGCCTTGTTAATGTAGCCTGTTATATCTTCGTTATGAGGATCTTCTATATAATAAACGCTGCTTTTAAAAGTAAGGTTGTATCCTTCTGTCAAAAATTCCTTTATGTGATCGCCAACATCAATTTTTTTGTAAACCCAGTCTTCTATAATGGCAAGCAAACCTGGATTTCTCATAAAGAAAACAAAGTTATCGGCATAAAAGCGGCAGTAATGTTCTCCTTCCAGCGCTTCTTCTATAAAGTGCTTTCCTATGGCAGCAAGAATTTTATTTCCGTTCTTAAATCCGAAACTGTCATTTATAAAGCCGAAATTGTCTATGTTAAGTGAAAGAATCAAATACTCGTTAGGTTCAGCGTTTTTGAGGATTTTCCTTACATCACGCTTAAAACGGTTGTAAGTATGCAGGTTAGTTACGTCATCGTATTCAATTACTTTAGTCTTGTGCTTTAAAATAATCAGAAGGATGCAGAGCATTACTGAAACAATAACTATTGTAGAAATAAGCAGATAGAACAGATTTGCAGTTTTATTTTTTGCAATCAGCTCATTTTCTTTTTTAACGTAATCCTGACGAAGCTTAAACTTGTAGGCAATGGAACTTATGTCTTCCTTAGAAAGACTCTTTACAGCTTTATTAAAAAGACTTACAGCCACATCGCCCAGTCTGTCTGAAATGCCGAACTTCTGGTAATAATTTGAGTGCAGTGTAAAGACTTCGTAATGAGGCAGATTTGGAGCATTTGAAACTTCAAACTGACCTATAATCATATAATCAGTTTTTTTCTGGCGGAACTTTTCAAGAACATCCATTGGAGTTTCGCAAGTTATGTACTTGTACTTTTCTTTAGGAAACATCTTGTAAAAAGTTTCTAAAACTGAATCAGGGAATTTTGCCAGTGCAATGCTTTCTCCGGCTTCAGGCAGCGTTCCTGTTGAAGAAACAAGCAAAAGCGGCGTACCGTAAATTTCATCAGTGAAATTAATTCCAGGCATATTTTCAATAAGTTTTGTATAACCTGAAATTACGTCAGCCTTTCCGTTTTGCATAAGATAAATGCTTTCGCTGTAATTTTTAGTTGGAATAAATTCAATCTGAATTCCGTACATTTGCCCGAAAGTTTCCAGAAGCGAAATGTTTATTCCTGAATAAGGTTCGTCTTTATTTGATTCATCGTAAAATTCAAAAGGCGGCCAACTTGGTTCGCATACAACTCTGATAATGTGGTGTGACTTTATAAATTCCTGCTCTTCTTTTGTAAGGTCAACGGTATGTTCTTCTTTTTTGGCTGAGTCCGGCGTAAAAAGAGCCTGGGAATTTAGAGTAAACGATATAGTCAAAATATGTAATAAACAGACAAATCTGCGTATAAACTTACAGTTCATTTACATAATTATACGACAGGAATTTTCCGAAATCAAGCAAAATAAAACAAATGAAATGGTTTTCATACGTAATTTTTCCCTGTCTGTACCAAAACACACTTAATCACATTAAATTACATCAAATTTGCTTAAAATCATTTTTTAAATTTCCGATAATCTAGACGGAGATAATTTTTAAGTAATTCTGTTCTGGAGGATTTTATGATTCGCGGATGGTACATTGGAGCTAGCGGAATGAATGTGCAGCAAAACAGGCTTGATGCCATTTCAAATAATCTTGCTAACGTTGATACAACCGGCTACAAAAAGGAAATTCCTGTAACTAAGGAATTCAGTGAACTTTTACTTAGAAGAATGAATGCAGACGGCGTTTACCAGGTGCCTTTCGGTTCTGCAGATGCTGCTCCGATTATAGGCAAGATTGGTCTTGGTGCAGAAACAAACGAACTTTACACTGATTTTTCCCAGGGTTCATTTAAATCAACAGATACAAACACAGATCTTGCTTTAAGCGGCGAAGGTTTTTTTGTAGTAAAGACTCCTCTTGGCGAACGGTATACTAGAAACGGAAATTTTTTACTTGGCAAGGAAGGGCTGCTTTTGACAAAAGAAGGTTATCCGGTTCAAGGCGAAAACGGTGACATTTACGTTGACAACGATAAATTTTTTGTAAATGAAGACGGAATGATTTTCTCAAAAGAAGACAATACTTTAATTGACCGCATAAAAGTTGTCCGCTTTGAAAACGAACGGTATTTGCAGAAAATGGGTTCTTCTTTATGGAACACAAACGACAGAGCAGGTGCTTCCCACATTGCGGAAGGTGATGAACGTCCTAAATTCCTTCAGGGGTATACAGAAACAAGCAACGTTAATGTTGTAAACGAAATGGTTCAGATGATTGAAGTAAACAGAGCATACGAAGCTAATCAGAAATCAGTGCAGACAGAAGATTCCATGATGGAAACATTGTGGTCAAAAGTTGTAAACGTTTCAGTGTAGCTTAAAGCGTGCTTAAGGGGACTTAAAAAGAAACATTAAACTGGAACTGGAAAAAATCCGAAAATAATAATAAGACTGACTTATTGGAGATTTAATTATGGTAAGAAGTTTGTGGAATGCAGCAACAGGAATGAACGGCCAGCAGGCAAATATTGATACTATTTCAAATAATCTTTCTAACGTAAATACAACAGGTTTTAAGCAGCACAGGGCAGAATTTGAAGACTTAATGTATCAGAATGTAAAGCTTGCAGGAACTCCGGCTACAGAAGACACAGTTACGCCAGTAGGTCTCCAAATGGGAAGCGGTGTAAAAGTTGGTGCTACTCAGCGGATTATGACGCAGGGCTCACTTCAGTCAACAGGAGTTGATACAGACATTGCTATTGTTGGAGACGGATTTTTCCGTGTTCAGCAATATGACGGAAGCTGGGCTTATACAAGAGACGGTTCTTTCAAAATTGATTCCACAGGTCAGCTTGTTACTTCAAACGGTTTAAGGGTTTTTCCTGAAATCATTATGCCGGAAGGTTTTCAGCTTGAAACTTTAACTGTAAGCGATGACGGAAGGGTAAACGTAAAAGTAAACGGTGAAATGGAACCTGTTGAAGTAGGTCAACTTGAACTTTACAGATTTCCTAATGCAGTTGGTCTTGAAAACTCAGGAGACAATCTTTATAAAGTTACAAATGCATCTGGTTCGCCAATTCCTGGACGTCCTGGTTTTGAAGGAATGGGTATGACAAAGCATAAATTCCTTGAAATGAGCAATGTAAGCGTTGTTAATGAAATGGTTCAGATGATTGTAGCCCAGAGAGCATACGAATTTAACTCTAAGGCAATTCAGACAAGCGATACAATGCTTCAGACAGCAAGCCAGCTTAAGCGGTAACGGTTAAGTTTCAGGACTTTACGAATAAGTTAAAATTGGGAGATTTACTGTGGCAGTAAGCGGAATCAGCAATACAAATATTACGGGAACATTAGGCGGAATTTCATCTGCATTCAATACTTCAAAAGTTGAATCTGACAGAAATAAATTCCAGCAGCTTTTAGAGGAAATGTCTCAGTCAAAAAGTGATTCTGATAAAACTGTAAGCGGTGTTTCTTCCAGCCAGATTTCAAAAGGCAGCAGGTTAAACGGCGATTACACAAAAGGATTTTACGGAACATTTACAAGCGAAGCAGACAAACACGCTGCACCGCAAGGCTTTGCTGTAAATGCAAAAAGTGCTGACGGTAAAAAAATCACAATAGACAAAACATCAGATTTGTATGCACAGTCAATGGAAATGGAAAACTATCTCATTAAAACAATGATTTCTTCCATGAGAAAAACTATCGTGCACTCGGAACTTTTCGGTTCTGAAAATTCTTACGCCCGCAATATGTACGAAGACATGATGTACGACAATGTTGCAGAAGCCTTTACTAAAAATTCTCATTTAGGTCTTGCAGATCAAATTTACATTGAACTTTCACAAAAACAGTCATAATCTAACATAAATTCCTCTGATTGTAACATTCATCATTTTAATGTAAAATGTTTCCATGAGCTTAAAAGTAAAACTGCCTGAAAATTTAAATGGCGTAAAAATACATTTTGTAGGTATAAAGGGAACAGGAATGGCTGCTCTTGTTGAAATCTTAAATGCAAGAGGAGCTTTTATTACAGGAAGTGATGTTGGCGAAAGGTTTTATACAGACGAAATCCTTGAAAAGCTGAATATAAAAGTTCTTCCGTTTAGTTTGGAAAACGTTACTAAAGAAACTCAGTTTGTAATCTATTCTTCAGCCTATAATCCGGAAAAAAATCCTGACTTAATTCAGGCGGCAAAACTTAACGTTCCTGTCATGCTTTACAGTGAAGCTTTAGGCGCAATAAGTGAAACTTGCTATAGTGCAGGCATTTGCGGCGTTCACGGTAAAACTACAACTACAGGACTTACAGGCACCTTGCTTAAGGAAGTAAATCTTCCATGCCAGACACTTGCAGGAAGCATAATATCTTCTTTCGGAAATTCCTGTACAATGACAAGCGAAAGCTTAAAAAACAAAAGTGAAGGGCAGAAGTATTTTGTTGCAGAAACCTGCGAATATCAGCGTCACTTTATGGCGTTTTGTCCGAAAAAAATAATTCTTACGGCAGTTGAAAGCGATCATCAGGATTATTATCCTACTTTTAAAGACATTCAGAATGCTTTTGTAGATTATATATGCAGGCTTCCGGAAAAAGGCCAGCTTATTTATTGTGCTGATGAAAAAGGCGCTGCTGAAACTGCAGAAATTGCAAAAACAAAAAGACCTGATATTGAGCTTGTTCCATACGGCGAAAATGCAGACGGCAGTTACAGGCTTACATTTGGAAAAGTTCAGCAGGGAAAGCATTATTTTAAGCTTGACGGATTTGGCGAACTGGCAGTCTGTGTTCCAGGTGATCACAATGTACGTAATGCAGCTGCAGCAGTTGCTTTAACAGCAGAACTTTTAAAAACAGACGGAAAAAATCCTCTTGATTACATTGAAAAAATTAAGTTAGGACTTGAAAAGTTTACAGGCGGAAAAAGAAGAAGTGAAATCATCGGGAAAGCAAAAACTCCTTCCGGCAAAGAAGTTATTTTTATTGATGATTACGGCCATCATCCTACAGCTATAGAAACAACATTAAAAGGTTACCGTGAGTTTTACAGAAATCACAAAATTATAGTTGATTTTATGAGCCACACTTATACAAGAACAGCCGCCTTGCTGGAAGAATTTGCTTCAAGTTTTTCCAGTGCTGATGTTGTCATCATAAACAAGATTTACGCCAGTGCCAGGGAAAATGCTCAGAATGCAGAAGTTACAGGAAAAATTCTTGCACAAAAAGCTTCCCGTTACCATAAAAACGTTCATTATGCAGAAGAATTTACTCAGGCAGCAGAACTTGGGTACAGATTGCTTTGCGAGCCTTTGGAAAAAGAGTACAGTGACGGATACATTTTTGTAACTATGGGCGCAGGTGATAACTGGAAAGCAGGAGTTCAGCTTATTTCCATGTTAAATAAATCAAATAAGTAAAGTATAGGAAAAGGTGATTTTATGAACAGCATGACAGGATATGCATACAATGAATCAGTTATTGACGGAACACAAATCAGTGTAGAAATAAGAAGCGTAAACAGCCGGTTTCTTGATTTGAATATATATATTCCTTCGTATCTGAATCCTCTGGAAAGCAAAATCCGTAAAATTGTCAGCGAAAAAATTATTCGTGGAAAAGTTGATTTAAGTATCAGAATAAAGGATACAAATTCTACAGCCCAGGTTACAACGGATACAAATCTGGCAAAGCTTTATTATGATGCATTTAAAAGTATTTGCGAAAAACTTAATCTTCCGGAAAGTGACATTCCACTGTCTTTAATTGTTTCTCAGGAAGGAGTTCTTTCCGTTAACCAGCAGTATGACGCAGAAGCTTATTGGGAAAAAATAAGTGTTGTCTTTAACAATGCTTTCAATCAGTTTATTACAGACCGTAAGCGTGAAGGGGAAAATCTTAAGCAGGACTTGCTTTTAAAGCTTGACACTCTGGATAAATGTGCTGATTTTTTTAAGGAATGGCAGCCGAAAATGGAACTGAAATTCCGTGAAATCATAACTAAAAAGTTTACGGAACTTCTTGGAGATCACGTTGATGAAAACCGCATAATGTCAGAAGTAGCTGCAATGCTTGTAAAGTATACGATAAACGAAGAAATAGTCCGCCTTTACAGCCATCTTGACTCTTTAAGAAAAGAAATAAATGAAAACGAAATTCCTGGCAAAAGAATTGATTTTATCTGCCAGGAAGCTAACCGTGAAATAAACACAATAGGAAGTAAAAATCAGTTTACGGAAGTTGGCGCAATGGTAGTTACAGCAAAAGATGCTTTGGAAAACATCCGGGAACAGATAAAAAATGTAGAGTAGCAAATCCACTCAGCTGAAAAATCAATAAGAGAAGTAGAATCGTGCTTTTTATATAACTTTGGTAGACAGAATACACATTATGACGAACTAAACGGATAGCCTTTGTATACTTCCAGCTGCTTTTATTTGCCAAGCATGTCTTTTTCTTTGTCAAAGATATTGCGTTTTTCAATAAGCTCAGCGTTTATAAGTGCAATTTTTTTGTACAAAGTAAAGAAGTCTGTAGGTGTGTCTGATATTACTATATTGCCGTCTTTTTTAAAGTTCTTGTTGTTTTCCCTCCAGTTTACTTCATCATGTACAGTCCAGCCTGAAATTTGCGGCTTTGCCAATGTAAGGATTTTTTCTATCTTGAAAAGTTCAAACCATTTTTTTCCGTAAAACTCTTCAAGTAAAGTGCGGAATTTTTTATCGCTGGAAGGAAACTGGCAGAAGAAATTTTCACTATCTGGAAGTGCATCGAAAAAAGCCTTGTCTTCTTCATCTGCAATAAAATGCTTTTCTGCTGTGCTGCTTTCTGATTTTGCTGAAAACCTTATTGAACAATCAGTTGATTTGTATGCTTTAAATAAATTAGAATCAAAAAAACTTTTCAACTCTAATTTTTCTGAAGGTGTATACTTATATATACTACCCCATAATCCCTGGCTTAAAGCTTCTCTTTTTCTTAAAGTTGTTACAGGGAATATAAATGCATTATTCAGCTTAAAGTTTTCAGGAAGAATAGTATTCATGTTTTTGAGGAAATCTTCGCTTGAAATATTTTCATACAATAAGCATGATGCAATTTCGCTGTAAGAAGGAATTCCTAGTGTCATTGCACTTGCAAATTCAAGGCGTGGAATGGGATTAAATCCTGATGTAAAGACAAAAGGCATTTTGCTTCTTAAAATGGCTTTGTAGAAAATTTCAACTTGCGTAAGGTAAGCTGTAAATTCAGCTGAGTTTTTCCGTGAAAAATCAAAAAGTACTCTGTATAAAACAGGAATGTTGCTTTCAGGGTGAATTTCCGGCGTTACAAGTGTATTATTTTTTATACTATTTAATAAATTTTCTGTGGTATTTTTATTATTAACCTGTATATTTTTGTTTACATTGCATACTCCGCAAAGATGCTGACAGTCAGTTTCGCACTTTTTTGTAAGGATATGATTAAGGGAATTGTTCCACTCCTGTTTTAAATATCCTTTTCCTACGTTCAGTGTAACTGTATCCCAAGGTAAAGCTTCTTCCAGGCTCCAATTTCTGTAAATCCATTCCGTTACATTGTAAGGTGCTTCTTCAAAAGCTTTGTTCCAGTACTTGATATTTGTTTTTAAATGTTCGTCCCAGGCATCAAGACGGGCACCTTTTTTATATGCATTTAGTATTACTTCACCTGCTCTTTCATCGCCACGGCTTAACAGACCTTCCAGAATTGTAGCATCAAAATTATGCCTGCCGATTTTAAACTTTCCTCTAGGAAGATTTTCAACGATATAATTGATTTTCTTTTCAGCTTTTTCTATGGAAATCTGCTTTACCCACTGATAAGGCGTATGTGGTTTTGGTATAAAAACTCCAACGTTTACATTGCACTGGATTCGTGTTTTCTTCTGTAAATCAATAAGGAAATCCACAATTGCCTGTTCTTCAGTTTTTCCTGTGTAATCTTCAAAATAATCACCGAAAGGAAGTCCTACCATAAAGTAAAATTTTGCACTGCTCCAGCCTCTTGACTTTGCTTCCTTTATTATTTCTTCTAAGTGCTGGGCGTAAACTTCTTTGTTAAGGCTAAGCTGCCACATTTCTTCCGGCGTTTCTACTGCAAAAGTTAAGCCGCTTTTTCTTACTTTAGAAAGTTTTTCAAGAATATCAAGGCTCAGGCTGTTTACTTTTAACGACGGCAGTTGAAAGGAAACGTTGTAACCTTCATAGCGCTCATTTAAAATGTCAAGGAGTTTTCCTACTTCCGGAAAATCAGCACTGCTTAAAGAATTTAGGCTTATTTCCCTGTATCCGCCTTCAAAAACAAGCTTGTCAATTTCATCAATAATAAGATCAAGATTTTTACTGCGGGCTGGTCTGTAATAAATTCCTGCATGACAAAAACGGCAGCCGTTTGGACAGCCACGCATTATTTCTACAACGCCATGATCCTGAACTATTTTGCAAGACGGCAAAGGAAAGCAAGTTGAAACTGAAGGAACAAGACCAAAATTTTCCTGAACTGCCCTTTTTGCCTTTTTTGTTTTTGTCCACATAAAATCTTTTGATTCTATAAGTTTTAATTTTTCTTCCCTTGATGCGCCTTTCTTTTTTAATTCTGCAAGTTCTTCGCAAAGTGCAAAAAGACCGTTTTCCGCTTCACCAATATAAATTCCATCGAAAAAATCTGCTATTGGAGCCGGATTTGTAACGCCGCATCCTCCTGCAATTACAATCGGAGAATTTTCCGTGCGCTCATTGTTTTTAAGGGGAACTTTACCTGCATCAAGCATGGCAAGAACTTCTGTAATGCCAAGTTCGTATCCTATGGAAAAACCTATTACATCAGTGTCACATAAAGCCATACCTGTTTCCAAAGTATACAGAGGAACGTTTTTTTCTTTTAAAAGCTGTTCAAAATCTGTGTCAGGGGCAAAAACTCTTTCGCAGCGTATGTTTTTACTTTCATTCAGACCGTTGTATATGATTTTAATAGCCTGATTTGACATGGCAATTTCGTAAAGGTCTGGAAATGCTACTGCAAAGTTTAAAAGGCTGTCATTTTCCTGATGAGATTTTACCGTAATTCCGTACTCACCGCCAAGATATCGTGCAGGAGACTGTATTTTGTTTAAACCGGCACCAAAAGTTTCAATACTGTTAATTAAATTCATAAAATATCCGTAATCAATTAAAAATCAAGACGCCTGCTGTTTATTCCCATAACAAGCGCAATGGCTATCATATTTGTTAGAAGTGCAGAACCTCCGTAAGAAAGAAAAGGCAAAGGAATACCTGTAATAGGCATTATTCCCATCGTCATTCCTACGTTAATGAAGAAGTGATAGAAAAACATTCCCAATATTCCGCTGCAGATAAAAGTTCCGTAAGAATTATTAGTCTGCTTGATGATGTAAAGAATTCTGGCAAGCATGGTAAAATAAATTGCAAAGAAAATAATTCCGCCGATAAATCCTGCTTCTTCAGAGAAAATTCCAAAAATAAAGTCTGTACTTCTTTGCGACAAAAACTTTGTGTGGCTTAACCTTCCCTGCAAAAATCCTCTGCCAAAAAATACACCTGAACCAATGGCGTTCATAGATTGCGTAATCTGCCATCCGCCTTCCATTTTAGGCATATCAGGTGACAGAAATACTAAAAGACGCTGAATTTGGTAAGGCTTCATTAAATGGTGACTGGAAATTAAAAATGCCAGGAAAAGTGCACCTGTAAAAATACCGAAGCCGTATGTAATCCAGTAAAAATATTTTGCTTTGAAAATGATGTGACCCATAACGCTTAAAATCCCGACTGCAAGACTGCTGGCAATAACTATCATTGTAAGCTGAGGATTTGTAAGGATTCTAAGAATTGAAATAGGTTTTTTGTAAACTATAGTTTCATATTGAGGCAGAACTGTAAATAAAATGGCAAGGGCACCTGTCAAAGTTAAAATCATAAGATAGCGGATAGGAATGTTTGCCATAAAGCTCATGAAAAGGTAAATGAATATAAAGACAGAAGCTGTTCCAAAGTCTGGCTGTATTAAAATAAGTCCCATTGGAATTACAAGCATTGGAAGGCTGATTATAAATCTTTTTAAGGGATTCATTTTTTTTGTAATGACAAGATAATTTCCGTATGCAAGAATGTAGGCTATTTTAAAAAGTTCAGATGGCTGGAGACTCATAAAGCTAAATCCAATCCAGCTTTTTGCATTATTGACTTCTTTTCCGAAAAGTAAAGTATACATGAGGAGCAAAATTCCTGCAGCGTAAATGTAAAACGAATACTTCTGGAATTTTTTGTAATCAAAAATAGGAATTATTATCATAAGGACAAGACCAATTCCTGCCCAAAGAAGCTGCCTTATATATTCATCGCTTGTGGAAAAACCGTCAGTATTTACGCCTGAACTGTAAATGAATAAAATTCCAATTCCCGTAAGAGTAAAAACCAGAATAAAAAGTAAAAAATCATATAAACTTAGGAGTTTAATTTTCATTCTTGACGTCCTCTTCTTCCAGTTAAATAAACTTTCAAACCAAGTGTATCTAACGCTTCTTTATAAGTTTGTTCGTTAAAGATTCCCTGTATTACAATATTTGCAGCATAAGGTGCATACCATTCCCATGTATTTCTTGCTTCTACAAGTACTGCTACTACAATCTGTTCGTCTACAGGAGCATCGTAAGGTGCGTAAGCTACCATCCATGAATGCCACTGCTCTACATCTTTTCCGTAAACTTCAGCCGTACCTGTTTTGCCTGCAATCTGAACGCTTTTATTTCGCATAGGAATTCTTGGAGTTCCGTCTGTAATTGTGTAGCGGAGTGCTTCCTGAACTTGTTTCCAGACTTCAGGCTTAGTTTCCAGATGACTTAATACTTCAGGCTTAACCTGCTGGATAACTTCATCTGTAACAGGATCCCTTACTTCTTTTAAAAGATGAGGCTTATAAATAGTTCCGCTGTTACAAACCATAGCCATCATGTTGGCAACTTGAAGCGGCGTTGCAACAAGATATCCCTGACCGATAGACATATTCATTGTATCACCGCCAGTCCATTCCTGCTGCCAGCGGCGCTGTTTCCATTTATCGTCAGGAACAAGACCTGCAGCTTGTGTCGGCAGGTCAATTTGTGCAGAAGAGCCGAAGCCGAAAGCTTTTGAATATTCACTGATTTTTTCCTGCTTCAGGTAATCACGTCCGATAATCCAGAAGTAAACATCGCAAGACTGGGCAAGACCGTCTTTCATATTAAGATAGCCGTGACCGTTTCCTTTTATGTGGCAGTTAAAAACTCTTCCGCCGTAATTTATTTTTCCGGGACATTCAATTACTTTTTCCGCAGGGAAAACATTTTCTTCAAGAAGTGCCGTACACATTATAGTTTTAAAAGTTGAAGCCGGAGGATAAAGACCTTCCACAGCCCTGTTCATAAGCGGCGAATTGACTTCATCGTTAATATAGGTATTTTTTTTGGAAGTCATATCAGAAGACATTATGTTTGAATCGTAGTAAGGATAAGAAACCATGGCGAGAATTTCACCAGTTGAAGGCTTAAGTACAACGATTGAACCAAAACGTTCGCCTAAAGTTTCTTCAGCAAGTTTTTGAATCGTAGAGTTGATTGTAAGGACTATGTTTTTGCCGCTTTCAGGAGGTTTTATTATAGGTGCATCATCAAGAATACGCCCGTGAACATCAATAGTATGAAGAATGGAACCAGGCCTTCCTTGAAGAAGCTTTTCATATTGCTTTTCAACACCAGCTTTTCCAACTGTAAAAGTTCCGTCGTAGCCGTCATTATATAAAGCCGTAATCTCTTTTTCATCGATTTGTCCAACGAATCCTAAAATATGGCTGAAAGAACCTGTTTCTACGTAATTTCGTGTAGGTTTGTTTCTCCATGTAACGCCGGGAAGATCTGTTTTGTTTTCTGCAATTTCAGTAATAACGGTAAAAGGAACATTGCGCTGTATTTCGTAGGCAGTATAAGAATGATTTAATATTTCAGAACGTGGAATTTTTTCGTCTATTTCAGATTTTGACATTCCAAGAAAATCTGCAAGACGCATGGCTACAGTGTCGTAATAGCCGTTGGGAATGTCGCCTGGAATAATATCTACTGCAAAAGAATCAATATTGACAACAAGAGGAAGGTTTGCATTTCTGTCAAAAATTTCTCCGCGCTGGGCTGGAATAGTTGTCTGTCTGCTGGAGTTTCTGTCTGCATTTAAACGATATTCATTTCCATTTACAATCTGCAGTGAAAAAAGCCTAAGTGCATAAAGTACGAAAACTACAGAAATAATTACTGTAAGGATGACTATTCTGTAATTTTTTCTTGCAACTTCATCGTCTTCGTGAAAAAAATTATCAAGCTTCATGAAACTTTCTCCGGATTAAGAAGAAGTCTTTTTTTGAATATGCTCAGTATCTTGAATATTAAAGGAGTTAAAACTGTATTTAAAACCACTTCTGTAAGAAATAGCCAGGAAATCGGGTTGTAAGAAATAACGCTGCCAGGAAAAAGCAATGAAAGCACCCACACAACCAATGCCTTGAAAATCGTAACTATAAAGCCTAAAGCTGCCGGTATAAAAATGCCGTTAAGGTTAAGAGTTTTTGCAAATATTCCGCATAAATAACCTATTAGCGTACGGATGATGCAGTTTAAGCCAAAAGGAGCAGCACTTAAAAAGTCTATGAATAATCCTGAAATAAAGCCACAGGTTTCTCCAGCAAGTTTTCCGTTGTTGATTGCAATATAAAGAAGGCAAAGCAAAGATAAATCAGGTAAAGCAGGAAGAATTGTAATGTTTGAAAGAATGGCTGCGTCAAAAAGTGAAGCACAAAGAAAAACTAATGTACTGAAGCATAAAGATTTTAACATTCTGACTTTCTCCCGACTTTATTCCGCAACGTAATCTTTGTTGATTTGTGTATTATCTATAACAATAACGTTTTCCAGCCTTGCAAAATCAATAATCGGATCTACTTCAATTAAAAGTGAACTTTCGTAATCGATTTTTGAAACTTTAGAAATACGTCCTATAGGAATATCTTTAAGGTAATTGTCACTTTCTCCGCTTGTAACGATGATGTCCCCTGTTTGAATTTCAGATTCAATACTTTTTCTTATGTACGAAAGATCTAGTTTGCTGCTTTTAGCACCCTGCCCTGAAATAATTCCAATGTCACGGGAATTCTGAATTCTTGCAGAAATATAGCAGTGTGTGTCGTAAACCGGCATGATAAGGCTTGTAAATGCACCTACAGTTACAACTTTACCTACAATGCCCGAATTTCCTTTTTGAATTGCAATTACGGACATTCCCTTTTTTATTCCATGTTTTGCGCCTTTGTTTAAAGTAATTCCTGAATAAAGACCGTCAGGATCTCTTCCAATGATTTGTGCAGAAATGCTTTTATACTGAATGGACTGAGAATAATCCAGCAGTTCTTTAAGGCGTTCGTTTTCTTTTTTGATTTCTGAAACTGACCTTTCAAGATACTCATAATCAGCAAGTTTTTTGGAAAGAATTTCGTATTCCTTTTTAAGTTCCGCCATCTCTTTTACAGCAGTTACAGTGCCTGTAAAAAAGTCTGCAACGTAACTTACACCTTTCTGCATTGAGGAAAAAACAGTAAAACCTACTGAATTAAAGTTTACGACAAATTTTCCGGAAGAAAATCCAAGCATTACTCCGCTTATTATTAAAAATAATGCAAGGATAAACTCAGAAAACCTGAAGTGAATGGAATTCTTTTTCATACTCAGCTGTTAAGGTTGTCGTAAATTTTTCTATTGTTGCTCATATTTTTGAACAGTTCAAATGCTTCTCCTGCTCCACGGGCAACACATTCCAGCGGCTTTTCTACGAGAATAACAGGAACGCCTGTTTCTTTGGAAATAAGCTTCTGGAGATTTTTAAGCATGGAACTTCCGCCTGACATAACAATGCCTCTTGCTACAATATCTGCTGCAAGTGCCGGAGGAGTACGGCTTAAAGTGCGTTTTATTTCTTCTACAATTTTAGTTACAGGAGTTTTGAGAGCTTCACAAACTTCAACAGAGTCAATTTCAAGGCTTTTTGGAAGACCGGTAATTGTATCAAGTCCGCTGATAACCATTTTTTCAATAGTTTTATCTGTTATGGCACAGCCGATTTGAACTTTAATAGTTTCAGCCATATCAAGGCCAATGCTTAAGTTATGTTCCTGTCTTATGTGATTCATAATTGAAGTGTCAAATTCATTGCCGCCGGTTCTTATGGAACTTGTAATAACCATACCGCCAAGAGAAATAACGGAAACTTCTGTAGTTCCTCCGCCAATATCGCAGACCATGTGACCTGCAGGTTCATAGATAGGAATTTCAGCACCGATTGCAGCAGCAAGGCTTTCTTCTATAACTTCAACTTCCTTTGCACCGGCTTTCAATGCAGCAGCCATAACTGCATCACGTTCAACTTGCGTAATGCAGGAAGGAATTCCAATCTTCATTCTTATAGACTGAAATAGATGTCTTTTTGGCAAAATCTTTGAAATGAAGTATTTTATCATAAGTTCTGTAGATTCACTGTCGGAAATAACACCATCAGCAAGAGGCTTGATTGCATCAATGTTTTTTGGAGTTTTATAAAGCATCTGCTTAGCTTCTTCTCCAACAGCAACGACTCTTCCCGTTCCCTTTTCCTTAACAACAACGGAAGGTTCATCAATGACAATTCCCTGTCCTCTTACGTAAATAAGGGTATTGCATGTTCCTAAATCAATACCGATGTCTGTAGTAAAATTGTCAAAAAAACTCATTTATATATACTCCTCTATAAAAAGCCGATAAAAAGTTCGCAACGCAAACTTGTAAATAAAAATTTATTTAAACTCAGCAAGTTTTTTTAAAGCTTCCTTATGATTAGGCTGAAGTTTTATGCACTTTCTCCATTCAGAACGTGCTTTTATGGAATCTCCAAGTTTTTCATATATTACACCAAGACCATAGTGTGCGTCAGCAGAATTTTCATTTTTTTCTAAAATTAAAGTGTACTCGTTTTCAGCTGCTTCGTAATTTCCTTCATCAGTGTAAATCTGCCCTAAAATGTAATGGCTGTTTAACGATAATTCTTCATTTTTAGTTATGGAAATAACCTGCTTGAGATATTGTTTTGCAGCAGTTGATCCTTGTCCGTTGTAATAGTATTGTTTTGCAATATCAAAAAGAAGGGTATCATCATTGCTTGTTCCCAGTGCCTGTGTAAAAGACTTTATGCTTTCTTCCGTTTCTCCAAGTGAAGCATATGTAAGCCCTAAAAGAAGTGCCATGTCATCCGCCTGATAATTAAGCTTTTGCGCTTCAAGAAGATATTTTAAAACTAAATCTGAATAATAATTGTAGGAATATGCTTTATTCTTATAGAAGTAAGCTTTTCCAAGCATATAGTACAGCTGAGGCTTAGCTTCCTGCCTGCAGTCAATAAGTGCAATGCGCAGACTGTTTATTGCCTCTTCAAGATAATACTGAGACTGGAGCATATCAGTTTCGTACTCTGAAAGCATATAAGCACTTAAACCGTAAAAAGTTCTTGCCGTGTTGTGATTTGCATTGGCAGATAAAATTTCGCCGGCAATATCGTATACTTTATGATAACCTTCTTCCGTGTGAAGATCCCAGTTGCTGTAAAGGGCTGAAACTGAATTAGCGTTAAAGAATTTTTTATTTATGAATTTGAATGTAAAAATAGAAATGACTGTAACAACTATGAGAGCAGCAAGAATGGAAAAAAAATAAGGTAAAAACTTACTTTTTCGTCGTAAAACTCTACTGTTATTGCCTTTCCTAAACAATTTTCCCACCCAATATAAAAAAAAAGGATACGGTAAGCCGGGTTCTGTTACATTTATTTCTAAATGTATGGTCATCTATCCGCAGCATTTGTTGCCAAATGCTTCCAGCAATCTACCCGCAGCATAAGGCCGGAAAACCGAACTGCTGTCTGATTTTGCTCCAAATGAGGTTTACTGCCAGCCACTGTTGCCAGCAGCTGAGGTAGGCTCTTACCCTGCCTTTTCACCCTTACCTGTAAACAGGCGGTAATTTTCTGTAGCACTTTCTGTCAGCCTTAGAATGAACTTCTAAAACTGCCCGGTTATTACCCGGCATTTTTTCCGGAGGAGCCCGGACTTTACCTCACAGAATAAAACTTTCATCAGTAATATTCTGCGCGACCATGTATCCTTATTATTACAATTATTCGTTGAAATCCATTGAAGAGCTTAAATCGCCTGTATCTTCATCGCTGTCAATATCAGCAATATCTGCATCTTCAAGTTCGTCTTCAAAATCTGCAAGACTACCGGCTTCATTAAGTGAGAAGTTAGCAAGTTCTGTATCTTCTGCTTCTTCGTAAAAAAGAATGCGGCTGCAGTACGGACAGAACAAAAGCTTGTCGCCATGCCTTACTTCATTTGCAAACTGAGCAGGAAGCATCATATGGCATCCGTCGCAAACGTTGCCTTTAAGAGCTACAACGCCTTCCTTGTTTCTCTTGATAATGCGCTGGAACTTAATGATAGTTTCTTCGTCAATTCCTTCAGAAACAGATTTTTCTTCTTCCGAAAGATCGGCAATCTGCTTTTTGTAAGATTCAAGTTTTTCATCAAGTGAAGACTGGCTCTGCTGAACGTCTTCTTCCTGTACATTGATTTCTGCTTCTCTTGTAGCAAGTGCATCTTTAAGTTCAGAAATCTTTCTTTCTTCAATAACAAGTTCTTTTCTTAAAGAGTCGCTTCTTTCCTTTGCTTCATTGATTTTTTTGCTGAGAATCTCGTAGTCACGGTGCTGTTCTACAGTATCCATTTCTTTTTCGCCTGATTCCCTTTCTTTTTCAGCTTCATCAAGTTCGGCTTTAATTCTTGAAGCTTTTTCTGCTTCTACATTATATTCTTCGCTTATGGCAATGTATTCTTTTTTATAGCGCTCCAAAGCTTCTTTATCTGTATCAAGTGATTTAGGAAGTTCTGCAACTTCGCTTTCGATTTCATATTTCTGAACCAATACTTTTTCAAGAGCTTTAAGTTTATCTAACTCTTCTGAAATTTCCATACTGCAAACCTCAATTTAAAATGAAAAATTTTCGTGAAAATCTAGTATAAAAATATACTAGATTTAATTATTTCTGTCTATAATCAGATTAAGAATCCATAAAATCACGTAAACCAGATGCTCTTCTAGGGTTGCGCAATCTTCTGAGAGCCTTTGCTTCTATCTGCCTGATTCTTTCCCTTGTAACGTTAAAGCAAAGTCCTACTTCTTCAAGTGTAAGTGAATATCCGCCTTCAAGACCAAACCTCATCTTAAGAACGTCCTGCTCTCTTGGTGGAAGTGAACTTAAAACTTCGTGAATATGCTCCTGCAGAATAGTATATGTTGTCTGATTTGCCGGATTTTCAACTTCCTTATCTTCGATGAAATCTCCTAAAGAAGAATCTTCTTCTTCTCCGATTGGCGTTTCCAAAGAAATAGGTTCTCTTGCAACATTCTTTACCTGCTTAACACGGCTTACAGGCCATGAAAGCTGCTGTGCAATTTCTTCATCAGTTGGTTCTCTTCCGAGCTTTTGAACAAGCTGCCTGCTTTCCCGCTGAACTTTATTGATTTGCTCTATCATGTGAACAGGAACACGGATAGTTCTTGCCTGATCTGAAATGGATCTTGTTATTGCCTGACGAATCCACCAGGTTGCATATGTAGAAAATTTATATCCTTTGCGGTATTCAAATTTTTCTACTGCCTTTATAAGTCCTATGTTTCCTTCCTGAATTAAATCAAAAAGCTGAAGTCCGCGGTTAGTGTATTTTTTTGCAATGGAAACTACAAGGCGCAGGTTTGCATTGATGAGGCGGTTTTTTGCCTTTTCAAGCATAAATCTTCCGCTTTCAATTTCCTTTTTCATAGTTATGATTTCGTCTACAGAGTTTTCAAAGTCATACTCAAGGTCATGAAGCTTGCGCTCAATTTTCTGAATGTCAGTATAGTCTGTACGGATTTCATCAGCAGACATGCCTAATTCTCTTTCAAGCTTTACGCATTCACCGTGAATGGCTAAGCGGCGGCCTATTCCTCTTAAACCGCTTGCATCAGATATGCGGAGTTTTTTCATGCGCCGTTCCTGCTTGAGACGGAAATCATCTATTTTTCTTGAAGCATCAATAAATTTAGAACTGAAACGTTCAATTTCTTCTGTCTGAAGTTCTGCGGCACTTAAGTATGGAAGAATTTTATTGCGCAACTCAACAAGCTGTGGATCCTGGAAAATCCTGATGCTTGTATCATTTTCGTTAAGCTGCTTCTTTAACTGCATGTAAAGCTTGATTTCAGGAAGAATAGGCTTAAGGTATTCGCTGTATGCACTCTTAAGGCGGTGCTTTTCTGCCATTTCTTCGTTTATTTCTTTTTTAGCACGACCGGCTTCGTGAATGTCAATTCTTGTAAAGGCTTTGTGGGCAATCTGGTAGAATTCAGGAATAAGCATGCCGGAATTCTTTATGACAGTTTTAATGATGTTCTGCCCGTCTTCCATTTTTTTAGAAAGTTCAACTTCCTGTTCTGCTGTAAGAAGGTTTTCCTTGCCTATTTCCCTAAGATAAAGACGGATTGGATCATCTATGCTGCTGTCTTTGTCATTTGAAACGAGACGTTTGCGTGCATCGTCTGCCTTGTCATCAGAAATATCATCGCCGTCAATATTTTCGTCGTCATCATCAGCGTCAACATCTTCTTCCTCTTCAAAGTCATCGATATCTTCCATAACCTGAATGTCGTTTTTCGTAAGCAACTGAAGGACTTTATCCATTTCCTTTGAATTTACAAATTCAGGCGTTAAAATGTCATTTATTTCGTCCCAGGAAATGATTTTTTTAGAAGAAGCGTAATCAAGAAGTTTCTGTACTTTCGGATCAAGAGGTTCTTTTTCTTCTGTACTTAGATTTTCAAGGTCGTCCTGAAATTCATTATCGGAAGCAACCGTAATTTCTTCCTTTAAGGATTCAGTTTCTTTTTTAGCATTTATTTTTTCTGTTTTCTTAGATTTTTTTTCTGAAACTTTTTCTTCTGCTACTGAAATTTCATCTGCAGCTTTTACTTTTGAAGTTTTCCTTGCACGTTTTTCTTTTGTAACAGATTCCGTTGTTAGTTCAGATTCTTTTTTAGATGTTTTCTTAGTTTGTGCCATCATTAATCCCTTTTTTCAGCATTTCAATTTTTGTGCTGAGATCCATCTTCTGTGCAATAAGTTCAGTAATTTGAAGTTTGTCTTCCGGTAAAGAACTTCGCTCTAATCTGGAAATCTTGTTGTTGATTTCAACAGACTGACGCTGGAATACGTTCTTTTTAAGCAATAAAACTACACTTTCGATGTCTCTTTCACTTGATCCTGCTTTATTTTCGGCAGTAAATTCAATAATTTTATTTTTTAATTCTTCACTATTACAACGTGTAAGAATATTGCTTAAGGAGAAGTTACCGCTTCTAGTACACTCTTCCATAATGATGTAAAGTTTTTTGGCCCAAGGGTCTTCAAGATCATCAACAGAAATTTCACTGCGCATTTTCTGAAACAAATTTTCATTATCACTGACTGCCATTATTACGGCATTAAGTTCAGCTGTATTTTTCAGCTTTGGAACTAACTTTTGTTTTGTGTCAGATGTATGTTGATTGTTTTTCAGCAGATGTGCACTGTTTTTGTTTTCATAATCTTTTTTGACAGCCTCGAGGGAAATTTCGTATGTCCTGCACAACTGTTCAAGACATGCATTTTTCTGTATGTCAGATTGCAGTGAATCAATGTATGAAAAGAATTCAAGGGAAGCTTTTGTTTTTCCTTCTGGAGACTCTTTTGGATACAACTCAAGCAATTTTAATAACAGATAATCATTGTCTAATATAGCATTGTTTACTTCATTTGTCAAGACTTCTTTGCCGAAAGTGAGCATAATTTCTGCAGGATCTTTTCCGCCCTTAATCTGAATTATTTTTACTGTAAGTCCTGCTTTACGGCACATAAGGATGGCTCTTTTTGTTGCGTTCTGGCCGGCTGAATCAGAGTCAAAGGAAAGGTAAACTGTATCTATGAAAGGCTTTACGATGTTTATCTGCTCTTCTGTAAGTGCTGTTCCCAAAGGTGCAACTGCATATTCAATTCCGCACTGATGATATGCAATGCAGTCCATGTAGCCTTCACAGAAAATTACCTTTTTGTTTTCACGGATTGACTGGCGCGCAAAGTTAAAGGCGTACAGTGTTTCCCTTTTCTTGTACTGGATAAGTTCTCCGCTGTTAAGGTATTTAGGGGAATTTTCAGAATCGCCTCTGAGAAACCTGCCTCCCATTGCAACAACTTCTCCGTTTTTGTTGAATATAGGAAACATAAGTCTGTCTGAAAAAAACGAATACTCAGGATATTTTTTGCTGAAAAGCCCGGAATTATCAAGAAATTCTTTTGAAAAATTCTTGCTTTCAAGAAATGAACGGAGCCACTTTCTATCTGCCGGACTGTAACCCAGCTTAAACTTTTCAATAGTTTCTTTTGTAATGCCGCGTTTTGTTATGTAATCCAGTGCAAACTTTCCGCTTTCTGAGTTTGTAAGCATATAGTGAAAGGAAACTGTAACTCTGTTGTAGAGGTTTATGTATTCGGCTTTTAGTTTTGCAGAAGGATCTTCTTTAAGTTCAGAATTTCCTCCTTCAGAATATTCAAGAACAACGCCTGCTCTTCTTGCCAGAGTTTCCACTGCTTCAGGATAAGACATTCTGTCAATGTTCATGAGAAAGTTAAAAACTGTGCCTGAAGCATGACAACCAAAGCAATAGAAAAATTTCTTATCAACAGAAACACTGAAAGAAGGGGTTTTTTCATGATGAAATGGACAGCAGCCCCACCAGTCATTGCCTTTTTGCGTAAGTGGAACGTATTCTCCTATAACTGATACAATGTCGGTTTTAGCTGCAACTTCGTCAATGGATTCTTGCTTTATAAAACGGGGCATTTTCAGTTAGACCTGCTTTTTTTTGATAAATAGTTGATGTTTTCCGCTGCAATGTGCTGATCAAAAGTCTTGCTGAATGTGTGGGTTCCTTTTTCAACGTCAGTAAGTACAAAAAAGTAATAGTCTGTTTCTGCAGGATTTACTGCTGCATCAAGTGCAATAAGTCCAGGGTTTGAAATTGGCGAAGGAGTAAGCCCTGCCCATTTGTACGTATTGAATGCACTTTCCAATTCAAGATCCTTGTTGAAGATACGTTCCGGATGGTCTCTTCCTAAGATTTGCGTAATTATGTATTCGATGGTTGCACATGAATAGAAACCGATGTTTTTGTTAAGGCGGTTTGTAAATACGCTTGATATTACAGGTGCTTCTGAAGGAACTTTGTATTCCTTTTCCACAATTGAAGCTAAGATAAGCTTTTTATAGAGAGTTTCAAAATCCTCAACAGAAAGATTAAGCTCCTGTATTTTATCAAAGAAGTTTGAAACCATTTTTCTTACGGCATTTTCTCCGCTCATTCCCGGCGTAAAAAAGTAAGTGTCTGGAAAAAGAAATCCCTCAAGAAGATATCCCCTGAAGTCAGGATTGTACATATCCTTGAAATTTGAAAGGCAGCCGTAAGTGCCGTACAGTTTGACTTCATCAGGAGACAGTGCTACAGGAATGGAAAATTCCCTGCAGAGTTCTGCTGAATTTACTGCTTCTAGAAAGTCCTTTTGCGGACATACACCGTTTTTTTCAAGAATATGACCTATTTTAACGGCAGTAAGACCTTCAGGAATACTTACGCTGATGTATTCTTCCTGGCCCGGTGACTGAAGTACAGTGAAAATTTCTTCAAGATTCATTCCTTTGGAAAGCCTGAAAATTCCGCTTTGAAGTGAAAATTCCGAATCTTTTGAAAAAAATCCGAATCTTGCTGCAATGTAGAAAAACTGCCTTGACTTTATAAGCTGGTTTGAATAAAGGATTTCAGCTGCATCGTAGGAAGTAGAACCGTAAGGAATTGTTATTTCTATTGTGTCATTTTTTTGAACGGAAGAATCTACCGGTGAAGCAAGGTGTTTCCAGGCAGAAATAAGGATTACGATGCAAACTGCTGCAACTGCTGCAATCCAGGCGAATAATGTTACTAAGAATTTAATGAATTTGTTTTTCACAGTTCTATAACCTTTCCTTCTGCTGCAAGAAAAAGTTCAGGGAAAGAATTATTTTTGTAATTCTGATAGGCTTTTCCTGCTTGAAGAATTGAATTTAGTTTTTTATCGTCATAAGTAGGCTCATGGTGATAAAGATAAAGCTTTTTTATGTTCCATAGTTCTGCAAAATCTATGGCGTAACTAAAACTTGAGTGTCCCCAGTTTTCCTTTTGAATTGCTTCGGGATTTGTATACTGAGCGTCAAAAATGCACACGTCAGCATCTTTAAAGAAGTGGTTTCTCTGTATGGTTACGTCAAAATCTGAAGTCTGGAGCTCAACGTCTGTAGAATAAATTACTTTTTTCTGACCTTCCTGAAAAGAAAAGGAGTAACTGTCGCCTGGATGCATCATTTTGTGGGAATCAATTTTAATACCGTTGATTTCAATAGGACAGCCTTCATTCAGCAGGTTAAAATGTATGTGATCCTTTATGTTGTCCCAGCAGGCATTTTTTGGAAAGTAAGGAAGCGTGTTCTGACCTGTCATGTATTTTTCTGCATCAGGGAAATTTGAATATATTTCAAGCTTTGCACTTTTGTCGTAAATTTTATCAAAGAAAGGAAAGCCCTGAATGTGATCCCAGTGAAAATGTGACAGAAAAATGTGGTAAGTATTGTCTAATGGAGGCGTATGCTGTTTGCCGAAAACCCTTATGCCTGTTCCGCAGTCAAGGACAAACTGTGTGCCGTTTGATGCACGCAAATCTATGCAGGGAGAATTTCCGCCGGTAGTTCCAAAAATCCATTCAGGAAGACTGGCAAGAAACTTCATCTTTGAATCTTCATCACGAATGTCTTTTTGTGTAATACGTTCTACTGCCGCAGCAATTTTCATCTGGATTTGTTCAGGCGACACAGGTGTAGGTACAGAACCTCTTACGCCATAAAACTTGATTTTCAAAAGTCCTCCAACGCAAATACCGATATTTTTAAATTAAGATATGATTATTATAATTCAAGTAAGTTAAAATTACCATTTGAATGGAGCAAAATATTAGCAAAAAGTAAAAAGTGCAAAAAAAAAGGTGATAAAGTAATCACCTTAGCACCTTTCTGGGGAGTGAAGGATTCGAACCTACGAAGGCGGAGCCAGCAGATTTACAGTCTGTCCCCTTTGACCACTCGGGAAACTCCCCAAACTCCTACAATGGAGAAAAGCCGCCGCAGGGATTCGGACCCAGGACCTCGAGATTACAAATCACGCGCTCTACCAGCTGAGCTACAGCGGCTTGTTTTTTTTGTTCAACTGTTGTTTAACAGCTGACGAATAAGAATATATACCTTTGAAAAAAAAATGTCAACTGTTTTCTAAAAAATTTATTAAAAAAAATATTTTTTTTTATTTTAATCCTTCCGTGAAGCCATAATGTTTTTGTACAGGGGAATATATCCGTTTTCCGTTATGTTTTTCCACGAAAAGTTATTCTTTACGTATTTTGCGGCATAACTTATCATGTTGAGGAAAATGTTTTCTCCCGGAATGGATTTTATTTTTATAAGCGAATAAAGTGTTTTTGCAAGTTCTTCTTTTGTGTTTGGAGAATAAAGATATCCTGTTTCGTCGCTTACAATCTTGCAAAGTCCGCCTGTTGCATTTGCTACTGGAATTGTTCCTAAAATCTGGGCAATAAAATCTTCAAGGCCGCATGGTTCAAAATAGCTTGGATGAAGTGAAAAATCAGCAGCGGCAACACTTAATCTTGCAAGTTTCTGATTGTATCCCTTAAGGTAAACGCATTTTCCACTGTATTTTTCAGCAGTATCAGACAGCATGCGCTCTAAAGCCGGAAAGCCCTGCCCTGCAAATATAAAGTTTACGGGAAGATTTTTTTCAAGAAGTTCCTGTGCAGCCTGAGCCAGAATGTCAATTCCCTTCTGGTGAACTACCCTTCCGTGATAGCAGATGAAAACCTGGGACTCATCAGTTAAAACTTCTGGAGAAATATAGCCGTATTGGGTAAGTTCGAGTGACTTGTTTTTTTCAGCAGATAAAGGCGATGCATATTCTCTTACAAAATCATTTCTGCAGAGTATTTTTCCCTTAAGGTCTTTGTTTTCTGGAGAATAGCTGTATGGAAGAAGGGAAATTTCAGGATTTTCAGGAGAATATTTAAATGCATCAATGCCGTTTGTAATGCCTGTAATCTTAATGTTTCTTTTTGAAAATTCCTGGGAAAGCCCTGCCGTATCTGTTTTTCCTTCAAGGATTTCTTTAGCATATTCCGGTGAAACTGTGGTAAATGATGCACAGCAGGCTGAAAGAAGAAAAGGCTCTACTTTTCCGTTTAAAAGTCCTGGAGAAAGGTATTTTTCTTCAATGGAAGTGTAATGTTCTGCTTCTTTTACTGAAGAAAATTCGTGATGATATCCTGGGCCTGCATTGTGAATCGTAACGATGGACTTTGTGTTCCGGTAAAAATCAGCAAAATAACTTTGTGTCTGCTTTCCGTATTCAATAAAAAACGGAACTAATGCGGCTGTTGCGTCCTGACAGTGAACTATATCCGGAGCGTCTTCTCTTGAACATGTTAATCCGTAGTAAGCAACTGCTTTTTGAAACAGAGTGTTAAGGTACTGGGAATCAAGATGGCCTTCGCCTTTTTTATGGGAAAAGTCTTTTTCTTCTTCTTCCTGAGTGTAAGTGTAGACGCCCTGTTTTTCAATAAAGTGACTGTTGCCTATAAAAACTATTTCTACGTTGTTTTTTGTGCCGTGACTGAAGGAAACTGTTACTTCTTTATGTTCCACAGAAAAATGCACAGGGTGATGGTAATAGCAGTTGTAGCTGCTGCAGTTTTTTAAAATCGTACATTTATAGAGGGGAATGAAAAGCGTTACTTTATGACCTAAGGAAACAAGTGTTTCTGCCAGAGAACAGGCTACATTTTTTACACCGCCGGCTTCTGCGATTCCTGCATATTCCCTTGAAACAAGCCAGATGTTTAATTTCCTTTCCATAGAGTCGTCCTCCGAAAAAAAAAGTCAGTTGCCTGAAGCAAAATCAGGTCTTAAAACTTGAGCTCCGTTTGTGTACACAGGAACAGGGGAACTTTCTTCCGGAAGATATACTGTAACCATAACCCTTATTGTTTTAGGCAGCATTCCTTTTATAACTGCTTCCTGAGAAACAAAAAGCGGTACTTTTGAAGTATCAATTCCTGTGGCGGACTTTCTTAATGCAGTTGCAGCGTTAAGAGTGTCTAAATCAGGAGTCATTGTAAAGTGAATGTTTACGATATTTTCTGCCTTAATGTGATTTTTTTCAAAAAGCGTGCTGCAGAGAGTTTGTATTTCCTGGGTAATTGATTCAGGGGAATTTTCTGCACAACAGGCTCCTCTGATTGAAAAGAGTTTCATTGCGTTCATTTACGTTATTCCTTAACTTATGTAATTTTTATTTTACGGCTGCAAATTGTAAAAATCAGCGCATGGAAGAAAGTGATTCTATAATTGCAGAGATTTGTCCGTTTTTTGCCAGTTCAGCAAGATGAGGATGATTGTCCATAAGTTCAGCAAAATGTGCAAGACGTTCGATTGCCTTATCCTGTGCAATAAAGTCTTTTGCGTACAGTTTGGAACTTTCCTTAAGTTGTTCGTCGCAATATGAAATGTAATTTTCGTAAAGCTTTTTTCCTTCGTTGTAAAGCTGAATGTCCGGAACTGTAATTATCTGGATGGTAACTGCCTTTAATTCAACGTCAGAAAGTGCAGCTTTATTTTTTTCAACCAGAGACTTAATCTGTTCCTGAGAAAATTCGTAACTGCCGCAAAAAAGATTTCCTGAATCAGCAAAAAGAATTTCTGCAAGGCTTTGAACAATAACATCAGTTTTATTTTTTAAATATGATTCAAGATCGCCCTGGCTAAGCACTTTATTTTCTGTGTAAAGGGAAAGAAGCTGCTGGTCTGAAACTGAATACGACACTTTTACGTTAAAGTTATAGTCAAAAACAGGATTCAGCGGTAACTGACTTGAATAAATGTCTGCTGAAGGAAGCTTGCCCTTTATTGATGAAGTTATGGTTGTATCCTTTAGGGAAAAAGGCGTAAGTTTTGTATTTTTCGGTATAAGGTGATGGTAACTCCAGTGAAATGCATTTCCGTATACAATGTTTTTAGATGTGCCGCCAAGTTTAGTTGTCATAACAGCCCTTGTTTCTGTATCTATAAAAAGTGAAACCCAGCCGCATACAAAAACTGCTGCTGCTATTGCTGCTAAAATTATAAACTTAAAAAAAAATTTTCTTGCTTTCATAATAGTGAAAATGATACAATATTTTTAAAAACATTCCAACTTAATTTATGAATAAACGTTTAGCCGACTTTAAAAATAATCTTAATACATCTTTTCTCTTTAAGCTTACATGGCGTTCGTTTTTATTTCTGTTTCTTGAAAATTTCGTTCTGCTTATTCTTTACCTTAGCGGAAATTTTCAGCCTTTTATGGACAGTACGCAGAAATTCCTTTTAATGCTCTGTTCTTTTTTTTCAATAATCCAGATGCTTTTTTCTTTTGCAGGAATTGTGGAAAGCATAGTGCTTTATTTTATTGAAAAGCGTGCTTCTTACTGGATTTATTTTGGAATTTATGCAGGTTCACTGATTTTTTCTGTTGTAATTGTCCTGCTTATAAGGGTAATTTCTTTTTTAAGCAACGGCTTTTAGTCTGTGCGGCATTTGCTGTGGATGCAACTTGTGCGGGCGGAAAGTTCGGGACTGCATTTCTTGGCGTTGTATTTCGGGGCTGCAATTTTGGGCGGAAGAGGTTAAATGGCCGGGTTAAATTATGCGTGGAATTTTTCTTCTTGTTTTGATACAATGACTTTATGATTTTTCAGAACAATCCTTCCAAAATTAGTAAAATAAAAATACCTGACGTACTTAAAAAAGTTAACGATATATTTGTTTCTGCAGGATTTAAGGCTTATCTTGTTGGCGGTGCTGTAAGAGATGCACTTCTTGGCAAGGAAAATCATGACTGGGACATTGCAACTGATGCTTCTCCGGAACAAGTCATGAAGATTTTTAAGAAAGTCATACCTACAGGAATTGCACACGGAACAGTTACAGTCCACATTTTTAATTTACAGCTGGAAACTACAACTTTCCGTACAGATTCATACTATTCAGACGGACGCCATCCTGACAAAATAAGCTTTGCCGCTACGATTGAAGAAGATTTAAGCCGCCGTGATTTTACAATGAATGCAATTGCAGCAGATTTAGGAACAGGAGTTTTAACTGATCCTTTTAACGGAAGACAGGACATTCGTGATAAAAAAATACGTACTGTAGGAAATCCCTTTGAGCGCTTTGATGAAGACGGACTCAGGCCGGTAAGAGCAGTGCGTTTTGCCAGCCAGTTGGGTTTTGACATTGAAGAAAAAACTTTTGCCGCTTTAAGTGACAGTGCCGTTTTGAAAAAAACTTCACTTATTTCGGTGGAGCGTTTCCGTGATGAGTTTTGCAAAATCCTTAAGACAGAAAAACCTTCTGCAGGGCTTAAGCTTCTGGAAAAAACTGGAATACTTGATCTTTTTATTCCTGAGTTTAAAGTCTGCAGAGGATGTTCCCAGCAGGATTACAGGGGATTTCATGAATTTGATGTTGCAGACCATTTGTTTTACGCTTGTGACGGTGCGCCGAAAGAAAACCTTAGGGTAAGGCTTTCTGCATTTTTCCATGACATCGGTAAGCCTGAAGCTAAAACTGTAGAAATTTTACAGGGCAATGAAATAGTTCACTTTCACGGGCATGAACAGATTTCTTCACTTAAAGCAGAAAAAATAATGACGAACCTTAAATTTTCAAACGAAGAAATAAAGAAAACAGTTCATCTTGTAAAGCAGCATATGTTTTACTACGAAAGTTCCTGGAAAGACAGTGCAGTCAGGCGTTTTATAATCAAAGTGGGAATGGAAAATATTGAAGACTTGTTTTTGCTAAGGTTTGCAGATGTAGCTGGAATGCATAATGTAAAGCCTGTGCCTTTAAGTCCGGTGTGGAATTCCATAGACGAATTCAGAAAGAGGATTGAAAAAGTAAGGGAAGAAAAATCAGCCTTAAGCTTAAAGGATCTTTGCGTTAACGGTAAAGACTTGATGAATGAAGGCATTCCTGCAGGAAAGCAGCTTGGTCTTATTCTTAATGAACTTTTTGAAGCCGTTACGGAAGACCCTTCACTTAACGAAAAAGACCGTCTTTTGAAAATTGCATTAAATATTTACAGAACAAAATGCACTATATGATTTTTTACATGATTTTTATGCTGATTGAAAAGCACTCTGTTTTGTGATATTGTCGAAATCAAATTTCACTGAATAAACTGAATTAGGAAAATAAAATGTCAGAAAATCAAATTGAAGATGTAAACAAAACTTTTGAAACTGCTGTAGAAAAATCAAGGCAGATAGAAGCAGACCTTGAAGTAAATCCTAAAAAATACCGTGTTCTTACAGGAGACAGACCTACAGGAAGGCTTCATATAGGACATTATTTCGGAAGCTTGCAGAACCGCGTAAAGCTTTCAAAAATGGGCATTCCCACCATGATTCTTATTGCTGACTATCAGGTTTTAACTGATCACGATGCATTTGATAAAATCAGTCAGAATACGAAACAGCTTGTAATTGATTATCTTGCTGCAGGAATTGAACCTGGCGAAAACGTAATTATTTATCCGCACTCTTACGTTCCTGAATGTAATCAGCTTATGCTTCCTTTTCTTACTTTAGTTTCCAATTCTGAACTTGAAAGAAATCCTACTGTAAGGGAAGAAATTTCCAAATCTGAACTGTCTGTTGTAAATGCAGGAATGCTGACTTATCCTGTTCATCAGGCATGCGACATTCTTTTCTGTAAGGGAAACGTTGTGCCTGTTGGAAAAGACCAGCTTCCTCACATTGAGCTTACAAGAAACATTGCAAAACGCTTTAACAAAAAGTTCTGTAAGGACAGAGAACCAGTGTTCCCTCTTCCAAATGCACTTCTTTCAAAAAATCCAAGTATTGCAGGGCTTGACGGCAACCAGAAAATGAGCAAGTCCAGAAACAATGCAATTTTCCTCTGCAACACAGAAGACGAAACTGCAGCACTTATAAAGAAAGCAAAAACTGACGGAGAAAGAGTCATTACTTACGACCCAGTAAACAGACCTGAAGTTTCAAATCTTTTAAGCCTTATTTCTTTGTGTACGGAAGAAAGTCCTGAAGTAATTGCTTCAAGAATCGGTGACGGCGGAAGCGGCAAGCTTAAGGCTGAACTTACTTCTGCAATAAACGAAAAGCTTCGTCCTTTAAGGGAAAAACGCAGTCAACTGGAAAAAGAGCCTGAATATATCTGCAAGGTTTTAAAGGAAGGCGCTGAAAGGGCACGGGAAATTGCAGTAAAGACTTTAACTGAAGTCCGTGATGCCATGAATATGACTATATGAGGCAGAAAAAGTGCGTGCTACTAAAGCCATAATTCATCTGGAAAATTTTTCCCATAATCTTAATGAAATAAAAAAATGCCTTTCTGCTGAAACTAAAATGTGTGTTGCAGTAAAGGCAGATGCTTACGGTCACGGTGCTGTAAAATGCGCTCAAGTTGCAGAAAAACAAGGTGCAGCTTTTCTTGCAGTTGCAACTGTGGAAGAAGGTGCTGAATTAAGGGCTGCAGGAATAAAGACGCCAATCCTTATGCTAAGCCTTTGTGCTCCTGAAGAAATTCCTGAAGCTGTAGCAAACGACATAACGCCTTTTGTTTTTGATGAAGAATATGCACTTTTATTTGACGCAGAAGTTTTAAGGCAGAACAAAAAAGACTATTGCGTTCACATTGCAGTTGACACAGGAATGGGAAGAATCGGTGTTTACGAAAATGAAGCTGCATCTCTGGCAGGAAAAATTTCTTTGTGCAAAGGAATTAAGCTTGGAGGAATGGCAACTCATCTTGCAGTAAGTGATTCAGTAACGGCTTCTTCTGTTGAATATACGAAAAATCAGTTTGAAAAGTTTAAGAGAGCAATTGAAAACGTAAAAAAAGAAGGCATTGATCCGGGAATATGCCATTGTGCCAACAGCGCAGCCACACTTGCCTTCCCTGAGTTTCATCTTGATATGGTAAGACCCGGAATTATTACTTACGGCTATTATGCTGATGAAGTTGACAGGGAATATCTTAAAAGCAGGAACATTGATGTTGACCTTAAGCCTGTTATGACAGTTGAAACTTCTGTCTGTGCCGTACGTGATGTTTTTAAAGGTGAATCTGTAGGATACGGAAGGACATGGTGTGCAGAAGAAAATACTAAAGTAGGAGTGCTTACGGCAGGATATGCAGACGGAATTTTGCGTAACTACAGTTCTAGCGGCGTGAAAATTTCAGTAAACGGAAAGCTTTATCCTATTTGCGGAAGAATCTGCATGGATCAGTTTATGATAAATCTTGGCAAGGACGGAGAAAACGGAACTGTAAAACGCTGGGACAAAGCCGTAATTTTTGGTGCAGAAGAAGACGGTGCCCTTTTAACTGCAGACGACATTGCCCGGTTGACAGGTACAATTTCTTATGAAGTTACCTGCTGCATTTCAAAAAGAGTCCGCCGTATCTTTATAAATTCTTAAGGAACTTTAAAACTTCACTTACAAGATAAAAACTTCCTGTTACAAGAAGAATTGATTTTTCTTCAGAAGCTTTTTGCAGTGAAGTTTTTATTCCCTGAGTAAAGTCTTCAAAGCTTTTAAATTCAATCTGATTTTCCCTGAATGCTTCTTCCATTTTGGAAAGGCTGCTTTGCTTTATGAGTCCGGGTTTAGTTACAGTTACAGAAGTGAATCTGTTTTTAAACAAAAGTGAAATATCCTTTATGTCTTTGTCCAGTGCACAGCCGAAAAGCAGGTGAATGTTTTTTTCTTCAGGATAAAGGCCGGCTAAAGTTTCCATTGTGTAAGAAACGCTGTTAACGGTATGAGCGCCGTCTAAAATCAAAGCCTTGATTCCCTTGTAAGCAGGAATTTCTTCGTAAACTTCAAACCTTCCTGTAAGTGATGCTTTAGAAAGTGCTGCTTCCATTACAGATTCGTCAAGCTGAGGCAGAATTGTCTTTACGCACATGCAGCTTAAAAGAGCATTATAACACTGGTATTTTCCCATAAGTTTAAGGGTACAGTTTAACGGTCTTTTAAATAACGGTGACAGAAGGGAAGCTTCCATTTGCGGTTTTTGTGCACTTTTGTATACAATTTGAGAAACTTTAGAGGTATCACCTATAAACGTAACGGGAGAATTTCTTGTTTCTGCAATTTCTTCAAAAACTTTTCTTACTGAATCTTTCTGCGCTGATATAAGGACAGGAACATTTTCTTTTATAATTCCGCCTTTTTCTTTTGCAATAAGTTCTTCTGTATCTCCAAGATATTCTGTATGCTCTTTTTCTATTGGCGTAATGCAGCAGCATACTGGAGAAATTACGTTTGTAGCATCAAGACGTCCGCCTAACCCTACTTCTATAACAGCATAATCAACTCCTGCATTTTTAAAGCACACAAAGGCAAATACAGTAACAAGTTCAAACCATGTTATAGGTCTTTTAAGCGGAAGTGTTTCAGAATCGAGAGCATCAACTGTATCCATAACTTCTTTTACGGATTTTTCGTAAACTTCCTGGGAAAAAGGTCCGTCAGGCTTTCCGATGCGTTCTGCAAAATCAATTATGTGGGGAGAAGAATACAATCCGCAGTTAAATCCAGCTTCTTGCAAAATGCCGGCTATCATTACGGAAGTAGAACCTTTGCCTTTTGAACCTGCAACGTGTATTGTTTTATACTTGTTCTGAGGGTTTCCCAGCTTTTCACATAGAAATTCCATTGTATCAAGCCAGAAGATATTTTTTTGAGGAAGCTTTTCAAAGTTAAGGTACTTGTCAAGCCATGTGTTGAAGGTGTCAAGAATTTTAAATGTGCTCATTGAATTTTACCTTAAAACAATTCCTGAAATTTTGAAAATGTCCAGCTGCTTATGGAATATCTGTAATTTATGGAACTAAAAAGTTCTTTGTATTTGCTGTCGTAAGCTTTAAATTCCGGGATTACAATATAGTCATTTTCTTTTGAATAAATTCTGTAAACTGCTGTATTTCCGTTTTCAAATTCTTTTTTAAAGACAAAATCAGGCTTTAAATCTTCAGGAGGAATTAGATTGGAAATTTCGCCGCGTCTTAAAAGACTTTCACTTTCCTTGCGAGAATATGTGCTTACAATCTGAGGGTAAATGAAACAGTCAGCCCAGAAAGAAACTTTTGTTGTAAGGTAAGGTTCTATAGTTCCGTTGCCTTCCCACACAGTTTGTTCTGCAGAAGTTCTGAAAGCGGTTTTTCCGTTAAGTGCATTCGTGCTTCCGAAAAACAGATTTGAAAGTTCAATTCCTTTTTCATCATAGAAAATTACCTGCGTAGATTTTTTTTCGTCAACGTTAAAATTTTTCCAGGAAGTTACACTGTCTGCAACTTTATTTATAGTCTGAATTTCTGAAGCCGTTTCTATTAAATTTACTACAGACTGTAAATCTGCCGGCCAGATAAATTTATTTTCTGTAGCTGAATCTGTTCCAAGAAAAAAATCACCTCTTTTTACAATTGTAACTGACGTTCTTTTTCCGTTTTCCAAAGGAGTTGAAATTTTTACAGCTGCAACTTTTTCTTTGTAGTTTGGATTTAAAAGAGCAGTAGTTTTTTGCTCAGGGGAATTTTTATCCTTAAACGGAATGAGTGCCAGAAACAGCACAACCAGAAGAACTGCGTCAATCAAGTAGAACCATAAAATTCCGTTTTTAGTCTTCACTTTTTTCATCATTAAATCTCCTTCGAATAAATTTTGCCGCAAGACATATAGTTAAATTTATCATCAGCGGAATTATAAAAATCATAAGGTAAACATTTTTTTTGCAATATTCAAAATCTGAATCCGTAACTTTGTAAAGAGTGCTTGTAAAGGAACTTTTTCTTTTTAAATTTACAACTTCACTTTCGCCGTTAAGTTTTAACAGGCTGTCTCCTAAAAATTCCAGACTGCGCACATCTAAGATTTTTCCGGAAGAATATGCAATCATTGCAGAAGTAAAAGTGTATTCGTCTGTAAAAATAATTGCGTCTATTGACTGTGACGTTTTTTTCTGAAGGCTTGCTGCAACAACTGAAGTTTTGTATTCCTGCTCCGGTTCTTTTGCCTGATTTATGTAATAAGGATTTGTAATGTATTCTCCGTTAAAGGGCTGCAAATTCCAGCTTCCCGGACTTGTTAAAAGATAAGGCTTAAGGATAAAATTTTCACTGGAAGCTGCTTCTTCTTCAAGTTTAATTGAAGAGGGCCAGAAAAGCGTCATGCCGTAAGGTGCATTTTCCTGTTCCGGAAGCACAGGCCACAAGGGATAATTTACGTAATCTGTTACAGGTGCAGTTGAAGCACCCTGTGCATTTGTTGTACTTGTTAAGACCATTTGAAAATTCGAAATGTCGCAGAGTGGATTTTCTTCGTAAACAATTCCGAATGTATAGAAAATCTGTTCAAAGAAAGGCTGACGTTTTGTAATTTTCCACTGGTCAGAAAAATCAACATTGAAATTTTGCGATGCAATAAACGCCTTTCCTCCGTTAAGCAAAAAGTTTTCAACTGCATTACAGTCCTGCTTCTTAAAGTTTGAAGAGCCTAAAATCACCGTTGGAATGGAAGGAAAATCTGTAAACACAGGAAGTTCATTTTCTTCGGAAGGAAGCCTTGTCTGTAAAATCTTAAATCCTTGACTTTCAAGCCACGCCTTTACGTAAAAATAATCGCCGTCTAATGTCAAACCGTTTCCTACTACGATTTGTGCATAGCGCTCTTTTTTGTTTACAAGATACTGCACCCGCGAAACAAGATCAAATTCAAGATTGGAAACATCTGTAACAAAGGGAATTACTTCTGTCTCGCCTAAGTAAGTAAAAGTTACTGCACTGTAAACTTCGGCAATGTTCCGTTCCTGAGTTTTTGAAAGTTCAAGAGCCTGACTTTGAATTCCGTAAAGCTGAAGTTTTTCAATGATTTCTTTTGACGAAGGTTCGATTATCTGGAAAGAAACATTTTTGTTTAAAGATGCCGTTTCCTTTAAATAATATTCTACGTCCTTTACCTGAGGAAATCTGTTGACAAGAAGAGCTGAACGGTAAAACGTAACGGCTAGCGGCTGTTCAATTTTGCTGATGAGTTTTTTTGTATATTGGGAAACAGAATATTTTTGTGAAGATGAAATGTCTTTTCTTATGAAGAAAAAGCGGCTGTCTAAAAAAACAAGAAATACTGTAACCAGAGACAGAACTGTCTTTTTTTTAAGGGAATGACTTTTGTTTCCTTTGGAAAATTCTGAAACTGTCCATGATAAAAATACAAAAAGAATTCCTGTTGCAAAAAAGAAAATCAAATCCCTTGTATCTAGAATTCCTTTACCACCTGCATCAAAATGTGCAACTGTACTGAAAAACAATAAGGGCGAAAGATTTATTTTTAAATTTGTGTACAAAGGCAAAAGGTGTACAAGATTTGTTGCTATGAGGATTACTGCGCTGCATACAAGTGAACGGGCTGTTTTCTTTAATAATGTAAACACAAAAAGTACAAACGAAATGGAAGAAAATGCAAAGAAAATCATTCCGATGTAGCCTGTGAAAAACTGGGCAAAATCAATGTTGCCGAAAAGATGGACTCCGAAAGGAATTATAGCTGTAACTATAAGCGTAAAAACAAAGACAGAAAGTAAAGTTAAAAGTTTTGCCGTAATTATTTTTATGCTGCTGAACGGAAAAGAGCTTTCCTGGTAAGATGAACTTATAACTGAAACTATTGAAGGAAAATATATTATTCCTAAAGATGCCATTGAAAGAAAAAACAGGTTTAAATCAGTTGTGCCGCCAGAAAAAAAGTTTGAACTGAAAAAATAATTTATTCCGCTGAAAATAACAAAGGCTGCATTTAAAATGTAAGCAAAAGGATTTATCAATATTTTCAAAAAATAATACTTAAATAAGTTTTTCATTTTCCTGCCTTTTTACTTTAGTCTTTTGTTTCCGACGTGATTTTAAAAAACGCTTCCTGTAAAGTCTTTACGCTAAACTGTGAACAGATTTCTTCTGTTGTTCCGCAAGATGCAGTTTGTCCTTTATGAAGAATGTAAACTTTGTCAGAAAGATTTTCACATTCGTTTAAATTGTGGGTTGAAAGGATAACGGCTTTTTCTTCTGCAAGTTTTTTTATTGTATTCCTCATTTTTTGAATTTGTGCAGGATCAAGTCCACCGGAAAATTCATCAAGAATCAAAACTTCAGGATTAAAAGACAGGGCTTTTGCAAGACTAAGCCGCTGCCTGAATCCTTTTGAAAGTGCAGATGCCTTTACGTTAAGCACATCTTTTAGTTCTGATTTTTCAAAGGCAAAGTCAGCGTTTTCTTTAAGTGCTTTTCCCTTAAGCCCGTGAATCATTCCTTCTATATAAACTGTTTCTTTTACCGTCAGATTTAAATCAAGGACTGGAATTTCCGGGACAAAAGCTGTTATTGACCTTATTTTTTCAAAATCTGTTTCCCCTAAGACGCTTATTTTTCCTGATGTTTCGTATTGTGTGCCGCAAAGTGATTTAAGCAAAGTTGACTTGCCTGCTCCGTTTTCTCCAAGTAAAACCGTAACGTTTCCTTTTTCAGCAAGAAAATTTATTTTGCTGCAGGCAATTTTTTCATTATTTTTAGAACCGAATGTTTTCGTAAAATCAACTGTATAAACTATATTTTTTTCATCTAAAGTCTTTAATTTTTCAGTAAAATCTTCAGTCAACATAAGGAATCTCAAAATGCATTCTGTCTTTCGTAAGTTCTGACTTTGGGAAAACTTCCCTAGCCTGTTTTAAAAGTACTTCTAAATCTCTGTCCGTATAGCGGGGGCTGTAGTGAATCATTGCATGGCGTAAAACTCCGGCGTCTCTTGCAATAGATGCACTTTGCCTGCTTGTCATGTGTTTTTTTTCTTTTGCCTGATCTTCACAATCGTCTGCAAACATTCCTTCGCAAATAAGCAGGTCACTTCCCATAACTTCTCTGGCAATTGTGGGAAGATACATTGTGTCTGTTACAAAACTGAATTTCCTGCCGCTTCTGTTTTTTCCTACAACTTGTTCCGGCGTAACTGTAACTCCTTCTGAATTTACTACGCTTTCTCCGTGCTGCAGTTTTCCCCATAAAGGTCCTCTTGGAATTTTCAACTCCATGGCTTTTTCAGGGTTAAATTCTCCGGGTCTGTCTAATTCTTCCAAAGTGTAGCCTACGCAAGTTTTAGTGTGCTCTAAAGGAAAAGCCCTTACGTAAAATCCGTCTCCTTCGTAGATAACGCCCGGCTCTGTAATTTCTTTTACGATAATGGGATAATTTATGTACATATCAAGAACTTTACGGCTTGTTTCAATGTATTCAGCAATTTTTGGCGGTCCGAAAATGTAAAGCGGTTCAGAACGTTCAACTTGAGCAGAAAGCATAAGTATTCCCGGAAGTCCTGTAACGTGATCTGCGTGTGTATGCGATACAAAAATGCAGTTTATCTTTTTCCATTTAAGATTAAGTTTTCTCAAAGAAACTTGAGTTCCTTCTCCTCCGTCAAACAAAAACAAATCACCTTCACGCCTTAATAAAACTGAAGTAAGATGACGGTATGGCAAAGGCATCATTCCTCCGCATCCCAAAACAAACGCTTCCATATTCATAGTCCGAATATTCTATAGAAAAATATGTTTTTCTTCAACAAGAGATTTTGTGCCAGAGCAACCGCCATAAATAAGCCAATAGAGTTTCTTGTAAAAACAGTGCAAATTCTTTATAATTTAATTCCTATATTTGCCTGGCTTTGTGGAGGAAAAAATGATCTGGCTTATTGGTGACAAAGGAATGCTTGCAGGAGAAATCGCTTCCCTTCTTACAGCTAACAAAATTGATTTTTTTGGCAGTGACATGGAAATTGACATCGGCAATATTGATATGCTGAAAACTTTTGCTGCCAGCCACGACAGAAATGCCTGCCTGACAGGAGCAACAGCCTGTAAAGGTAAAGTTACTGAAAAAATAAGCTGGGTTATAAACTGCGGCGCTTACACAGATGCACAAAAAGCCGAAACTTCCGAAGACGAAGAAATTATCTGTAACAGGACAAATTCAACAGGTGCATTAAATGTTGCCCGCCTTACAAGACAGATTGGTGCAAAACTCATACACATTTCAACATCAGCAGTATTTGACGGAAAAAATCCTGAACCTTATGACGAAGATGCAGTAAAAAATCCGCTTTCAAAATACGGCGCTTCAAAAGCACAGGGCGACTTTCTTGTAGAAAAAGAAATTACACGGTATTACATTATAAGGCTTCCGCTTTTATACGCAAACAAAAATTCATCTTTTCTTACAAAAATGATTAAAGCCATGAATTCAAAAAGCGAAATAAAAGTTCCTCAGGACGTAATCTGTGCTCCAACTTATGCGCAGGACGTTGCAAAGCTTATTCTTAAAATAATTGAAACTTCGGATAAAGCACAGAGCCTGTTCGGAAAGAAATCTGCAATTCCTTATGGCGTATACAATTACAGTGCATCTGGCAGCGTTTCTTTAAGTGACTTTGCACAGAAAGTTTATAAACTTGGCAGACAGCACGGAATTATAAAAAACGAATGTTCAGTGCTTTCTTCACCGCAGCTTCTTCTTGAAAACAACGTAAAGTTTCCTGCCGGCGGACTGTTAAATACAGAAAAAATTTCATCAGCAGTAAAGATTAAGATTCCTCATTGGGAAGAAAGTCTTGAAAAATTTATAAAGCATTACTCTCAATCATCACTTAAATAATTTAAAACAGCTTATATGAAAAGATTTGTCTTTATTTCCATAGCATTTTTTTTTGCTGCAATAAGTTTTCTCTGCATACTTTTGTTCCGCATAGACTTAACGGGAAAAAGCGTAGAAAAAAATCCTGCAACTGAAAAAAAAGAAATTATACTTGGCTTTTCCCAAATTGGCTCTGAAAGTGCATGGCGTACAAGAAATACACAGTCAGTTTTTGAAGCTGCTAAAAACAATGGAATTCAGATTATATTTGACGATGCACAGCAGAAACAGTCTAATCAGATTAAGGCAATAAGGTCTTTTATAGTTTATCAGGTTGATGTAATAGCTTTTGTTCCTATAGTTGAAGACGGCTGGGACAATGTCCTTAAAGAAGCAAAAGACGCTCAGATTCCAGTTATAGTTGTAGACAGAAAAATAAATTCTTCCCCTTCACTTTACGCCGGCTACATTGGAGAAGATGCTCTGGAAGAAGGCAAAAAGGCAGGTCGGTTTCTTCTTTCAAAAAAAATGAATGAGGAAAAAGAAGTTTATAACGTTATGGAACTTTACGGCACAAGGAATTCTTCTGTTGCAAAAGGACGAAGCGAAGGTTTTAGAAGTGTTCTAGAAGGTTCAAAGTTTAAAATCATTTATTCAGAAGATGGAGACTTTCTTCGTTCGTTAGGAAAGGAAATTGCTGAAAATCTTATACAGGAAAACAACGGACTTTTTTACAAAGGTCAGGAAATAGACGTAATTTATTCCCACAACGATGCAATGACCCTTGGCTTGCTTGACGCATTTAAGGAATACAAAATTGATTCAAAAGACAAAGTCATTATTTCAATTGACGCAGAACAAAAAAGCATAGACGCACTTAAAGCAGGAAAAATCAATTGTGTTGTAGAATGTAATCCGGATTTAGGTGAATCGCTTATGGTTCTTGTAAAAGATGTGGCTCAGGGAAAAAGAATTGCCCGTTCTACTTTTATGGAAGAAACAGTTTTTACTGAAAACGATGATTTTTCTTCCTATAAAATCAGAGGATATTGACTGTGACAGAAAAATTAAAATCTAAAAGGAAAAAGCGCAGTTTTAAAGCCATAATGGAATTTTCATATCTGCTGATTATTCTGATTATGATTATTCCTACAATTTATTCAGTTTCAGTTTCAAACTATCACACATCGCAATACGACAAAATAATTACGAACATTGGAAAGGCAAATACCATAAACCAGATTGCAAAAGTTGAACTTCCTGAACAATTGTGGGACATAGTCTGCGGCAAAAAAGATTTTTACTCATCAAATCCATTTGAAAAGATTGAGTTTATTTTTTCAGGCCTTGAAGAAATGAAAAAAGATTCATCCGGCAGCGAAAACATCAAAAAACTTGAAGTTGCTTTAAGAGCCTGCAGCACTTTAAAACGTAACGTTGAACTTTTTGAATCAGGCTTGCAGAAAAAAAATTCCGTTGCTGATAACGAAAGCATGCTGGACGAAATAAGATCAATTACAGTTTTATTCAGTGACATCATGCAGGATTACATTTTAAGCGAAATTGAACTTGCCAATAAAACTAACGAAGGAATAAAAAAATCATCTGTTACACTTTCTCTGCTGCAGGTTGTAATTATTATTTTTTCACTGGGCATTTCTTTTAACGGATATCACGGCGTTTCTAAGGGAATCAGAAAACCGCTGGAAGAAATGCAGAAACTTTCCAAAGAAATTTCAGGAGGAAACTTAAATGCACGTACAGAACTTCCTGAAGTTGAAGAACTTACTTCTCTTGCCGTAAATATGAACTTAATGGCAGAAAAAATTGACGAGCTTATTAAGAAAAACATTCAGGAACAGAAGAGTTTTCAGAAAGCAGAAATGAAAGCTTTGCAGGCTCAGATTACGCCCCACTTTCTGTACAATACTTTTGACACAATTCTCTGGCTTGCAGAAGAAGAGCGTGCGGAAGACGTAATTTCCATAACGAAAGCATTTTCCCAGTTTATGCGCATTTCTTTAAGCAAAGGTCACGAATGGATTACCATTGGGCAGGAAGTTGAACACATAAAAAATTACCTTACAATTCAAAAAATCCGTTATGCTGATATTTTAAATTACGACATTCAGATGAACGAAGAACTTAAGGATTTTAAAATCATAAAGCTTGTGCTCCAGCCTTTAGTTGAAAATGCAATATATCACGGAATAAAAAACAAGCGTGGAAGGGGTTATTTAAAAGTTACAGTTGATTTTACAGACGAAAATAAATCAGACATTATTTTTACAGTCAGCGATAACGGTGCAGGCTTTACAAAAGAAAGGCTTGAAGAAGTAAAAAGAGAAATGGAAACTGAATCTTGTGACAGTGAACAGCTTTCTTCAGTTTACGGCGTTTACAATGTGAACAAAAAATTAAAGCTTTACTACGGCGAAAAAACTTCAGGGCTTAATATCAAAAGCGAAAGTTCAAAAGGCTGCACTGTAACTTTTACCGTTCCATGCCTGAGTAAAGAAACCGAATCTTAACTGACGGCTGCTGTGTCTATTGAAAAAAAATCGTTTTAAGATAAAAATAAAAGTGCGTGGTTAGAAATGTATAAAGTTTTTGTAGTTGATGATGAGCCTATTGTTCTTGAAGGTATGAGGTCTAAAATTGACTGGGAAAGTTCAGGTTTTACGCTTGCAGGAGAAGCCAGCGACGGAGAAATTGCCCTTTCAATGATTCAGGAAATTAAGCCTGACATTCTTATTACTGACATAAAAATGCCTTTTATGGACGGTCTCACTTTATCATCTTCCGTTAAGAAAATTTTTCCTTGGATAAAAATCATAATTCTTTCAGGACATGATGAATTTGACTATGCAAAAAAAGCCATTTCAATAGGCATTCAGGATTACATTTTAAAGCCCTTTACCACTCAGGAAATACTTAAAGGATTGAACAAGGCAGCTCTTGAAATTACAAACGAAAGAAAACAGCTCAGCGACATTTCAACTTTAAGGCAGGAACTTAAGTCAAAAGAAAAACTTGAATGCAGGGATTTTTTAAACAACCTTGTTCATGGAAGTGCAGATTTTTCCAAAGTAATGGAAATAAGCGAAAAGTTTAACATTCACTTAATAAGCCGTTACTATAAAATTCTGATTGCAAAAATTACATCTGAAAATACTTCAGAAAAATCAGAAAACCAGATGCAGAATATCTTAAATTCATGGATTTCTTCCTGGGAAGAAGAATGTACTGTTTCTTTTTTACATCATTCCAACTGGATTGTGTGCATTTGCAAAGGAAGCGACACTTCTGTTCTTGAAGAAAACGTTTTTCGTGTTGCGCAGTCAATTGAACATATTGTAAAGCAGCAGGAAAACTGGGTTTTAACAGTAGGCATAGGCTGCACTACAGCTCACCTTTCTTCCCTTCATGAATCTTATGATGATGCAAAAAAAATCATTGAGTTAAGTGAAAGCAGCAGGGAAAATACAATCGTAAGTTCAGACGACATTCAGCTTACAGGAAGCGGCATAAACGAAATAAAGGAAAAAGATCCTATGGTTATACGCCTTCGTTATGCAGGAAAAAATGATATTGAAGAAATTGCAGAAGAGTCTGTTGCTCTTGTAAATTCCAATCCTGAACAGTTCAGTTTTTTTGCAAACTACATACTTGCAGACATTATATTTGCCGTTTCAAAACTTATAGAAAATCTTGGAGGAAACATAAAGGAAGTTAAGCCTGAAATCATCCAGCGGAGTTTTATAGAAGAAGCAGTCGTAAACAAAGATGCATTTGAAAAAAAACTTGTTGAAGTACTGAATTTTGCCATTGAATACAGGGATTCAAAAAACAGCGGAAAATACGGCGAAGTTATCCTTAAGGCAAAAAAGTACATTGAAGAAAACTATGCTGACCCGAATACTACACTTGCAAAAGTTGCAGATATTGTATGTTTAAGTCCCAATCACTTCAGTACGATTTTCAGCCAGCAGTGCAAAATAACTTTCATAGAATATCTAACAAATGTTCGTATTGAAAATGCAAAGCGCCTTCTCAAGCTTTCTGATAAAAAAGGATACGACATTGCATACGAATGCGGCTTTAGTGATCCTCATTATTTCAGTTACATCTTTAAAAAAAACACGGGACTTTCGCCCCGTGAATATAAAGGTAACAATTAACTCTTCCTGTTAAGAAGCAAATTAAGAAGCAGACATTCCAAGCTTTTTCTTACGTGCGCTTAAGATAATGCTTTGAAGAAGAATAAACAGACACAGCATAAGACCGATTGTTATTTTCTGCCAGTAAGGTTCGCGCAAACCTGATGCAATAACCATAATGTTTATAGTTTTAAGGGAAAGTACACCAAAGAAAGTTCCTATTACGCTTCCAACTCCGCCTGTAAGCAAGGTTCCTCCAATAATTGAAGATGCAATGGCTTCCATTTCTGCACCGCTGGCATTAGAGTAGTTTCCTGCTCCAGTGTGAAGAAGGTAAACAAATCCTGCAATTCCTGCCAGAAGTCCGCACAAAAGATAAGCAAAGAATTTCGTACGCTGAACGTTTATTCCAAGCATAAGGGCACTTTCGCTGTTACCGCCAACTGCATAAAGATTACGGCCGAAACGTGTCCACTTTAAAACAGCCCACATTATTATAACAACTGCAATGGCTATGAAAAATCCGATTTCACAGTAAGTAGGAATAAAAGTTCCGTTTTTAGCTGTATGTCCTATAACAGGCAGGTTAAGCGTAAATTCCTTAACTTTAAGAAATACTTCATTAGTTGCAGTTCTTGGAATGCTGCTTATAATTGTCGTCATGCCTCTTGTAAAGAACATCCCTGCAAGTGTAACAATAAAAGGCTGAATGTTAAGGTAAGCAACAAGGAACCCCTGAAGCAATCCCATAGTAAGGCCTATTCCAAGAGAAATTAAAAGTGAACTTAAAATTCCGCCGTTAAAGTCTTCCATGAAAACAACAGATGCCATTGTAATCAAGGCAATGCTTCCGCCAACAGAAATATCAATTCCGCCGGTAATCATAACAACAGTAAGTGCGCAGGAAATTATGATAAGATAAGCGTTGTTGTTGATAATGTCAAAAAACTGCTGAGGATTTAGAAATCCGCCTCCCCAAAGTACCATGCCAAAAATGTACATTGCTGCAAAAGTACAAATTGTAATTGTCAGCAGAATAGTTGTATTAGAAAGTGGCAGTTTCTTTTCTTTTACAGGCATTTGAGCATCATTAGATTTCATTTACTTACCTCCACTTTTGATTTTTTTGAACTGAACAAACGGTTCTTGATTTTGCCGATGTAGCTTTTTACAACTGGTGATCCCAGTACAACAATCAGAATAATAACGATTGCCTTGTATGCTTTAACAGAAACAGCCGGAACTTTCATAGCATAAAGCGTAATTGTAAGAGCCTGAATAATGTAAGCTCCTATAATTGAACCTGCAAGCTTGAATTTTCCGCCGCCTAAAGAGTTACCGCCAATAGCAACTGCAAGAATAGCGTCCATTTCAATGTCTATAAGAATAGTTTCATGGTTAATAAGACCGATTCTGCACACATTCATTGAACCTGACAGAGCAACACATACACCAAGAATTACGAATACAGTCAGTTTCATAATGATTGGGTTGATGCCGTTAAGTTTTGCTGCTTTTTCGTTAATTCCTACAGACTGAATGTAAAGGCTTAAGTTCGTAAACTTTAAAAGAAGCTTAATGATTATTACAAAAAGTACTACAATAAGAATCGGACTTGGAATTGGGCAGCCCGGAATAAATCCGCCTAAAGCACCAAGAAGGGGACTTTCTACGTTAGGAGTTGCACCGCCGTTTATCCAGTATGCAATAGGACGTCCTGCAGTATAAAGGATAAGCGAAGCAATCATAGGCTGAATGTTGAACTTTGCAATTAAAAATCCGTTGAAAAGACAAAACAGAATTCCTACAAGACAGGCAAAAACTACTCCAATCAGAATGGAAGAAACTGTAATTGAAGAAGAAGCCTTTAAAGTCTTTACGAAAACACTTCCTGCAATAGCTGCAACTGCACCAACGGAAATATCCTGACCTTTTGTAGCAGAAGTAACTAAAGTCATACCTATAGCAAGAATGGCAAGTTCGCTGGCACCGTTTAAAATACTTATAAGGTTTCCGGCAATTACTTTATGACCTGCACTGTTTACGTTTATTCCTATAGAAAAAAACGAAGGGTCTCTTATAAGATTAAAAACTACAAGCAGAACAAGTGCAATAATCGGAATAATAAGCTGGGACTGAGAAAATTTCTTAAGCCCCTTTGAAATAGAACAATTATCTTTCATTTTTAGAACTGTCTCCTGCAATAGTATTCATAATATTTTCCTGAGAAAGCTGATTTCCGGTAAGTTCGCCTACAATTTTACGGTCACGCATAACAATAAGTTTAGAGCACACGTTAAGCATTTCCTGAATTTCCGAAGAAATGAAAGTTACGGCAACTCCGTCTTCTGCAAGTTTAAGAACAAGCTTCTGGATTTCAACTTTTGTACCAACATCAATACCGCGGGTAGGTTCATCAAGGATAAGATATTTTGGATGAGTCAAAAGCCATCGTGCTAAAATTACTTTCTGCTGATTTCCGCCTGACAGTGATTTAATAGGTGTTTCTTTGGATGCAGTTTTTATGTTAAGCACTTTAATGAATTCATCAGCAAATTTTTCCTGCTCAGCCCTTGAAATAGGTTTCCAGAATCCGCTTAAAACCTGCATTGCAAGAAGCATATTTTCCCTTACGCTAAGGTCAGGAATAATGCCGTCGCCCTTTCTGTCTTCTGGAAGATAGCCTATGCCGTTTTTCATGGCATCAAGAGGCTTTTTGATTTTAACTTCTTTTCCGTCAACTTTTACATTTCCGCCTGTAACACGGTCTGCTGCAAAAATTGCCCTTACACTTTCGCTTCGTCCAGAGCCAAGAAGTCCTGTAAATCCGTTTACTTCACCTTTACGAAGAGCAAAGTCAAATGGCCTTACGCCTTCTGTGCTGCTTAAATCATGTGCTTCATAAACAAAGCTTCCATCTGCACCTGAAGATTTCCGTTCATCTTTAAGTTTAGAAATATCTTCAACATTTTTGCCAAGCATTGCTGAAACAAGTTCAACCTGAGGCATATCTTTTATTTCATATTCGCCGACAAGTTCACCGTTACGCAAAACAGTGATTCTGTCGCAAACTTCATATACTTGTTCAAGAAAGTGGGTAATAAATATAATTCCAACACCAGAACTTTTCAGTTCACGCATTAAAGTAAACAAAAGTTCAACTTCCCTTTCGTCAAGAGATGATGTAGGTTCGTCAAGAATAAGGACTTTACACTGCATGTCAACAGCTCTGGCAATTGCAATCATCTGCTGAACTGCAAGAGAACAAGTTCCAAGCTGCTGCTTAGCTTTTGCAGGAATATTCAGACTTTCCAGAATTTCATCAGCCTTTTTTTCCTGCTCCTTGTGGTTTACAAAACAATACTTTCCCCGTCCAATAAAAATGTTTTCTGCAACAGTTAAATTAGGGCAAAGAGTAATTTCCTGATAAACAGTACTTATACCGGCATTTTGAGCGTCTTGCGGAGAACGAATATTTACAGTATTGCCGTCAACTGTAATAACTCCGGAATCTTTTACATGAACACCTGTAAGAACTTTAACTAAAGTGGATTTTCCTGCACCGTTTTCACCCATAAGAGCATGAATTTCACCTTTACGGAGAGTGAAATCAACATTACTTAAGGCTTTTACTCCAGGGAATTCTTTAGAGATGTTCCGCATTGTAACAATAACATTATCTTCCATCTTTATAATTTTACCTTCATTTTTTTTAGTGAAAAAAAAAGCGGTGAAATCTTTGGTTTAGAATTCACCGCCTGCAGAGAATTAAAAATTATTCTCCAAGACCATATTTTTCAATGTCTTCGTCTGTAATTGTTGCAGCATCAAAACCTTTTTCTTCAGAAATGATTTTCTTAGAAGGAACGTTTCCAGATTTGATCATTTCTTCAATTACAGATGCCTGGAATGGAGAACACTGTCCGTCATAGTTCCAGTTACCGGCTTTAACTTCACGGAGAGCCCACTTGTTGCAGTCAAATCCCATGATAATAACATCGCCGTTTACACCGTGTGTAATTCCATGTTCATCAAGAGCAGCAACAGCACCTTTTGCCATACCGTCGTTTTCTGCATAGATAACATTGAATTTTTCACCGCTGTTGATTACAGCTTCAACGATTTTCTTTGCTTCTGCTTCGTCCCATGTAGCTGTCTGCTGAACAACTTTATTCATAGTTCCTGCAGCAAATTCCTTGTCAAGAGCAGCTGTACGTCCAATCTGTGCATCTGAACCCATTGCACCCTGGATATGAATAACATTGTATTCAGGAAGATTCTGTGCCTTAAGCCATGCAACAGCTGTATCACCCTGGTTTGCCATGTCTGAAACTACAGCAGCTTCGTAAAGATCAGGTTCTGCATTAAGCATACGGTCAAAAAGGAAAACCTTAATTCCGGCAGTCTGTGCGTTTTTAAGAACCTTGCTCCATCCGTCTGTTGCAGCAGCAGAAAGAAGAATGTAATCTACTCCGTCTGTAATCATCTGTGAAGCAGCATTTAACTGTTCATCATTCTTTAAGCTGTAAATTGTTTTAACGTCGTAGCCCTTTTCTTTAGTAAATACATCTTCAAAATCCTTAACGTTTGCTGCACGATAACCTGATTCTGAAGGCGGATTGTTAATGATACCGATTTTGATTAAGTCAGATTTTTTTGCACATCCTAAAAACATTGTTGCAGTACAGGCAACTGCCGCTAAAACTGAAACCACTTTTTTCATCTAAATATTCCTCCTTAGATGTTTTATAAAACTTGAAATCATAATACATCCAGTAAGGAAAATTTGAAATTAAAATTTTTAGGAAAATAATTTGACTTTTTTAAGAAAAAATCCGGAAAAAACTTACTTTTTGGCGAAAAAGTTTAAAAAATTACGCAAAAAGTTTAAAAAATTACGCATTTGCAGGTTTATATCAGTAAAAAATCAATTTTTCTAAGATTCGTTAAGCCTGTATTCATAATTTTCCTTAATCCAGTTTTTATATTCTCCAGAAAGAATGCGTTCTGTCCACTGAGTGTTGCTTAAATACCATTTTATAGTTGCAAGAAGTCCCTGTTCAAAAGGCATTTTTCTTTCCCAGCCAAGTTTTTCCTTTGCTTTAGTGCAGTCAATTGCATAGCGCTTGTCGTGACCAGGCCGGTCTTTTACGAAAACAATGTTTTTCTTTACGTCTTCAGCATTAAGGGAAAGCTGGCTGCATTCAAGTTCAATTACTTTGTTAAGAAGCGTAATGTTCTGCCATTCATTTTCTCCGCCTAAGTTCCATTTTTCTCCTGCAGGTGACTTTTTCATGATATGCCATACGCCTCTGTTGTGATCTTCAACGTAAATCCAGTCACGTATGTTGTCGCCTTTACCGTAAACAGGAAGAGGCTTTCCGCTGCGGATATTCGTAATCATTAAAGGAAGAAGCTTTTCCGGAAACTGATATGGTCCGTAGTTGTTGGTACAGTTTGAAAGAGTAACAGGAAGGCCGTAAGTGTGGAAATATGCCATGACAAGATGATCGCTGCTTGCTTTTGAAGATGAATAAGGGCTTCTTGGGTCATAAGGTGTAGTTTCTTTAAAATAACCGCCTGCACCAAGAGAGCCGTAAACTTCATCAGTGGAAATATGATGGAAAAGTACGTCATCACGCTGATTTTCAAGACTGACATTCCAGTAAGTGCGGGCTGCTTCAAGTAAAGTGAAAGTTCCTTCAATATTCGTTTTGATAAAATCAGCAGGACCTGAAATGGAACGGTCTACATGACTTTCTGCTGCAAAATGCACTACTGTATCAATATCGTACTGGGAAAATAGCCTGTTTACTTCACTGCTGTTGCAAATGTTGACTTTTTCAAAAAAGTACCGCCTTTTCTGCTTGTTTTTACATCCTGAACCGTATTTTTCATCAACATCAGTCAGGGAATAAGGATTTCCTGCATAAGTAAGGCAGTCAGCATTTATAACCCTGCCGTCAAAATCACAGTCGCCGAAAAGTTCCCTGCTTACAGAAGAAAGATTAAACAGGTAATGAATGAAATTTGAACCTATAAAGCCTGAGCCGCCTGTAACAAGTATATTTTTAAGTTTTCTCATTTTAAAATTCCGTAATAAAAATTAAATTAAAAGTTATCGGCAATAAACTTAAGGTAATCGCCGTAATCAGTTTTGTAAGTTTCAGAGATTTTTAAAAGCTGCTCTCTTGAAATCCACTTATTCCTGTAAGCAATTTCTTCAATGCACGCAACGTAAAGTCCCTGCCTTTTTTGAATAGTTTCAACGTAATTTCCTGCTTCCTGCAAGCCTTCGTAAGTTCCCGTATCAAGCCAGGCAAGACCGCGTCCTAAAATTTCAACGTTAAGCTTTCCTTTTTCAAGATAAGCGTTATTTACAGACGTAATTTCAAGTTCCCCACGGCTGCTTGGCTTTACGTTTTTTGCAATTTCAATTACTTCGTTTGTGTAAAAATACAATCCTGGAACTGCATAATTTGATTTTGGAACAGCAGGTTTTTCTTCCAGGGAAATTACCTTATTCTGACTGTCAAATTCAACTACGCCGTAAGCACATGGATTTTTTACGTAATAGCCGAAAATTGTTGCACACTTATTTTCAAGGGTTTTGGCAACAGTCTGAACAAGCTGCTCTGCAAAGCCCTGTCCGAAAAATATATTGTCCCCTAAAACTAATGCAGCATCATCATTTCCAATAAACTTTTCTCCAATAATAAAAGCTTCTGCCAGCCCTTTTGGTTTTTCCTGTACAGCATATTCAAAAGACATTCCAAGATTTTCGCCGTTGCCGAAAAGATTTTTAAATACAGGCAGATCTCTTGGCGTTGAAATAACAAGCACTTCCCTGATTCCTGCCAGCATAAGCACGCTGAGAGGATAATAAATCATAGGCTTGTCATAAATTGGCAGAATCTGCTTGGAAACAGCTTTTGTAAGCGGATAAAGACGTGTTCCGGAACCTCCGGCAAGAATAATACCTTTCATAACAATATTTTATCAGACTTTCATTAAATTGTCATTATGGGTTTTATCATGCATAAAGTCCGCTGGTGCTGATCCTTTAAAACAGACGATTCAATACCGGCACTTCAACAGGGAAAATCTGTTTTTAAGCCTTTACTTTTTGCCTTTAAGCTTTTTTGCAAAAGAGCGCAGTGCACTGACAGTTCCTTCCATAAAGTTAAACAGCCAGGGAAGTTTGTTTTTTATATCAGCAAGGGTAAAAGTAAGCGGTGACTGCATTATGCCTGCTATTCTTGAATCATTTACGAGATGCACTTTGTTAAACTGAAACAGAGGCTCTTTTATTAAAGCTGAAATTTCTTCTGAAATTACGCCTGTATTTTTTATTGTAAGCTGAAGGTTTTTGTCTGCAAGCTTGTAGTATGGAAGATAATTTTTTCCGCTGAATTCTGAAGAATAATAGTGGATTATTTCTGCATCTTTTAAAAACGCAAGGCCGCCATGACTTGGCTGACAGTTCCATTTTCCGGGAAGTTCCTTTACAATCATATTCATTCTATAGCTTGCTTCGGTAAATGCAGCCTGATCGTGATGATCTTTTTTTTAGTAGAAAGAATATTCCCATAGTTTTTTCCATTGGGCAAAAAATTCTTTGGTTTCCTGACATTTTCTTACGAGAAGCACTCCTGAGTTTATGTTTATCCTGGTTGCTGCTTCACCTTTAAAGCCCAGCTTTTTGTCTCTTTTCAGAAAATATTTTTTGTGAATATGCTCGTCAATGGTTACGTGACCGTCTAAAACTCCTCCAATCATCATAGGATAAGAGCGGGTATCTTCAATTTCAGATAAATCACGGCAGATAATCGTATCGCAGTCTATAAAAAGAAAGTCGTCGTCTATGTAAGAAGAAATGTCTGTTTTTATAAGCCTTGAACGCTCAATGTTTGAAGCTTTTTCGTCAAATTCAATGGAAACGATGTGTGCAATCCTGCTTAATTCAGTGCGCTTGTTTTCCTGCGTAAAAGTCTGAAATGTTTTGTTGTCTGTAAGAACTGTAACTTTTGCTTCCGGCATATAAAGGCGTAATGAAGTTACAGACATAAGGCACTGTTCGTAATATAAGTCTTTTGTAGTTGATGTTAATACGTAAACGTAAGTCATATCAGAAAGTATACTATATAATCTGTAAAAAATCCATTACACACAAACGTCATTCCGAACGCTGCGCCACATTTCCACGTACTTGCAGGCAATCTGTAAAAAAAATGTTTTATTTATTAGAATATGTGGTATAATGAAAATAGGCTTTGGTAAGGCCTGAAATCATTAAAAAATATAAATTTCATGATTATTATTCAAAATCTACACTAAGGGGTTCTTATGAGTGAAATTAAAAATCGTAGCGGACTTGTTACTAAAATTTGTACTGCAGTAGCTGCAATTATTATTGCCGCTTTTACTATTATTTGCATTTTCTTTACAAAAAAATCAAAAACAATAATTTTTGAAGATTACGTTGAAAATGTAAATGTCATATCAGAAAATTACAGCCAGAACATTTCAAACTGGCTTTCCAAAGGAATATATCTTCTTGATATGTACACAAAAAGTACAGAAATTTACGAAAGCAAATCAACAGAAGAAATAGCTGAATGGTTAAAAAATACGCCTGCCAGGCGTTCACAGGAATTTGAATACGTTCTTTTCATTGATAAAGACGGAAATTCTTACTACGATTCAGGCGCAACAGGAAATCACAGTGACAGAAGTTACTTTAAGACAATCGTTTCAGGAAAATCAACATTCTGCATCACAGATCCAATCATAACAAAATCAACAGGAAGAAAAGCCGTAATGATAGCAAAAGGCGCTTACGACAAAAACGGTTCTTTAAGAGGCGTATTTGTAGGCGTTCATCCAATGGAATATCTGCAGAACACAATTTCCAAGTTTACACTTGGCGATGAAGGCTATGCATTTATCATTGACAGCGAAGGTGTCTGCGTAGCCCACAAAGATGCATCTTATGTTAACAAAAATTACGTTACAGGCGATGATGTTGCCCAGGACATAAAGTACATAGCTTCACAGATGAAAAACGGTGTTTCAGGAACAGATTATCTTTATAAGGGAACTAAAAGCGAACGTTTTGTTTCATACAATCCTATAGACAATACAGGCTGGTCTATTGCAGTTGTAGTTCCAAACTCTCAGATTGAAAAAAGTTCGGTTATTTTACGCAACTCATTGATTATAGGCTGTATTTTAATAGTATCAGTTATTTTAATTGTACTTTCACTTCTCCTTTCAAGTTCTTTAAAACCGCTTAAAGTTGTAGTAGACAGAGTTGAAGGAATTGCAACAGGAAATGCAGACTTGACACGCAGAATTAAATCAAATGCAAAATACGAAATCGGTGCTGTATGTCAGGGCGTAAATATGTTCATTGAAAAAATCCACAACATCATTTCTAAAATCAAAAAGACAAAAGGCACACTTGAAAGCGTAGACAGTTTGTTTGCTGATGCAATTCAGGACACTCAAAGTTCCATTACAGAAATCCTTGCAAACATTGAAAGCGTAAAGACTCACATTACAAAGCAGAATTCAAGCGTTCACGGTACTGCAAGTGCTGTTACCCAGATTACTACAAACATTCAGTCTCTTGAAAAAATGATTGAAAACCAGTCAACAGGCGTAACTCAGGCAAGTTCTGCTATTGAAGAAATGATTGGAAACATCAGTTCAGTAAATCAGTCTGTAGAAAAAATGGCAGGCGCATTTGAACAGCTTCAGGTTAATGCTACTACAGGTTCCCAGAAACAGAGCGTTGTAAATGATCACATTGAACAGATTGAAGCACAGTCTGTTATGCTCCAGGAAGCCAACACAGCTATTGCTGCTATTGCCGAACAGACAAACCTTCTTGCAATGAATGCTGCCATTGAAGCCGCTCATGCAGGTGAAGCAGGTAAAGGATTTTCTGTTGTTGCAGACGAAATCAGGAAACTTTCCGAAACTTCTTCAACACAATCCAAGACTATTGGCGAACAGCTTAATAAAATCAAGGAGTCTATAGAAAAAGTCGTAACTTCATCTTCTGAAAGTTCAGACGCATTTACAGCTGTATCTGCAAACATTGAAACTACAGATGAACTTGTACGCAATATTCGTGCCGCAATGCAGGAACAGCAGGAAGGTTCTAAGCAGGTACTTGAAGCTTTACAGATTATGGGCGATGCAACACAGGAAGTTCGTTCTGCTGCAAAGGAAATGTCTTCCGGTTCTCAGTCAATCCTTAATGAAGTTTCAGCTCTTAAAGACTTTACTGACGAAATGCAGACAAGTATGGGCGAAATGGACGTTGGTGCCAAGAAAATCAGCGAAACAGGCACTGAACTTACAAACATTTCTTCTCAAATGCAGGACGCAGTATTCCTGATTGGAAAAGAAATCGATCAGTTTAAGGTTTGATAAAAACTTCAGTTTAAAGTAAAATCCATGCACGATGTTTTTGCCAGCAGCAGAATGTCGTGCTTTTTTATTTTACAAAAATAGAGTAAAATCATAAAAGTCAGAAAAATCAGGAGCAGAATATGAAAATTGCAGTTGCCGGTACAGGTTACGTTGGACTTTCAAATGCCATTCTTCTTTCCCAGCATAATGAAGTTTACGCAGTAGATGTTATTCAGTCAAAAGTTGATTTAATCAATTCAAAAAAATCACCTATCATAGACAAGGAAATTTCAGAGTATCTTTCAGAAAAAAAACTGAACTTAACGGCTACAACAGACGGAAAACTTGCCTACAAAGATGCAGATTTCATCATTATTTCTACGCCTACAAATTACGACCCTGAAAAAAATTATTTTGACACTTCTTCCATTGACGCCGTAATTAAAGTTATAAAGGAATGCGGTTCAAAAGCAACTGTAGTAATAAAGTCAACAGTTCCTGTAGGTTACACGGAAAAGCTCAGGGCAGAAACAGGCTATAAAGATATGATTTTTTCTCCTGAATTCCTGCGTGAAGGTCATGCACTTTATGACAATCTTTATCCAAGCCGCATAGTTGTAAGTTACCCCAAAGATGATGAAAGTTTAAGGGAAAAAGCCTGTCAGTTTGCTTCACTTTTAAAAGAAGGCGCCTTAAAAAAAGACATTACAGTGCTCTACCCTCACTGCACTGAAGCCGAAGCAATAAAGCTTTTTGCAAACACTTACCTTGCACTTAGAGTTGCCTATTTTAACGAACTGGACACTTATGCAGAATTACGAGGACTTAATACAAAGGAAATAATTCAGGGAGTAAGCCTTGATCCAAGAATAGGTGACTTTTACAACAACCCTTCTTTTGGTTACGGCGGATATTGTCTTCCAAAGGATACAAAGCAGCTTCTTGCCAACTACAACGATGTTCCGCAGAATTTAATTCAGGCAATAGTTGATTCAAACACTACACGAAAAGATTTTATTGCACGCCAGATTATTGAAAGGAATCCTGAAACTGTAGGAATTTACCGTCTTACAATGAAAGCGAACAGCGACAACTTCCGCCAGAGTTCAATTCAGGGAGTAATGAAGCGCATTAAGGCAAGAGGAATTAACGTTATTATTTACGAACCTTCGCTTAAAGAAGAAAGTTTTTTCAATTCAAAAGTTGTAACTGATTTTCAGGAATTTAAAAACAAAAGTGACGTTATAATTGCAAACAGAATGGAAAGTTCCCTGGAAGACGTAAAGGAAAAAGTCTACACAAGAGATCTTTTTTCACGAGACTGATTAAAGTTTTTTATATTTGCAAAGCCGCTTTTACGATTATTGAAAACTGTCGTTTTTTTCATTAAACTAGAAAATGGCGCTTTAAAAACAAGCATATTACTTTACATTCGAATGGAAATAAAAAAATGGGTTCAATTTTTTATTCATTAGTGATTTATCCCTTAACGCAGATTATAGAATTAGTTTTCTGTTTATGCAAAAAGCTTTTTGACAACACAGGCTTTGCCATCCTAGGCGTAAGTTTTGCAGTTTCCCTTCTTACACTTCCACTTTATGTAGTTGCAGAACACTGGCAGCAGGTTGAGCGTGACAAGCAGAAATCAATGAAAAGCGAAATTGATAAAATCAAGGCTGTATTCAAAGGCAATGAACAGTACATGATTCTTTCAACCTATTACCGTCAGCAGCATTACCACCCTATTATGGCACTTCGTTCAGCTTTCGGGCTTCTTATTCAGATTCCTTTTTTTACGGCAGCCTATACATGTTTAAGCAATATGACGGCACTTCAGGGGCATAGCCTTCTTTTTATACGTGATTTAGGTGCGCCGGATTCACTTTTTACAATCGGTTCTTTCCATGTAAACGTTCTTCCTATTGCCATGACTCTTATAAACATGATAAGCGGAACTATTTACACAAAAGGACTTCCTTTAAGAGATAAAATTCAGACTTACGGCCTTGCACTTCTTTTTGTTGTAATTCTTTATGACAGTCCTGCAGGTCTTGTTGCTTACTGGACACTTAACAATCTTTTTTCTCTTGTAAAAAATGTTTTCTACAAGTTGAAGCATCCTGTGTGGACACTTTACGCAATTGCCTGTGCAGCAGTTGCAGCTTTAGATGTATGGCTTTTTGCCGGTCACGTTCTTGCATTTAAAAGAGCTGTTCTTGTTGCAGGATGTTTTTCACTTGTATTTTTTGCACCGCTTTTTGTCAAGGCAGCAAATTATCTTGTAGACAATACATTTTCTGTTCTTAGGGACAGCTTTAAGCTAAGGCTTGGTCTTTTCATTACATCGGCTGCAGGACTTACGCTTTTAACAGGACTTCTTATTCCTACACTTTTAATTGCATCTTCACCGGAAGAATTTTCCGGCATAGACGGAATACTTTCTCCTAATTTCTACATAGGAAACACATTCAGTCAGGCAGCAGGAATTTTCATAATATGGTGCTCGCTGATTTTCTTCCTTTACCATGAAAGAATGCAGACTTTGCTAAGCTTTGGCCTTGCCTGTCTTTTAGGAATGAGCCTTTTAAACTGTTTCGTTTTCGCAGAAGATTACGGTTACTTAAGCAAGCTTCTTAAATTTACGGAAGTTACGGACTTAGATTCACCTGCGTTAACAGTCATTATAAACGTACTTGCAATGGCAGCAGTTATTGCGTTTATTGCACTTGCAGTTAAGTTTAAATTTGCAAAGCAGCTGAACTTTGTCTTTGCATTTGTAAGTTTAGGTCTTATTTTTGTTTCAGTTATAAATGAATCAAAAATTTCAAAAGGATTTAACTCTTACAAAGAAAAAATTGTCGTAAATAAAAATCAGCAGAAAGAAATAGAGCCTATTTTCCACTTTTCCAAAACAGGCAAAAACGTTCTGTTTATTTTCCTTGACAGAGCGCAAAACCGTTTTGTTGAACCGCTTTTTGAAGAATGTCCTGAAGTAAAGGAACAGTTTAAAGGCTTTACGCTTTACGAAAATGCAGTTTCATTTAATGCACACACACTTTTAGGTTCGCCTCCCTGCTTTGGCGGTTATGAGTATACGCCTCAGGAAATGAACACCAGAAAAGACGAAACCCTTGTAAGCAAGACAAACGAATCAATTTTGTATATGCCAAGAATTTTTACTGAACAGGGAGAAAATTTCAGTGCAGTTGCAACAGATCCGTCATGGGCAAATTACAGCTGGATTCCTGACTTAAGCATTTACAGCGATTATCCTGCAATAAAATCATACATAACAGACGGAATGTACACAGACATATGGTACAAAGAACATCAGGATACGGCAAACTTAAATGTAGTAAGTGCAACTCTAAAGCGCAATATTTTGTGGTACTCAATGCTCCGCTCTTCTCCTTTAGTGCTCCGGCCTGCTTTCTACAACAGCGGAAACTACTGGTCAACAAATAAAAGTAACACTGATTACAATGATTATCTTGACGGTTACGCTGTTCTTGAATATTTAAGCCGCTTAACTGATTTTAACTGCCAGACAGAAAATTCATTTATAAGTTTTGTAAATAATACAACTCACGACTCACTTTTCTTACAAGCACCAGAATATCGTCCTGCAGCAGAAATTACAAATTTCGGCACATCAGAATATGCAAAGGATAACGGATATCACTCTTTTGCAGGTGCAATGCGTCGTGTAGGCGAATGGTTTGAATTCCTTAAAGCAAACGGCTGCTGGGATAATACACGAATTGTAATTGTTGCAGATCACGGTGCTTCCGGAAAAGAAAGCGGCTACAACTGGGATTCTGATTTTGAAAAAATCGGCCCAGGACGATATCATCCCCTTCTTATGTTTAAGGACTTTAATTCAAACGAAGAATTTAATGTAAGCTCTGACTTTATGACAAGCGCTGATGCAAGCGTATTGCTTATTGACGGCGTTATAGAAAACCCTGTAAATCCGTTTACTGGAAAAGAAGTCAGCGGCAGTGAAAAAGAAAACGGCATTCTTGTATGCACAAGTGATATTTTCATGCCTTATCATAATTCTGGAAAATACGTTTTCGATGTAAAACCAGGTGAATGGTACAGAGTAAAAGACAATATTTTTGACAGCAGTAACTGGACAATGGAGGACTTTAAATGATTTTCGCAAATTTCTTATATATTGATCCAGGCACGGGAAGCATGCTCTTTTCAGTTTTTATTGGAGCAGCTGCAACTCTTTATTTTTTAGCAAGAGCAGCCTGGCTTAAAGTAAAGCTTCTTTTTTCGGGAAGAGCTGCAAGGGAAGCTTTAAAAGAAGGTCACAAAAAATTCGTAATATATAATGAAGGAAAGCAGTACTGGAATGTCTTTAAACCGGTTCTTGATGCTTTTGAAAAACGACAGACTGAACTTACTTATTACACTTCTTATAAGGAAGATCCGGTTTTTCAGATGGACTACAAATACATAAAAAGTGAATATATCGGCGAAGGAAATTCTGCATTTGCAAGGCTTAATCTTCTGGAAGCAGACGTTGTAGCCATGACAACTCCAGGTCTTGACGTTTACCAGATGAAGCGTTCTAAAAAAGTAAAGCATTATGCACATATTCGTCACGGAAGCGGTGATGCAACAATGTATCGTCTTTTTGGAATTGACTACTTTGACTCCGTTCTTTTAACAGGTGACTATCAGAAAGAAGATATACGCACTTTGGAAAAAAATCGCGGCATAAAAGAGAAAAAACTCGTTACAGTTGGCTGTACTTACCTTGATGAACTAAAACTTAAAATGGAAAGCATTAAACCTGAAGAAAACCATAAGTTTACAGTTTTACTTTGTCCAAGCTGGGGACCAAGTGCAATTCTTTCTAAATACGGAGAAAAACTTCTGGATCCACTTGTTGCAACAGGCTGGAATATCATAGTTCGTCCTCATCCTCAGTCAAAAAAATCAGAAAGCCAGATGCTTGAAAGACTTCAGTTAAAATATAAAGACTGCAGCAATTTAGAATGGAACTTTGACGCTGACAACATTTACGCTTTAAAACGTGCTGACATTATGATTAGCGACTTCAGTTCTGTTATTTACGATTACACTTTCCTTTGCGACAAACCGGTTATGTATGTTAATGCAAATCTTGACTTACGCATTTACGATGCAAGTGAAGTTCCAGGAAAACGTTTGTGGCAATTTACAACTCTTGAAAAAATCGGCATTGAACTAAAAGAAGAACAGTTTGCTGACATTAAAAATATAATTCAAAATGCAAGTGATTCACCTGTTCTGGCACAGGCACGCAAAACCGCAAAAGAACAGGCTTGGATGTACATTGGTAAAGCTGGAGAAAACATTGCGGACTTTATGATTAACCAGCAGAAGGAGATCAACTAAATGCAGGCACTGATTTTAGCAGCAGGAATGGGAACAAGATTAAACGAATACACAGACAAAGTTCCAAAGTGTATGGTTCCTGTAAACAAAACACCACTTATTGAAAGAGCATTACATTCTTTAGTTAAAGCCGGCATTAAAAAAGTTATAATCGGACTTGGCTATAAAGGTGATGTTTTAAAAGAATTCGTTACGGCTTTAAACGCTAAGTATAACTGGGGACTTGATTTTCACTTTGTAGACAATCCTGTTTACGATTCAACCAACAACATTTATTCCCTTTATCTTACAAAAAAAGAGTTTGTTCAGGACGATACAATCCTTCTTGAAAGCGATTTGATTTTTGATTTGGACTTGATTAAATCAGTTGCTGCAGATTCCAGCCCTAATCTTGCCGTAGTAAGTAAGTTTGAACCATGGATGGACGGAACCTGCACTACAGTTGATGAAAATGATTACATTACAAGTTTAGTCGATAAATCACATTTTAAATATACCCAGACTGACTCTTACTATAAAACCGTCAACATCTACAAATTTTCCAAAGACTTTATTGCCAGTCAGTATCTTCCGTTTCTTGAAAGCTACATGGAAGTTTACGGCAAAAATGAATATTATGAAACAACGCTTAAAATTCTGTGCAATTTAAATCCTGCACTTTTAAAGGCATTTAAAGTAAGCGGCGACTTATGGTACAAAATTGATGATCCTGCAGATTTAAACATTGCAGACAACCGTTTTGCCCAAAGCGAAAAAAAGCTTAAGCTTATGCAGGAGCGTAACGGAGGAACATGGCGATTCCCTTCCCTACTTGATTTTTCTACTGAAGCAAATCCCTTTTTTCCACCGCAGAAAATTGTGGAAGAACTTTCACTTTCTTTAAAAGACCTTATTACAAAACCAACTTCTTCTAATTACCAGAAAAGCATTCTTGCAGCCAAACTGTTTAAAATTCTTCCTGAAAACATTGCAGTTACAGACTCTCTTGAACAGGCTGGAATAAATCCTCATGAAACAGAAAGCCTTACCATTTTTGGAGAAGACTTAGGCTTATTCGGAAACACGGCACAGGCAGTTCTGGCTTCAGGAAAAAAAGTGTTTGTTGCACAGGAATTAGGCAAGCTTTTAGGCGTTCCAGGCTTAGGCTTAACCGTTATAATCAGCTCTGACAAAGAACTTATTGAAAGCTTAAAGGAAAACATTCCATGCACTACAGTAAGCTCTGTGGCTGAATACTTTTTGCAGATTCTTGAAAAATACAAAAAAGAATGTAAGGATTCCTTAAAAAAATGCGCCCAGGAAACTGAACGCTTGTACGAAAAACTTTCATCTTTATTTGGTCAGGAAAATGTTGAAAAAACTTCACTTGCTGCAGTAACAGTAAAAACTTCCCGTGCAGTCGACATTGCCGAAAAGCTTTTAAGTGAATACAACTGTTACGTAAAATCTTCAGGAGAAACTCTCTGGGTAACAACCAGCACTCCTGAAAACAACGAACTCTTATTAAGGGCATTGGAAAGATGTTTATGAGTGGAAAACAAATGAAAGTTGCAGTAGTTCATGACTGGCTTACAAATTACGCAGGCGCAGAAACTATTGTAGAACTTATGCTTGAAATGTTTCCTCAGGCAGATATTTTTACTCTTGTTTACGATAAAAAGAAAATGAAAGGTCACTTTGAAGGCCATAAGATTTACACTTCGAGCCTTCAGAAAATTCCTTTTGCTTCAAAAATTTACACTAAGCTTTTAAAATTCATGCCGAAAGCTTTTGAAGAATTTGATTTTACAGGATACGATTTAGTACTCTGCTCTTCATCAAGCTGTGCAAAAGGCGTAATCGTTCCGCCTTACGTTCCTCACGTTGCATACGTTCATTCGCCTATGCGCTATGCCTGGGACTTGTACTTTGACTACAAAAAAAGAAGCGGTTTCCTTACGAGGTTTTTCATGAAGCACTGGATGCATGACATAAGGCTGTGGGATTACGTTTCTTCCCAAAGAATTGATTTTATTGTTGCAAACAGCAATTACATAGCACGGAGAATTAAAAAGTTCTGGAACAGGGAGTCTACCGTAATTTATCCGCCGCTTAACACAAAGCGTTTTTTCCCGGGAACAAATGAAAGCCGCAGCGACTACTACGTTGCATTTTCAAGGCTCGTTCCTTACAAACGCATAGATTTGGCAGTTGATGCAATTAAAGGCACTGGCAGAAAGCTTTTTGTCATTGGAAGCGGAAGTGAAAAAGATGCACTTATGGAAAAAGCCAAAGGCGACAAAAACATTGTTTTCCTTGGAAGAGCCAGCGATGAAGTTTTAAGAGAAAAGCTCCAGCACTGCAAGGCAATGCTTTTCTGTGCAGAAGAAGATTTCGGACTTGCACCTGTAGAAGCTCAGTCATGCGGCGCACCGGTAATTGCATTCGGAAAAGGCGGCGCTCTTGAAACAGTTGAAGAAGGAAAGACAGGACTTTTCTTTTACGAACAGACTCCTGAAAGCCTTAGGGAAGCTATAGAAAAATTTGAACAGCTTGATTCAAAGGGAACTTTCAAAAGAGAAGACATTATTGCCAAAGGAAGAAGTTTTACAGAAGAAAACTTTAAAAATCAGCTGATGGAAGTTATAGAAAAAGCAAAAAGGATCTGCGCAAATGAAAATCTTGATTAACGGAAATTTTCTTAACAGAAATCTTACAGGAATAGAACGTTTTGCCTGGGAAATATGCCACGCTTTAGATTCCATGCTTACGGAAAAAGATGATTTTTCCATACTTGTTTCTTCAAATGCCAGAGTTTTTCCTGAATTCAAAAAAATCAAAATTGTCATTCCAAAAGTTCAGCTTAAAAGTTTTGTAAAGTGGGATTTAAGTATTTTCAAGAAAGAATGTAAAAAACTAAATGCGCTGGGACTTAACTTTTCTACAACAGCACCTTTTGGAAAAAAATGCGGCTTTGCCTTTATTCATGATATTTACGCTGCATCATTTCCGGAAGATTTTGTTTCATTTAGAGACAAGCTTGTACGCCTTTACTGTTTGATGTGCTACAGAAATATTGCAAAAAATGCACTTAAAGTTTTTACAGTTTCCGGCTTCAGCAAGGAACTTATTGCAAAAAAGTATTCTGTAAAGGAAGAAAATATCTGCGTCATTCCAAATGGCTGGGAACATTTTGCTAAAATTGAATCTGACACTTCCATTATGGAAAAACACCCTGAACTGAAAAAAGGAAGTTTCTATTTTACTTTAGGATCTTTAAGCAGACGTAAAAACTTAAAATGGATAGTTGAATATTCAAAAAAACATCTGGAAGAAAATTTTGCCATAAGCGGAAAAGCCATAAGCGGACTTGTTCCTCCTGAACTTGAAGAATTAAAGACTTTAAAAAACATTGTCCTGCTCGGATACGTTAGCGACGGTGAGGTAAAATGCCTTATGGAAAACTGCAGGGCATTTATTTTCCCAAGCTACTACGAAGGATTCGGAATTCCTCCTCTTGAAGCATTAAGCTGCGGCACAAGTGCTGTAGTTGCAAAATCAGCCTGCCTTCCTGAAATTTACGGAAACACCGTTCACTACATTGATCCTTTTTCAACAGACATTTCTCTTTCTGAACTTTTAAAAGAACAGGTTGAAAATCCTTCAAAAGTGCTTGAAAAGTTTACATATAAAAATGCCGCTGAACTTTTACTTGAGGAAATCAGAAAACATTCAAACTAAGGACGAAAAGATGAAAATTGCAATTGACTGCCGGATGTCCGGTTGTAGCGGAATAGGAACTTTTTTAGACGGAATATTGGACAACATCATTTCAACCGGCAACGAGTTTATTCTGATAGGACTTAAAAATAAAATTTCAGCACCAAATGTTCAAAATATTGATTGCAGCGTAAAAATGTTTTCTGTTAAGGAAATGTTTTTCTTTCCAAAAGCAATAAGAAACATCATCAATACTGCAGACGTTTTTTTTACGCCTTACTGCAACATTCCCTGTGGAATAAAAGTGCCTGTTTTTTCTACAATCCACGATGTAGTTTTTCTTGATGTAAAAGGGCTTGCAGGAAAAGCCGGAACTTTAGTAAGAAAATTTTTCTATCAGCGGGCAATAAACAAGTCCCGTGCCGTAATTACAGTTTCACAGTTCAGCAAAAACCGAATCATTGCAAACCTTAAATGCAGTAAAGAAATTTTTGTAGTTTATAACGGACTTCCTTCTTACCTTGAAAATTTCACTCCATCTGAAACAAAAAAAACTGACACTGTAATTTTTATAGGCAACATAAAAAAGCATAAAGGTCTGCCTGTACTTTTAAACGCCTACTCTGATTTTTACAAAAATATGCAGGAAAAAAATATAAGCCCTAAACTTTTAATAACAGGCTCTTCTGAAAATTTCAGGACTAAAGACAACGGCGTTCTTAGTTTAATAGAAAAAATAAACAGCCAGTGCAACTCTTCCATTGAATTTACCGGCTGGGTTTCTGATGAAAAGTTAAGGGAACTTCTCTGCTGTTCAAAAGTTTTAGTACAGCCTTCTTTGTACGAAGGATTTGGAATTCCACCGCTTCAGGCTTTAAAATGCAGGACAAGAGCCTTAATTTCAGACATTCCTGTTTTTAAAGAAATATATTCAGACTTACCTGTAGATTTTTTCAAAAGCGAAGACAGTAAAGATCTTGCGGAAAAACTTGCATCATCATTTACTCAAACAAAACCTTTGCCTGATCTTCCTAAAAAATATTCCTATAAAAAAACAGCAGAATACCTGCTTCAATCTTTTAATTACGCAAGGACAAACAAATAGTAAAAAAATAGACATACATACCTTTTTTTACTATAATTTAAGCCTATGGAAAAAGTTCAACTTCAAAAAGAAATACGCTCTCATTACAAACATACAAGCAGTTTCGCTATGGGAATCCATTTAGCTATATTTGATGCATTGATGCTGATGATTGCTATTGGTGCCGGATTTTTTATCATAAACCTTATTGTGCCAAGCATGATAAACTTCCGCTCCTTTGTAAAATATTCTATCTTTCTTCCCCTTATGTTTGTTGTATTTTACGCAGTAGGATTGTATCCAGGAATTCTTCTGGCTCCTGAAGATGAAGTACGGCTTTTTTCATTAAGTTCATTTTTTTCTTTAATGGGCGCAGCAATTTCCATGACAACAATTAAATCAACAAGGGATTTTCTGCCTATTGCAGCTGCTCTTGCTACAGCATGGCCTTTTGCTACAGTTTGTCTTCCTTTAGGGCGAGAATTTGCACGTCATGTTCTTTGTAAACGAAGCTTCTGGGGCGTTCCTGCAGTAATGTACGTTTCAAAAAACAACGGTAACGAAATAATACAGCGCCTTATTAAAAAACCAAATTTCGGCTATAAACCTGTTTTAATAGTAACTTCGGATCAGGAGCACCCACAGGATTTTATGGGAGTTCCCATAGTAAATCAAAGTGATGAAATAAATCAGATTATAAAAAACTTAAAAATTAAAGTTGCAATTATATGCAGTTACAAAGAAGACCTTGAATCAATCCAGACACATTACCGCTACGTAATACGTGTTCCAAGAGATCAAAATGTTACGAACCTTTCACTTAAGATGAAAAACTTCGGCGGCATTTTAGGCTTTTCTTCAACAAACTACCTTACGAAAATAGGCGCACTTGCCTTAAAGCGCTTTATTGATATATTTTTATGTATTGCAGCGAGTCCTGTCTTAATTCCCGTTACAGCTGTAATTGCAGTTCTTGTAAAATTAACTTCCAGAGGTCCTGTTTTTTACGGACACAAAAGAGTAGGCAGAAACGGCAAAGAGTTTAAATGCTGGAAATTCCGCTCTATGGGAATCAACGCTCAGGAACGGCTGAAGGAAATTCTTGCAACTGATCCTGTAAGGGCTGCTGAATGGGAAAAAGACAGAAAGTTTACAGACGATCCTCGCGTTACAAAATTCGGCAAATTCTTAAGGAAAACAAGTTTAGACGAACTTCCTCAGATATGGAACATTTTTGCAGGGGAAATGAGTTTTGTAGGCCCAAGACCTGTAACACAGCCGGAACTTTCCAAATACGGAAAATATTCAGATTATATTCTTTCAGTTAAGCCAGGCTTAAGCGGAATGTGGCAGATTTCCGGCAGAAGCGATACAGGTTACGAAGAAAGAATAAATCTTGATACATATTACATTCAGAACTGGTCTATATGGCTTGATATATGGATTATCATAAAAACAGTCTGGGTTGTAATAAAAGGCAAAGGAGCATATTAAATGAACATCAGATTTAAAAAAGTTTTTAGTGCAATTTTCATACTTACTGCATTTAATTATCTTTTTTCACAGACAGATTCAGAAAACCGTTTTCCTACAGACAAAGACTTTCCTGAATTTGAGACAGGCTATAAAGTTAAGGAAATTAAGTTTGACATAAAGGGCCACACTAAACAGGATGCAATTTTAAGAAACATTGTTCAGGTTGACGAAAATTATGTTTTTAAAACTGAAGAAGGCTTAATTAAATATTTGAATAACTTAAAGCAGCAGATGGATAATATCCGTGTTTTCAATAAAATTGATTATGACTACGAAATTTCCAGCCCTGAAAATGAAATAGGACTTAAATACGTTACGGCAACTTATAACCTCCGTGATTCATACAACGTAATTGTTTTTCCTAAGCCAAGTCTTGACATGAACAGCGGTATTGAAATTAAGCTTAAACTTAAAGACAACAACTTTTTAGGTTCACTGGAAAGCCTTAATGTTGACTTAAACTTAAACTTTGGAAACAGTGATTATCCTGATGATTATTCTAAAGTTTCCCTGGGATTTAATTTTGATTACGATTTTCCTTTTAACATTGGCGTTACTGAAAATAAATGGAAAAATGATTTTTCTTTTTCATGGGAAATTGGTCAGGAGTCTGCTGAATTTTCTTATGAAACAGGCTTAACATTTAAATTCCCCCTTGGAAGAAATAAAATTACTTTAGACTTAACTCAGTCAGTAATTAAAGACAACAGCTACAAGGAATATGACGATGATCTGTACTTTGTAGAAAATATGCAGATTTCCATTCCTTTAGTTTTAGGTTACATTGAAGAAACTACAGAAGTTGTTTACACGCCTTTTATTTCGTTAAATCACAACTGGGATGCAAATGGAATTAACTCTCTCAACGATGATTTGAACCAGACACCTGTTCTTAAACTTGGACAGTCATTCAGTCTTTCAAAAGTAAACTGGGCAAGCCCTAACAATTTCCGTACTGGCTATGAAATTTCAAGTACACAATCAATCGGTTGGGATTACAGTGCAGAAAACGTAAGCGACAAAGTGCTTCCTTCTGTAAGCGGTGAAGTTCAGCTGTTTAAAAGTTTCGGCTGGATTGGCATTGCATTTAACTGTAACGCCTTTGCAGGATTAAATACAACAAAGAAAATCGGTTCTTACCTTAGAGGCGCTCTTGACAATCAGACTTTTAAAGACTGGTCTGGTCCTGAAAGCAAATATGCACTTCAAACACCTGCTGCCCTTGTATTTAATTTTGACATGCCTGTTCACATTATTACTACACACTGGCTTGAATGGAGTCATGCAATTTTCGGAGATTATGAAACTAAGCCTAAGGCAATAAAAATACTCGCTGCAGTTCCAAGAGGCATAATGAAATACGTTGATTTTGAAATGCAGTGTTCTCCTTTCATTGATATAGGACTTCTTAAAAACCGCAAGACAGAAAGAGTTTTCAGTTTAAAAGAAGGCATTTACACTTGCGGACTTGAAATTCTTGTATATCCTTCTAAATGGAAAAGCTTTGTAATAAGAGGCTGTGTAGGAATTGATGTTTCAAAGAAATTCTTAAACGGAAAGCGTGACTTTGACAGTTCATGGCGAAGCCCTGCTCATCCTTATGAAATTTACTTTGGACTTGGAAGACAATTCTAAAAAAAATCCGGAAAATCAGTTTATAAGCCTTTGTGCTGCTCTCCTGCCCCAGTAATAATCTTTGTGGCAGGAAGATAAAATTGAAAATATTTCACGGGCAAAAATAAGTTTTCCCATAGAAGCGCTTATGTCGCCGAAGTTATAGATGATTTTCCATGCATCGTTTGAATTTCCCCACTCAATAATGTCAGGGAAAGATGCTGCATCATTTAAAAGCCTTGCAAAACTAGTGTAACTGTAATCATGGGTTCTTTCCATTAAAGTGTTTTCGATTTTTGTAACTACAGTCAAGCTTCCTAAAGCTGCACATTCCATTGCTTTTTCAATTTCACCGTTTTTCATGTAATATTCAGATAAAAGGCTTAATGCTTTTATGGAAAATGCACCTTCTGCACGATAAAGCTTAAAGAAGTTTTCCATAGCTTCTCTGCTGTCTTTATTTGGCAGCCTTAAAAGTCCCTTTAAAAATCCCGCATCCGTAAAGTAAGGATTGTCTTTTAAAATCAAAAGAAGATAGCTTTCAAATTTTTCATCATCACCAATATCGTAAAAAAGAAAAGCAAGTTCATACAGAATGTCGTATTTTTGTTCCGGAACGTCAAGATTTTCCCAGTAAGCATAAGCCTGCTCCATATAACTGCCGGCAAGAGAAAACTCACCTTCTATTTTATAAACTTTGCCTATTAAAAAATCAGCTTCCGGGCATTGAGAAAAATAATCTTCTTTTTCAATAATTTTGCTGAACTTTCCGTCAAAATATTTCCTGCCTTTTTGAGCAACACGACGTTCTACAATTTCCACTGCATCTTTTAATTCAAGTTCCTTCAGCACAGGAAGAACGTCATCAATTTTATCGCCTGCATTGCGTACTTTTTGCTTTTTAAAAGTATTGTCTAACGTGTAAAGTTCCCATTTTGCCTTCTGCCTTGCACTTGACTTTGCTTTTTCAGCGTAAACTATAACGTCACTGTAATTGCCGGAATCAAATGCATTTTGAGCTTTCAGTAAATAACGCCAGGCTTCTTCGCCTTTAGGTACATTCCGCACAATTTCCTGAGAAAAGCATTGTATTGCAAGAAAAAATAAAACTAATACAGCAAAAATTGATTTAATATAGTGTTTCAAAATGAATTAAGCTCCTGTTCAAATACAGTATCGGCATCTTTTTCATCAATAGTGCGGATTATTTTTCCTTTTTTAAAGATAATGCATTTTCCGCCGCCGCCTGCAATTCCAAGATCAGCGTGCTTGCCTTCGCCAGGACCATTTACAACGCAGCCCATTACGGCAATAGTAATGTTTTTATCCATTGCAATAAGTTTTTTCTGCCATCGGTCAACAAAACTGTGAACGTCAAAGCCTATTCTTCCGCATCGAGGACAGCTTACAATATTTACGCCGCCTTTTCTTAAACCGCATTCATGAAGGATTTCACGTCCGGTTATAACTTCGTTTTCAGGAGAAGAAGAAAGGCTTACACGTATTGTAGAACCAATTCCTTCTCTTAAAAGATGACTGAATGCCAGAGTTGATTTTACAATTCCTGTAATAAGAGGACCTGCTTCAGTTACTCCAATGTGAAGAGGAACGTCGCAAATTTTTGCAAAAGCTTCATTTGCAAGAATTGTCTCTTCTACACTTGATGCTTTCATGCTTACAACGTAATTGTAAAAGTTCAGCTTTTCAAAAACTTCGGCTTCCCTCATGGCTGTTCTGGCTAAAGCAGTGCTTCTGTCTAAAGTGCCCTCTTCAACTTGCTTTTCTAGGTCAGAAGGAAGGCTTCCTGTATTTACGCCTATCCGTATTGCTGCACCTCTTTCCCTGCATTTGTCAACTACAGCCTTAACTCTGTCAAAAGAACCGATATTTCCCGGATTTATTCTTATTACGGAAACAGGACCATTTAAACATTCAAGAGCAAGTTTGTAGTCAAAGTGAATGTCTGCCACAAGAGGAACAGAAGTACAAGATGCAATTTTACAAAGAGAAGCTGCACTTTTCATGTCAGGAACGGCAAAGCGGATAATGTCGCAGCCTAAAGTTTTAAGTTCAGCAATTTTAGCTAATATTGAATCCATTTTGGAAGAATTTTCTGCTGCATCATCTATGCCTTCTTTCCACATTGTCTGGATTGTAACAGGATGATTTAAGCCCATTTTTATCTGACTTACATCTCCTATTCCACCGATTTTAACTTCTCTTGGAGTTTTAAACATAAAATCCTCTGTTTTTATAAAGATTATTTATTTTCTGCAAAATTCTAAAAAGGAATTATTCAAAAAAAATGATAACCAGAACATTTTGCGCCCTGATTATCATTTAATTAAGAAGATTGTATTTTGCTTTTCAGTTTAAGTAAACTTAAGCAATCATACCGAATACCATTGCAAACAAAGCAACAGTTTCACAAAGACCAACAACCATAATGTAGTTAGTAAAGCCTTTTCCAGTTTCTCCAAGTGCATCAGAGCCGGCAGCACCAGCTTTTCCCTGAGCTACAGCAGACATACACATAGCAAGACCTGCAGCAATACCTAATCCCAAAAGAAACATCTGATTAGCAGCAGCAGCGGCAACATCAGAAATGCTTTTTGACACATCAGCAATAATCTGTGCATTTTCAAGAGCCTTACTCTTCATTGAATTCATAAGAAGGAAGCCGTAAATTGTCTGAGTAAGAGGAGCACCGGCAAAAACTACAAGAAGGAAAGGAGCAGGTTTATTGTTAAGATAACAGCGTTTCCATGCTCCAATTGCTCCCTGACCTGCAATACCGATACCAATTGCACTACCCATAGCTGCAATACCCATAACTAAACCAGCACCAATCATACCCCAGTTCATAATTACTCCTTATACCGCATAAGCGATAGTTTATTTTTTTCTTTAAGGTGATTAAGACTCATCTAATCACCAGATTTACATTTAAATTCTGCCTTTAGCAAATGATTATTTTTCGCTAAAAGGTCTGTACTTAATTCCGCTCCAAGACATACCAAGATGTGATGAAAATTCAAGAGTATTAAGACGAACTCCGTGAACTATTACGGAAAGAAGGTTTAACATTAAGTTAAGACCGTGTCCGAATACAAGCAGTACTACAACGAATATAATCATTGAAAATTTACCAATCATAGGACCAGCCATTTCATTGATTGTACCGCTTATAGCAGCACCTGCAAGTGCAACAGCCCACAAACGTATGTAAGAAACCATGTCACTGAAAACGTTTACGATTCCAAGCAATACGCTTATGATGTTTTTACAGCTTTCCAAAACTGACTCTTTTATGCTTCCATTGTAATTGGAGAAAACAAAACTTAATGCAAAGCCAAAAAGCAGCACTCCAATGCACAGATACGGCAAAGGAATTACAGATGCAATCATTATAGTTTTGCCTTCTACAACGCCTAAAGGAAATTCTTCCGGATTTCCAACCATTGCCATTACAATGTAGAACATTCCCCAAAGTTCAAGCAAAGAACCAAGTTCCCCGATTGCCTTAAGGGTTTTTCTGTTTGAAATTATGCCTTTTATGTGGGCAATGCTGAGCTGTATAAGAGCAAGCACAAAACAGAACACTTTCTGGTTTAAGTTTGCATAGTCTTCTGCAACTGCACTGTCAAAAGGCAGGCCGTTAGCCAAAGCATACTTGTACTTGGAAAATGGCATACAGGACATATTTATAAGCTGTTCTGGTAGCTTATCTCCGGCAATGCCAAACCATGAGCATGTCATTACGCCCCAAACCATTGTGCTGAATCCAAGAAGTACAACAAGCAGATTGATTGAAGCTCCTGCCTTTCCTGATTTCATGCCTTTGAACATAAGTCCAAGACCTAAAAGCAGAATAAGTGCACCGTAAGCTGCATCTCCAAAAATCATTGCAAAGAAAATGCAGAAGAATAAAAGGAACCAGCTTGAAATATCATACTCATTATATCCCGGTGTAACATCAAGGAAGTCTGTAAGCGGATAAATTAAACTTACAAACTTATTGTTTTTAAGCTTCGTAGGAACGTAATCCTCTTGAGAAGGAGTACTTGCAGCATAAGCCCAGCCGTTTTCACTGCAGGCAGCCTTAAACTTTTCCATTAAGTCTTCCGGCACGTAACCGGTTAACCAGGCAAGCTTGGCAGAATCACTTTCACCTTCTTCGTGAGCCATTCCGCTGTACACATTTTCAAACTCAATGTCAGATGCAAGTTCTTTCTTGTAATCTTTAAGGGCTTTCGTATACTTTTTTGCAGCTTTAATTTCGCCGTCAATACGTACAATTCCCTGATGAGCTTTTCTTATGTCGTCAGCTATAACTTCTGTAGATGCTCTTGGAAGAGGAACAGCATAAGCTTCAGGCGGTAAAGAAGCAGGCTTTTCTTCAATTGCAGTGTCGCTTAAAAGTAAAAATCTTGTAATCTTATTTACAGAATTTACAACGATTGTGCGGCAGTCTTCCCCTATTAAACTGTATTTTTCACTTGGGATTTCATACAGATAAGCGAATATGCCTTTTTGTGCAAGTTCCTGCAAATCATCAGGATTAACTGTTCCCCATAATTCCAATCGGGAAAGTTCCTGTGTATCTTGATTTATTGAATCAAAGTATGACTTTTTCCTGTCGCTAAGTGCAAGAATTTCTTTTGCCTTAGAGCAGGCTTCTTCTTTTGAAAGTTTTTCCTGAACAGGCAGCTCTTTTTTATTAAGTTTTATTTCTTCAAGAATAGAAATTGCCTTATCAGTTTCAGAAGAAGATTCTTTAAATGCAGAAAGTGCAGCACTGTCACCTTCTATTGTTTCAAGATGAACTACGCCTAATTTCCTTAAAGTTTTTAAAGACTCTTTTTTAGAAGAATCAAGAACGACAAGGGAAACTTTTTTCATTGGAACAATCATTCTTCAGCCTCCTCGTCATTATTTACAGCATTTTGCAGCTTTTTCTTAGAAATTTTAGAACGAACAACTGCAGCAACCTGTTCATCACCAAGAAAAATACCGATTCTTTTTATATTAGCTTTTGTCTCAGGAATCTTTACTTTTTCAAAAAGGTTAACTCTTTGAGTTGTAGTACGAAGTTCCTTGGAAAGAAGCCTAACCTGTTCATCAAGCACTTCTGCCTGTAAATCAAGTTCAAGGGCTTTTTCCATACGCTCAGCAGCCATATCAATCCATAAAGGAGTTGAATACAAATCGTAATCTCCACGACCAAAATCAGCACCTTCATAAACTGGAATTTTTACTCCGGCAATGTTGCCCCAGCCTTTTTTGATATTTTCAACAGTTACCATTCCAGGCTTAAAGGCATCTTTTTCACCAAAGACAGAAATCCATTTTTCAAAATCTGCTTCCAAAGCTTTTTTTTCAGCACGAACGGCTTTAGCTTTTTCGTCAATTAAACGTATTTCTGACTGCAGCTGCTGTTTTTTAAGCGTAAGTGTTGGAAGATAGCGCTGATACATTTTCAGTGCATCTTTTTGAGACTTCTGCTCGTTTTTAGTCAGCTTTATTTTTGCCATTCAGTTTCCTCTGATTTACCTTTAATTTTTTGGCCAGAACTGTTCAATAAGTTCAGACTTTAAACCTGTTTCCTGTTTGTCAAAACACTGGGCAAGAATTTTCCAGCCGTTATCCAATGCTTCTTCAAGAGGAATGTTAACAGTTAAATCCATCATCTGTGATTCAAACAAAACGCCGTACTTAAGAAGTTTTTCGTCCCATGCAGACATATTGAAACCCATTGATTTCTTTTCAAGAGTATCTTTGTACTGGGCATAAAGACGAATCATAGCGTCCATTAAAGAACGGTGATCTTTACGTGTTTTAGAGTTAACCTGCTGCTTCAAGCGTGAAAGTGAACCGAACGGCTCAATTCTTCCGCCCTTAAGGTAATACTGACCTTCCGTAATGTAACCTGTATTATCAGGAACAGGGTGAGTAACGTCATCACCAGGCATAGTTGTAACGGCAAGAACTGTAATAGAACCTGAATCTGCAAAGTCAACTGCTTTTTCGTAACGGCTTGCAAGCTGAGAATACAAATCTCCAGGGTAACCACGATTTGACGGAACCTGCTCCTGTGTAATGGCAATTTCCTTCATTGAGTCTGCAAAGTTTGTCATGTCTGTAAGAAGAACAAGTACGTCTTTTCCCTGAAGAGCAAATTGTTCTGCAACTGCAAGAGACAAATCTGGAATTTTAATACATTCAACTGTAGGGTCAGCAGATGTATGAACGAACATTACTGTTTTAGAAAGAGCACCGCCTTCTTCAAGTGTATTTTTGAAGTAAAGGTAGTCGTCGTATTTAAGACCCATTCCGCCTAAAATAATTACATCAGCCTGTGCCTGCATGGCAATACGTGCAAGAAGCTTGTTGTAAGGTTCACCTGAAATAGAGAAAATAGGAATTTTCTGGGAAACAACTAACGTATTGAAAACGTCAATCATAGGAATGTTTGTACGCATCATACGGTTAGGATTAATACGCTTAGCCGGATTTACTGAAGGACCGCCGATAGGTACAAGATTTTCTGCCAGTGACGGACCGTGATCACGAGGCTCTGCTGAACCGTTGAAAATTCTTCCTAAAAGATTATCGCTGAATGAAACACGCATTTCGTGTCCCAAAAATCTTATCTGGTCATTAGTTGCAACACCACGACCGCCGGCAAAAACTTGAAGTGAAACAAGATCGCCGTCAATTTTATTAACTTCAGCAAGGGATTTTCCGAATCTTGTTGTAATTTCAGCAAGTTCATTTAATTTTACGCCCTTTGCCCTAACAGTGATAACGCTACCGTTAATACTTTCGATTTTACTGTAAACTTTATTCATTATTCACCGTCCTTAAGAAGAACTTTAACTTCTTCACCAATTTCAGCACCATGTTCAGAAAGTGTTTTGTCCAGAGTTTTTTCTGCATCCTTAAATTCTGCACTTTGGAAAACTTTATAGTTCATATCAATGAAATTCTGCCTTAACTGGTTAAAGAAAGTTCTGGCTTCATCTTTTTCTTTTATTTCAAAAGTTGAACCTAAAATTTCAATTACTTTCTTAAACACGTATTTCTGGCGTTCAATAGAAGAAGCACCTTCCGTTTCATCAAAAGAATCCTGCTGCATATAAACGGCATCAAGGAATTCGCTCTTTAAGTAAGTGATAAAGTCGTCAAGGCTTGTACCTTCTTCACCTACAACTTTCATCATGCTGTTAACTTCTGCACCACGCTTGTAAATTGCTCTTGCATATTCAACCCATGAAGTCTGAATGAAAGACGAATACTTTGACCATGAATCAAGAGGGTCAATTGAAGGATAACGGCGTGCATCTGAACGCTCACGGCTTAATCCATGGAATGCACCTACAACTTTAAGTGTTGCCTGTGTAACCGGTTCTTCAAAGTTACCGCCTGCAGGAGAAACTGTACCGCCGATTGTAACTGAACCTGTATTTCCGTCACGAAGCTTAACAATACCCGCTCTTTCATAGAACGAAGCAATTGTACTTTCAAGATAAGCAGGGAATGCTTCTTCTCCAGGGATTTCCTCAAGACGTCCGGACATTTCGCGCATAGCCTGAGCCCAGCGTGATGTAGAATCAGCTAAAAGAAGAACATGAAGTCCCATCTGGCGGTAATATTCAGCAAGAGTAACACCTGTGTAACATGAAGCTTCACGAGAAGCAACCGGCATGGAAGATGTATTACAGATGATGATTGTACGCTCCATAAGTGAACGTCCGGTTCTTGGGTCTTTAAGTTCAGGGAATTCTGTTAAAGTTTCAACAACTTCACCTGCACGTTCTCCACAAGCAGCAATAATAACAATGTCAACGTCTGCATTTCTTGATGTAGTATGCTGCAAAACTGTCTTTCCTGCACCGAACGGACCTGGAATACAGTAAGTTCCACCTTTTGCAACAGGGAAAAATGTGTCAATAAGGCGAACTTTTGTTACCATTGGTTCTTTAGGCATAAGGCGTTCTGCATAACAGTTTACTGCACGCTTTACAGGCCATCTGAATGCCATGCTGATGTTGTGGGATTTTCCTTTTTCATCAACAAGAGTTGCTATAGTATCGTGAATTTTATATTCACCCTTTTTTACAATCTTTTTTACAGTATAAGTACCAAGTAAACCGTATGGAACTTGAATTTTATGAGTAAACGGACCTTCCGGAACTGTTCCTACACTGTCACCTGCCATTACTTTATCGCCTTCTGCAGCAGTTGGTGTAAATTCCCACTTTTTGTTTTCATCAAGAGCAGGAAGATAAACACCTCTTTTAAGGAAGTTACCTGATTTTTCTGCAAGTAAAGGAAGAGGATTCTGCAATCCGTCGTAAACCTGTCCAAGCAAACCAGGACCAACTTCTACACTTAACAAATCACCTGTAAAATCTACAGAACAATCTGTAGAAATACCGTTTGTCATTTCATAAATCTGCATCTGTGCCGTATTGCCACGGATACGAATAACTTCGCCTTTAAGGCTATTTCCGTCAACATTAACATAACCTACTTCATTTAACGAAACTTTTCCGTCAAACTCTACAGAGACCATGTTTCCGTTAACAGCAACTACTTTGCCTTTTGTATCTGTCATTTATTTTCTCCAAGAATCTCTTCGTAAATTTTATGGTAAGAAGCCAAACCTTCATCTCTGTTAAACTTTTTCATTCTTTGAGCAAGAAGAAGTTTAAGACCATAATTATAAACAGCATCAACAGAAAAACCGTCTAACGGAGCAATCCTGTCAAGAACGCTCATGCGGTACTGATTTAAAAACTGTTCTGCACTTAAAGGGCTGTCCATTCCTGTAGCAGTTCTAGCAGCCTGTATTACTTCTCCATCAGAAGTTAAAGGTAAGTCTTTAGTATCTTTTTTCAGTTTAAGGGCACGAATCTGGGCTAAAGCAAGACGAAGATTTCTTTCTTTTGCATACCAGCTGTCAAGAAAAACTGAACCTGTTTCCTTAAGTTCTTTTGGCGGTTCAAGGGTAAGGTTTACGGCAATTTCTGCGTCTTTTGCAGACATAAAGCGCGTACACAAATCCTTAAAATATTCCACAGTAATAGGCAGTTTTACAGAACTATCATCATTTACAGAGAAATACGGAAGCTGTGCAACTAAATAATAGAGGTGTTCCACTATTTATTTTCCTTTCCTGCAGTTTTTTTAGCAGGTGCTTTTTTTGCCGCTGTAGTTTTTTTAGCAGCAGTTTTTTTAGATTTAGTTTCAGCCTTTGCAGCAGGCACTTCTGCTTCAGCTTTCTGTTCCTTTGCAGAAACATTTTCGTCTGAAACTTCCTTAGAAACGCTTTCTGCAGCTTTTTTCATAAGTTCTGTAGTTTTTGGATTAAGATAAGCACTGAAAAGAGAAGCAACTTCTTCTGCACTAAAGTCGTAGAATGCACTTCCTTTTTTAGATCCGATTCTGAATCCGCTTGAAATAGAAGCATCACTTTTAATTTCCAGACCTTTTGAAATCTGTGCTTTAAGTGCGGTTTTAAAACTGCTTTCAAGAGCTTTTAAATCTTTTGGAGAAAGAAGAACAGCAAGTTCTCCTGCAGGATTTGCTGACCAGGCTTTTACAGTTTCAGGAATAATCTTTTTAAGAAGATCTTTGTCGTAAACTTTTTCAGTTTCTGCATTTATAAGGGCAGAAAGTTCTTTGTTAATGCCGTCGCGGAAAGAGATTATCAAGTTACGGCCAGACTGAATAATTGCATCTTCACTGGCTTTTTCCATGCGTTCTGTTTCTGCTTTAGCGTCTTTTATAATGCTGTCTCTTTTAGCTTCAGCTTCTTTAATAATAGAAGCGGCTTTTTTTTCTGCTTCATCAATAATTTTCTGAGCAGAAGATTCAGCACTGGCAACACCATCTTTTTTGATCTTGTCGATCAGTTCTTGTAACTGGACGTCCATCTTAACCTCTTTATTTCATAGTTTTATATTAATTAAAAAATTAATTACGTGTTGTTAAAAGTCAAACTTATATACAGTTTTCTGATAGTATGGCTTTGCAGGGGAAGCAATGCAGCAAGGGAAATCGCTGTGGTTAGGTGCATCCGGGAAATCTTCTGTTTCAATGCAGACAGATTCATGATTGTGATAAAGCCTGCCGTTTTTTCCAACTGTTCCTTCAACAAAGTTGCCTGTGTAAATCTGTGCGGCTGGACAAGTTGTATAAATGGACATAGACCTTCTGTCTTTTTCATCAATCAAAACACCGGCTTTTTTAAGCGAACCGTCACATCCGTCTATGATAAATGCGTGATCATAACCTAAACCTGTTGCAGCAATGTCTTTTCCTATAAGCTTTTGAGTCCTGAAATCAAATACGCTGTCATTTTCAACATTAACTTTTTCTACAGGAATAAGGTGCTCGTCAACTTTAAGGTAGCTGGAACAGTTAAGCTGAAGAAGGTGATCTTCTATAGTGCCGCCGTCTGTTCCCTTTAAGTTAAAATATGCATGGTTTGTAAGATTTACAGGTGTAGGTTTATCAGTTTTAAGGAAGTATTCTAAGGTAAGTTCGTTTGATTCGTTAAGAGTGTAGATTATGCGGATTTTTGCATTGCCAGGAAAGTTCTGTTCTCCGTCAGGGCTAAGCCGTGAAAATTCAATGCCTAATCCGTGTTTAGTGCGGACTTTTTTGGCTTTCCACACTTTTTTTTCATAACGGTCAAAACCTCCGTGAAGGCAGTTTTCTCCGTCATTTTTATCAAGACTGTATGTTTTTCCGTTAAGCTGGAAAGATGCACCTGCAATTCTGTTTGCAAAGCGCCCTACAGCTGCACCGTAAGATCCGTGATCATTAATGTATCCTTCAAGAGAAGAATAGCCTAAAAGTACGTCTGTAGGAATACCGTTTTTGTTTGGTAAAAGAATGCTTGTTATAGTGCAGCCGAAATCTGTTGCAGAAAAACTCATTTTTCCGTTGGAAATTGTAAATAGATGAACTTTTGTGCCATCTGAAAGTGTACCATATCTGGATTTTTTAAACTTTAATTCTGACATACAAAAATTATAATAGTGTTTATTTGAAAATTCAAGAATTTTTAAAAAGAGAGGCTCCTAAATAGAAACAAATAACGAAATTTAACAAAAATTTAGGTTTTGTAATATTGATTTGTGAAAAATTTATTTTAAACTGATTTATCCGGGAAACTTTGCTTAAAGTTCAGAATAAAGAAATTTTTTATGAAATTCTTTAATCAAAATCAGCTAAAAACTGAATTTCCTGAATGCTTCTTTTAGTTTTGCTGGCAATTTCTTCTATTGTAAAGCCCTGTTTCAGCAGTTCTTTTACAGTGGCAGAAATATTTTTTTCTATTTTTACAGGATTTTCAGCAAGGAAAACTTCAGGTTCAATTACAGGAATCTGGTGGACTTTTTCAAGGTAAATTTCTTTGTCTTCAGTTTCATTTTTATGTTCAGGGTCTGAATGCAGGGAATCCGTCTGTAAGGAAAGTCTTTTGCCTTCCAGTCTTTCGCCTTTATTTTCCTGGTTTATGTCATTTTCTGAAAAAAGAGAAACCTGCAGCTGTTCATTTTTGTAGCGGTTTACGTATGGGTTTGAATGTTTCTGTTCATTTTTCTTGGGAACGGAATTCTCCACTGACAGTGCAGCTAGCTTTTCCTGAAAAACTTTTGTACTTTCCGCCTTTTTTATTTCACTGCGCAAAAACTCAACTTTTCTTTCTGCATCTGCACAAATAGCCTTTAACTTTTCTATACGGTCTTCTATAACGCTTATGCTTGTGCCTGTGTGGTTGGAAAGATTTGTAAGCATTCCGTTTATCTGATTTCTTGTTTTGTTCATTATGTCATCTGTGGAAAATATTTTCTTAAACTTAAAGGCAAAAATTATCCACATAATTAAGTTAAATATTATGAGAAAAACTGCAATTGCTACTAAACTAAACATTTTTTTCTTCCCGACAAATCATCAATAATAAAATCAGCAGTCAATGTCAACAATAGTTCCTGTTCCCGGTGCCTTTATTCTTTCAAAGATAACTTTTTTTTCAGGCTCTTCATTTTTTTCGTTTTTAGATTTAGAATTATTTCCGGAATTTCCGCTTTCTCTGGAATTGCTTTCTTTTTCCTTTATTTCAGTCTGATTTTCATTTGACTGTTCTGAAGACGAAACTTCCTTTACGCTCTGACTTTTTTCCATAGCTTCAAGTTTTGCCTGTTCATTGCTTAAAGTGTTGGCGTAATTCATGGCATTTACCTGAGAAGATGCCATTTTAGACACATTGTTCAGCTGAGAATACATAGTAGACAAATCAAGTGGTTGTAAACCCATCTGGACCTCCTACATCATTTGTAACAGAAGAAGAATCGTACTTTCCTTTGCTTACAAAACCGTTTTCGTAGAAGAAGCTCACGCTGTTTACGTCAGATTTTATGACAGTTTCAACATCACGGACAGTAATTCTTGACCCCTGATACACAGTTCCGCTTACATTAATGCGGCCTACAACTTTAAGTTCACGGAGCCTTTCCTGAATCTGTATTATTTCCTTAGACATTTCGTTGCTGTCAGTTGTAATTTCTTCCTGCTGTGCCTGAAGCTTTGCAAGACTGTCTTCTTTTTCTTTAGGAAGTGATTTTCGTATTTTCTTTTGATTTTCAAGAGTTGCAATATTAAGTTCAATTTCTTCAAGCTGCTTCATTAAGTTAGACTGCATTTCTTCAAGTTCAACAAGGCGCTTTTTTGCTTTAGGGTCAAAACCTACGCTTACAGAAGTTTCCGTTCCGCCGCCTGGAGAGCCTATGCTTTTGGCAGAAATTTCTTCTGTAGCAAAAAGATGTCCGCCGATAATCTGTGCACGCTTTCCCTTTAAAAGTATTTTCTTCATGGCAGAAACTTCGCTGTTCATAATGTTGTCATTTACAACAACGTATTCTCCTGCTTCAACTTTTGCATTTTGAATGAATCTTGCCCAGACAGTTTTAGGCGTAGTGATTTTTCCTTCATCACGCCCCATAACTCCTTGAGAGATAACAATGTCACCTTCTGCTTCAAGGTTGCAGTTTCCTACTGAACCGTATACTTCTATATTTCCGTCAGCTTTTATTGAAAAACCGTCATCTACGTTTCCCCTGCAGATAACTGTTCCCATAAAAGTAATGTTTCCTGTTTTGATGTTTACGCCCTGTACTTCGTAAACTTCTTCAACTGTAATTTTGTCGCCCACAAGCATAACCTGACCGCTTTTTTCAGCAATAACAGTTCTTCCGTCTGAATCAAGCTTTACGTTCTGACCAAGAGGAATGCTTATGTCACGACCGTTGCGGGCTTCAAGATAACGTCCGAATACAGACTGTCCTCCTTTTCCTCTTTGAGGCAGCATTTTCTGTGCTAAAGGCTGACCTGCCACGACGTTTTGTATAAGATTAAGTTCCTTAAAGTTAACCTGACCGTTTTGCGTTTCCTTAAGCTTAAGTTTAGAGCGGTCTGTTTCAAAGTTATAGGCAATATAAGCATCCCTTCCGTTTACCGGCAGAATTGCAGCTGCAACTTCATAAGGACTGTTGTAAACAGGATTGTCAACAAATGCAGTTATCTTTTCGTCATTAATTCCGGCTTTTACGCCTTGAGTTTTAAGGGCAAGTTTTATCTGTTCTTCACTTATTTCTGAACCGCTAGCTGCAGGAGGTGCAACTGTAATTGTAACGGACATTTCGTCTTTTGAAATATCAACTGTCATAATGGCATCGCCTGCAGGAACCTGTTTATAAATGCCTACTTCAACATAACGGCCTTCTGTTCCAGTCTTGCAAAGCTTTTTAATCAACTCTTCGTCAACAGAAATCATATCCGCAGTTTTTGAGGCAGAAATAACGTCTTTTTCATTTACAGGCTTTCCCTTTCCTACAGGAAGCACAACTTTAAGGCAGATGCTTGTTCCAAAATGATGCAAGTAGAAAAATCCGTCTTTATCAACAATCTTAACTTTAGCAACAATGTTTTCTTCATCGAAAATATCATCCTGGCTTTTTTGCTTTTTCTGCTGGACAATTTCCGGATTTTCGTAAACTCTTATTTTCCAAGGCTTTTTTGCAATTCCAAAAATTCCCTGAAAGCCCTTTTCCAGAACTTCATATTCAAGGTTTTTAACTCCAGCTTCCAGTTGAACTGCTGCATCTGCAAGACATTCGTCAATAGTTTCAGCCATAACGTCAACCGTATGAATTTCACGGTCAACTTTAAGCCGGTTTTCCATATCCATTCTTATTCTGTCTAAGTTAACCATTCAATTCCCTGCTAACTTTACTAAAATATTCCCTTTCTTGCACTGGTAAGTTTTGCCCTTAAATGCAGGTTAGCTTTTGTGTGAAGCTGACTTATGCGGCTTTCGCTTACGTTAAGAACCTGACCTATTTCCTTAAAAGTTAAATCTTCGTGATAGTACAATACTATAACTTTCTTTTCGTTAAGAGGAAGTTCATTTATTGCTTCTATGATTATGCGGCGGATTTCTTCCCGTTCAACAATTACATCAGGATTTAAGCTGCTTGGAGATTCTATACTGTCTCCGATAGACATATTTTCGCTGTCATCACCTGAATACCATACGTCATTTAGTGAAAGAACGCTTGTTCCGCTGATTTTTACAAGAGTATCCTGATATTCTGCATCGGAAAGTCCCATTGCCTGTGCAATTTCAGAATCTGTTGCAGAACGACCTAACTTTCCTTCAAGTTCAACGATTGTGTCTTCAATTTCCCTTGAGCGCTGCCTTACAGAACGAGGCACCCAGTCAAGTTCCCTAAGCTCATCAAAAATAGCACCTCGAATACGTGTTACTGCATAAGTCTTAAACTTTACGTTTTTTTCAGGATCAAACTTATTTATTGCATCAAGAAGCCCGAACTGACCGAAACCCACTAAATCATCAAATTCTACACTGTCTGGCATTCCTGTAGAAACTTTACCGGCAACATATTTTACAAGCGGCATATACTGACGGATAAATTTATCACGTATAGCAGACGATTTTGTCTTTTTAAATTCAATCCAAAGCTGTTCTTCGGTCTTTTCATCTAAAAGCGGATTTGCCATTACTCACACCCTTATATTAGTCATCTTTTTTAAGTATAGTTCTGATTGCCTTTGCAATAGTTTCTGTATCATGGTTCGAGGGATTACCTCCATCTACAACAGAAACGTGCTTAACTTGCTCTTCAGAACCAAATTCAGCAAAATCACTGTCTTCCACAACTTCTCCAGTAGATGTGCTTTCTTCCCTAAAGTCCGATATATCAGGAAGACTGTCTATTTCTTTCATCTGAGCTGCTCTTTCCGCATTTTTTTCAGAAAGACGTTCAGGCACTGAATTCATATTTTCCAAGCTTACGGCTTTAAAATCAGAAGTTTCAGGGATTTGTGTACCCTGGGATTTAAGTTCACTCTGATTTTCAGAATCATTATTTTCCAGCGAAACCCTGTCTGTACTTTCACTTCTTAAAGGCATCTGATTTTTTTCAGAAGCAAAAGACTCAGGCTTGCTTTCATTTTTCGTTAAAGGGGAAACGTCTTTTTCTCTAAGCGAATGTTTATTCTGTTCTATTGAAAATGCAGGACCGTCTGAATCATCTGTAAGATTTTCATCATCAACTACAATGTCAACAAGACCGCCGGAAGTTTGTCTAGGCGAAGTTCCGTTTTCTTCAGAATATTCGCTGAAACCAGTTTCTTCTGACAGGAATTTTTCATTCAAGAAGGAAATTACAGCAGCCAGAACTGCAAATATAACGCCATAAAAAACTCCCCTGCCTAAAGCACTGAAGAATTTATGAGTTGCAATAATGCTGATGAAAAAAGAAAGTATAAATGCACCACCTGCGGAAACAACTATACTTTTTGGTTTAAACATTTAATACCATCCCCTACCATTATTAGAGTAAAATAAAAAGCCCGCTAGGTCAAGTTTAAAATCCTTAAACAGAAATTACAGACTTTTTGCAGAAAATTTTTACTGTCTTTCCTTTAGTTTTTCCTTTTTCCTCCAAGAAATTTTTTAAGGAAGTTGGAAACACCTGCATTTCCTGTTAAATCAGTTTTTTCTATGCGGCCTACAATATGCTTTAAACATACGGCAGGTTTTGAAGTAGGATTTACAATCATAAAAGGTTTCTGCCTGATTACTGAAGCCTGCACTACAGAATCATCATAAACAAATCCGATATACTCAACTTTGTAATTTAAAAACTGAGCTACAATATTTATTATTCTGTCTGAAATGCGCTTTCCTTCATCTGCAGAATGAACTCTGTTTACTAAAAGCTTAAGGTTTATTTCACGGTTAACAAGTTCCGTTGTAATTGTCTTGATAATTCCGTAAGCATCAGTTATGGCTGTAGGTTCAGGAGTTGTAACAACGTAAACTTCATCTGCTGCTGCAACAAACTGCAAAACGTTATCTGCAATACCGGCAGCTGTATCAATAATGATAATGTCGGCATTCGAAAGGGATGAAAATTCCCTGGCAAAATTGTCCAGCTCTTCTTTTGAAAGATTGGCTATTTTAGAAAATCCGTTGGCTCCGGCAATAAACTTAATTCCAAATTCCGTATCAAGAATGATTTCGCTCATTTTTTTCTGACCGTTAATTACCTGCATCAGATTGTATTGAGGAACAATGTTAAGAAGTACGTTAACGTTTGCCATGCCAAGATCGCCGTCTATAAGAATGACTTTTTTTCCCAGCTGAGCATAGGCAATGGACATATTTACAGCAAGATTTGTTTTTCCTACACCGCCTTTTCCGCTGGTAATGGCAATTATTCTTGTCTTGTGATTTTTAGATTTAGAATCGTTTTCAGATTCGCCGTAATTATTCATAAACTCTCTAAGTTCTTTTGCCTGTTCTTCCATTTTTAACTCCCATTTTGCGATTCACCTGATTTTTATAAAACAGGGCTCAAATCATCTTCAATTTTTTCATATTTAGATTTCAATGCATCAATATCCAGCCTGAAACCCTGCAGCTTCCTGAGAAAATACAAGGGATTTGCCTTCTGAAGTGAATGCATTACATTTTGTCCGTCTGTTATCCAGGAAATTTTCTTTCCCTTTTCAGAAAGTACGCTTATTATTCCGCCAAAAGTTGAAGTTTCATCGCACTTTGTAATTATAACGCTTTTAAAATCAAAAGTTTCATAGTTGCGTATAATGTTTTCTATATCACGGGCTTTTGTTCCGGCTGTAATGGCAAGGTAAAAGTTGGGATGCATTCCCTTTATGTCAAAAATTTTCCTCATACGCGTAATGTTGTCAAAATCGTTAGGGCTGTATCCGCCTGAATCAACAAAAATATAATCTGTGTTGTCTCTGTAAGTGTTGTACAGCATCATAAGATCTTCGGCACTTTCGGCTTTATCAAGAGTATTTTTCATGATTTCGCTCCAGTTTCTAAGCTGTTCCAAAGCGCCAACCCTCATGCTGTCAATAGTAATCATGCGGAAAGTAGGTCTGTGCTGAACACCGGAAGTTTTTTCAGAAGATTTTAATACTGAAGCTGCAAAACGTGCAATTGTAGTAGTTTTTCCAACGCCTGTAGGTCCTATGACAATTATAACTTTTGGAGGACGCGGAGAAATTTCAGGAGCAATCTGAATGTCGTCGCCAATCCAGTTTATGACTTTTTCCTGCATAAGTTCAAAATCTTCCAGATCGTCAAGGCTGAACATTGTCTTGATGCGGTCCGTAATTTTCTTTATGTATGACGGCGTAAAATCGTTTTCTTCCAAAAGTTCACGAATGCGCTGAATGTTTTTATGTTCAATCTGTGAAGAAGGAGCCTGATAAATATCTGAAAGCTGATCCCTTAATTCCTGCTTAAAGTCCTTGAAATTATCGTTAAGCTCTTTTTTAATAATTGAAATATCTAAAGCACGCTGTTCGGAAGAATTGTTTTTTGCACTTTCAAATCCTCCGGAAAAGCCCTGATCGTTTTGTGAAGAAAAACCTCTGTATGTGGGATTTTCAAAAACTTTCGGCTGTGTTGTAAGGTGATACTTAAATTCAATTACTTCTTTCTGCCACAATCCTAAAAATCCGCCTTTCAAAACAGTTTTATGACCGTCGCTTTCCCAGTTAAGTCCGTACTGCCTGTTAAGTTTTTCCTTACACTCTACAACGGAAGAACCGGTTATAGTTTGAATTATGCTCGACTTTTCATAATTACTAGACATTTATTTCTCCAAGAGATATTATTTTTACATTTTTACCTGCAGCAAGAACTTCTTCTATGGAAATTACTGCACATCCGCTTATAATGCGTTCAACTGCGCCTCTAAGCACAAGACGTATTGCTCCAGGACATAAGATTACAGGAAGATATCCGTGTTCCTTTACAGCTGCAAGATTAGCGTCCAAAGCACTCATAAAATTCCTGTCATCTACAGGGTCTAAGGCAAACATAGGCTTTCTTCCAGGCTGATTCTGAATATTTGCATTTATTTTTTCAGCCAGAGACTGATTAACACTCAGCACGTGAAGTTCCTTGTTTTCATCTGCATACTGGGCACAAATCTGCGCACCAAGACTTTCCCTAACACGCTCTGTAAGGAACCAGACATCTCTAGGATACTTTGCATAGTCAGCAAGAGTTTCCATAATCTGAACCATATTGATGATGCTGACCTGTTCTGCAAGAAGATTTTTAAGGACAGCTTCAATTTCGCCGTAAGTGTATTTATGTTCACCGTTAAGAACTTCGTTAACCACAATTTTATTTGTTTCCTTAAGATTTTCAACGATTGTATTAACGCTTTCTCTGTCAATAATTTCTGCTGCATGCTGGCGGATTATTTCCGTAAGGTGAGTTGCAATTATTGTAGGCGGATCAACTACAGCATAACCGGCATTTTCTGCTTCAACACGCTTGCTTTCAGGAAGCCATATTGCTTTCATGCCGAATGTAGGGTCAACAGTTGCTTCTCCCTGAAGTTCCCTGTCTTTAGGAACACTTCCTGTGTTAAGGCACATGTAATGACCTATCTTAAGCTTTGCCCTTCCCACTTCATTTCCGCGGATTCTGAACACGTATTCATCAGGTGAAAGGGACATCTGATCCTGTATGTGAATTTTCGGAACTATAATGCCAAGATCCAGTGCTTCTTCCCTTCGTATGCGCCTGATTCTTGTAAGAAGTTCTGCACCTTTGCTTGAATCAACTAAAGGCGTAAGGTTAAAGCCAATTTCCATGGAAAGAAGGTCAACTTTTGCAAGAGGAGCTGCATCTTCTGTTGCTGACTTTACGTCTTTCTGCTTCTGCTTTTCTTCTTCAAGCTTCATAATTTTCTGTTCTTCTTCAGATTTTTCTTTTTTAGACATTGAATATCCGAGGAAGAGAAAAAGAGCGCCTTCTGCAAAAAGCACAACTGTAGCACCATTGCGGAATACAAGCCCAAGTCCTAAAAGAACAGTTCCAATAAGGTAGTAAACTTTTCCGTCTGACTTGAACTGATCTGCAATCTGATTGCCGAGGAATTCCCTTGAGTTGTTTTTAGTAATGAGAAGACCTGTAGCAAAAGAAATCATCAAGGCAGGCAGCTGACTCATAAGTCCGTCTCCGATAGTAAGGAAAGCGTAGTTTTTAAAAGCATCGCCAGCCTGAGAACCGCCCATCACACCTGTTATGATTCCGCCGATAAGATTGATTATGGTAATGAAAATGCCAACAGTAACGTTTCCGCTTACAAATTTAGTTGAACCGTCCATTGCTGAATAAAAATCAATTTCCTGCTGAAGATCTGCAATTCTTTTGTTGCCTTCATCTTCAGTAATGGCACCGCTGCTCACCTGCTGCTGAATGGCAAACATTTTAGTTGTCATGGCATCAAGTGTAAATCTTGCAGTAACTTCGCCTACACGATCTGCACCTTTACTTATAACGATTTTCTGAACGATTACAAGAATGACAAATATGATTATTCCTACAACTACATTATCGTTTACGTGCATAAGGTTACAGATTCCCTGAACCATATCACTTTGTCCTGCCATATTTACGGCATAACCGCTGCCAGTTACAGGATTGTTAAGGATATTTCTTGTAGAAGAAACGTTTATTGCAAGGCCGAAAAATGTCGTAAGAAGCACTAACTGAGGGAATGTGGAAAAATCTGCAGCACGCTTTGTAAATGTAACCTTTAGAAGAATAAGCATGGAAACAGAAAGATAAAGCACCATGGCTAAATCAATAATAGTTTTTCCAAAGGGATAAATGAAAAAGAATATACATATAACTATACCGCACGCAAGAAGGATGCCCGGATTAGCCAGCATTGACCGCAAAAACCCGGAATTCATACTGTTCCTTGTAGGTTGTGTATTCTGAATATCTGACATATTTCCACCCATTTTAAAACTAAAGACTTTCCCCAAAGCCTGTCCTCTTATTTTACAATGTTTTTTTATTTGTATCTATATGAAAAGTAAAAAATTGCTTTTACATTCCCTTACTTTTTCTTATTTTTTTCATTCTGCCTGTCAAGATAACCAATCTGAACGTAAACTACAGAAACTGCCCTAAGATATTCAACTGGAATTTGGGAACCTATTTCAACCTGATCATACAAACTTCTGGCAAGAGGAATGTTTTCTACAGTAGGAACGTCATTTTCCCTGGCAATTCTTTTTATTACCTGAGCAGTTGTATCTACGCCTTTTGCCGTAACTTGCGGTGCAGAAGAAGTCTCCCTGTCCCAGCCTAAAGCTACAGCGTATTCAGTTGGGTTTGTAACGACAACATCAGCTTCCCGGACAGCTTTAGGCATATCACGAGTAAACATTTCTTTTTGAGCGCTTTCAATTCTTCCCTTAACTTCAGGATTAGGCTCGCTTTCCTTGATTTCTTCCTTAACTTCCTGCTTTGTCATTTTCATCTGTTCAAGAAAAGTCCTGCGCTGAACAATGTAGTCAGCAATGGAAATGACAAGAAGAATTACCGCACTTATGATAAGCAGCTTTGACGTCATGGAACCGATTGCATTTAACGCAAGGGCAGGTCCGCCTGTACGCATAAAGTTCAGGGTAACGGCAAGATCATTTTTTATAAGCATAAACGAAACTATGCCTATGACTGCAACTTTTATAATTGACTTGAAAATGTTAAACACGCCTTCAAGTGAAAAAATTGACTTTTTAAGCCATTGTCCGAAATGAGGAACTATAGCAGAAAAATTAGGATTAAGCTTTTTAGTTGTAAAAATCCAGCCTTTATTCTGTGCAATATTTGCTGCAATTCCTGCAATCATTCCTACAAGACCAAAAGGCAGCACAAGCATGAGAATGGATCTTAAAAAGAAAATGTAAAAAGCTGTACTGTCAATTTTTTCGGCAGTTACATTGTTAAAGTAATAAACAAGTATCTGGCAAAACTGATTTTTCATCCACGGTGCAATTGCCGTAAGAAGAATTACAGTAAGAAGATAGACTATTGCGCTGTTAAGTTCAGTACTTTTTGCAATACGGCCTTCTTCACGGGCTTTACGGAGTTTTTCTTCTGAAGCTTCTTCTGTTCTGCCTTCATCTTCTGCGGCAAACCACTGTAAATCTATACTGCTCATTTTACTCCAGTCCTGAATTCAGCTTTATAAGCAGCCGCCTTATCTGCACGAAACCCTGCTCAAAACTTTCTGTAAAGAAGTCAATCATTACAGGCAGAAGTGAAAGTATTATGAAAAATGAAGTTAAAATCAAAATAGGAAATCCTTCGTTTAAAAGATTCATCTGTGGTGCGGCTTTACCGAGAATTCCTACAGCTACATTTACAAGAAAAAGCGTTGCCATAATGGGAAGTGCAATTATAAGTGCATCCTTAAACAAAACAGTTAAACTTTTCAGCATAAATGTCATAAGGTTGCCGCTGTTTTCTATGATTGAAACGGCATTTATTGTGTGGAAGCTTGTCTGCAAACCCTTCAGAAAAAGACGCTGGAGCCAGTTGTTCTGCATAAAAACAAGAAGGGCTATAAGATTTAAATACTGACCTAAAAGAGGATTTTCCACCTGACTTAATGAATCGTAAACTTCGCTGGCAGAAAAACCCATCTGAAAGGCAAAAAACTGTCCTGCAGTACTGAATGCACTGAAAATTATCTGAATGTAAAAACCGATTATTACGCCAATTAAAGCTTCACCTGCCAGAAGAAGAACGAAAATCATGTCGAAATTGCCTTCCGGAGAAATAAAAGGTGAATATACGCTGAAATTTCCCTGCTTAAGTGAAAGTTGCGGAAAAACAAGAAATGCTATGGAAAAAGCAAGCGCAATTTTAGCTGCAAAGTTAACTGTCCTGCTTGAAAATAAAGGAAGCGTAAGCAAAAGTGCCAATGCCCTTGATGCAGCGAGAAGAAAGACCGGTCCGTTTTTTAAGATAAAGTCAATCATATATACAAAACTACACTTTTAAAAATCATGCCAGACAATGCCCGGATGCTAGATAGTTGAAATCATATTGAAAACATTTATAACGTATTGCCTCATGGAAGAAAACATCCAGCCGCCTAACATAAGAAGTACAAAAAGAATAGTCAAAAGCTTAGGCAGAAAAGTAAGTGTCTGTTCCTGAATGCTTGTTGTAGTCTGAAAAATTGCAACAATAAGTCCTATAATCAAGGCAAAACCTAAAACAGGAGCAGTCAGTTTTAAAACCTGAATAATGCCCTGCTGCATGATATTTGTAATTTCGCCAAGAGTCATAAAGCCTCCAAAATGATTTTTAATCTGCTAAAAAATGATTTTCACTAAAAGTGAATGTTTCTCATAACGCTTTCAAAAAGTCTGTTTGTAAGAAGTCCCCAGCCGTCTACAAGTACAAAAAGCATTAACTTAAAAGGCATGGAAATCTGCACAGGCGGAAGCATCATCATTCCCATACTCATTAAAATGCTTGCAACAACCATGTCTATTACAATAAACGGAATGTAAATCAAAACGCCTATTTTAAAAGCAGCCGTAAGTTCGTGAAGAATGTATGCAGGAACAAGAATGTACGTAGGAACATCTTCCAGCGTTTCAGGCTGATCCAGTTTTGCCATGCTCATAAAAGTCATAATGTAACTTGGATTGTCTGCCATCTGGTCATTCATAAAGACACGCACAGGAGACATTGCATTATCTACTGCCTGAGTTAAAGTTATCTGATTATTTGACAAAGGCTTAAATGCTTCTTCGTAAACAGGCTTAAACACTGGAAACATACAGAAAATCGTCATAAATACAGCAATACCGTTAAGAACTGCCGTAGAAGGAACCTGCTGAAGGGAAAGTGCCCTCTTTATAAAGTCAAGTACAATGGAAAAACGCAGGAAACATGTCATCAGTATTAAAATGCTTGGTGCCAGCGTAAGAAGTGTAAGCAGAATCAAAAGCTGAACGCTGAAAGCTACCTGTTTTCCGTCTCTTGGTGATGTAGCAGAAAATGTAATGTTTGGAAAAACAGTATCAGTTACAGACTCTCCCATTTCAGTACGGCCTTCTGTAGTTCCTTCAGGAAAATTTCTGTTCTGCACAGACTGGGAATAAACAGGCATTGCGTAAACTAAAACAGCAAAGGCTAAAATCAAAGTCTTTATAACTTTTTTCCTTAAAAGTTTAAAAACAAACATTTACTTTTCCTCGTTATCGTCTTTAAAATGCAGGTTTTTCAATTTGTCCATAATTTCAGAAGTAGACTGATCATAGACAGTTCCGTTTTCTTTAGAAGAGCTGTTTTGTGCATTTTTTCTGTTTTTAGACGGCATGAAAAGGTTAAAAAGTTCTTCAAAAGTTTTAGGCTTATTGTCTTTGGCATGAGTGTCGTAGTAAAGGTTTATGGCACTGATAAGCTGCTTGTCTTTTTCCGGATCAAGTTTGTCTATAAGGGAAATGTTTCCGTCGCAAACGCCTACAATGTACGCTTTGTCTACAAGCGTTACAATCTGCACTGATTTGTTTAATCCAAGATTTACAGAAAACACGTTCCGCAAAAAAGGATTTTTTTCATCAGAAGTAACTCCGGTGTTTTTACGTACGAACTTAAAAAGAAGCCATATAACTGCAACAACAGCAGCCAGCACAATAATCATTCTGAAAAAGACCCACACGCCGTTTACAGAATAATCCTGGCTTCCCTCAGAATTTCCTGAAGCAGAATATGTGTAGGATTTTTCATCAAATGATGATTCTACGGATTTAGATTCAGGATTTTCTTCAGGAGAATTTTCGGAAATAACTTCATTATTTGTATTTTGACTGTCTGAAGCGTTTGTCTGTGCTGTTAAAAAAGAAAGACTGAAAAAAAATAATATAACTGTAAAAACAGTAAGTTTTTTTGAGATATTCGTAATTTTCACCCCACCCATAAAATTTTATTTATTTAAGGCAGCACTTTTCCCCTAAGAACTGCCTTATTTATTTTTACATTTGCGTTGCAACGTGTTCAAGCGATGGAAGGATTTCCGTTACACGAACACCAAAGTTTTCGTCAATAACTACAACTTCACCTTTTGCAATAGGCTTATGATTTACAAGAATGTCTACAGGTTCACCGGCAAGCTTATCAAGCTCAATGATAGTACCTTCGCCCATTCCAAGAATGCTTTTGATGGTTCTTTCTGTACGACCAAGTTCTACAGTCATTTCCATCTTAACATCCATGATAAGACCGATGTTGCCCTGTTCTCCTGCACTTAAAGGCTGAGTTAAATTCGGGAAAGACAGAGACTGAACGTTAGGCGGTACCTGCATTTGAGTCATACCCATGCCGCCCATAGCACCCATTGGCTGCATTCCGCCCATCTGAGCCATACCGTTCATTGCTGCCATATTGCCCATGCCGCCCATAGAGCCCATCGGCTGCATTCCGCCCATCTGATTTGGAGGGAAACCGCCGCTGAAAACGTTTTGTGCAGGCATACCCATTGTCATTCCGGCAGGAGCGCCCATAGCTGAAGCACCTGAATCAGAAGAAGCAGAACTTCCGCCTAAAGCACGAACCATTCCTTCTGCAACGGAACCGCTTACTGCTTCCCAGATAGTGTAATTTTCTCCGTCAAAAGTAATAGGATAAGTAAACAATGCAAACTTGTTCTGAGGCATACGTACCATTGCTTTAGGAAGATTTACAGCTTCCGGAGGATTTGTAACAAGTCCTGGAAGTTTACCGCCTTTGCTAAGTTCAGTAATTTCACCGCCAGACATAGACGAAATAACTTCTGACAAAACAGAAAGTCCCATATCGTCAAGGGCAGGATTTTCTTCTTTATTGATTAAGCTTACAAGTTTAGTTGCCAGTTCAGTAGAAAGAACAAAAAGGTGATCTCCTACAAGACCGGTAGAATAATCAGCCATAACGGTAATTACAACTTCCGGCAGTTTAGACATAAAGATATCACGGTCAACAGCTTCAACTTCCGGAGTTCCCACAGTTGTATCTTTTTCCGTCATATTTTTTACGACTTCACCAATTTTGTCTTTGATTCTTGAGGCAAAATCTTTTAAAACAACAGTATCAATACTCGCATCAGGCACAATGGAAGAAGTTCCTCCTGAAGTGAGGCCACCCATGTCTACGCCAGACAATAATGCATCAATTTCTTCCTGTGATATAGATCCTTCACTCATATAGTTTCTTCTCCTTCTGCGCTGAGTTCTTCAAACTCTTCGTCTTGAATTTCTTCTATTTTTTCAATGATTTGAACTGCCATTTTTTTCCCTACAACACCAGGCTGACAGTAAAACTTTTTCTTACCGCCAACACTTAATGGCAAAGGGTCACCCACTTTAGCAGAATCAAGCCGTACAACATCACCTACACGTAAACTTAAAACGTCACGGATAGGAATTTTAATTGAACCTACTTCCGCAACAATCTGCATGGAAACATCAGAAAGCTTTTCTTTAAGGGTACTCAGATATTGGGTTGTAGAACCACGACGCACTGAGCTGAACCAGAAAGAAGATGAAAGCTTGGAAACAATAGGCTCAATCGTAATATAAGGAATACAGATATTCATCATACCTGCTTCTTCTGCAATTTTAATTTCCAAAGTTACAAGAATAACCATTTCGTTAGGTGGAACAATCTGTGCAAACTGAGGATTTGTTTCAATCTGCTGAAGTCTAGGGCGCAAATCAATTACCTGAGTCCAGGCTTCCCTCATGTTAGCCAGAATACGAACGATAATTCCTTCCATAACGGACTGTTCAATATCAGTAAGGTCACGGTTTACTTTGCCTTCAGTTTCACCTTTTCCGCCGAACAAACGGTCTATCATAATAAAAGTGATTTCCGGAGCAATTTCAAGAACGGCATTTCCTTTTAAAGGATCCATGTTTATGACGGCAAGAGTTGTAGGCGTTGGAATGGAACGGATAAATTCCTCGTAAGTAAGCTGATCAACTGAAGCAACGTGTACGTGAACAAGAGAACGAAGTTGTGCAGAAAGGCTTGTTGTAGTAAGACGGGCAAAAGTTTCATGCATATTCGAAACAGTACGAATCTGTTCTTTTGAGAATTTATCTGGTCGCCTAAAGTCGTAAATCTTAATGCGCCTGGTGTCACTAACCGGCTTAAACTCTTCAGATTCACTTTCACCTGAACTGATTGCCTGTAAAAGCTGGTCAATTTCATCTTGTGACAGAACTTCGTTCATCTTTTAATTCCACCTTTTAATTCCAATCAATTACTGCTGCCTTACAACACTGAAGAAAGTAAACTGAACATCCCTGATTCTTGACGTACTTAAAATATCATCATTAAGCTGATCACGAATCTGCTGCCTTAAAATGTCTTCGTTTTTTGCATCCAGTTCATCTGCTGTTTTTTCAGCAAAATATCTTCTTAAAAATGCCCTTATTTCAACAATTCTTGCGGTAATTTCTGAAGAAGCCTGCTTATCATCTTTTTTGTAGCCAAGACTAAGTTCTACAGTAACGCTGGCAGGAATAGGATCGCTTGTCTGTGTCCTTATCTGCTCTATTGAAGAATACCAATCGTAAAATTCACGTTCAGTTTTATATTCTTCTGCAACAGGAACAAAAGACTGAGAACCGCCCTTGCTTCCCATAACTTTATTAACGATAACGGCAATAGTTACTACAAGAATGATTGCTGCTATTGCAATTAAAATCCATTTCAGAAGTCCAGTGAAAATACCGCCGACATTTCCTTTTTTAGATACGGAACCGCCGCCAAGGTCTCCGCTTATATCGTCTGCTGCTTCATCTGCCATATTTTCCTCCTGAAATTAAAACTTTTCTCTTTTATATATTCGGTTTTTTTTATTCGCTACATTAGGATTTCTAACTGTAATTCATTTTATAATATACATTTATAGCTAGAAATGTCCGTCATCAAGTATTACTACGTCAACACGCCTGTTGTAAGCCCTTCCCTGTGCCGTATCATTACTGAATTTAGGCCTTGTATCAGCGTAACCTGCAATGGAAAACTGCTGCTCATCAACTCCCAAATCAGAAAGAAAATGAAGGACGTTAGCCGCTCTTGCAGAAGAAAGTTCCCAGTTGCTTTTATATTCACTGCCTGCAGAAACAGGTACATTATCAGTGTGGCCTTCTATGCGCCATTTTCTTCCTGCAACTTCCGGTGAATTGAAAAAAGCAAACAGTTTCTGCAAAACTTCTCTGGAAGCTTCAAGGTTCAGTTCTGCACTTCCTTCCTGAAAAAAAGTATCTGAAGCAAGGGAAATAATTATGCCGCGCTCGTCACTTGTAAGAGTTACTTTGTTTGATTTTACTTCCGGCGTAAAACTGCTGACAGCTTTTTTATATGCAGCACCTAAAGCCTTACCTTTTTCAAGAGAAGGCAAGGCACTTACAACATTTCCTAAATCAGAAAGGCTTCCAGGGCTTACAGAAAGTCCTCCGCCTGTATTGTTATTTGAAATAGATGCCTGCAAAGCTGCCATTTGAACGGCATCACTTTCTGAAGGATCGTAAAGCATAACGAAAAAGCAAAGCATAAGAGTAATCATATCACCATAAGTGCCCTGCCAGGCTGTAGACGGTTTAGCAGGCTCTTTCTTTTCTTTTTTAGCCATTTTTAATCCTTTAATACATCAGATTCAATTGTTTTTCTAGTTTTAGGGTCAAGATAAGTTAAAAGTTTCTGTGCAAGAATACGGGGATTGTCTCCTGTCTGAATGGAAAGAATTCCTTCCAGAATCATTTCCTTTGCGTTCATTTCTGCAGTATTCTGTGCAATAAGTTTAGTTGCCATGGAACCGAACAGCCAGTTTGCAAGCATGGAACCGTAAAGTGTTGTAATAAGGGCAACCGCCATGTTTGGACCAAGGGAACTCTTATCTTCAAGGTTGTTCAACATACCGATAAGACCGATAACCGTACCCATCATTCCCCAGCCAGGAGCATAACCTGCCCACTGAGTTACAACGCCAGCCCATTCCATATGACGCGCTTCTGTCTGTGCCATTTCGTTTTCCAGAATGGAACGTATTGCAGCACCGTCACTTCCGTCAACCATAAGGCGAAGACCTTCCTTAAGGAATTTGTCGTCAATATCTTCCAGACCTTCTTCCAAGGCAAGAATACCTTCCCTACGGGCTTTTTCTGCTAAGTTTACCATATTCTGAACGGAAGTTTTTTCGCCATAATCGTAAGTTTTAAATGTTCTTCCTATAACGCCCCACAGACCAAGTGCAACCTTTAAAGGAGACGAAACGAAAAGAGCCATATATGAACCGCCCACAACAATAATAAGGGACGGAACGTCAATAATACCGCCTATAGAACTTCCTGAAGAAAAAACGCCAAGAAGAACCATTGCAACACCACCAACAAATCCGATTAATGTAGCTATATCCATTTATAAAATCTCCGTCGCTATAGTAAATTTTACAGTAAGATGCCGTTATAATTCCTGATTAAGTGCACCGATTTTCTGCCTGTATTCAACAATGCGCTGAATAACGACATCAGGCTTTTCCAGAACTACAACAGTTTTTCCAGAAAGAAGTGAAATAGTAAGATCAGGCTTTTCTTCCATACTTTCAATCTGATGAGGATTTATCCAGTACTTTTTACCGTTGATTCTAGTTACTTCAATCATATCAATATGTAATAATGAACGCAAATAAATGCACCGTCAAGTATTAAACCATACTTTTTTGAAAATTTCTAGTATCGTACTGTCTAAAAATCAGCGTAACGCAAACCTTCATAGCTTGAACTTAATGCACAAAACGCCCCTCTTTTTGAAATAATATAACGTTATATGCCGTAACAATCCTGAACTTATAACAAAAAAATTATTGCCTATAAAAGAAATTGCTTTTAAAATCAAGCTATGAAAAGTAAAATTCTCATTATTGAAGATGTGCCTGAAATGGCTGAACTTATCAAAATGTACATGGAAAACGCAGGGTTTGAAGTGTCTGCCTTTGAAACTGCAGAAACTGCCCTTGAAGCACTTAAAACTTCCTCTGCTCCTGATTTAGTTCTTCTTGACTTAAACCTGCCTGGAATGAGCGGACTTGAGTTTTTAAAGAATTTTAGAAGCAACTACAAGGCAACTATTCCTGTCATAATTGTTTCTGCAAGAGATGCTGATGAAGATATAATTACCGGTTTAGGTTACGGTGCCGATGAATTTGTTACAAAGCCTTTCAGCCCTAAAGTTCTTGTTGCAAAAGTAAAGTCAAAGCTTGACAGGCTTATTGCTACGGAAGCTTCTGTGGAAGAAACCATAACTTTCGGTCCCTATACTCTTTTGTGCAACAGCTGCGTCTTGAAAAAAGGCTCGGAAAAAATTCCTCTTTCTACAAAAGAATATGAAGTTCTTGAATACCTTGTACGCCATGACGGTGAACCTTTAAATCCTGAAACTATATACGACAATGTATGGAAAGTAGCTTACGGAGACATTACGGCAGTTGCAGTTTACATTCAGCGCTTAAGGAAAAAAATTGAAGACGACCCTGCCCATCCTAAGTACATTACTACGATTTTCGGAATGGGATATAAATTCCAGCGTAATTAAGAGTCAAAATGAAAATCAAAACCCAGTTCACCATCTTAATCCTTGTAGTGATTTTTATTCCTCTCGTTGCAGTTGTAACTGTACCTGTTTACCATTACATCTGTTCTCCTGAAAGATATCTTTTAAAAGGCTACAAAGAAGTAAGGAATCTTGACATAATTGATTTAACTGAAGATTCCTGGAATGCAATTGAAAAAATGATAAGCCACGTTCCGCCTAACGTGGAGATTCTTGTTTATTACGATTCTACTGTAATACTTTCCAATTTTCCTGAATTCAAAAACGGCACTAAATGTCACCCTGCAGATATTTTTGATCTTATTCAGAGTACAAGCTACAAGTATGATTATCAGGTGCAGGATCCTTACATGGGCAAATCCTATAACAAGGGAAATTCCATAAACGATTATTTTCTTGTAATAAGCCGCTCTCCTGTTTACAGTGCAAACCACAAAAAGTTTCCAAGCTTTGTACTTCCGGCTTTTCTGGGAATAGTCATATTTGAATTCATTGCAGTTATCCTTATTTTCCAAATTTCCCGGAACATATCAAAATCCATAATATCTATTGAAGAAAAAACTCATAAAATTGCAGACGGAGAACTGGACACTCAGGTAGAAGAATTAGGCAGGCAGAAAAATCCGAATGAAATTACGTCTTTGCTTTTAAGTCTAGATAAAATGCGCATTTCACTGAAAGACGATCAGGAAAGGCGGACTAAATTCATTATGGGAATAAGCCACGATTTGCGCACACCTGTTGCCCTTATAAAAGGATACACTGAAGCCATTACTGACGGTGTTGTTACCGACATGGATTCAATTAAAAAATCTCTTGGAATAATCCACACTAAGGCAGATCAGCTGGAAAATATGATTAACGACCTTATAAATTACGTCAAGCTGAGCAGTTCTGAATGGAAACGTGATTTAGTAAAATCAAAAATCAAGCCTTTCCTTGAAAATTTTGCTTCTTCCATAGAAAACACAGGCGAATTTTACAAGAGGACTATTGTTACGAACATACAGATTAACGATGACGTTGAAATTGCTTACGACGAAAAGCTGTGCCAGCACGTTCTGGAAAACATTTACAGCAATGCAATAAGATATTCTCAGGAAGGAGGAACTGTTTCTTTTTCTGCCGTTCAGGACGATGATTTCATTAAAGTTTCCATTTCTGATACAGGACAAGGTATATCCGAAAAAGATATTGAGCATATTTTTGACCTTTTCTACAGAGGCACGAATTCAAGGCGTGAAGCAGGTTTCGGAATAGGATTGTCTTTTGTAAAAACTATTGTAGATACAATGGGCTGGAAAATTTCAGTTTCATCAAAAGAAGATAAAGGCACAAGCTTTGTAATTACAATTCCTTACGACAAAAAAGGCACTTGACGGCAGAATCCGCTTATTAAAGAGAAAATTTTCTCCTTATCGTCAGCGTCAACTGTAACAGCTTCAGGAATTCCCCGCATAAATGTGTACTGTTTTTTTGCATAATGATGACTGTCTGATTTTATTTTTTCCTTAATCTGATTTTTGGTAAGTCCTTCTATAAAAAACTCGCTGTAACCGATTGCCTTCATTCCGGGGCTTTCGGCAGTAAAACCTTTTTCTTTCAGATGCTCTACTTCTTGGGCAAGACCGTTTTCAAACATTTTTTCTACACGAGCATCGATTCTTTCGTAAAGTTCGTCTTTATTTCTGTTTAATATTATTGTAAGGAAATCAAATTTTTTCCGCAAAGAATCAGGAAGTGAATAACTGCTTAAAGGCTTTCCTGAAGTGTAGTAAACTTCCAGTGCACGGCATATTCTGTAAGCATCATTTTTATTGATTTTCCATGCGCTGTCAGGGTCAACGTGCTTAAGTTCAGCGTACATTTCTTCTTTTCCGACACGCTGCAGTTTTTCCTTCAGCTGTTCACGTATTAAAGGATTGCTTTCCGGTGTAACAGGCAGACCTAAAAGAAAGTTCCGTATATAAAACCCTGTTCCGCCTACAACGAGAGGAATTTTCTTCCGCTCAAGGATTTCAGTGCACAAATCATCAGCCATGGTTATAAAATTTCCTACACCGAACTGTCTGTCAGGCTCAATTATATCCACAAGATGATGAGGAATTTCTTTCTGCTCTTCCGGCGTTGGTTTTGCCGTTCCTATGTCAAGACCTTTGTATACCGCCTGAGAATCTGCACTTATAACTTCACCTTTGCCTTTAAAACAAGAAAGACTGCTTCTTCCAAACATTTCAGTGGCTAAAGCAGTCTTTCCGCAGGCAGTAGGTGCAAAAATTACTATTACCGGCTTCAAAATAATACCAGATGTAAAATTACTTTTTTGGTGCTTCTATTGAATATTTTACTTCGCCTGTAAAAAGCTGACGTGCTGCAAGGCTTACAACTTTTCCGTCATAATCTTCAAGTTCTTCATCATCTATTTTTGCCAGCTGATATGCACGACGGCTTGCTGCTGCGGTAATTTCATACATTCCGCCTTTAAATTTACACATTTCTTCAAGTGGAAAAATCATACAATACCTCTTTAAGTACGGCATCATAACATAAAATATTATTTCTGTCTATATTGTTGCAACTCTTCTGATGCAAAATAATTTCTCCTTGACAAAATTGCGAAAGGGGGGCATCTTCAACAAAATGTTTTTAAGGAGTTTTACATGAAAACAATCGTAACAAAAATTACAGTAGCACTTTTTGCATTGATGATGGTTGCATCTTTAGCATCTTGCGGTAAGAAACCAGGAAAAGGTGATGTATATCGTTATGAAAATGTAGAAGATGAAGGAGATGGATATGTTTACCGTGAAGTAGCAGAAATTCGCTTTTTAAACGACAAGGATGTTGAACTTTGGGAAGCCGACTATTATGATGATGAAGAAGAAGAAAAGCAGTTAGAGCTCTAGGCTAAAGGTACATACACTGTTGATAAAAAAGCTTTGAAAGTTAGATTCCTTATTGAAGGTGGCAGCTCAGTTGTTGAGTGTCCTTATGCAGTAGATTTATCAGTTATTGTTGTAGATGGGCAGACTTTTAAGAAAGTAAGCAAATAACTGCTTTATAACCATCAGGTGAAATAAGGGTGCTGTCCAAAAGAAAGGTCAGCCCCTTTTTTTTAAACAAAACCGTAAGTTTTTACCGGCTTCCACTTCTTTCTGCAATTTTCGCAATGAAATTCTAACCACCTCCCAGGCTGTCTAACAACTCAACTTAACGGTAAAGCCCCTCTCGCAAAGCCTGCACTCTCCGGCAAGAACAGGCGGCACCGCTACAGCGTACTTACTCACCAGCTGCATCTTCTTCCAAAACGCTGCACGTAAGCGTACACTGTTCTTCCAAAGCACCAGCCGAAAAAGTTAAAGCCTTCACTTCCTTGCAAAGCCCTTCTCG
>CAMCRZ010000003.1 GCA_945877425.1 uncultured Treponema sp.
CATTTTCTGATGATGTTTGTAAATTCCTTGTACGGGGACTTTTTCAGTGGGCTCTGTTCTTGCCGGAGAGTATACGCTTTAACTTTTCGCCTTTAAGCATTATATTTTCCCTATGACAAATACCATCAGCACATATACACTTAAAGTACAGAATGCTGGCAGGCTGGATGAATTCTTGCGGAAAGAACTTCCAGTTTTACTTCATGCAGAAATTTCCAACAGTAAAATAAGGCGGCTTATTGTTGCTGGTGCAGTTAAAATAAACGGCTTGCAGGAACACAGACCATTTGCAAATTTGCAGAAAGACTTTACAGTAAAACTTACAGTTGACAGCGAAAAACTTTTCTTTGAAAAACAACCGGAAGACATAAAATTTGAACTTACAGAAGAAAATGTTTTATACGAAGACGAATTTATCATCGTAGTAAATAAGCCTGCATTTTTTCCCACAGAGCAAACAATAGTTGCATCAAGAGACAATCTTCACAATGCCATAATCAGATATCTTCACAAAAAAAATCCGCAGTTAAGAAATCCTCCGTACGCAGGAATAATGCATCGCTTAGACAGAGAAACAAGCGGCGTAATTCTTTTTACAAAAACCAGAACGGTAAACGCTGCCTGCCACATTATGTTTGAACATCACACAGCACAAAAAATTTACCGTGCAGTTGTTGCCCCGGAATTTCCTGTAAAAGAAGGTAGCACTTTTTCTGTTGAATTTACAATGGGAAGAATAAGCGGCAAAAGTCAGGCTGCAAAATGGGGAAACGTTCCTGCTTCAAAAGGCGGACTTCCTTCAAAAACTGAATTCAAGATTTTGTCTAAAACAAAAAGCGGCAAATATTATTTCGTTCAGTGTAGTCTTTTTACAGGAAGAACTCACCAGATACGTGTTCACCTTGCGTCAAGAAAAATGCCTTTACTTGGCGATAAACTTTACGGCGGAAAATCTTTTAGCAGAATAATGCTTCACGCAGAAAGCCTTACGTTTCCACATCCTGTTACAAATAATATCATCACAGTTACGGCACCGCTTCCAGAGGAATTTTTACACTGCTGATTTTTGCACTTGGGCGACGGCTAAAAAAAGAAAGGCTGAACGTCGCAAAGCCGGCTGTCAATTTATACCGCCGCCCCTTTGTTCTTGCGATAAATTATTTGTTTCTTCCACAACGCTTTGCCGGAAAGTGTCACTGCAACTTCAGCAGGACAGAAAAATCAGTAGTGCAACTGAAGTTAATAAAAAGAAAATTCCTAAGCTAAAAAAAATAAGTATAAAATCTTTTCCTGTTTCCTTAGATTCATTGGAAAATTCCAGGTAAGACTTGCTGCCTGATTTGTTTCTGCTGAAAATTCTGGAAAACAGTTGCTTTGTGCTATAAACAATTCCGTTGAAAAGTTTTTTATTTTTACAAAACAAAAATCCGCCTGCACAGAAAAAAATTACGGCTGAAACAAAAGTTCCGTCACAAAGTTTTTGCAAACGACTTGCTGCAGAAAAAGAAGAATTTGCACTTTCATAAAAAAATACAACGGCAGTTACAAAAAATCCTGCAATTAAACTAAAGAAAAATTTCCGCTTCATACTCAACTCTATAATCTATCCTTTTCGCAAAGAACAAAATGTCCACCGGCAACTTCTCGTAAAGCTGATTTTTCCACATTGAAATTTTCCGTTTCGTTCTTTTTGTAAACAATACGCTTTTTGTTTTTTTCAGAATGAGGGTCAGGATAAGGAATTGCACTTAGCAGAGATTTTGTGTACGGGTGAAGTGGATTTTTAAAAAGTTCATCAGCAGGCGCAAGTTCTACAATTTTTCCTCCGCACATTACGGCAATTCTGTTTGAAAAATATTTTACTATACTCAAATCGTGGGCAATAAAAAGAATGGCAGCACCAGTTTCCTTTCTCAAATCATCAAGTAAATTTATAATCTGAGCTTTAATGGAAACGTCGAGAGCGCTAATGGGTTCGTCTGCAACAATAAGCTTCGGCTTCATTATAAGGGCACGTGCAATTCCTATACGCTGAATTTGTCCGCCGCTGAATTCGTGAGGATAACGGTTTGCATATTCAGGACGAAGCCCAACCTTTACAAGAACATTTTCAACTTTTTCAGAAATGATTTTTTCGTTTTTTTCACCCTGCACTCTAAGACCTTCCGCAACAATTTCACGAACAGTCATTCGGGGATTTAGCGAAGAAACTGGATCCTGGAAAATCATCTGCACATCAGTGTTAACAGAAAGTTTTTTCTTTGAGTCAGAATTCGTAAGCTTGTCGTTGTAAAAAATTCTTCCGCCGTCAATTCTGTAAAGATTCATAATTGCCCTGCCAGTTGTAGTTTTTCCACAGCCACTTTCTCCAACAAGACTTAAAACTTCGCCAGGAAAAATTTCAAAACTTACATCATCAACTGCAGTAAATTTATTTTTATTAAACTTTTTCGTAAGATGTTCAACTTTTAAAAGCGCCTCTGTTTTATTTATTTCAGATTCACTTTTTTCAGCGGTACTTTTTGAAAAATCAGGGAAATCAATTTTTGGAGCAGAAGGATGAAGCAGCCACGTTGCAGCTTTATGAGTAGGACTGACTGTAAAAAACGGAGGCTCTTTTTCAAAATCAATTTCCATAGCGTACTTGTTTCTAGGAGCAAACGCATCACCGGCAGGAACATTTATCATATCAGGAGGACAACCTGGAATGGACTCAAGCTTTTCCTTTTCATCCAGAGATGGAACTGAAGAAAGAAGCGCCCAAGTGTAAGGATGTTTCGGTGTGTAGAAAATTTCATCGGCTGTACCTTCTTCCACAATTTTTCCTGCATACATTACGGCAATTCTGTCCGCAACATTTGCCACAACGCCTAAGTCGTGGGTTATAAAAATTACAGACATATTTCTTTCTTTTTTAAGCCGATTTATAAGTTCAAGAATTTGTGCCTGAATAGTTACGTCAAGTGCAGTAGTAGGTTCGTCACAAATGAGCACTTCTGGATTTGCAGCAACGGCTATGGCAATTACAATGCGCTGCCTCATTCCGCCGGAAAATTCAAAGGGATACTGATTAAATCTTTTTTCAGGTTCATCAATTCCAACTTCTCGCATAATGCCGACAGCTTTTTCGTAAGCCATTTTTTTTGTTACTTTATATTCTGATTTTTCTTTCTGGATTTTGATTTCTTCAATTAAACTTTCCGGAACAATCTGATTTTTTTTCTCAAGATTTTTCAACTGCTTTTTTAAAAGCCTAAGTTTTGCCTTTGCAATTTTCTGATTTGTCTTTCCGTTTAGAATAGTTGCTTCTGTAAGCTGCCTGCCTATTTTCATAATAGGATCTAACGAAGAAAGAGGGTCCTGGAAAATCATTGTAATTTTATTGCCGCGAATTTTGTTAAACTGCTCTTCCGAAAATTTCAGCAAATCATTTTTTTCGTAAATAATACTGCCGCTTTCTATAACTGCATTTGCCGCTTCAATTCCAAGAATAGATTTTGCCGTAACACTTTTGCCCGAACCGCTTTCTCCAACAATTGCAAGAGTTTCGCCTTTATTCAGATGAAAATTAATTCCACGAACAGCGTGAAGCATTCCCTTGTCAGTTTTAAAATTTACGGTAAGATTTTTTACTTCAAGAATTTTATCTGTTTTGATTTCCATAATTTTTCTTCCTTACTTTGCGCCTCTAAGTGCCGGGTTAAAAGCATCACGTAAACCGTTTCCGAATTCATTAAAGCAAATAAGAAGCACGGAAATAAATGCTGCCGGGAAAAATACTGCGTGCGGATGTGTAGAAAGTGCAGACTGTGCCGAATTAAGCATTGTTCCTACAGAAGTAATTGTGTCGCTTTGAAGATTTACAATTCCAAGATAAGTTAAATTTGCTTCACTGAAAATTACTGCAGGAATTGTCAAAACAGAAGTTGTAATTATAAAGCCAATGGCGTTTGGCAAAATGTGCCTGAAAATAATCCGTGAATCTTTTGCACCAAGAGTTCTGGCTGCCATTACATACTCCTGATTTTTATAACGGTAAAACTGCGCCCTTACTGTTGAAGAAGTTCCAATCCATCCGAAAAAAATAAACGCAAAGAACATTGAAAAAACAGCGCCTAACTTTTTTGCAAGATAAAGCTGAAAAAGTGTCATTAAAACAACTGAAGGAATCTGGTAAAGAATGTCTTTTACACGCTCAATAAAAAGATCAACTGCACCACCGTAATATCCTTCAATAGAGCCGATTATTATTCCCAGAAATAAATTTATAGACGCAACGCAAATACTTAGAAACAAAGAAAGTCTGGCACCGTAAGCAAGTCTTGTAAAAATATCGTAGCCTGAATTATCTGCACCAAAAAGAAAAGCTGCTTCCTTACCGTTTTTGTATTTGTACCATTCGCTGTAGAGAACACGTGTTTCAAACTGAGTGCCGTTCATTCTGGAAATAAAGTACACTGGTTCGTTTGTCTGCTTGTCGTAAAGAAATATGTCCTGAACGTTTCCGTTTGCATCGCACTGTTCGTAGCCTTTTTGATTTGTCAGAAACCATGCATTCTGATCATTTTTATAGCCAAGATTTTCAACTTTTTTTGCATCGATTACAGGATAAAAAACCTGCACTGAATTTTCTGCTTCGTATTTTTTTACGTCATCAAATTCTTCTTTGGTCAAAAGCTTTTTTACCCAGCCGACTCTTGCGTAAGAGTCAACTTTTATTTTGTACCATGTCTGCGGACGGTTAGCTATCAAATATTCTTTTGTGCCGTAATTCTTAACAATTGCGCCAGGAATATTTTTTATGTACTGATACGTAGGTTCGTTTACTTCTGTAATTTCAGTGCCGTTCCAGAATCCAAACTTAGAAAAGAAAAGGCTTTTAGGAGAAGCGTAAGAATAATATTCATCTTTTTCAGAAATGCCGTAACCTGAAACTAAAGGCGCAAATATTGCATAAAGGACAAGTACAAATATTATGAAAAAGCATACAACTGAACCTTTGTTTGTAAGGAAACGCTTCATTGCTTCCTGAAAATATCCGGCTGGTTTAGATGAAAAAACTGTTTCTTCCCGAGTTAAGTTTTTATTTACAAAGCGGAACTTTTCCTGTGGAATATCTAAAATGTTTTCTGATTTGCTTTCCATTTTTTCTCCTTCAGTTACAATTCGTTTGTTTTTCCAGAGCCCACTCTAATGCGCGGATCAATAAAGCCGTAACTTAAATCAAAAAGAATTCCTGCAATAAGTCCGATTGTAATGTAGAACATTGAGCACGCCATAAATACGCTGTAATCTTTTTGAGTAATGCTCAGCAAGTAAGTTTTGCCTATTCCCGGAACTGCAAAAATCTGCTCTATAATCATGGAGCCTGATATTATTGAAATAAAGTCTGCAAGAAAAGACGGCATAAGCGGAACCATGGAATTCCTGAATGCATGACGAACTGTTGCCTGACTTTTAGTTAAGCCTTTTGTTCTTGCAAGAAGCATATAGTTGCTTGTAAGACATTCTGTAAGTTCAGCCCTGATTAAACGCATCTGTCCTGCAATAGGTCCGAAACTTAAAGCTAAAACCGGAAGAATTGCGCTGTGAATCATCTGCCAGGAAAACCATTTGCTGCCGCTGTGCAAAACTAAAGGACAAAGGTTAAGCTTAAATCCAATAAAGTATTGCAGCAAAAATGCATATACAAAAGACGGAACTGAAATAAACATCATTATAAAAACCTGAACAAGATGATCCTGCCACTTGTTTTTATAAACTGCTGCCGTAATGCCAAAAATAATTCCCAGTGGAAGTGAAAATAAAAGTGACAGCACGTTGATGTAAATTGTTGCAGGTAATTTGCTTAAAATGTAATCGGTAACAGGCTGAAGGTAAGTTCCCATTGTTGTACAAAAGCCCCAGTCCCATTTAGTAAAGACATTTTTCAGAAAAATTCCATACTGAACTATAAGCGGTTTGTTGTAGCCCCATGCTTCCCTCATATCAGAAAGTGCTTTGTCGTAACCTCCTTGTACTGCTTCCACCTGATTTGGCAAAAGTCTGATTAAAACAAAAAGCATTGTCATTATAAGAAAAAGGCTCAGCACCATAAGTGCAATTCTTTTTAAAACATATTTCACCATAAGCAATCCTCCATTCTTCCACCCGCCAAGCAAGATGCTGAAATGAATTTTCCCTCAGTGCATGATACTTAATACTTCAGCTGGTTGTTTTGCTGGCTGCAGTATTCTTCCCACTCTGCGTCATCCATTGAAAACTTCATAAAGCGTAATCCGCCGTAACCTACAAGAGAACCGCCGTAAGTTTCGCTTTTTTCAATAATCCTCTGTGAAGTAAGGCCAACTGAATTATAATAACGCAACGGAATAGTGCAGTATTGTTCAAGAATACCTTTTTCCATTTGAGCAAGAATTTCTGTCCTGAGTTCATAAGCTGCATCAGAATATTCGCCTTCGCAAAGTGCAATGTACCAGTCAAAAAAAGTCTTAGTTATTTCTTTGCCTTCAATTTTAATAGTAAGCTTTTCCTGTTTAGAATTAAATCCGAATTCCTGCAATGCATCTGGATCAGTGTAACACCACATTACGCCAAAAGGATCATAAGTTCCGCCACCCCAGCTTGTCATGGCGCAGTCAACTTTTCCTTTTTTTAAGTTTGCATAATAATCAGGATCTGTAACTTGCTTAAAGAATATTTTATTTTCCAGAACAGTTCCTGCAACTACATCATTAATTCCGTCCTGCAAAAACGACACAGACTTTACGTAAATTTCATCAGCAGCATAAGTGTGCACGTCAATTTGAATTTTGTCTTCCGGCAGAATGTCTTTTTTATCCAGCGCTTCATTGTAAGCTTTTAAAAGATAATACTTTGCTTCTTCTTTATTAAAGCCAGTAATGTCTTCCACAGAATCTGTTTTGTAAAGCTCGCACAGAATTTTCTTAGCAGCAGAAGTTTCCCTGTAAATTTCATTTGCCTCAGGATTTGAAACGTAAGCATAATTTATAAGCCCAAAGCCGGCATCACTTGCAGGAGTTAAAGTGTCCACATATTTCTGACGCTCTAAAGAAAGAGAAATTCCATGCCTGAAATCTTTGTACGCAAGAATAGAATGATTTTCGCCCTTTAAATTTTCCGCTTCGAGACTAGCTTTATCTGAATTAAAAGTGTAGCGCCACGTGTTTGAAGATGGAGTAATCTGCCTGTACAAACTGTTTCCGTAACGCTTTAAATCGTTGGAATCAAGTCCGGTTTCATCAAGCTTTCCCTGCAAAAATAAATTTAAAATCGTAGCGTGTTCATCAACAAAAGAAATTTCTATGTTAGTTGTCATAAACTGATTTTCATGATTTCCGTCTGTCCAGCCATACCATTTTTCATTTCTTTCAAGAGTGATTTGCTTATCCGGCTGAAAATTCTTTACTTTGTACGGTCCGCATGAAGCAGCAGTTTCTACGCTTGTACAATAAGAACTTTTTATAAGCTCACCGGAAGGCTTTTTGTTTTTTTCATATAAATCTTCTTTTACAAGAGTTGCCCCGGAACAGCAATACTCTATCATAAACAGACTTTGTGCCTTTGTAAGAATAAGCGTAAAAGAATAGTCGTTGTTTTTTACAAAGCCCACATTTTCCCAAGTGCCCGTTCCGTTGTAGTAAGCTTCTGCATTTGCCAGAGCCATTTTGTCCTGATAAAAATTTGAAGCACGGTAATTTTTCATTTCAGGATTTAAATATTGCCTAACAGAATATTCCCATGTGTCAGCGGTAATTGGAGTGCCGTCGTCCCAGCAGGCATTTCTGTTCAGTTCAAATTTCCAGGCAAAACCTTTTTCTGCATCAGAAGGAATTTTGTATTTTAAACTGCCGGCGTATTCTTTCGTTACATCTTCCGGAAATTCTGCAGCAAGTTCGCACACTATTTCGTAACCGTCGTTTGTGTCGTTCATTACAAAATCGTAAAGACCCATGCTTGTAAGCCCAAGAATGTCTCCTTCATTTGACATTTGATAATCTGTAGGATTCCATGTTGAAGGAGAAGATGAAATGTATCTGTAAGTGTAAGTTTTTATTCTGTCATTCTGATTTTTCTTACAGGAAATAAAATTTGCTGCCACTAAAAAAGAAAATGCTGCCGCTAAAAAAGAAAAAAATCTAACCTTCATAAAAAAAATACTCCAATTAGATTTTCGGCATTTTTAATCTGTAATTTTATTTAATTTTATAAGTTCAGGATGATATTCAAAATGCATATTGTCCCAAAGCGCCCACTTTCCGCCCCAGATAAATCCTTCTTTTTCAAATATTTCTACAACTTTTTTCGGAGGAAGCCACCTGCGTTTTAAAGGAGTAAGCATCCAGCCTTCAGGATTTTTGTCTCTTGCCCAGCTCCAGAAAATTTCTCCTGTAATTCTTGTGGGAATTATATCTACAGCAATTCCGTATGAATGAAAAGACTTGCGGTTAGTTCCGTCTATTAAGCGCCATGCATATGCATCTGCAGACTTTATTTTTTTTACAAAATCACGCACTTCGTCGTCTGTTTCGGAAAGTTTAAAAATCTGCTCTTCAACTTTTTTAAGCGGTTCTTTTATAAGCTTATGAACATTTGTTCCTTTGCCTAAAAATGTAACTTTTTCAATATTCTGTTCAAGAGAAGCCCTTGTGTTTGCACTGTAAATTGCATCAAAGAAAAACATTGACGAGCCTGTACTTTCCCTGCGGTTTTTTATAGACCCAGCTTCCTTAAGTTTTTGCTTTTCTTCCTGAGTAAAGGTTGAAGGATCTGCCAGCTCTTTTGGATAAGCGTACAAAAGCTGCCGGTAATTGTCTTTTTGCTCCAGTTCTTCTGGAGGAAGCATTTTTCCGTTGCACCAGTACAATACAATTTTTGATTTATCTGATAAAAGCTCAATTTCAACTTTCCAGTCGTCTGTTTCTTTTTCGTAAGCTGCTGTGTAATGAAATTCAGGGTAACAGCTCATTAACATTGTAAGCTCTTCCGGTGGCTTTATTTGCAGCTGATTTTGCGGCTGAAGTTTTTGCCTTGTTTTTTTAGCATAAATCTGAAACGGAAGGACAAACAGAAAAGATATCAATATTATTTTTTTTAACTCAGTCATAACGGGGATTATATTAAATATTTGCAAAAAAATCTGTAAAAAAATCCCCGTTGTGCAGAAGAAGATGCTGAAATAAATTCAGCATCTTGCAACCACAGTTACCTCATTTGTGCAACTTCTATGCAGGAACCTGTACCGCCGGAAATTTGGTAGGCAAATACAGCATTCTTTGAACCGTTTCCGTAGCACTTACTGTTTTCTGTTGAGTTGCCATAACCTGCAGACGTACTAGTACTATAACTTGTTCCAATATTAGTTGAACCAGGTGCATCGCCATTTGTTGTAGACCAGTTAAGCACTCCGCCTGAAGTTTTAAATACGCCAATGTTAATTTTATCTTCCCGGTTTGTTGTAAGGCGGTTTGGAGTAGGAATAACAGTTACTTCCCAAGCTCCTGTAAAGCGTTCGTTTTCATCAGCACCAGCAGGAACGTGGTTTGCATTTGTTGTGTCTACAAGGTAAGCATATTTTGGTGCCTTAATTGCAGAAGTAAAGTAGCCTATATAAGGAATGCTGTTTCCGCTTGAATCAAGAGCAACATCTAATGTTAAGTGTTCACCTACTGCACCGGAAGCATCCACTGTACATGAATTTGTTTTTTCTCTGTAGGACGAATCATATTCTTCAAGATAGGCGTATTTTACGTCACCATTACCGGCATAGGCTGCAATGTGTATGTGGTTTTTTGCATCCACTGCAATCTGACAGTATTCTCCGCCTTCGGCAAAAATCGGTACAGGAGGAGACCAGCCTGTTGCCGTCCGGTTGCCTTTAAGGCTGTTCCAGTTGCTGATAGGGTCTACGTAATAACTGTATTTAAGGCAGTTTTCGTAGGCATCGAACCATACAACGCAGGCTACATCGGTAGTTCCGTTTTTTGCTACAGCCACGTCTACATACTGACCTGCTCCACGACAGCTGATTAGAGGAACAGTTGTTTTGTTACCATTAGAGTCTCTAATAAAACTGCCACCACTTGTAGAGTTATTTGCTATTACCTGACAGTTATTTGTAGAATAATAGCTAGCCGTAGCGTTTTCATATTCATCCTGGAAACCATAACTTTCTTGTTTTGATGTAGTATTGAAAGTTCCTGCACGGAAACGAATTTCGTCTGTTAAAGCATCATAATTTACAAAATATAGATTAGTTGTCTTTTTTCCATTTAATGTTTTTGTAGATGATGCCATTTCAGAAGAAAGATACCTGTACTTCATAAGAGAATAGTTCATAACATCACTTCCAAGCCGTAATGCAATTTCCTCAAGGCGCAAAGATTTATTTCCATTCAAAGTTCCATAGTAGTTTTTATCTAAAGGTCCCCACCTTCCCGAGTACAGTACATATTTATCAATAGAACCACTGGTATTTGTATCACCACCTGAAGCTACAGAGTAAGTATAACCAAAATCATCTACATGGAATCCTACGCAAGGACCTGCAAAAGTATCATAGTCAGCACACCAGTACTGGCTTGAATACTCATTATTACCCATACTGTAATAAACACCGCCGTTTGCAAAGGCAAAGTTCAGCATTTTAGAATTCTGATTCACCTGCATCTGTACGCCTGTTGCAAGACCGTTAATAGGAACTGCTGCCCTGTCGTTAAATTCCCACACGTCAAACACAAGGTCGTCTGTAAGAATATTGTTATTGTCGCCGTTTGCCTGCATATTGTATTTGTTTACATTTGCAGTTCCGCTTTCTGAAGCACTTCCCATAGCATTGTTGTTGTTAAAGTTATTGATGATAACAAGACTGTCTACAGAAACGTTCATTTCGCCGGAATCAATGCTTTCAACATTAAACTTAATTTTTGACAAATCAGATGAAGTCTGTTCAGTGTTAGTTATGCCTGTAAGGTTGCTTCCGTTTTTGTCTTTTATAACAATACTTGAGCCGTACAAGTTAAATCCGTGTAAAGTAACATCTTCCGAAGTTGTAGTGTTAAGTACGCCGCTACTAACGTTAGTTGCTACAGTCTGCACAGGGTAATGACCTAATGCACTTCTGTTATATACAGACCAGTTGGAATTCTTCTTCTTAGAAAGATTTGTTTCAACTTTTACAACGTAAGGAACAGCATCAACTCTGTACAAAGAAGTGTTTGCATTTTCTTTTGTGTAAGAAGAGTCGCTTGCAGAAGTATTTGAAGTATAAACTACATTACTTCCGCTCTTTGCAGGAGAACCAATGTCAGAAGCAGCGGCACTTAATACAATGTTCGTTTTAACTCCTATTTTTGAAGTATCAAAATAAACTGTCCACTTAACAATATGTCCGTATTCCTGAGTTATGTACTTAACGAGTTTAGCCTTAACTGTATCAAGAGTTTCTTCGTTAGATTCATCAATAAGTGCAGTTAATTTTTCTTCCGTAATAAGTCCTGCGTTAAGCATTTCGCCGTAAGTTGCACGTTCAATTTTTGCAGCATAACCAACATCAGGAATATTTCCGTCTTCTAATGCAGAACCAACTGTCCATGAGCTAGATGCTGTGTTGTAAGATGCAATGTTAAATGCATTTCCGCTGTTAAATCCAGGAATTGTAAGGGAAAGTGTTTTAAGAAGCTTGTTGTCCCATGCAATGCCTTCTATTTTGATTTTTCCGGAAACTTTCGGATCTTCGTCAAATTCTGCGTTGTTGTAGTACGATTCATAACCAGATGTTTTTGTCTGATAATATGCGTATCCGCTGGAATTTTTCCAATCGCCTTCAAGTTCAATGTGTCCGTTTTCTTTGCTTTCTCCAAACAGTGAATTGTCTGCAGAAGATTTCCAGTAGAACGGTATTATCTTATTTGTCGGCTTTATCGTGTCTCTAAGTGCAACTTCAATGTTTACGTTAAGGTATGCTTTCTGTCCGCTTCCTTTTGCAACGCCTTCAGTTGAATCAATAAATGTAAACTTAAATGTCTGTCCGCCGTCAGCAATTTCGCTGCCAGTTGTTCCTGCAGAAAGGAAATCGTAAACAGAATAAACAAGGCCTTCACTAGAGCTGTAATCGTTAAGATTTGTGTCTGCGTAATAATCAGAAGAAGCTCCGTCTTTTACAATAGAATATTTCCAGTAAAGGTCACCGTTTCCGCCAAGAATTTCCGGATAGAATACAGTTTTTCCTTTAGTTACAAGGCCTGTTGTTACGCTCATTGTTGTAACAGAAGATTCGTAAGTTGAATATTTTCCTGTAGTTTTATCGCCGTTTACATCTGTTGTTACTTTTTCGTCATCAGAAATTGCATCGTTTCCGTCAGAATCTATGCCTGCAACAAAACCAGCTAAACGAGGAGCATTGTTGCTTACAAATGCAGCTGTTCTGTAGTCAGTATTCTTTATGCCACTTGATGTTCCGTTAAGGTAAGATTTTACTCCGTCAACATAAAGAATATTGCTTGTCCTGTTTGAATTTGAGTAAAGTGATTTATATTCTGTTCTATCAGGAGTTGTCTGGAAAGAAGATGAACTGCGGAAATTAGATTCAGTCATATTTCCCATAATTCCAATAGAGTAGTTTCCTGCTTTATCAAATGCAATGTAGTGAAGTTCAATTGGTCCGTCTGGAATATTCTTTGAAACAATGTTTGCTTCCCAAGTGTAGTCTGTGCCGCTCTTCTTTACTTCTTCCACAATTCCGTCACCATCAGAGTTGGAAATAGTGTTGTAATATCCAGCTTCATTAAGTAAGCCGGAACCGTTTTCAGAAGTTGTGTTGTTTACTACAAGAGCAAGTGCAAAGTATACAGTTTCAGTAACAGAGGCATCAGATGAATCGTACAAAGGTGTGCCGTCTATAGTTACAGTTGCTCCGTTTACACTTGAAATCAAATAGTTAGTGCCGTTAAGTTTAACAAGACCGCCTGCCATTACGCTGGAATCTTCTGCGTCCATAACTACAACGTTTGTATTTGAGCTTGTTCGTGTAACAGTTTTCTTAAGCCAGTACAATCCTGAATCGTAAACTACATCTGTTTCTGATGCTACACCGATTTTTGTTGTTGAACTGCTTACTTGTGCTGCTGCCGAATTGCTGCGTATAACCATTGGGTTGTAAATAGTGTCTATTTCCGGAGAAAGAATGTTGTTGCGCCTCATAAAGTAGAATGCCACAAAATCAAGTCCAGACTGACTTTTTGCGCTGACAGCTGGTTCGCTTACTTTTGCCCTAAGCGTGTAGAATCCGTTGTCGTTTTGAACAAGAGGACTTAAAGCGTAAGAACTGTCGTCTGCGCCAACAAGTGTAGGAGACTGATTGTCATAGTTGATTGAAATGTATTCAGTTTGAGTGTGACCTGCACCGTCAATTGCTACAATCTTAAATTCATTTCCTAAGTTTCCAACCCCTGAGCCGGTTTCAAGTTTATACTTAAAGTCAATTTTCTTTTCAGTTCCATTGCTTACTAAATCTTCTTTGTTGATTTCAAGAGATGCAATGCTGTCTGTATCAGTTGCAGTTCCTGTAATCCACCAAGTTCCGCGAACCCACATATCGCTTGTGTAAGTGCGGCTTGCTATTACAGTTCCAGTTCCAGCGTCATTGTCAGAATATTGCTTCAAGTAAAGATTGCTTATAACAGGATTGTCTGAGTCAAACTTTACAAGCTGCTGTGCATAACGGCTAAACTTATTGTCGTTATCCCGGGCAAATACTCTGAATGCTACAGGATTTGAAGTTGAACTGTTCGGGTTAAACTCTTCTTTTTTGTTAATCGGCAAGTTCCATGAAGAACCAGAGAAGTTTGCCTTAATGTAACAGTCTGTAGCAGTGTAACTTGAATAATTTGAGCTAGTAAGTAAAACCGGTTCTGAGCCTGAAATATAGTAAACGGAATATCCGCTGTTAATCCAAAGCAATACATCTTCTTTTGTTGGTACAAATTTTGTAATTACAGAATCACTTGTAATCTCGCCGTCAACTTTTGTGTAAGAAAGAATATTTGTTAAAGAAGAATGTGCCTTTTCAGAAATAATCTGAACCCAAACGTCCTGTACTGAACCGTTAGGATCGCTTGCTGAACCACGAAGAGTTACAGTTCCGCCAAGAGTTGTGCCTGTTTCTTCCGGATATGCAATTTCAACTGTAGGTCTGTCGCCCTGAGGGTCAACTAAAATAGCGTGCTTTGAAATAGATTCGTTGCCAGCTTCATCAATTGCCTTAATCCAAAGGTAAAGCTTAACAATTGTTTCAAAGCCTAATTCAATGTCGTCGTCGCTCGTTGCATCCGATTTAAGGGAAGCAATCTTGTAGTCAATCAAATATTTGTTAAGTGTCTTTACGTGAGTTCCAGTTGAATTGTCAAGTTCGCCGTCAAAGTAAATGAACCAGGAAAGACTTGCATCTGTAATCTGATTGTAATCTTCTATATTTACTGATGATTTTGTATTGTGTGAAGTTCCGTCTTCATCGTAGTATTTTGAAACTGAAGTTCCAGGTGCTGCACTGTCGCTTGTTGAAACTGCAAAGTACAATGTTGAAGAAGAGTCAACTGTTCCATAAGCCGTTACGCTTCCGCTTGAATACTGGCTTGAGTTTGGTCCTGTAACTGAAATTTCAGGCTTTTTGTAGTCAGCGCTGATTGTTGCAGTAGAAGCCTGTTTGTTTCCGGCTGTATCTTCTGCTGTAACGCTTAAACTTACAGAAGAAGAGAATGTTGACAGTTCGCTAAGATAACTTGATAAGTCAAATGTAATTATGCAGTAACTGAGTCCGTCATAACCGCTTGGAATTTTTACGTCTGATGAATCGTAACATTCAACTGTGCCGTCAATGTCTAAGTCGCCAAAGTCAGCTGTAGCAGAAATGCTCTTAATTCCGTTTGCGTCAGATGCAGTTGCTTTTATCTTAAATGATGAAATATCGCCGCCAATCTTAAAGCCTGCAGTGCTTACCCATTTTGAAACTTCATCTTCTGCAGTTGATTTTGAATCGTAAATTGCAGGAATCTGAACTTCTGGAGAAAGTGTATCTACTGTAATGTAAAGAATGTTTGTTCCGTAAGAAGAATTTGTTTCGTCGCCCAGAACATTTTTTCCGTCAACAAGATAAACTGAATCATTTTCTGCTGTAGGTTTAGAAGTAAATACTTTACCGCATTTGTCTGTTACACGGAATTCAATTACTTTAGGACCGTTTGCTTCTTTCTGCTTTTCTTTATCAGTTCCGGAGTAAAGTGTAGTTAAGTCGAAACTCCATGATGTATCACATGAAATTTCCTGCCAGTCTGAACCGTCCACTCTAATTTCAAACTTTTCAATTCCATCGTCGTCAGAAATTGTTCCCAAAAGTGAAGTTGAGTTTTTAAGCCATACGTAATTTGTATCAGACATTGGTTTGCCGTTTTCTACTAAAGTTACAGTTGAGAATCGGATTTCCGGTCTGTCTTTATTCTGATTTACTGTTGTCTCGAAGTAATTTCCTCCGCTTGTAGTGTAGCCGCTGTTTCCTGCAGTGTCGCTTGCTTTTACTCTAAAGCGTACTTTTAACTCTTTTGTTTTTGAGTCAGGGAATAATTCTGCTGTATCAAAAGCGCCGGACTTCCAGCTGTATGTTCCTTCTACAGCAACTTTATTTCCGCCGGAAGTTACTTGAGTCCAGCTTCCCCAAGAAGAATTAGTTGTATTGTAAACTGAATATTCTAAATCTGAAACTGAAGTAAGCTGATTATTGTCGTCTGCTGTGCCTGACAAATAAACTGTGCCGTTTAACACAGAACGTGTTGTGCCTGTAGTTTCATCTGTTGCGCCATTGTAAACAATAGTTGGATTTGCTGTATCAACTGTAAGTGTAAATATCTGCTGTGGAGAACCGTTTCCTGAAACATCAGAAGGTGTAGCTTTGATTTTTCCGCCCGAACCAATAGCTGTTGTATCAAATACAGCTTTCCATGTTGTAATTTTTGTTTTTTCATCAATTGAACTGTAAGCCTTAAATGTTGAAGCGTTTTCTCTTGCCCAACTGCTGAAGTTAGATGCACTTTCTGTGTTAGTTGTATCGATTTCTGCTTCACTGTAAGTTACTGTCGGAGTAACAGTTACGCCGTCTCTTGTAAACATAATTTCACCGGCACCGCTTGCACTGTCACTGATTGTTCCGTAAACATAAATAGGGCTTGTCTTATTTGTTAAAACTGAACCGGATGCACTTGTAAAGTTAGTTCCGTCGCAAGTGTAATATGCTGAACTAAAGTCAGGTGTTGTCTGGTCAAGGTTGATTGTTATTGCTTTCGGTACGCTTAAGTTTCCTGCATTGTCTTTTGCCTGAATGTAAAGCGTATTTGCATTGCTTCCCTTGTTTTCCACAAAGTTTGAAGGTGTTATTGTAAAGTTTGCAACACCGCTAGTTGAGCTGACTGCAACTTCACCGTCATTGCTGGCAGATAAGTCTGAAGAAACAGTTCCACTTCTACCAGGATAATCTACATAGTAATAAACTGTATTTATTCCGGAAGTTGTATCTGTGTAGTAGCCGCTTATTCTTAAAGTTGTGTCTTTGTAATATGCACTGTCGCTGTAAACTTTTCCGCCAACCGTTAATTTTTTTTCTGCATCAGATGTGGCTTCACTGCCTTCGTAATAAACCGGAACGCTTCCGTCAACTATTGTAGAGAATGAAAGTTTTCCGTCTGCAGAAGTTTCTCTTCCCGTAACGTCTTTTGCCAAAGCTTCAACTGTCCACTTTCCGTCGTTACTTCCGCTTGAATTTAAAGTAACAGTTCTTGATGCAGTTTTTGGAATTCCAGTGGTACTGTCAAAATTACTAAGTGTAATTTCGCTTAAAGTGTAGCCGTTTGTTCCTGATGAAACTGTAACGCCGTCTTTCTTTACAACTACGTTAATTCCATCTGTTGAAGATGTTTTGTTTACGTTAGAAATGCCGTGGCTGTCCTGTGCCTGTATTACAAACTGAACTGAATCACCTTTTTTGTAGTAAGAATTTACTTTAGCCGGAGAAGAAAGGCTTACTGTAGGAACAGCATAGTCAAAACTCATTTGAGTATAAGCGTAAACTGGAGTACAGTTGCCTACATCATCTTCTGCAACATAGTAGAAATTTTCTTCCGTACACTGACCTACTTCAAATTCATGGCTCCACTGTGCTTCAGTAGTAACAGAAGAAGCTTCACTTGCAGGAATTGACTGCCATACAATGCCGTTTTTATCTGTAAACGATGAACCGTCTGCTGAGAACGAAGCATCTGTTTTGTCAAACAATGGCTTAGACGATGTGCCTGTGCTAAATGTATACCATATTTTCTTAGTTCCAGCGCCGTTTACATCACTCCACTTTCCGCGAACAGTATAGTTTCCTGAAATAGAATAGTTTGAATCGCTTTCTGTAATAGCGCCAACTTTATATTCATTTTCCCCGATTTTTTCTGCTTCAACAAATTTGCCGTTTGTAATTTCAATTTTTGGAGCAGCATTGTCAGCGTAAATGTAGTAAGTTTTAGCCGCAGAGTTTGCGCCTGTTTTTTCTACAATGATGCGGACTGCAATTGTGTAGTTTCCTTCGCCTGCACTTGCAATGTGACCTGCAAAATCTACGCCGTTACTTCCTGTTTCATTAAGAGGAATGTTGATTGTATAAGAAGAATCACCTTTTTTTTCTACTGCATCAAGAACTTTAATTCCGTTATTTTCAATTGCTTCTGTTCCAACGCTTGTAACAATAGTGTCGTAAACTTTTACGTAAGCCGAAACATTCAGCACAGAATCAACGTCATCTGTAACTGTAATGTTGACAGGTAAAGTTCCGTCTGCAACCGAAGCAGCTTTTACGTATGCCTTGTCGTTTTCAAAAGAAAGTTCTGCTGCATTTTGTGTAGTTTCAACCTGGAATCCGTAAGTGTATGAATTTCCTGAACTGTCGCTTACCGGTGCAAAGTCATTTTCATTTTCATCTTTTCCGAAAACTTCTATTTTGTAATACTGAGCGGCTTCAAGTTCATCTTTAAAATCACTTAAACTGATTGAATATGTTGCTGTATCAACTGGTGTGTAAATTTCGTTTACTGTATTTGAAGGAGATGATGATTCGTAAATTTTGTCTCCCGTAACAATTATTTCTTTAGCTGGATTTCCGTTTTCATCAGTAACAACGCTTCCGCTGATGTTTACTTTTGTAATTTTTGCTTCAATTGTGTATGGATAAATAGAAGCGCCGTCAAGTCCGGATGCAACTTTTATGTTTAAAGATGCGTCTTTTGAAGCTCCAACCCATGTGTCTGAATCGCTGCTGTCGTACTTGTAATTTAAAATTTCGTAAGTAGGATTTGCCTTTGAGTTGATTGAAAATGCCAGAAGTTTTGAATTTTCAAATTCAGAGTCTTCGTTTCCTGTTGAAAAATATTCTATAACTTCCAATGCATCGTTATAGTTTTCGTCTGTTTCGCTGTAAATTGTGCCTTTAAGAATACTTTTTATCTGAGAAATCTGCTTTTCTGTAAGTTTTCCTGAATATGAACCGTTTAAAATGCTTTTTAATTCGTTTGTTTCTGGTGCTGACGTAAGGTTTGTTACTGTTTTAATTATGTTAGTAAGATAAGTTTTTATGTATGCTTTGTCGCTTACGTTTCCTGCGTTATCCGTTGTTGTAATAAGGATATAATAATTCTGAACTTTATCAAAATTTTCGCTGCTTGAGTCGCCGTAAATGTTTACGTAATTCTGATAAACTTTCCATTCGTCGCTGTTTTCTTCAAGTTCCTGTGCATCCTGCGGATTAAGATATTCTGCTATAGTTACGCTTGTGTCGCTTGTATCAAATCCTGAAAATTCTGATTTTGCCAGCTGAATTTCTGTGCCGTCTTCTTTGAAAACACGCACTGTCATTTTTGTTACGCTGTGGTCGTCTGAAATTACGCCTTTTATCTGAACTTTGCGGCCATAACGTGCAGGGCTTGAAACTGTCATGGAATTTGGCTTAGACAAAACAACTACCGGCGGCGTTGAGTCTACTTCAAAAGTGCGGCTTGCTTTTCCGGAACTGTGTCCTGCTGCGTCGTAAGCCGTAACGTCTACTGTGTATTTTCCGTCTGGAAGTATTTTTCCTTCCTGTGCATCTTCCGAAATTAAAGAATAAAGTTCATAGCCCCATCTTTTGTTTTCAAGAAGTTCTGCGTTTACTGTATTTAATACAACATTTGATGTTTCATTGTCCGAAACTGAAAGTTCTACTCTTGTAACGCCTTTATCATCATTCCACGTTCCGCCAACTAAAATGTTTCTATTATGGATAGTAGATGATGATGGTGTTTCAATGCTAAGCACTGGCGACTGGGTATCTACCGCAGATCCTAAACCAACTTCGCAAGAGAAAAATAATGAAACTAAAGCTACAAGAACTACACTTGCCAATGAAATAGTAAATGTTTTCCTAGATTTATTCATATAACCACCTTAATATTAATACTCTTTTATTATCGACAAAAAAACCTGTATATTACTATTTTCGCATCAATTACTTCTAATTATACACAAAAATCTCCAATAAATCCAATATTCTCACCCTGTTTGTGCCAATAAGCTTACACTTTACGAGAAACGTCACCCCGAACTCGCTTCGGAGCTCCAGTTCCTGCCAAAAAGTGTACACTCTGGAAAAAGTGTGTGTTTATATGCAGCTTGTTCGTGCAGCTTGATTGTATGTAAGATGCAACGTGTGAGCAAGTACGCTGGTGCGGCACCTGTTCCTGACACAATCAGAAAGTTGAAACATTTTAATAAAACCTGTAGGATTTTACTATAAACATAGCCGCATTTGCTTTTTGGAGGAAAAATGAACTTTTCATACTTTATAAAAAAATCAATGGCAGTAACTGCTGCACTTTTTACGGCACTTTCACTTACAAGCTGCATTGATTTATTCAATTTTTTAGAAGACGAAGATTTTTCAGAGCCAACATTTTATTCCGACTACGAAATATCAGAAGCAGACACAGACAATTTTATTTCACTTGGAAGCAGCAGCACAATCAGGCTTTCAGGCGACACAAGCGGTTCTCCAAAAGGAAAAGCCATTTATTACGTAAACTTTAACCTTTCAAACAGCACAACTATAAAAACAAGCAACTTACGCTACGTTAAAAATTATTCAGGAATAACATCAACCACAGACACATCAATTTTACGTTCAGCAGAAAATTCCGAAACTACAAACATTTCACTTGAGCCGGAAATCAAAAAGTGCCACTACACAGCACCTGTTTTAATAGAAGAGTCCGCAAAATTCCCGGCAGCACGCACAACATCAACAGAAGACACACCTTCAGTTACTTACAATGATTTTAAAATTGGCACTACAAAAAATCTTTTCGTTGACATTGATTATTCTGATTCTTCTGATTTTACATTCGGCGAAAAAACAGCAAGATTATGTGCAAAAACAGAAAAATGTCTCGTCTGGGTTATAGAAGATTATTATTCAGAAACAGCATCAGGTGCTAAAGTAAATAAAGCCGTAGCAGAAGCAATAGCAGAAAAATTCACAGAATATTACGATATAGAAAGACAAATTTTCGGCGAAGAAGAAGACGGCATTTTTGTAAAATCACAAGGGCTTAAGGCAAACAGCACATACGGTTCACTTGTAAACATTGTAATTTACGACATTGGAAACGACGCAAACAAAAGCAATTCAGAAAAATGCGGCATTGCAGGATATTTTTACTCAAAAGATTATTATTCCGGATACACAAATTCAGTGTTTAAATATTCAAACTGCGGAAAATTCTTCTATATTGATTCAGAATTCTGCAACGCTAACAAAGACGAAGGCGAAACAGTCAGTTCAGACATTATAACAACACTTTTCCACGAATTTCAGCACATGATAAACTTCAAGACAAAAAGCATAAGCGGCATAGACTCTTCCACATGGTACAACGAAATGCTTTCAATGCTTGCTGAAGATATGTTTGCCACACCTTTAAATTTATCCCAGGCAGTCTGGGACACAAGGCTTCCTTATTTCAACAATTACTACTTCCTTTCCGGCATAACTGAATACAACACATCAAATCCGCTGCCATCTTACTCTACGGCATACACATTAGGTGCATTCCTTGCAAGAAATTTCGGCGGAATAAAATTGATTTCTGAAATCAGTCAAAACGGAACAGGCGACATGGAAAGCATTTTAAATGCAATAAAAACTGTAACCGGCGAAGACATTTCTTCAACTCAACTTTTCCAGCGCTTTATCCAAAGTGTAGTTTTTAAATCAACTTATGCTGAAGAAAATTCACTTCCAACTTTATACACAGCTGCAGATTCCAAAACATACAATTCAAAAACCATTTCAATGCCAGCCCTTGATTTATATTCTGATGATTTCAGTTATCAAGTAAACGGCAAAACACTTCTAGGTCCGCTTTTATTTGGTTCAAAGCAAACGTCTTACCCAAACCTTACAAGTTCAGGCTCAACTTTAAGCAATGCACTGCGCCCTAACGGTTTCTACATTCATTATGTTGGAAAAGCCACTTCTGACACAGTAACCCTTGAATTCAGCAGTCAGGTTTCAAGTGCAGAACAAGTTTACATTATTTTGCAAGATCCTGTAAAAAATACAACAAACTAAATGCACAGTGATTTAATATTTAAACTTAAAAGCCTTGCAGAAAAGTACGAAACATCAGCCTTTCTTGAAAAAGATCCGTCCCAGTTTATGCATCGCTTTACAAATCCAATTGAACAGGAACTGGTTGCTTTTATTGCTGCCAGTTTGTCTTTTGGAAGAAGAGAGCAAATTCTTTCCCACATTCAGCTTATTCTTGATGAGTGTAAAAATCACGTTTTGGAATGGACTATTAACGGCTCTTACAATGATTTCTTTACACAAAGCGACAAATCTTTTTACAGAATGTTTACTCACAATCAGCTTAAAACTTTTTTCAACCAGCTTTCACTTTTTATAAAAAGCCACGGCTCTTTGGGAAAATATTTCCGTTCACTTTACGAAAAACAATCAGCCTGTAACCCGGACATTTATCTTCATCAGGTAATATGCAGCTGTTTTCCAAATGAGTGTTCGCTTATTCCCCATACAGCAGCAACTTCTGCAAAAAGAGTAAATATGTTTTTAAGATGGATGGTAAGAGACAATTCTCCCGTAGACTTAGGACTCTGGGACTGGTACAAAAAAAGCAGGCTCTTAATGCCTTTGGACACTCACGTTATGCAGGAAGCTACATCACTTGAAATACTGGAACCTTCTGCTAACGGCAAACCAAAAAGTGCAAGCTTAAAAACAGCAGTTGAACTTACTAAAAAAATGTCCGTAGTTTTTCCTGATGATCCTGTAAAAGCTGATTTTGCACTCTTTGGCTTAGGCGTTGACAATTAGATTTTAGTTTGAAGCAAGTTTTTTTTCAAAAGGCGTATTTCTTAAAATCAAGTAACGGCTTGCGTAATTTTCGTAATAATTTTCATCAGTCATAGTGTAGCTTTTTATGTTGCGGACTGTTGTATCTGCTTCTTCCACAGAACCGTTTTTTCTGACAACTTTAGTATTGTATTCACGAATTCCAGTTTTATTGTTTCCTCTAGGATAAACGGAAAGCTGCATATCTTCGTCAAAAATCAATTCTTCGTGGAACAAATCGCTTATAAAGCAATTTACAAACGCTATGCTGTCCCAGTTTTCCTTTGAATCAGCACTGCCTTTTCCTTCTGTTCTGCAAACGTAAATGTGACTGCGCCTTCTTTTTTCGCCTGTAAATCTGCATCCGCTGAATACAAAACCTGTTTTTTCTGCAAGGGCAAGACTTTTTACGGCAAATCCAGGGAAATCGCCTCTGTTATCATCTCTTACACGAATTTCACAGTTTTCAAATAAAGCTGTATCTACATTTCCGTAAATAAAATCAATATCACCGCTTATAACGCAATTTTCAAACCGGCTGAATCCTCTAAGAAACAGCGTATTTTTTCTGCCTTCAAGAACAAGATTTTCTGCCGTAAGCAAACCGTTTACGTTGTTAAAGAATAAAGCTTCTCCGCTGTCAAGATTTTCCGGACCATTTAAACTTTTTACATGAGTATTTGAAATGGTAAAATTTTTAAGCGTAACGTCTGTTGCATTCGGACCAATTACAAAAACGCTTCTGTTTTCCGCACCTTTGTTAAAAGCTTCACAATTATCTGCCTGAATAACACAATTTTCCGGTTTATTTCCAGATGCACCTTCTATAACAATCGGGTTAGACATATTGTATCTAACAAGCTCTCTGTATGTTCCACTTTCCAAAGTTAAATGAACAGGCGTATCTTTTTTTATTGAACCGGTTGAAACCATTTCTTTAATACGTTTAATTGCACTGCTTATTGCAGCGGGACTTTTAGAACTAACTGTTAAATCTATCATTGCTACAATTTTACACTTTCTTTTATTAAATATCAAACACATACGTTTATCTTTTAAAAAAAATTGATTATACTCTTACCGTTAAAATTTCAACATAAAATATTTAATCCCTGGAGTTTAAAATGGGAAAAATTACAGTTCTTTCTTCAACTACAAAAAATCCGCTTTCGCATATTGGTGAAGTTGCCGGCATTTGCTGGAACAGTGATGTATCTGATAAAGAAAAAAATGTTAAGCGTGCAAAAGAATGTATTGCTTCCGGTCATGGCCGTGTAGAAGAATATTGCAATATTGAACTTGTAATTGAAGGTTACAGCGCCCGTGCTATTCGTGAATGGTACACTCATCATATTCATGCAACAAGGCTGCAGGAAAGTACACGTTACGTTAATTGCGAAGAGTTTCAGTATTTTCTTCCGCCTGCAAATGAAGAAGCCCAAAAAGTTTATGTTGAATGTATGAATCAAATCCGTGCATCTTACAAAGAGCTTCTCCGTTTAGGTATGTCTAAAGAAGATGCAGCCAACGTTCTGCCTTTAGGAATGAATACAAAAATTGTAGACAAGCACGACTTGCGCGGTATGATTAACATAATGAATATGCGTCTTTGCACCAGAGCTTACAAGGAAATGCGCCAGATTGTCAGCGACATTAAAACTGAGCTCAGCAATTATTCTGATGAATGGAAATGGATTTGCGAAAATCTGTTTGTTCCAAAGTGTGAAGTTTCTGGATTTTGTACAGAAGCAAAGTGCTGCGGTCACCGTCCAAAAAAATCATCATGACAAATGCAAAAGTAAATTACCAGAAAGAACTTGAAAAAGTTTTATCTCTTCTTACACCAGATGGAAAGGAAAAGCCTTCTCTTTTACTTCACGCCTGCTGTGCTCCATGTTCATCCCATGTTTTAAGTGTGATTGCAAGATATTTTGATATAACTGTTTACTATTACAATCCTAACATTCACCCTGAACTTGAATACACAAGGCGTTTAACTGAACTGAAAAAATTTCTGCAGGAATTCCCGGAAGCTAAGCGCACAAATGTTTTGTTAAAAGAAGAAAATTATAATCCGCAGGAATATTTTGATGCAACAAAAGTTTTAACCCAAACAGAACTTCAAACTGAACATGAAAAAGGTGAACGCTGCCGCCGATGCTACAAGTTTAGAATGGAAAAAGCTTTTCATTACGCTGCTGCAAATAACTTTGACTTTTTTACAACGACACTTTCTATTTCGCCCCACAAAGATTCTCAGGCAATAAATGAAATCGGTCTTGAATTAGAAAAAACTTCAGGGCAGACAAAAACTAAATTTTTACAGTCGGATTTTAAAAAGAACAACGGATTTCTTCACAGCCTTGAACTTAGCAAAGAATTTAACCTTTACAGACAGGATTACTGCGGCTGCGTTTATTCAATGCAGAATAAAAATTGAACTTGCTTCATCATCTACGTTTCTTATAACAGACAGAATTTGAAGCAAGTTCATAATGTTGAAAAAGTAAACCTTATTTTGCTAAATATTCGTTAATGCTTGCTGCAGCTTTACGACCTTCACCCATTGCAAGAATAACAGTTGCAGCTCCAAGAACAATATCACCGCCAGCCCAAACTTTTGTCATGCTTGTAGCCTGATTTCCGTCAACTGCAATATGTCCTTTTTCATCAGTTTTAATTTCTGGTGTTGTAGCAGGAATAAGAGGATTTGAATTATTTCCTAAAGCAACTATAACTGCATCACAAGGAATTTCGTGTTCGCTTCCTTTTATTTCTACAGGACGACAACGACCGCTTGCATCTGGTTCACCAAGTTCATAAGAAAGAGCTTTAATTCCTGTAACACGGCCAGTTTCTGCATCACCAAGGATTTCAACTGGATTTTCAAGGAACTTAAACTCTACGCCTTCTTCTTCTGCATGTGCAATTTCTTCTATACGAGCAGGCATTTCTTTGCGTGTTCTGCGGTAAACAATGTAAACTTTTTCTGCACCAAGACGTAATGCCATACGGGCTGCATCCATTGCAACGTTTCCGCCGCCACAAACTACAACTGTTTTTGCTTCATAATATGGAGTGTCAGCTTTATCTTTAAGGTAAGCTTTCATTAAGTTAGCACGAGTTAAATATTCGTTTGCTGAAAAAACACCAATGTAATTTTCGCCAGGAATATTAAAGAACTTAGGCAAACCTGCACCTGTTCCAACAAATGCTGCATCGAAACCTTTTTCCGTCAAGAACTGCTGAATTGTACAAGTGCGTCCAACAAGCGTATTGTATTCAAACTTTACGCCCATTTTTTCAAGATTTTTAACTTCATCCTGAACAATTGATTTTGGCAAGCGGAATTCAGGAATACCGTAAACTGTAACACCGCCGGCTTTATGGAATGCTTCAAAAACCGTAACGTCATGTCCGGCTTTTCTACAGTCAGCTGCTACAGTTAAACCAGCAGGCCCGGAACCAATTACTGCAACTTTTTTTCCTGTTGATGGAGCAACTTCCGGCACAGTTGTAAGATTGTTGTTACGTTCATAATCTGCAACGAAACGCTCAAGACGACCAATGCAAACTGCTTTTTCTGCACTTTTGTAAACTTTTCCTACAGTACACTGGCTCTGACACTGCTTTTCCTGAGGACAAACACGTCCGCAAATTGCAGGAAGAAGATTTGTTGTTTTAATAACATCAACGGCTTTTTTAAATTCACCTTTTGCAACCTCAGCAATAAATTCAGGAATACGCACATTTACAGGACAACCATTTACGCAAGGCTGATTTTTGCACTGAAGACAGCGGTTTGCTTCTACAATTGCCTGTTCCGGTGTATATCCAAGTGCAACTTCTGTCATCTGACGGGCACGAACTTTTGGTTCTCCAACTGGCATTTCCTGCTGAGGAATAGCCATTCTGTCTTTATTTGTAAGTTCACCTTTTGATTTTAATTCTTCTAAAATTTCTTTTGCTTCTTTCATTTTAATTTCTCACTTGTTGTAGATGTTTTTGAAACTATAAATCAGCTTTAGTTAAAAATTCCTGATTTACATTTGTGGAATGCTTCTGTTTCCTGAGGTTTGAAACTCTTCATTCTCATCATCATATTGTCCCAATCAACTTCATGAGCATCAAAATCCGGACCATCAACACAAACAAATTTAGTTTTTCCGCCTACACTTACACGACAACCGCCGCACATTCCTGTACCGTCAATCATAATTGTGTTTAAAGAAACTGTTGTCTTAACATTGTACTTTTTAGTTGTAAGTGCACAGAACTTCATCATAATTGGCGGACCAATAGCAATAACTTCTGCAGGAGGAACATCGCTCTGGCATAATCTTTCAAGAGGAACTGTAGTAACGCATTTTTCGCCAGCAGAACCGTCGTCTGTGCAGATAATAACTTCATCACAAACAGCTTTCATTTCATCTACGAAAATAAGCAAATCTTTTGTACGTGCACCTTCAATAAGAATAACTTTATTTCCTGCTTCTTTAAGTGCCTGAACTATTGGATAAAGTGGAGCTGTTCCAAAACCACCGCCGACACAAACAACTGGTCTGTCATATTTTTCAATTTTACTTGGAGTTCCCAGCGGACCTAAAACGCCGCCAAGATAGTCGCCTTCGTTTAACTTAGAAAGTTTATATGTAGAAGCACCAACAGGCTGAAATGCAATAGCAACCCAACCTTCTTCTGCATTTGCATCTGCAATAGTAAGCGGTATGCGTTCAGTTAAATCCTGATCAACCATTACAATTAAAAACTGCCCTGCCTTTCTATTTCTTGCAATGTCAGGAGCCTCAAATTTAATGTAAAAAACATTTTCTGAAAGCTGTTTCTTTTCAAGAATCTTATTCATCTTTCTTTCCTTGCTGAAATTTTATTAATGATGTTTACAATTATACAAAAAGTGTCATTTTAAATAAAGACGTTTCATACAACATATTTGCACAGACTGTAAAAATCATCAGTTTATGGCAGAAAATCGGCTAAAATCCAAATCTTAAGCCAAGAGATGCATCAACTCCAGAAAGTGTCCAGCTTTTTGCGAAAGAACTGCTGCTTGAAGCAAGGTTAAGGCATATTTCAAACACACGGAAATTAAAGCCGAAGCCGAATTCCTGAGCAAATACTCTGTTCTCATACAATGATGCAAAATGGAAGTTCATCACGTAAAGAAGCCGCATATCTGCTGCAAGAGAATATTCTGCGAAAATGCTGTCACTTGCTTTAAAATCATCGCCATAAGGATTTCTTACAGCCAAACCTAACGAAGGACGGAAAGTAAGCCAGTTGCCGAATGGTCTCCAAGCTGCTTCTGCACCTAATCGTAAAGGAGTTGAAACTTTATAAGAAGTTTTTTCTGTTGAGCCTAACTTAAAGCTGTAGTTATAGTCTTTGTCAACTTCAGTTTCATCATTTCCTACTGAATCTAAGAATGTAGAAACGTGTGCATCAAAATCAGCTTTTACTTTGCTCTTGTACTTAAGTCGTCCAGGAACAATAGGAACGTTTAAATATGCGCCTGTATCTAAAGTGCTAAAAAGCTTATATTCACTTTTTATGCCAAGATTAATACCGCCGCTTCCCAACAAAGAAGCCGTATCAGCTGAAATGGCAGAAAACAAATCGTCTGTGCCTGAAAATTCAAAATCTTCGTTAAAAGCCTTGCTTAAATCAAAATTAGAGTAAATGTTAAAGTCTGCACTTCCTTTTGCCTTTACTGTATATCCTGTGTCGGCAGTTGAAACCCTTACATTCATTTCAGTTCTTGGCAAATAGTAAACCGGCATATAATATCCAGCCTGGAAAGTAAAGCCTAAGTCTCTTATTTTACGCTTGTAAGATGCGCCTGTTTCTATAAAGAAATCACTCTGAGCAGCAAATGTTGAATTTATTTTTCCAGAACTGTTTCCTTTTCCTAAGAATTCAAAAATTCCTTTTCCAGTTGAAAATCTTCCGGCTGCAGAAACTGTTGTGTAAAAGCCTAAGCCGCTATATTCTCCTGTGTTGATGTTTAAAAAGAATTTTTCGTTAGTATTTACATTAAAAATAAGTCCGTCATCGTCAAGGGAATCTGCAATTTCCGTAAAGTTAATTACAAGATCTTTCACAAGCAAATCTGTAATACCGGTTACGTTTTGTGAAGCTCCAAACTGTGCATCTATTCCAACGTCAACTATTCTTGAAGGCTTGTAAAGTTCAGCACTTAATGCAGAAGAGAAAAGCGTAAATGTTAAAAACAATAATAAACTCTTTTTCATTAATCTTTATCTCCCCAAACTTTTATTGGACACGAATCTGTCATATTAAGCTCTAAATTAATCTCTGCACCAAGACAGGCTCCTTCAGTTGAATCAATAGAATTTTTTGAAATTGAAAGCTTTTTAGGCTCAAGTTCTGTTCCGCCTAAAATTGTAATAAGCGCACTTGGATGGAACGGATAATTTGTAAGGACACGCTCAATTTCCGAAGAAGTTAACGAAAGCGTATTCATCTGGTTTTGCTTAAGAGTAATCTGCTTGTCAATAGAGCAAACTTCATCTTTAACCTGAGCAGACAAATCCAAACCGTTAAACAGATTGTTTTCTACACGATAATTCAGGCGGAAATATTCTATTGCGTCACAATATTTTACGTATTCTTCATAATCATCAGCACCGTCTCTGTAAAGCAAGTCTGAATCTGAAGTTTCCCAGTCTTCGCTAAAGAAATCCATAATGTTGATGTTGATGTCGCCAATAAGGCTAAGGTCAAAACTAAGAAGAACAGCCATATCAATATTTATACCTGCTGATGCATTTTCCGTGCCTTCTTCTGTATCAAACCATGAAGAGTAAACTGTTGCACTTCCACCATTAGAATTTGTCAGACTAAGTTCATAATTAAACGTCATTGTTTCCGGTGTTTTATTTATAATGTCAGCAAGGTCGCTTTTGAAGCTGTATTTTTTTACGTCAAGAGTATCGTCTATAAAAGGCAATATTTCTGAACTGTAAGTTTTTCCATCTGAAGCATTTGCTGCAATAGTTTCTTCGCTTGCAATGATTGTAGAAACATCAGCCGGCCAAGGAACATTTTCGCTTGTAAAAGACAAAGTTTCATTGTTAAATATTTCAATTTTTTCAGCAGTTAAGGCATCACCTTCTGTGTAACTTTCGCCTTTATATTCGTAATCAATGGAAACTGAACCTTGAATACTTAAACCGTTAAGAAGATTAGTTAAACTTGCATTGTCAGAAACAGGTTTTTGTGCATAGAAGTAAACAGGCAAAGTAGTAATTCTTATGTTTTTAATTGAACTGTCATCAAGGGAAAGTCCGCTAAGCAAAGAAGACAAATCAAAACTGTCAAGATTATTTGAACCTGACATAGAAGTTCCCTCTGAATTCAATTCTACATAATCCCAGTCATAAATCATTTCCTTAAACTGAAGTCCAAACTTGTAAGTGTCGCCTAAAGTTACTTCATCTAAAGTGATTGTGTCGGAAACAATTTCAAAACTAAAGTCAACATAAGTTGGATCTGAAGAACCTGCCAGTGAAGTAAAGTCAACCACAGGATGATTAACCCACTTTTCTTCAGCACCAGATTCATCTGTTTCAGGCAAAGTAGTTTCCAAATCAAAGTTCATTAAATCAGATTTGATTTTTATGGCAATATCGTCTGTTGGCATTGTATTTACAACATTAAACCTAAAGCCTAAACCGTCACATGGCAAAGTTGTATCAAGAATTTTGTCGCCATCATGTTTGTAGTAAGGATTTTCAGGTAAAGAAGTGTCGCTTTGTTCGCCAAAAGTTATTTGTTTAACGTATTGAGTTAATTCAGAAGACAATTCTACATAATTTCCAGTGCCGTTTTGATCAAGTTCAAACTTTAAAGATAAATTTTCGTACTTAGGATTTTTATTTCCAGATGAGTCTTTTAATTCGATTGCTACATCGCTTAACTTGCTTATGCTGTATGAGTAAAGAATACTTAAATTTTCCGTATCAGCTGAATCATCGAAAGTAATGTCTGCGCCGTAAATTTCTACGCTTACTGTTGTTTCTATTTCAATAGGCTCTGAAGTTGGAGTAAGTGTAATGCCGCTTAAGTCAATTACTTTGTCAAAAAGCTTTGAAGATGCATTTTCTCCGTCTGTAATTTTTCCAGCAGGAATACTGTCTCCACCGAATTTTACGGAAACGTCTGTCTGCACGTTTGACCAGTTAGAAGGCGAGTCTGTTGAAAGAACAATTGAACCTTCTTTTATGGAAGCTGTTTTAAACCAGCCGTTAATGCTGTCTGTAGGAACGCTTATTTTTGAAACTTCAGAATCAATTCCCAGCTCCAAAGAAGTTTTCTTTATGTTTTCGATTTTTTTGATTACAGAACCGTCACTTAACGACATTGCAGCTGAATATTGATGGATTGTACCAATAGTTCCGCCTGTAATTTCTCCCTTCAAGAGAATGTAAAACTGTTCAGGCAAACCTTGTGAACAATCAAGCGGAAGAAGAATTGTGCCGCCGGTTCTTAATTCAGTGTAATCTCCGTTAGAAGACTGGGTTAAAACATTAATTCCGTCTTCATCAGAAGAAATAGTTGCACGAAGCTTAAAAGAAAAATCTTCTCCCATAATATTTGAATCTATTTGAGTAAAGTCCATTTTTATGGCAGAACCGCTTTTATAGTAAAGTTTTTCCGCATCACATTTAATTACAATGCTTTTGTGATTAACATCATTACCATCTTTTAAGTAATCTTCTGCATTCAAAGTAGCAGAACCAGATTCAGGAACACTTATTATGTCAAAATCGTTGGAATGTAATGTAGTTGAAACTGAAGAGTGGAAATCTTCTATGATGTTCATTTCCAGCTGTTTGGTTCCATTTTCACTTAAAGCAGGAATAGAAACTGACTGTTCAAAGTTAAAGTCAAAATCCGTGCTTCCAAAAACAGAACTAAAGTCCAGATCATTTAAGTAAGAGCCAACGTCAATAACAGGATAATGAATCAAGTAAGAAAGAATGTCACTTTCATCATCATCTGTCAGCGGATTATTGTCTGGAAGGTAACTGTAAAGCCCCATTTTGTTTCCAAGACTTTCCTGCATCTGTTCTGTTATGGATTGTGTATTCAGAGTATCAGAAAGATTATACTTTAACGTTCCTAAGTTCACATTGAATTCAGCGTCGGTTGCTACAGAAATACTCTCCGGAATCTGCAAATCACCACAACTTAAAAGAGAAAAAATTGTAATTGTCGAAGCCGCAATAAAAGCGGACAGTTTATAAATTTTCTTCATCATAATTATTATAACAAAATTTAAGGGAATTTGTTACTATCCGAATATTTTTCACGCATTTTTTGATTATTCCGGCTGTAACGGCTAAAAAAAAATCGCCGGTTCAGCCGGTGGTTTTGATTTATTGACAATTGTAAACATGTATGTATATACTTTAATATATACGGAGGTATAAATATGGTTTGCACAAAAGTATTCACAAGTGGAAATAGTCAGGCTGTAAGAATTCCTAAAGAATTTCACATTGATTATTCCGATCTTTATATAAAAAAAATTGGCTCAACAATAATTCTTTTTCCTCAAGAAAATCGATGGGAAAATTTGGAAAGAAGTCTTTCTGAGTTTTCTGATGATTTTATGAACGAAGGTAGAAATCAACCGGTTTTGCAGAAAAGGGAAGAATTTTAGATGTATCTTTTGGACACAAATATTTGTATTTATCTCATAAAAAATAAGTATCCAATATTGAAACAAAGATTATTGGAATGTAATCCAGATGAAGTATTTGTTTCTTCTATTACTGTTGCGGAAATGGAATATGGTGCATCAAAAAGTCAATATCGAGAAAAGAATCGTCAAGCTATGCTTAATTTTTTTTCTTCTTTTGGAAATATTCTGGATTTTACAACCGACGATACAGAAGCATATGGAATTATTCGTGCATATCTCGAAAAAATTGGGAAAGTTATCGGCCCGTATGATATGCAAATTGCAGCTCAGGGATTATCAAGAAAACTGACTGTAATTACAAATAATTATGACGAGTTTTCAAGGATTCCTGGATTGAAAGTCGAAGATTGGACACAAGAATAAAACCTAACACTGTTTTCAAATCACCGACTCGCAGTCAAGCTGCGTGCGGTTTAAAACCCTGTTAGGTTGATGGCTCAGTGCGCCACATAGTATTAAGGAGAAAATCATGACTGATAATGAACTAAGACAAATAGCTATTGCTGGAAACAAGCAAATTGAAACTGCAGTTTTGGAATTACTATCAAATTATCCAAATGGACTTTCAAATCAAGAGATTGTTGATAAACTTAGTTTAAGTAGTTCCCATGAAGGTGACAGAAGAATTATCTGACGTATAGTATTCTTGGTAATTTAATGGAAGCTGGACATGTTTTAAAGGATAAATCTGGAACTCGACCAAAGTATAAATTGTTATAATTTTTGCAGGCGGGTCAAGCCCGCCTTTTTTGCTAAGACTTATTTTTTATTATTAAGGAGAACAGCAAACGGATTGTATCTCATTCCATCATCACTTCCGAAATTCTGACGCTCACGACGCTGACCGTTTCCACGATTTACATCACGCTTTTCTCCGGAAATTTTGCCTGAAGCAGAACCGCTTTTCTTTACAACTACAATCTTCTTTTTACCAGTTCCTGAAGATGCACCTGATGTTCCTCTTGAAGCAGCATCACTTTTTAACGAAAGGCTTATGCGTTTTCTGTCAAGATCAAGTTCAATTATAGTAAACTCTTTAACATCGCCAACTTTGATTACGTCCATCGGATCGCTTACAAAATCATCGCTAAGTTCAGAAATGTGAATCAGACCAGTTTCGTGCAAGCCAATGTCAACAAATGCGCCAAAGTCTACAACGTTCCTGATTTTTCCCGTAACTTTCATTCCAACTTTTAAATCTTCAAATTTAACGACACCTTTCTGCATAATTGGTGCAGGATATCCGTCACGAGGATCACGGTTTGGTTTAGCAAGTTCTTCTATAATATCACTGATTGTTGTTTCACCAACTGAATACTTTTCAGCAAGAGTTTTTCTTGTTTCATTACTGATTTTTTCACCGTTTTTTACAAGAGGCAGAATTTCAGCAGCAACTGCATAATTTTCCGGATGAACCCAAGTGTTGTCCAAAGGATTTGAACTTTCTGCAATTTTAAGGAAGCCTGCACACTGTTCAAAAGCTTTAGGTCCAAGTCCCGGAACTTTCTTAAGCTCTTCGCGGCTTGTAATTTTACCGTTTTCATCACGATATTTTACTATTTTTTTAGCAAGAGAAGCATTTATTCCTGAAACGTATTTCAAAAGCATATAACTTGCTGTGTTCAAGTTTACGCCAACCTGATTTACAACGCTTCCAACAACTTCGTCCAAAGTATCGCTAAGTTTCTTCTGGTTAACATCATGCTGATACAAGCCAACGCCAATTGCTTTCGGGTCAATCTTTACAAGTTCAGCCAGCGGATCCTGCAGGCGTCTTCCCATAGAAATAGCACCGCGAACCATTACGTCTAAGTCAGGGAATTCTTCTGTAGCGACCGGAGATGCTGAATAAACAGATGCACCACTTTCATCAACAACTGTGTACTGAACATTTGCATCAGAATAATTTTCGCTTAAAACTTTTGAAACAATAGCCTGAACTTCCTGAGAACCAGTTCCGTTTCCTACAGCAATAACCTGAATGTCGTACTTGTCAATTGCATCATTGATTTGATTGTAAGCATCAGTTGGGTCTTGTTCCTGATAAATCTTAAAGAAGCCAAGATATTTGCCTGTTTCGTCAAGGGCAGCACATTTAGTTCCGTTTCTATAACCAGGATCTACACCAAGAACACGGCTTCCCTTAATTGGTTGTGTCATAAGAAGATTTTTTAAGTTTTCAGAGAAAATTCCAATTCCGTGAGTGTCAGCTTCATCTGTTTCGTCACTGCGGATTTCACGTAAAACTGCTGGAGAAAGAAGCCTTACAACGCCATCTTCAATAGCATCAGAATGATATTTATTGGAGATTTTCACTTTTGACTGAAGTTCTTTTACAGCTGAATCAACGTCAACATCAAGAGTAACTTCTAGAGCTTCTTCTCTTTCAGCACGGTTTATTGCAAGAATACGGTGCGGCTTTACCTGATTTAACGGCTCTTCGTAATCCCAATACATTTTATATGTTGAAGTTTTTTCTACAGTTTCTGCATCCTGACCTTCCGGAACAATTCCTTTTGTTTTAAGAGTTCCAGTGTCCATATAAAGATTGTGAACTGCCTGACGATTATCTGTATTTTGAGCTGTTCGTTCTGCAATAATATCTTTTGCGCCTGCAATTGCATCTTCAGCACTTTCAACGTTAAGGGCAGAATCTTCGTTATCAGTTTTAATAAATTCAGCGGCTTTTGCTTCTACGGACTTTTCATCATTTTCTTCACAAATAAAATCTGCAAGAGGTTCAAGACCTTTTTCCGCAGCAATCATTCCACGAGTCTTCTTTTTCTTTTTGAATGGAGCCCACAAATCTTCAAGTTCAGTTAAAGTTTTTGCGCCAGTTACTGCATTATAAAGACTTTCTGTAAGTTTTCCCTGATTAAAAATACCTTTTATAATTTCAATGCGGCGTTCTTCAAGGTTAGAATAAGACTTAAAAAGGTGATCGCAATCTGTAACCTGAACTTCATTTAAGTTTCCATGCTGCTCTTTGCGATAACGGGAAATAAATGCAATAGTATTGTCTTCTTTTAAAAGCCCGATTACTGCACTAACCTGACTAAGCTGAATGTTAAGTTCTTCAGCAATTTTCTTCATAATCTGCACTTCATTTACTTTAAGTGCGTCCATTTGTTCCTGTGTAAATTCCATAGGTTGATATTTTACGTATTTTTGCCTTTATCGTAAAGTAGAAATCTTGTGGAAAAACTGTGAATTTAACCCATAGTTTACATTAGCAATAAAATGTTGGAAAATACATTGATTATGCATTACGAAAACATTGTTCAAGGAACATTTATTTCAAGACCAAACCGCTTTATTGCAGAAGTTCTTGTTAACGGAAAAAAGCAAACTGTTCACGTAAAAAATACCGGCAGATGCAAAGAGCTTCTTGTTCCGGGAAATACTGTTTACCTTGAAAAATCGTCTAACTTAAACAGAAAAACTCCTTACGATTTAGTAACTGTAGAAAAGAAACTAACTAACGGTAGTAAGTTAATTATAAATATGGACAGTCAGGCGCCAAACAAAATTGCTGAAGAATGGATTAAGACTAACACTCGGTTGTTTTCTGAAATTACTCTGTTAAAGCCGGAATTTACTTTAGAAGACAGCCGGTTTGACTTTTACATTGAATACAATAGACTAACTAGCGGTAGTCAAAAAGTTTCTGGAAAAATGCTTATGGAAGTAAAAGGCGTTACTTTAGAAGAAAACGGAATTGCAATGTTTCCTGATGCACCAACAGAACGCGGCTTAAAACACGTAAAGGAATTAACTGAATATGCAGCAAGTAAAACTTACGACTGTTCGTTAGTCTTTATAATCCAAATGAAAGGATGCAGGTTATTTAAACCGAACTTCAGAACCCACAAAGAATTTGGTCTGGCTTTGCAGAAAGCGCAAAACGCTGGCGTTAACATTTACGCAATTGACTGCATTGTAAGCCCCGAAAATGTAACTTTTGACCAGTTTGTAGAAATTGATTTACATAGCAGCTGTACTTCCTGATACAGAAGATTCCGAAATACACATTCGTAGCAAGTGCGTGGGAATGTGGCGTAGTGTTCGGAATGACACTTCAATTCAAACTTATTAAACAAGCCCACACTACACACGTTTGGTAAGTGCGGTAAGCGCAGACAAACCAAAAAACTTGACAAAAAGTTGTGGAGGAGAGTATCATTTTTTATGAAAACCTTTTCAAAAGGAATGGACGTTGAAGTGGCTTAAAAAAAATCATTCTGAAGAAAAAGTTTTCGGCAAAGAAATTGCCATATCAAAAATAGAAAAGCCTTTGCACAATTATGATAAGGGAAAATTCAAATGCAGGGGCTAAAAAGGAGGAAATGAATATGAAAGCAAAGATTAAGACATTATTTGCAATGGCAGCTGTAATTTCAATGCTTTTTGCTTCATGTAAAAGTTCTGAAGATTAGTCTTCAACGCCACAACCAAAACCAAAGCTTGAACTTTCAGGCGAAGGTTTAACATTGGTAAGCGAAGGAGTATACGCTTACAACTTTTGCAGTGATTGGATTCCTGGAAAAAGTCCTACAGTTGAAATTTCTGCAAATGTAGTAAATGCAACAGTTCAGAGAATCTCTTTTAAAAATCTTACGGAAGATAAGCCGGTCAGCCTTAAATCTTCAAGTTTTAAAGAATCTGTTGGAAAAGCAAAATACGGCATTGCCAGTTCAGGCGAATGTACCGCAAAAGTAGAAGCAACTCTTGAAGACGGCACTGCATTAACTGCTGAAATCAACTTTAGCGTAGGTGCAATGCTAGAACCAGATTCATCTTATGCAGTTTCTATTTCAGAAGTTAAAGATGCAGATATTACAGACAGCACCGTAACTTTAACATGGACAGTTTCGGACACTTTGGCAGAAATTGCTCCAGAAAATCTTTCAGAGCGATATAACATTATACCGGGAACAATCAGTTCTATTAAGGAAAACGAAGATAAATCCGTAACAGCAGTTATTTCTAACCTTGAAGCAGCAACAGATTATACTTTTACCGTTTATCAATACGTAACAGTTGACGGTCTTGATTCTTATGGTAAGTCAGAAATTCCTGCAACAACTCATGAAGACGAAACACCACCTGCAGTACCTACACAATTTACAGCTAAAGCAGCAACCGAAGATTCCATTACAATTCAGTGGATAAATCCTTCTGATAGCGACCTTAAATATATTAACCTTGATGTATCTGGAACATACACTAAAGATGGTGAGCAAACTCCAGTTAGCGTTACTAAGCAAATCGAAATTTCATCTGACAAAATAGGCAGACTGTATACATACAAAATTGAAGGACTTCCTAGATTAAAAACTGCTGTAGAGTATACAATTAAAATTAACGCAGAAGATGGCAATGAAAATAAATCAACTGACGCTTCAATAGTTGCTTCAACAGTAGCAGACGTAGTTGCTCCTTCAGCACCTGTAGTTAAGAGTCAAAAAGTAAGGGACACTTCAGTAGAATTTACATTTGACAAAGTTGACTCTGATGCTGCATCAATAAAAGTTTCAGGCTCTCTTCAAGGTTCATTTAATTATACAGACGGAATTTCAACAGTTTCGTTTACAAGTCTTACAAAAGATACAGTCTACAATTTATCATTCTCTGTTGAAGATGAAGCCGGAAATGTATCGGAAGCACTGGAACTTTCTGTTACTGCAAAAAATCCTGAAGTATCAGATATAACCGCTCAAGCCGGATACACAGGTCAGATTGTTGTTTCATGGACAAAACCTAAGGAACAAGGTCTTAAATATGCAGTAAAGGCAACTCACGCAAGTTATAAAGAGAAAAATACTCCATCGGTAACAGATGTAGCTCAACTTGCCGTAAGCGGACTTGAAACAGGTACTCAATATAATGTAAGCGTTATTGTTTATGACGGTGACACTAAACTTTCTGAATGTGCTGCAACTAATGTGCCTTTAACACGAGTTGTATTGTATCAGCTTAAATCTGGAGCAAACGAAAGAATGATTCACCCTGCAATCCGCCAGCCAACATACAGTTTATCTTATGTAACAGCAGACGGATATCAGGTTGTAGCTTCTGATCATGATAATAAATCAGATGGTCCTGACTTTGACCGTGCAAATTCACTTTACAACTACTGGGTTGTAATGCCTGGACTTTCAGACCCAACTGATTCAGAAAAATTCTCTCTTGTAGCTTCTGCACCAGAAAAAAGCGGTAATAGCGTAACAAATCCAACATATTCTGGATTGTATGCTGTATTTGATGTTGCAAACCAATACGTTATTCCATCAGGTTCTGTAAGTTCTGGAGTAAGCGGCGTTAATTCCGTTCAAAACAAACTCATTGTAAAGACTTTATCAGATCTTTCTGAAAACGACTTTGCAAATGCAACTTTCACTAAAACAGAAAATGTAAGCGACAAAGATCCAACTGGTAAAAACGACTCTCCTGCTTATAAGCCTTATGCGTTGTTTAAAAGTGACAGCGGACTTTACTTTACACAAGAATGTAAAATCATATGCGGTAAGTCATCAAGTACAACATCAAATGAAGGCATAGTTGCTCGCCAGGAATTCTTTTATGAGGAATTCATGAACTTTGACTACATACCTCCTGCTCCAGTAACAAATGCACAATATACAGACCTTCAGGCAGAATCTGTAACTTTAACTTGGGAAAATCCTTCTGATGAAGACTTTGATGGTGTTGTAATTACTTACGGCTCAAACACTGTTCTGGTTGGTAAAACAGAAACTTCAAAGACATTTACAGGGCTTTCTTCCAATACATCATATACTTTTGAAATCCGTGCAAAAGACAAAGCCAACAACCTTTCTTCTGTAGTTTCTATAGATGCAACAACACTTACTTCTCCAAAAGCAACAAGTGTTAAAGCTGCAAACTTTTCTACAGGCACAATTCTTGTAACATGGACTGATGCATCAAATCCTAACGTTACAGGCTATGAAGTTTATATTGATGATACACTTGCACAAACAGTTAATACCGGAGTAGAAAAGTGCTACATTACTGGAAAAACTGTCGGACAAACTTACAGCATAAAAATTAAATCTCTTGGTGTAGACAATCAAGAAACAGATGCCGTTTCTATAACTGCAGCAGAAAGATTTGTAAGAGTTTTAGGTCAAAGCGGAAGATATTTACTTGATGCAAATATAGTTGATTCAACTAAATACGGTTCATTCTGGGCAAATCTAAATCAAACAGCAACTGCCGCTTACGATTCTTCTTCTGTATGGATTGTATATCCTGGAACAGGTGATTATGCTGATAACCCTCTTGCATTCAGACTTAAAAACTATGCAGCAGACCTTTGGTTAATGCGCGACTCTAATACAACTCATACTTTAAGTTCAAGCGGTTCACCTGTTGGCGGTATCAACTCCGACAATAACACTACAATTGCAATTGTTGCAGAAGAATCAAAAGCCAGTACTTTCACAATAGAAGATGCTGTTTCTGGAAATTCAGACTACTTTAGTGCTCGTTACACAGCTGACGACACCTATTACTTACTTGATTGGTGGCAGCAAGGTTCTATTAGAGCTCATGGCACAGGAAATGATCTTCAGTATGCATGCATTAAGTTTGAAGATGTAGAAAAGCCTGAACTTCCAGCATTTACCGTTTCTAACCTTACAGCAACACCAAAGAAAACTGAAATAACTCTTAATTGGGATAATCCGGATGGTGTTAGGTATGTAGTAATTGAAGAAGCTACAACTGGAAACAGCATAAAAACTTCTGAAACAAGTGCAACATTTACAGAACTTACTTTGGGAACAAGTTATGAGTTTACACTTACTGCATACGACGAATACGGCAAAAAATCATCTGCAAGTAAAACCATAAATACATCAACCGCTGACAAAGTTGACTATCCTATGTGTGCCACTGCTGTTACAAAATATACAGAACAGGTTGTTGTAACTTGGATAGATGCAGATTATGGAAGCGACTATGTTTACACTGTAACTTTGTCTTCAGATGGTAAAGCTGACATTGTAAAAAGCAATATTGCCCAAGGAACACAGCAGGCTGTATTTACAGGTCTTGAAGTTGGAACAGAATACACTGTTACAGTTAAGTCTGATAAGTCTGAAGAAACAACTACAACAAAAGTAACTCCAAAAATAGTACTTTGGAAAATTGCAAATACATTTGAAGTTGACAAAAACGGTGTATACAAAGCTTTATTCGGTGTAAATAAAGCAGGAAGTGCAACAGGACAGCGCTTTGTTCAGACGGCAGACTGGGATGACATTACTTTTGATGCATGGATTGTAAGACCAAGTTTAAGTGCTCCGGAAGATTCTGATCAGTTCAGCCTTGAAATGTCTACTGATGACGTTCAGAAAACTGGTCTTTATATGGCTATGGCTACGAATTCCAAAATTACCTACGTTGATGATGGTCGTGTTACTAAAGGTTGGAGTTGGAACTATAGTAATAGTGAAGATGCACACTTCTGGGTATTGCCTCCTGCTACAGTAGAAAGTAGTATGGAAAGCCTTTCCTATGCAAGTTTTGAATGGGCAGAAGACAGCACATGCGGCACTTCAACAAACAAAGACTCTTTCGGAAAATGGATGTGTCTTAAAGTAGCTCCTGGAACTGAAAATGAGCATTACGTATATGACGCTTCTCTTGTCCTTAGTGCTAAAGCATCTACAGAGGTTAGCAGCGGAGATTACGCCTTTGCATACAAAGAAACACTTTATACTACATACGGAAACGCTCTTTCAGAAGAAGAAATAGCATCCGTATCTGCTGCTAAATAATTGTACTTGAACAAACATTCATAACAATGGCTGTCTTAGCAAATGCTCCTGAAAAAGCAACAAAGTTAAGGCAGCCTTTTTTTACAGACAATGCAAAAAACTATTCAACTGCAAGTTGAATGAAATGCCTGCAATATTCTTTTATATTATAATCATACAGATTGTGGTAAAATCATCGTTAAGATAAAAAGAGGTAAGAATATGGCAGACGAAACAACTTTTTATGGAAGCTACAGGAAAAAAAATCCGCAGCATTATGAATGAACAAGGCATAACTCCAACAGAAATACAAAACATTTGCGGACTTAGTTCATTTTAGTGGAAAGATATTTGAATCCGTTGTCTGCAAGAATTACCACAATGTTCTTTCCTTTGGCTTCGTCTCTTTTTGCAATTTGAGTTGCCGTCCACAAAGCTGCTCCTGCCGACTGCCCTACAAAAAAGCCTTCGGTTGCTACAAGTTTTCTTGCCACATCGTATGCGTCTTCTGCAATAACGTCGAAACATTCGTCCCAGGTTGTATCAAAGACAGTGAACAATGGCGGATAATTCTGCTTTGGAACACCGTTGAAATTCAAGACACCATCGATTGTATTTCTTTCCGGGAAGTTTGGATTTTTCTTTGACTGTTCTGCAGGCTGTGCACCGATGATTTTTACATCAGGATTTTTTTCCCTAAAATACTTTGCAAGCCCGCTTAATGTTCCTCCTGTGCCCACAAGCTGAACTACATAATCAACTTTTCCGCCTGTTGCTTCCCAAATTTCAGGACCGGTAGTTTTTACATGTGCCAGTGAATTGTTTATGTCTCCGGCCTGATTTAAATAATACCAGCCGTTTTCCCTGGCAAAATTTTTAAGCACCTTGTCCAGTCCTTCCATTGAAAGTCCGTTTTTTAAAAGTTCAGGAAATCCGGGAACATCTGTCACTTGTAAAAGTGTTGCACCTAACGCTTTTAATTCTGTTATTGAATCATAAAGTTTTGCCCGGATTTGCCTTGGAAAAAATCACTTACAAATTAGTTTGCGATATTGATTTTCACATGATATAATTTTCCCATGAGTGATGAAATTGACCCAAGCATTGCCGCTTTACTTTCAGAAACAGAAGACAGTCTCCCGGACACTTCCCGAAGCAAACCTGTACAAACCCAAGAAAAACCTGTAGCACCTTCGTTTCAGTTTAATTATGAAGCCGAAATGAAAAAGCAAAAAGATGCTATGTTAAATATCCCAAAAGGAAATTCTGCTTCCCTTTCAATTCATGAGCCGGATTTAAGCAGAAAAGGTTTTTGTGAAATTACAAAATTCTGGGAAGATGAGCCTAATCCTGTTTTTGACGATAAGAATTACTATAAAACATGCCTTTCCGGAGAAGATTCAAGCGCACAGAGTTTTCATCAGCTTTTAGCAAAATATTTAAATTGTACAGACAAAAAAGACCGCACTGTTTACCGCCAGCAGATGGTTTCTTCTTACTGGAATTTTATACGCAGTGTTTCACTTAAAATAGCAAATCCAAATGTGCCGTTGTGCAAAAAACTTGCCATGCGTTACGGTGTAGTTTTACCTTCGCTTTTTACGCCTGAACAAAAAGTATTTTTTTCTAAAGCAATTCTAAAAAACACCTACAATGAACCTATTCTTTACATGGACGAATGGATTACAGAAATTGCAACTGGCAGAATGAAATTAAGTACAACTGATGAAGTAAAAACTTCTTCAAGAGGACCGGCTGCAGAACAACAAAGGCTTCTTGCTCTTAAGAGTAAAAATACAGGAAAGCTTCAAAGTGTAGAAAATCTTGTTACAGCAAAAGAAAATGAGCGTTTAAATCTTGAACTTGAAGTAAATGAACGCATTAAAATGCTTTTTGACCATCCAGATTACATTGGACTTGAACCCCACAAACAGTCTTACAGTGAAATACAGCGTAAACTTTTTGGAGAAATTACCCAGAGATTTCATGCACTTCAAAAAGTGGACAGAGAACTTTCCAATTCACTGCATGAACTTATGGAAGCAAAAAGCATTGCAGACACATTGGAATCTAAAGCATCACAAATTGTAGAAGAAGTAAATGTCGGAAAAGAAGATATTCTTAGTGAAATGACAACTTTACGCCAGATGGCAAAAATGACTTGCGGACGTCAGGGAAATCAGTTTCCGATTTTTACGAGAGAATTTTTCCACTGTATAGATAAATTTACCGGTTTTAGAGAAAACGTTATCCGTGAACTTAAGTGGATTGAATCGCTTGACCCTGGATGTTTCTGCCGTATTCACAAAAATATTCCGCATAGAATTGTTCCGTATACGCTTCTTGTTCCTACTTACGGTGATTCGGGATTTTGCTGGGAACCATTTGACCGTTACAACAGAATTACAAGCCGTGGAAGAATAGTTATTCCTATGTATCCTCGTGATTTAAGGACAGCATGTTTAACCGCAGTTGCAGATTTAAGGTGGCAGGTTGCAAAAGAAAAAGCAAGCTTTGACTGGATGACGGAAGGACTTACTGGACATTATTATCAATATCTTGAAGAACACAAGATGAAAGGCGACATTAAGAAGTTCTTTATTGACGATTACATTTTGTGGATGACAATGGAAAGCAACGGAACACAAAAGCTGGAAAAAGAAGTTCGTGCTATTTTCTGGAGATATACGCCGTTTCCTCAGGAACTTAAAGATCAGCTTAAAAAGCGAAGTCTTGTTTACCAGGAACTTTATCAGCGTGATATTAACAGAAGCTTAAGCGACGGCTATTGATTTAAAACAAAAAAATCCTTTCAAGTAAGTTCAGTTTTTATTCTGATTTACCTGAAAGGATGTAAAAGCCGAAGAAAATCAGTCTTTCATTGCTTTGTAAGCGTCAAATTCTTCAAGCATTTCCTTATTCTTATTTCTATCAAGCAAAGAAACAACTACACTGAAAATAAGGCACATTAAAAATCCCGGAACAATTTCATAAAGTCCAAAAATAGGATGAACTGCAGCAGGAATATAATGCCATGCAACTACTGTAATTCCTCCAAAGAGAAGTCCTGCTATTGCACCTTTATTTGTCATTTTCTTCCAGTAAAGTGCCAGAAGTACAAGCGGACCGAATGTTGCACCAAATCCTGACCATGCAAAAGAAACAAGGCTGAATATAGAAGAGTTAGGGTTCAGCGAAATAATAAGTGCAATAAGTGCAATGAGGAATACTGTAAAACGGCTTACGTTAAGAACTGTTTTTTCATCAGCATCTTTGTTGACAATGCCTTTGTAAATGTCACGGCTAACGGCAGAAGAAGCAGCCAGCAACTGGGAATCAGCAGTAGACATAGAAGCAGCTAAAATTGCACAAAGGAAAATTCCGGCTATAAATGCAGGATACATACTTTGCATTGTTTCGCTAAAGACAGTTTCTGCATCACCGAAATGAGTTATTCCTTCAAGAACTTTTCCTTCCATTGCAAGTTCATTTAAATCTGTTCCTAAAAGAATTCCGTGCTTAGCAAGATAAACTGTACCAAGAGTTCCAATCAAGAAAGTGCCGATGTAAGAAACAAGCATCCAGACCATACCAATACGGCGTGCTTTTTTTACAGACTCATTTGAATCAATTCCCATAAAACGGATGATGATGTGCGGCATTCCAAAATATCCAAGTCCCCAGGCTAAAGCTGAAACTATATTCATTCCGCTGTAAGTTGAATTCCTTGAAAATGCATCTTTCATAGTGTTGCCGAAATCACCTGCTACAGCCTTAACGTCAAAAGCTTTAACTGCTTCGTAAGCCTGAGTCGGTCCGCCTAAAGAGAAAATTGCAATTCCTGCTGAAACAACGAAAGCTATGAAAATAAGTGAACCTTGAACAAAATCAGTTGTACAAACAGCTGTGTATCCGCCTGTAATTGTATAGCAAAGAATTACCACAAGACCTATTGCAAGACCTGCGTGGTAAGGAAGCCCGAACACTGAATTAAAAAGTTTGGCACAGGCAACAAATCCTGATGCAGTATAAATTGTAAAGAACAGCACAATAAATACTACAGAAAGAATTGAAATAACGTGCGACTTGTCTTTAAATCTGTTTGTGAAAAATTCAGGAATAGTAATTGAATCACCAAAAGAAATTGAACACTTGCGCAAAGGTTTTGCTACAAAAAGCCAGTTTAAATAAGTTCCGATTATTAAACCTAATGCAGTCCAGAATGTTTCTTTAATTCCGCCAAGATAACAAAGCCCCGGAAGTCCCATTAAAAGCCATGCTGAAGAATCAGAAGCTTCTGCAGAAAGAGCCGTTACCCAAGGTCCAACTTTTCTTCCGCCAATAAAAAAATCCGAAGAGCTGTTGTTTTTGCTTGCATATCTTAAGCCAATGAAAATCATAAAGCCAAGATACAATACAAACGCAACGATTTTTGCAATGAATTGTGATGTCACTTTTTTCTCCCAAGTTAAAATGTATATTTATGCAATTTTATCGTATGTATCTATTTGTTTCAATTACACTGATTGTTTTTTTTAATCTCTGCAAGTACGTCCGCCCCATTCTTTGCTGTGACGCATTTCGTGAGCAATAGTTTCTTTAAAATCAGCTTCAGGGAAACAGTTTCGCTCTATTTGAACTGCAGTAGAATGCAGACGGTTTATACATTCACTTTTTTCTCTGTAGCCTAACTTTGATTTTTCAATAGCCTGACCTAAAATGCGTATGCTTTCGTCGTAAACTTTAACCGGCACTGGAAAAGGATGTCCGTCTTTACCACCATGAGCAAAACTAAATCGTGCAGGATCAGAAAAGCGGCTTGGAGTACCATTTATTACTTCACTTACAAGAGTTAAAGACTGAAGCGTTCTTGGTCCGAGTCCTGGCGTTAAAAGTAAACTTTCAAAATCTTCGCTGTCACTTTCATAGGCTGTAGTTAAAACTGCACCTAAACGCTTTAAGTCAACGTCTTCTGCCCTTACTTCGTGATGTGACGGCATAACGCAATTCTGGCTTTCGTTTTTTACTTCTACAAACTGATTTTCTTCAGGAAACAGTGAAAGCTGAGCCGGATTTTCTCTGCCAAGAGGATTTTCCAGACGGATTACGTCTTTAATTTCACGGATAAGCTTTTCAGGATTGTCTTTTGTAAGTTCCAGAATTGATTTTCTTGTAACATCTGCATTTGCTGCCGTAAGATTTAAAATCTGCCCAGAATTTTCTCCTGTAACGCCAATGTGCGGTTCATCAACAAAGCTTTTTAAGTTTTCAGAGCACCAGTGATATCGTCTTGCTGTTTTTGTGTTTACGTTCATTCCCTGCTGAACAACAGACCAGTCGCCGTCAACAGACAGAATAAAATTATGCTGATAAAGTTGAAATCCGTCTTGAACAGCGTTGTTGTCAACTTTTGCACAAAGCTTGCTTGATTTAACTAAACTGTTTCCGTTTAAGCCTGTTTTTTCGCTATAAGAAATCAATTCCTGTGGAGTCTGCCTTGAATACTTTCCGCGTCCGCCGCAAACGTAAAGACCCAGCTCTTTTGACCTTGCATTTATTCCTCGTTTTAAAGCGTACATTACACTTGTAGTAATTCCGGAAGAATGCCAGTCCATTCCTAGAACTGCACCTAAAGACTGAAACCACAAAGGCGAACTTAACCGGCGCAAAACTTCTTTTCTGCCAAACTGCAAAATCAGTGCTTCAATAATTTCCGTACCAAGAGCCATCATTCTATCGGCAAGCCATCGTGGAACTGTTCCAACATGAAGAGGCAAATCTGCGTGTCCGGTCTGTTTTATCATGATAAGATAATAGCTTTTTTACTTACTTTATAAAATCCCACACATCAGGATCTTCCTGACCTATTCTCCAAAAGCCAATCTTGTCTACACCAATTGACTGAAACATTTTCATGCGCTGAACAAGAGAAACTGCATCATCAAAATATCCTGTTACTTCAACTTGAGTCTGAAACTTAAAATGAGGAATGTAATCTTCACGCTCAACTTGCGAAACATTATTTTCTTCAAGGATTCTGCAAATACCGCTGTAAAACCATGCTTTTCCGAAATTTTCAAAAACCCATGTTCTTCCGTAAAATGGCATTCCAACAATCAGCTTTTCTGCAGGAATATTTTCCAAGCCATAAAGTGCAACCTGTTTAGACCATTCCATTTCTGCAACTGCACCAGGACTGCTTGTAGACCAATGCTGATCGTATGCCATAATAAAAACTCTGTCTGCAAAAAGAGAAATTTTTTTGTAATCATAAACGTCATTTGATAAAGTCTTTAATCTTGCAGGAACGCACACTGTAAGCATTTTGTTTTTGCCGATTTTTTTACGAAGCTGTTTTAGAAAAAGAATGAAATTTTCGCAATCTCTTGAAGGAACGTATTCCATATCAATTTGAATTCCGTCGTATTCTTTTGAAGCTTCAGCCAAAACTTTTATAATGTCTTTTGTTTTTCCATACTTTGAATTTACTGCAAGATGTGAAAGCGCCCTTCCGTCGCAAGTAACGACAAGATGATTTCTTACATTAAACTGCTTTATTTTTGAAATGTCCGGAACAGAATCTATTTCGCCGTAAGAATTAACACTTGCACTGAAATAACACAAGTCAGTTATGTGCATTTTTTCAATATCAAGCTCTTCTTCAAAGCCTTCAATTACGTAACCCCACACTTCCTGAAATTCCAGCGGCTCTTCTTCCGGAAGAACTTTATTGTAAGCAAAAACAATTTGTGCCAGAAACATAAAAATCAACTGTAAAAATAAACTCTTTCTCATAAAAAATCCTTATATTGCTATGGCATTTTGATAATTTCTCTCGGTTTACTTCCATTTGCAGGACCAACAATTCCACGTTCTTCCATAAGTTCAACTAAACGGGCGGCTCTGTTGTAGCCAATGGAAAGTCTTCTCTGAATATAGCTTGCACTTGCTTTTCCAGCCTGAATTACAATATCAAGGGCTTTTTCGTAAAGAGGATCGTCTCCGCCGTCGCCAAACAAAGACATTTGTCCGCTGTCACCTTCATCTTCTTCATCAACAAAAATTTCGTCATCAATGTAATCAGGTTCGCCCCAGCAGTCTTTTACAGCATCAACAACATTTTCTACTTCATTATCACTTACGAGCGCACCTTGAATTCTTATTGGGAAAGGATCAGTTGAACTTGCATAAAGCATATCGCCTTTGCCAAGAAGTTTTTCTGCACCAGTTTTATCAATGATGATATTTGAATCTGTACGGCTTGCAACCATAAATGCAATTCTACTTGGAATATTTGCCTTAATTAAACCAGTTATAACGTCAACAGAAGGACGCTGTGTTGCCAGAACAAGATGAATTCCAACTGCACGGCTTTTTGCAGCAAGACGGGCAACTGCTGCTTCCATTTGTTTTCCTGTAGTTGCCATTAAATCTGCAAACTCATCAATTACAACAACAATGTACGGCAATTTTTCTGCAGCAATATGCTGTTCCCTGATTTTCTGATTATAGCCAACAATTTCCCTGCAGCCCATTCCCTTTAAAACCGCATAACGTCTTTCCATTTCGCAAATGCACCATTGTAAAGCCTGAAGTGCTGCTTTTGGTTCCGTAACAACTGGCGTAAGAAGGTGACCTATTCCGTTGTAAAGGCTAAGTTCAACAATTTTCGGGTCAATTAAAATCATCTTTACTTCATTAGGCGAGCGCTTGTACAAAATACTTAAAATCATACTGTTAACGCAAACTGATTTTCCTGCACCAGTTGCACCAGCTATAAGCAAATGCGGTGTTTTTGCAAGATCCATTATTTGAGTTCCGCCTTCAATGTCTTTTCCAAGAACAACTGGAATCTGCATTTTTTTCCACTCAGGACGATCTGATTCAATACATTCCCGGAAAGAAACGATTGCTCTTTTTTTATTCGGAATTTCTATGCCCACAGCGCTTTTTCCAGGAATAGGCACAACCATGCGCACACTTTTTGCAGCAAGCCTGAGTGCAATATTATCCTGCAGCGAACGTATTTTGTTTAAGTTTACACCGGGAGCAGGAAGCATTTCGAACATAGTAACAACAGGACCTTTGCGGATTGCCGTAACTTCTGCATCAATATTAAACTCCCTTAATGTTTCAGTTAAATTTTCTGCAGCACGGCGAGTTCCAATATCAATTTCCCAGAAAGGCGTCTGTTCGTATTCAGTTAAAAGTTCCGTGCTGATTTCGTATTTTCCATGAGCTTTTTTCGGCACAACTGAAACTGGTCTTGTTCCGTTTTTATCTGTAATTTCAGCAACAGGCCCTTTTACTTCAATTTTTTCCGCAGAGCCAGCAGGTTTATGTGCAGCTTCATTTACAGAGTCGCTTGCATCTTTTTCCATTTTAGCAAAAACATTGTCCAAGGCTGAAATCATGGAATTTTTTTTCTGAACCGGAAAAGCAGGCTCTTCTTTATTTTCTTCTACAGCAGATTTAACTTCTGAAGTTTTTTTTTCCTCAGTAAAATCTTCCTGTTCATCTGTTGCCGGCTCTTCAGATTCAAGTTCAGGCTCAGCAAAAACTCCGTCTTCTTCAAGAAAAGCGTCTTTTTCTTCGTCATTTATTTCGTCTTCATTTTCATCATCTGATTGTGCGGAATTTTCGTTAAGTGCATTTTCGTAACTGTCAAATTCATCTTCCAAAGCAAATTCGTCTGACACTTCTTCTTCATCATCAGCATCAGCATTTACATCTGCATCCGGTGAAAAATCAAAATCAACTTCCGACAAAATTTCGTCTACATCAGTTTCTTCCGGCAAAGGCGCAATGTCTTCGTTATATTCGTCAAAAGGAATTTCACTTTCATAGTTTTCATCTTCTTTGTCAGAATTATCTTCCTGCTCATAAGAATTCATATTTCCTTTTTCAAACTGAGCAATAATGTCGTCGTCATCAGTTTCGCTGTTAAGATTTGAAGTTAAATCTACTACAGGAATATTTTCTGTGTTTACTCCAAAAAATGAGCCGGCACTTTCTTTCGGTGCATCAGGTTCTTCTTCGTCAGCGGAGAATTCAGCGGCAGGCACTTCTTCCTGCAGAACTTCATCTTCGGCTGGCAACTTTTCTACAGCAGACGGTACTTCTTCTGAAACCGGCAAATCTTCGGCAGCCAGCGTTTCTTTAACAGCAGGTTCTTCTTCCTGAGATTTTAAATTTCCTTCATCATCAATTGACCACAAATCTTCGTAAGCACTTTCTTTTTTAGGAAGCACTTTTTCTGCTTCAGATTGAGTTTTTTCTATTTCCTTTCGATTTTTCTTAAGAATATCTGCAAGAGTCCAGTTTTCAAGTTCACCGTTTTCTCCTTCAATTTCATCTTTTTCTAAATCATCATCTTTTGAATTTTTGGTACCAAGACCGCTGAGAGTTTTGCGAAACTTACTTGCAAGAAGCATTGTAACAAGATATTCGAGGGCAACAAGAAGAAACGCTATCAACACAAGAACTATAGTTTTAACAGTTGCAACTGGCAGAACATCTTTTGCGTAAAAGCTTCTGGCTGCACGTTCAGCCCAAACTAATGTAAAAAAAGGAATGATGCTTGTTAAAAGACAGCATGCTTTCTGAACAGACCATTCTGCACTAAAGCAGAAAATTCCTGCAACAAAGCAAAATGCCGGAATAAGAACAGAACAAATGCCGTAAACTGAAACAAGCATATTCCCGAACTGGTAAAACGAAGAATTTTCAGTTCCAAAGTCAAGAGTTCCCATTATTATTGAAATAGAAAATACAGCCGCCATAATAAAAAGCATAACGCCTACACTAGTAGCAGCAATTTTTTCTTTTTTAGTCATATTTTAATCCCCTGTCCTTTAAATATCGGATTTTTAACATTGAAGTTTAGTTTAGTTTGCCCCGTAAAGTCCTGTATTCTGGAAAGAAACTTGATATAAACTTTTATTACTTATATAATATTATCGTGTCAGAATTGTACATTGTTGGAACTCCTATTGGAAACTTAGGTGATATTACATTCAGAGCGCTGGAAACACTTAAAAAAGTTGATTTTGTTGCTGCGGAAGATACTCGTCATACACTTCAGCTTCTGACTCATTTTGAAATACGCAAGCCTTTAATAAGCTGCCGTTCTCAAAATGAAGAATTCGCCTCTGACAAAATTATTACTTTGCTAGATGAAGGTAAAACAGTTGCCTACGCCAGTGATGCAGGAACGCCGGGAATAAGTGATCCTGGTGCAGTTTTAGCTTCTTTGGCAAGAAAAGCTGGTCATAAGGTAATACCGATTCCCGGCCCAAGTGCTTTTGCAACATTAGCAAGTGTGGCTGGTGCAGGAGGAAAAACCCTTATCTTTGAAGGATTTCTTTCACCAAAACCAGGAAGAAGAAGAAGCCGGTTAAAGGAACTTTTAGCAACTGGTGATGCAATTATTCTTTACGAAAGTCCCTTTAGAATAGTAAAATTATTAAAGGATATTGCCGATATTGAAAGCGAACGTCGTGTTGTTGTAGGAAGGGAACTTACAAAACTTCACGAAGAAATATCTGATGGAACAGCCGCAGAAATACTGGAAGATTATTCTTCAAGGACAAAAGTTCTTGGTGAATTTGCAGTTTTTATTTCTGGTAATAAAAAAGTTAAGAATTCGGAAGATGATGCCGATAATTAAAAGTGAGGTAAGACTATGATGAATATAAATGGTGTTTCAAGAATTAACCCTTTAAACAACTATCAGAATGTTAAAAAGACAAATGCAGCTCAGGAAGTAAAGTCTTCTGCAGATGAAGTTGAAATTTCTGAAGAAGCAAAAGCAATGTCTGATGCATATTTTCTTAATCAAGTTGCAAAAGAAACACCAGACGTTAGGGCTGATCTTGTTGAACAAGTAAAGCAGAAACTGCAGGATCCAAATTACTTTAGTGATGCAAATATTGCCGCAACAGCAGACCGTATCTTAAGTGCTTACGGTTTCTGATTCAATTGAATTTGAAAATCTTGTAAGATTAACCAAAGGCGGATTCCATTCCGTCTTTTTTTTTAAACTTCATTTTATCAGTTAAAAAAGGGAGAACGAGAGTTAAAAATGGCTGATTTTATTTTCAAAATTTCACCTAACATAGTTTTAGGTTCTTACACAACAACACGTCTTGGTCAGTTTGCCTTGGAATACGGAAAAAAATACATTGTAATTCTTGACCCAATTCTTAAAGAATTCGGAACTTCCCAGAAAATCATTCAGGCATTGCAGGACAGAAACGTTGATTTCTTTACTTTTGACGAAATTCCTATAGCAGCAGACACAGAAACTATTGAAACAGCTCTTTCTTTAGCAAGACAGGCTCACATTCACGGAATAATTGCTTCCGGCGGTGGAAAAACAATCAATGTTGCAAAAGCAGTAGCTACACTTTACAACGAAGACCGCAACATTTACGATTTTGCTGATGACGTAAATCCTACAGCAGAACCTTTGCCATTGATAATCTTGCCAACAACAACACGTGATCCGTTTATTTTTACAGATAAAACACCTATGATTGACGCACGCAGTTCAAAAATCAAACTGTTGAAAAATGCAAACAATCTGTGCCGTCTTTCAATCTGGGATCCAACTTTAACATCTTCACTTACAGACAAACAGCTTTCTGCAATGGGAATAGAAACTTTATGTCTTGCCGTAGAAACATACTTAAGCCCGAAAGCTACTTTTTTCAGTGATATGCTTATTGAAAAGGCAGTTCAGCTTATTTCTTACTCTATGGAACCAACTCAGACTTTAAATGTAACTACGCCAAAAGAGCTTCTTCTTACACAAGGCGGATGTATGACTTCACTTGGAGTAGCAACTGCTTCTATGGGAGCAGCTTCACTTTTAGCACAGACAATCAACGCAAGATACAAACTTTCTCGCTCGCTTACTTCAACAATATTATTTCCGTACATTATTGAAGACGGTGCAAAATACAAAAGCGATAAAATTGCAACTCTTGCTAAAATATTAAACGCAGCACCAAAAGATGCAGACAACGATTCAGCAGCAGCAGCTTTCGCAGAATACATCCGCAGATTAATTGCAAAGATGAACATTCCGGCACGATTAAAGGAACTTTCACTTTCAATAGAACAGCTTTCACTTGCAGCAGAAGACGCAGGTGAACTTGAATTCGTAAACAGCTTACAGCGCAGCATGACCAGCGACGACTTATTCGAACTTATAAAACAAGCGTACTAATATGATTGATCCGAACAAACTTTTTCAGTTATCAGCAGGACAAAAGCGAAGAAAACTAGCGCTTACTTTTGGTGAACTTGAACGTGACATAGCAGGAATTGCGGAAAAAGGCACTGCTTATAATTTTACACAAATGACACGTCAGGAATACACTAAAGCCGTTGCAAAAATCGTTCTTGAAGACCCTAAACTTCCGGCAGACGCTGCACTTGAGTTAGAAAAGCTTATTTCAGCAAATCCTTTTGACGAAAGACGCACCTGCAACTTTGCAAGAAACACACTTCTTTCAATAATCGGGACATTTCCAGCTGAATGGGATTTGATTATAGCGCCACATTCTCAAGAAAAAATCTCTATAGAAAAGAGGAATTTTTTTCCAGGCGTTTGTGTTTACGCAGAAGACATTCGTTCGCCGTTTAATGTTGGTTCAATTTTCCGTACAGCCGAAGCAATGGGTTGTGAAAAAGTTTACATTTCTCCAAACTGCACTAATCCTGAACAGACTAAAGCCGTAAGAAGCGGAATGGGCTGCATTGAAACTTTAGGCTACACCAGATGTTCTTTAGATGAACTTCCTGCAGACAAACCTGTTTTTGTTCTGGAAACAGGCGGCACACCCATAAAAGAGTTTAAATTTCCTAAGGAAGGAATTGTCATTATTGGAAGCGAAGAATTAGGTGTAAGCCCGGAAGCACTGAAAAGAGCAACTGCAGGAACAGTTTCCATTCCCATGACAGGACTGAAAGCTTCGTTAAACGTAGGAGTTGCTTTTGGAATTCTTATGCAGGAATGGATTTGCGCAATTCAGGAAGGCAGAGCTACTTGCCTATAAACGTTTTCTTTAAGCGAGTTGCAATTCCTTCCAGCTGTTCTTGAGAAGTGATTTTAAACAAAGACAAAACTTCCGTATCAATCTGATCGTATTCAATTTCGCCTTCACTAAAATGAACAGTTAAATCAGCAAGGTAAATTAAACTTGTAATCTTACGCACTTCTTTTGGAGCCATTTCTGGTTCATGGTGATGACGGATAACGCTTACAATAACTGGCGGAAAGTTCCATTTTTCAGCAATTAACGCTCCAACTTCACCGTGATTTACGCCGGCAATAAGGCTTTCAAACAAAGACGCAGAAACACCACGCTGTTCGCAAAGTTCATGGATTTTTTTAAGAATATCAGGATGAGCAGTTTCAAATATAATCTTGCCCATATCATGAAGCAAGCCGCAAACGTAACTGTCTTCCACAATGCTTCTGTCGCCGGCTTCTTTGCAAAAATTACGTGCCAAGTTATACGAATAAAATGCAACTTTATAAGAATGATCCCACAAACGCTTGTTTTCTTCGTTAGACGATATCATCAAGTTGCGCATAGAACCAATGCTGAACAAAAGATTTCTGATTCCACGCAAGCCAGCCATTTTTACAGCATCACCAATAGAATGACATGGAGAAGCAAGACTAAACGCAGCAGAATTTACAAGCTTGATAAGTTCAGCTGTAAGAGAAACATCGTTGGAAATATGCATTGCAATGTCGCTCATACGGCTTTTAGGATCATTGATTAAACGATTTATTTCATTAATATTTTCAGGGAATTCAGGCAAACCTTTTATGAGATTTACAAATTCCTTGGAAAGAATGGAAATATCCTGACGCACTTTTTTACTGAACGGCAAAATCAGTTTAGTAACAGTTTCATTGTTTTCGCTTGTAACCTGATAATTTTCTTCCGTAAGACCTATTTTTTTAAGAATAAGAATCATTATCACAAGTCCAAGACCTGCGCCTTCAGTTTCATCAAGAAAATGAGTCATTCCGTCTTCTATAGAATCATACTGCTGTGCTCTGGTGATTTTGTCGTGAATGCGCTTATACTCAAAACTTGTAAGTTCAGATTTATTTCTTACTTCAATTTTTATTTTGCTGTTTCTAGTCTGAAAACTTACTTTTATATAAAGTCCTTCTTTACGCTGCTGTTCAAGATAATAACGGATATTATTTAAAGTATCGGCTTTAAAAGTTGCCATTCCTTTTTCGTAATCATCTTTATTGTTAATATCTAATTTTTTATCACGGAAATAAACACGCTTTGTGTTTGCTTTTTTAGCATTATTAGTGAGTTCTTTTACACAATAAGATAATCCTTCAAACATCTGTTCCTGATTCAATTCTTTTAAAAACGCCTTCAGAATATCTTCAATGTATACAGCCATTTCCATAGGCAAAGTATATGTCGTAATTGAAAGAGGAATTCCAGCTTGAATAGCAGTTCTTATTTTTGACTGATCAATCTTAATACGTTTTACTTTTTGCATTCTCAACTCGATGTTTTATAGTATCATATTTTTTTATTTTATAAAAGATTTCAAAAACATTACTTTCTAAAATTGATTAAAATTAAATAAAAATGTAACCTTATGCAAATGAACTTCACTAATCAAACTTTAAGCCAGCTTTTAGTACTTTTTCTTTGCGGAATTTCCTGTATAAGATTTTTCTTTTTTCGTACAAGCAAGCAGGATACTTTAGCAATTCTTCCTTCTTTTGCACTTATTACTTCTATTTTAATTTTTTTTGCTTATGGAATTTCCATTTTTCAAGTAGCAATTCTTTTTATTTCGCTGTTAGTTTTTATTTTTAACTTCCGCTCGCTTTTAAGGCTTTTTAATGGAGTTTACATTGACCGTTACAGCATACTTTTTATTCTTTCTTCAGTGATAAATTTTATCCTTACAGTTTTAGTTGCAGTTGCAGTCATTTACTTTCACCCTATTAAAGCTAAAGACAAAAATCTTAATGTTCAGAAAACACAGTTGCGCTATTCTGGTTCGCCAAGTAAAGGCTATAAAGTAAACGCTTCACCTTTTGAAAAAATTACAGTCAATCTGTGGAAAATAGAATCTACGGAACACGCAGAATACAAAAAGCTTCACGATAATGAAAGAATAATTATTTTCCTGCCTTCAAAATGTGCAGACCTTGAAACTTACGAAGCATTTTTCAACAAACTGGCTTACGACGGTTTTACAGTTTACGCAGGAGAAATTTTTTCTGATGAAATAGAATGGTTCAGTTACTTAAAGGATTCAAGAATTTTTAGAAAGGCAACTTTTCTTTCCCAGCGTTTAAAAGATTCTGCTCAGGCTGATTATTTTTCTTCCTACAAAAAATCTAATTTTATAAAGGAATTCGAAAGTCTGCTTAAAATTACTGCGCCTTCAGAAAATAATTTTGTCTGTATAGCAGGAGAAAATTTACCGAAAGACGTTTTAAGTCAGGTTCAGGCTGATTTTCCGGATTTAGTTGACTGTTACTTTGATTTATCGTCAGTTGAAGATTTTAAAACTCCTGGATTTGGCCCTGTTGAAAATTATTCACCTTTACTGTGCGAAGTTTTACAGCAGACTCCAGACAAATCTTTCTACACAAGCGTTCATCTTGCAACTGTTCTTGAAAAAACTGTATACTTTAAGAATGAATAAAAATCTTAAATCCAAACTTTTACCTGTTTCACTTTCGGTAATTATTGTTATCCTTGACCAGCTTACAAAGTGGCTCGTTGTAAAAAATATTGCAGTAAGAACGCAAGTTATATCTATTTTCGGAAAGTACGTTCAGTTGATTCACGTTAGAAATAAAGGTGTTGCATTCAGCTTTATGGACGGACTTCCAGATACAGCAAGAAGCCTTATTCTTGGAATAATTCCTTTAATTATTATTGTTCTTATTTATTTTTTTATGTTTAAGGGAAATGAATTTACTAATTTTCAGCGCTGGGTTATCTGCGGAATTCTTGGCGGAGGAATTGGAAATATTATAGACAGACTTTTCCGTCCTGATGGCGTTGTTGATTTTATTTCATGCTATTTCTTCGGAATTTTCGGAATGGAATACTGGCCTACATTTAACGTTGCAGATTGTGCAGTTGTAGTCTGCGGAATTCTGTTCCTCATATCCTTTATTTTTCAGTCTAAAGGCAAAGTAGAAAATCAGGCTGAAAAAGACGAATCTTCTGCTAATTAACTTGCAATATTCAGGAGCGCTAAATTGAACAAAAAACTTTACACTATACTTTTCGTTTTAATTTCTACTGCAGCAAATCTCATTTCACTTATTTTATTGATTGGAATTTTAGTTGCATTGTGCTATCTTTCGCTGCATTTTATTTTTAACATTCAGCCGCCTCATAACGCTTACGGAATGTCACTTTTTATCTGCCTTATTGCCGGAATAATACTTCACTTTATTTTTTACACAAAAATCTCTACAAAGCTTATTGAAAAATTCCATATTGATAAAAACTTTGAAGATAAATGGCTTCCTAAATTCGGCGGCAAAAAATCATCTTCGGAAGAAAAGCCTAAAAGAAAAACAAATATGCCTTCTTCTGTTTCACTTTCTGAAAAAGAAAAAGCTGACAGAGAACGCTGGGGAAACAACTGATTCTCTGCCGCAACTTTACTTACTGAACATCACAAGTGTATTTAAGTGATGTTTTGTAAGACTTTTCGTAAATTTCCTTCCAGATTTTATAGTTTTCATCCATAAGGTAAGAAATATTTTCTGCAGAAGATTTTTCCTCTTTCGGATAAATAGGCTTGCTGATATGGATTGTGTATTCCTGAACAGGAAATCCGTCTGTATCAAGTGTGCTGCTGTTTTCCATTGTTATAAAAACAGGAACAACCGGAACTTTACTTTTTACGGCAAATTTAAACGCACCGGTCTGCAAAGGTTTTGGCTTTCTGTAATTCCACCACATACTTTGTTCAGGGTAAACAAGAACAATATGACCGTTTCTAAGAATATTATCTATTCCAGTTAAGAAATTGTGCATTGTTTTGTGATTTGAACTTAAAGGCAAAGTCCTGCAATTGCGCATTAAAAATCCGTAGAAACCAGGATAGCTTGTAAAGTTTCCTTCACGAATTACACGGAAAAACTTCCGCTTTTTTGTATCAGCGCCGGCTTCGTATGCAAGATGAACGGCAAAACTGTCAAATGCATTGAAATGGTTGCATGTCATAATAGCACCTGACTCAAGATTTTTAAGATTTTCCGTACCGATTATTTCTTTTATGCAAAACTGATTGTTTTTTATCATCTTGTTGACAAATTTTCTGGCACAGCGAACTGCCCATGAAGCCTTTATTTTACTTGAAAGCTTTTTGCACTCGTAATCAACTTCATCAGGTTCAATCATTCTTGAAGGCGGATCTTCTTCAACGTCTTCTATAAAGCGACCTTCTTTTTCGTACTGCTCAATTTTTTTAACAATAGCCATTCTTTCTGGATTTCTGTCTTTAATTTTAAGCTGCCAGTAAGAATCCTTGCGGTTTATTTCTTCGTTAACAAGAACATTCATTCCTTCAAACTGAGCCATATCACGCTTTTTGTCTTCTTCAGTATAAGAATCTGCAAATGCAAGTATGTCTTTATAGAAAACAGTTTTTTCAGCGTATTTCCAGAAGTATTTTGAAAGCGTACAATCCTTTACTTTCCACGGCTTGTTCCACATCATATAGTGAATCATATTGATTTTATCTTCCGGATATTTGATTTTTCCGAAAATCTCAACATTCCAGCTGTTGTCTATCCAAAAAACTCTGTCTTTGCAAAGAACGTTAAGGTAATCTTCGTCCTGTGTAACCCTAAAATTGTAAACGTCAAGCAGTTTAATAAACTGTTCAAGAATTTTTTCTTCACGGAATTTCCTGCAGTTAATCAGAAGAAGTCCTGCGTTAAAATAAAGCCTGCTGTTTACACCAGTTACAATTTCAACGTAATCGCCGTAAAGCTTTTCCTGAAGCATTGCCTGTTCGTTACAAGCTCCAACAAGACATTCTTTCAAATCATGATTGTAAAACTCAGAAATATCGCCTAAAACAACTGTGTCGCTGTCTATGTAAATTGCCTTGTCGTATTCAGGATACATTTCTGCAATAAACATTCTAAAGTAAGTTGTTTTAGAATAATAATCACGTACAGGAAATTTATCTGCAACAGAATCAAGGTATTTTGTTACATCAGAAAAATCAATTTTGAAATTTCCATTATCATCATTAAGTTTTAAGATTTCCTGCTTAATGTTTTCGCTAATGTTTGTGTTCAGAATATGAACTTCATAATTAAAATCTTTTGAAGCGTTTTCCATAATCGATGTTAAAGACACAAGGGTATATTTAACAAAATTATCATCACACGCAAAAAAAATTGGCACAACTTGAGTATTCACGTTTTTTCTCCTAAGAAAGCCTCTCCTTTTAGCCTTCTGTTATTTAGACACACACAGTTTTTAAAAGTTGCATTATGTCTTATTATAATTACGCTTTACTTTCAAAGTTGTTGTCATTTCAAGAGGTTCATCAAGAATCTTAATTCTGGAAATTCTCTGATACGGCAAAAGTGTTTTATTAACTCTATCAACTGATTGCTGAACGTAATTCTTTATTAACGATTTTGTTTCTACAGAATAATCCGAACGCTGAACTTTTAAATTTTCGTAAATTTCATCGCTAACGTAAACTAATGCTTCCAGTGCTTCAGACTTTGTTTCTTCGTTTTCAATGTAACCTTGAACAGTTATCTGCTGAATTCCTTTTTCAAGCTGGAATGCATCTTCTATTTCTTCAGGATAAACATTTTTTCCGCCTGCAGTTACAATCATATTTTTGCAGCGGCCGCTTAACATAAGATAATCTTCGTTATCAAGCCAGCCAAGATCACCTGTTTTAAACCAGCCGTCCGGTGTAAACATTTTTGCTGTTTCTTCAGGCATTTTGTAGTAACCCTGCATAACCATAGGTCCTTTTACACAGATTTCACCAACGCCGTCTTCATTAGGCTCAAGAACTTTCATTTCCATGTGACCTTTAAAATATTTGCCTACGCTTTGAATTTTAAAATGCTGAATTGGATTTAATGCAATAATCGGTGAAGTTTCAGTTAATCCGTAACCTTGAACAAAATCAATTCCCATCTGATTAAAAAATCTAAACACGCTTTTTGCCAAAGGTCCGCCGCCACAAATTGCAATTCTGATTGTATTGATGTTTGCCTGCTTTAAAACTGAATTAAACAGAAAATGTCCTATGTTGACTTTAAACACTTTTTTTACGCCATAAGAAATATTTGCCATGCAGTTTATAAGACCTGAAACAAATTTTCCCTTAGCAGCTATTCCTTTTTGAATTCCGTCAGCAAGTTTGTTAAACAGCATTGGAACTCCAAGAAGCATTGTTATTTTTCCTTCTTTAAGCTCTTTCATTAACTTTGAAACAGCAAGACTTTTTCCGAATACAATTTCTGCGCCAACACAAATACTTTCTATAAAAACAGCAAGCATTGTATAAGCATGATGAATTGGCAGCAAAGCATAAAAAACATCGTTATGGTCAATAATCATATTGTACTGGGCAATAAATGCATCGCTTACAAGATTTTTATGGCTTAACATTACGCCTTTTGGATTGCCTGTTGTTCCGCTTGTAAAGAGAATTGCAGCAGTATCGTTTTCTTCCGGCCTTTGATTCAGTTCAACATTGCTTTTTGAATTCAATGTATAAACGTATTTTTCTGCATCAAGACGATTTAATGCGTAAAGTTCAAACTTATTTTTTTTATTTGAAAAGTATTCGAATTTTTCTCTGTCAGCAAAAAGGAATTTCGGTTCAGCAGTTGCCAAAAGATTTTCAACTTCATGTTCGTGAAGTGCATAATCAATAGGACAGATTATTGCTCCTGCAAATAAAGCTGCCAGATAAACAGTTGCCCATTCAGGCGAATTTTTTCCCGTAACAGCAATTCTGTCGCCTTTTTTTATGCCATTTTCAACAAACCATTTTGCAAGCTGAATTATCTGATTTTTTACCTGATTGTATGTATACGTTCGTTTTGAAAAATCTTCTGTGTCCCAGTCTGTAAATGCATTCCGCTCACCGAATCTTTTTACAGTAATGCTAAATATTTCGGGAAGAGTCGGCCATTCTCCAGTAAAGTCTTTTCCACGAAATTCATCAAGAAATTTAATTGGATTATAATTTTTTAAGCTTTTCATTTTTAAATTATAACATAGTATTATTAATAAAGAAACAAAAAGAAAAGCTGTTCTTACAAGAAAAAGAGGCTGCCCGAAAAGTAATGCCATGCTGCTGCATTTCAGCATGACAAGACTTTTCTTTATTTTAGATTTCTACTGAACCTTCAAAGCAAAGACTTGTATTTCCGGTTAAGTAAACAGTTTCACCAGTGTATTTTACCATAAGAGTTCCGCCCCTTACTTTTACGGTTATATTCTGATTTACAGGACACAATCCGTTTAACACTGCAGCTACGGCAGCAGCACAAGCTCCAGTTCCGCAGGCTAAAGTTTCGCCGTTACTTCTTTCCCAAGTACGCATTTTAAGTTCATTCGGACCAACTACACGAACAAATTCAGTGTTCGTTCTTTGAGGGAAAGCTTTATGGAATTCAATTTTTGGACCAACTACATGAAGCGGTTCCTTATCAACAAATTTGCTAAAAATTACGGCATGAGGATTTCCCATTCCAACGCAAGTAACTTTGTAAGATTCACTTTCAACTTTTAAAGTCTGATTTACAATAGCTTCTTTCGGCAAACCTTTGCCTTTTAATTCAAGTTTTACAGGTTTAAGTGTTGTAGGCAATGATTCTGGAGTAAAAGTTGGAGCGCCCATATCAACTGTAACAGATGTAACTTTTCCGTTTTGCTTGTACAAAACAAGAGTTTTTATGCCGCTTTCAGTTTCAATTGTAATTGTTTCAGTGTTGTCCGTTTTTTTGCCGTACTTTGTCTGAATAGAATTGATATTGTTGTCGTACAGATATTTGCCGACACAGCGGATTGCATTTCCAGCCATTTTTCCTTCAGTACCATCAAGGTTAAAGAAACGCATTTTTGCATCAGCTGCAGTTGAACTTTCTATTAAAACAAGCGAGTCTGCACCAATTCCACCGTTGTGTCTGTCACAAAGGCGAACAGCAAGACCTGCAGGATTTGGAATTTCCTGATTAATTCCATTGATAACAATAAAGTCGTTTCCTGTTGAATCCATTTTGCAGAAGCTGATTTTCTGTTTTGTATCAGAAAGCTGGTTTATGTCAACAAGACCAACGTTTTCTGCTGAATACTTTGACTTAAGGCAGTTAGCTATTGCGTTTGCTGTATCAATTGCAGTTAAACAAGGAATGTCTCTTTCTACAGCGTGACGGCGCATTTTAACAGAGTCGGCTCTAGGATCTCTGCCTTTTGCTGAAGTTGAAATTACGTAATCAATTTTTCCTGAATCAAGAAGAGTTAAAAGGTTGTCGTTTGGATTTTCGTGGATTTTATTTACAACTTCTACTTCCATTCCAAAGTCACGTAAAGTTTCAGCGTTACCTTCTGTGGCGTAAAGCTTAAAGCCCATATCGTAGAATTTTCGTGCTAAGTCCGGAAGTTCAAATCTGTCTGTTTTACGAACACTGAAAAGTACTCCGCCAGAACGCTTCATATTGTAGCCAGCACCAATCAGTCCTTTAAAAACAGCTTCTTCCATTGTAGATGCAATTCCAAGAACTTCACCAGTTGATTTCATTTCCGGTCCAAGATGCGTATCAACGTCCATAAGCTTTTCGAAACTGAACACCGGAACTTTTACTGCAAAATATGGCGGCAAACGGTAAAGTCCTGTACCAAAGCCAAAACTGCTTAACTTTTCACCAAGCATTGCCCTGACTGCAAGTTCAACCATTGGAACGCCTGTAACTTTGCTGATGTAAGGAACAGTTCGGCTTGAGCGAGGATTTACTTCAATAATGTACAAATCATTGTTGTAAATAAGATACTGAATGTTTACGAGACCTTTTGTTCCCAAAGCAAGTGCAAGTTCACGAGACTGATTTATAATCTTTTCGCGAAGAATATCGTTTAAGTTCCAGCTTGGGTAAACTGCAATAGAGTCGCCTGAATGAATACCTGTTCTTTCAACGTGCTCCATAATGCCTGGAATAAGAATGTCTTTTCCGTCACAAATTGCATCAACTTCAAGTTCAGTTCCCATCATATACTGATCTATAAGAACCGGATTTTTTATTCCTTGTGCCAGAATTATTTTCATATACTCTTTAACATCATCATCGTTAAAGGCAATAATCATATTCTGTCCGCCAAGAACGTAACTTGGTCTAAGCAAAACCGGATATCCAAGTATTTTTGTTGCTTCAAGAGCTTCTTTTTCTGTAAAAATAGTAAGACCTTTTGGCCTGTTAATGTGCAGACGTTCGCAAAGTTCTTCAAAACGCTCTCTGTCTTCGGCAAGGTCAATTGCATCAGCGCTTGTTCCAAGAATAGGAATTCCCTGTTCGTCAAGGAAATTTGCAAGTTTAATGGCTGTCTGTCCGCCAAATGCAACTACAACACCAAGAGGCTTTTCTGTGTTAATAACGCTCATTACATCTTCAGGCGTAAGAGGTTCAAAGTAAAGTCTGTCTGAAGTGTCAAAGTCTGTGGAAACTGTTTCCGGATTGTTGTTGATTGTAACTACATCATAACCAAGCTTTTTAAGTGACCATACGCACTGAACGCTTGCATAATCAAATTCAATTCCCTGACCAATTCTGATTGGACCTGAACCAAGAACAATGATTGTTCCTTTTGACGACTTTTTGCCTTTTTTGTTTCTAAGCTCAAGGAATTCTTCTGCTTCATTTGCCTGATTGTATCCGCCGTAGAAATAAGGAGTTTCTGCGTTAAATTCACCGGCACAAGTATCAACCATTTTGTAAGTAGACGGAATATGAGCAAGTTTTCCCTGCTTAACAAGTTTTGCTGCCTGTTTTGCATCTTTTATGATTCCGCCTGAACCTGGAATTTTTACACCAGAAAGCTGTTCAATTACTTTGTCTGGATAGCCGTAATTTTTTGCTGCCTTATACAATTCTGGAGTAAGCTGAATTTTTCCTTCAGACTGTTTTATTTCAGCAAGCTGCTTTTCCATATCAGCAAGGTTTTTCAAATGAGCAAGGAACCATACGTCAATTTTTGTAACATCATGAATTTCTTCTATAGTCATAATGCTGCGTTTAATTGCCTGGAAAATTGCAAACAATCTCTGGTCTGTACATTCTCCTACACGGCGCTTAATATTTTCGTCACTTTCTTCTTCAAAAACAGGAAGATTTAAACTGCTTACACCAATTTCTGCACCACGAGCGGCTTTCATAATAGCCATTTCAAAATTTTCACCGATAGCCATTACTTCGCCAGTTGCTTTCATTTGAGTGCCAAGTTTTCTTGCTGCATAAACGAATTTGTCAAACGGAAATTTCGGCATTTTTACTACAACGTAATCAAGAACAGGCTCAAAGCAAGCTGCAGTCTTTTTTGTAACAGCGTTAGGAATTTCATCAAGTGTATAACCAATGGCAATTAAAGTTGCAACTTTTGCAATAGGATAACCTGTTGCTTTTGAAGCTAATGCTGAAGAACGGCTTACACGCGGATTTACTTCAATAACAGCATACTCAAAAGAATCAGGGTTAAGCGCAAACTGACAGTTACATCCGCCTTCCATTCCTAAAGATGAAATTATATTAAGTGATGCTGTACGAAGCATCTGATATTCTTTGTCACTTAAAGTAACTGCCGGAGCTATAACGATAGAATCGCCTGTATGAACACCAACTGGATCAAAGTTTTCCATTGAACAGACAGTTATAACGTTTCCCGCACTGTCACGAACTACTTCAAACTCTATTTCTTTCCAGCCTGAAATGCATTTTTCTACAAGGATTTGATGTATTGGAGAACGATGCAAACCGTTATGTGCTATTTCGTCAAATTCAGCTTCGTTGTAAGCAATGCCGCCGCCAGTTCCGCCTAAAGTAAATGCAGGACGAATGATTGCAGGAAATCCGATTTTATTCTTTACGAAATCAAGTGCATCTTCGTAATCAGTTACAACTTTTGAAGGAATACACGGTTCGCCTATAGATTCCATTGTATCTTTGAACATCTGACGGTCTTCAGCTTTGTCGATTGTTTCAGGTTTTGCTCCAAGAAGACGGACATTGTGTTCTTTCAAAAATCCGCTCTTTTCAAGTTCCATGCAAAGTGTTAAGCCAGTTTGTCCGCCTAATGATGATAAAATTGAATCCGGCTTTTCTTTTTCAATAATGCGCTGAATTGTTTCCGGAATAAGCGGTTCTATGTAAATATGGTCTGCCATTGCATGATCTGTCATTAAAGTTGCAGGATTTGAGTTAACAAGAACAACTTCAAGTCCCTGCTCTTTTAACGCTTTGCAAGCCTGTGAACCAGCATAGTCAAACTCTGCAGCCTGACCAATAATGATAGGACCAGAACCAATCACCATAACCTTATGAATTTCCGGATTTAAAGGCATAATATTTCTCCCGAATTTTTATAACGTTTTAATTTATTTTGCAAAAAAAAACTGAACCCGCAAAAACGAATTCAGTCAACATTTCCACAAAAAAAACAATAGCACCACCATTAGAGCAAAGAATATGTTTAATCAAATTGCAATTAGTTACGTGCTTCATATTGAAAATAAAGTATATAGTAAAAAAACACTTTATACAATGCTTTTTTCAAACAAGATGCGGTTTTCCGCAAGTACAAGTGCCATTCCTGTAAGCAAAACCGTACTACCACAAAAGCAAATATTCCGTTAAAATATCCCACTAACAAAGGGGGAAAAATGAAAACTGTAAAAGGCCAGGACTTAACAATAGAAGACGTATGTGATGTTGCTTATAAAAACGAAGAAGTAACTTTGCCGGAAGATAAATCTTTTTGGGAAACACTTGAAAAATCACGGAAATTTCTTGAAGACTACATTGCCACAGGAGTTCCAACTTACGGCGTTACAACAGATTTCGGAGACAGCTGCCACAATCAGATTAGCGTAGACAAAGCAGGTGAACTTCAGCGAGATATATGCACATACCACGGAATTGGTTTAGGCCCGAAGTTTGATCACGAAACAGGAAGAGCAGTTATACTTGCAAGATTAAACGGAAACGTAAAAGGCGGACATTCAGCAATAAGACCGGAACTTGCCAAAATGATGGTTACGCTTTTAAACAAAGACATTATTCCTGTAATACCGCAGCTTGGTTCAGTAGGAGCTTCCGGAGATTTAACACCACTTTCTTATTTAGCAGCCGTAATTATGGGCGAAAGAAATGTTTACTACAAAGGAAAAATATGTCCGGCAAAAGAAGCATTTGAAGCAGAAAACATCAAACCCTTGCCAATAGAAGCAAAAGAAGGTCTTGCCTTAATGAACGGCACAAGCGTTATGACAGCAGTTGCAGCACTTGCCTGGAAAAAGGCAGAACGTCTTGCAAAAATTTCAGACTTCCTTACAGCAGTAACTTCAGAAATTACACGTGGAAAAGATACGCCTTTTGTAGCAAAAGTAAGTGAAATAAAAAACCACAAAGGTCAATGCGAAAGTGCATCTTACATTTACAACATTATAAAAGATTCAAAACGTGTCTTTAAGTACGAAGATTTTTTGAAAACGCAGATTGAAAGTTTAAACGGAAAAAGTTTTATTGCCCAGCAGAATAAAATCCAGGACAGATATTCCATTCGCTGTGCACCTCAAATCAACGGCGTTTACAGAGACACTTTGCGTTTTGCCAGAGATTTGATTACAGAAGAACTTAATTCAGCAAACGACAATCCTCTTGTAGACATTGAAGCTCAAAGGCTTTACAACACAGGCAATTTTTACGGCGGACACATTTGCGCTGCCTGTGATTATATGAGAACTGCACTTGCAAACATTTCTGATTTATCCGACAAACAGGCTGAAGTAATTATTGACGGAAAATTCAACGGATTAACAGAAAACTTAATTCCATTTACTCCATCAGATCATCCAAGAGCAGGTTTACGGTTAGGATTTAAAGCTGCACAGATTACAATAAGTGCAATTCGTGGAGAAGTAATGAGTTACTGTTTCCCAATTTCACTTACAAGCCAGCCAACAGAAGCATTAAATCAGGACAAAGTTTCTATGGGAACAATCAGCGCAAGAAAATGGGCTGAACAAATAGACTTAGTGTTCCTGCAGTTTGCCACACATCTTTTAGCAGCAATGCAGGCCGTAGATTTAGCAGGAAAAAATGATTTTTCTCCGTTTACAAAAAAAGTTCATGATGAAGTAAGGAAACTTTCTGCTTTTGTAGAAGACGACCGTGAACTTGACGCCGAAGCAACATCAACAGCACAATGGCTAAAGACAACAGAATTGTTTGCATAACAAAATCAATATGACACTATAAAACTGACAGGAAAGCATAAAATGGACGACCAGGAATATTACACTAAAATGAGAGAGCACAATCTGAACAAGAATTACAGCTGGCTTCCCAAGAAAAAATCACCTGCAGAAAACTACAGTAAGTGGAAAATCCAGCAGGGAACAGAAGACGCTGAAATGCTTGTAGAAAAGAATTCTCCGGAAGACTCTTCGGAAAACTGATGAAGAAAACACGGCACTTCTAAAAATCAAGTAACAGTGGTGGTATACAAAAATGAATATTTACTTTATGCGTCATGGTGAAACTGAATGGAACAAAGAGCAGCGTATTCAGGGTTCAACAGACATTCCTTTAAATCAAAACGGCATAGACCTTGCGCAAAAAACATCAGATTTGCTTTATCAGAATAACATTTCATTTGATTTAATTTACACAAGTCCGCTTATACGTGCTGCTAAAACTGCTGAAATAATGAACTGCCATTCCAGCGCCAGAATCATTCACGAAGAGCGCATAAAAGAATTTGTATTTGGAGAAGCAGAAGGAATAACTTACACTGAACTCAGGACAAATCCAAAATTCTGCAACTTAAAAAACTGGTTTCTAAATCCAATTGAATACAAAGACGAACTTGGAGCAGAAAGCTTTAATCATTTTTTTTCAAGAATTGAATCTTTTCTCGAAAGTTTAAAGGAACTTGAAAAAGAACAGCAAAGTATTGCTCAGGAAAATCAAATAAAAAATATTCTGATTGTCTGTCACGGCGGAGTTGTTCGAGGACTTTTAAAAGTTATGACAAACTGTTCCGTACAGGAATTTGCAAAAACAAAAATTCCAAACTGCGGAATAAATCTTGCAACTCTTAACAACGGAAAATTTAAAATTGAATATACAGCTAGAATTTTCAGCGAAATTTAACAAACAATGGAGTCTTTATGAAAAAAATTAAAGCACTACTTTTTATAATTTCTGTTTCATTAGTTTTAGGAATTTCAGCATCATGTTCAACAGATTCATCTTCTTCGGAAAGTTCTGATTTAGATTATTCGTTAGTTACAAAACCTTCTCTTTTAGAAGAAACAACCGGCGGATTTTCTCAAGTAAGGCTTTACTCACAGTCAAAAGATGATTTGTCAAAATACAATTTCCAAAGCACTAAAATAGTTTCGCCTTACCACACAGCAATAGAAAACCTTGATTATTTCAGAACATTGCTTTCTGAAAGCGATGCATCAAATTTATACGGATTTTATCTGGAAGGTATTACTCAAAAAGATTCCATTGTAAACGCTTTTTATTCAAGAAACAAAGTAACGCTTAAATTTAAACTGTCTGCAGAAGACTCTGAAGAAAATACAAATCAGGTTTTTGAAGGATATTACGGACGCACTTTTTTACAATCAGAATTTAAACTTCATCAGCCTGAAAACACAGATGAACAGAATTTCATTGGCTGGGTTGAAGAGTCAGATTACAATTCCGGCTCTTTTGATGACAAAATAAAAACTAATTCCCAAGTTTCTTCAATTTTCCCTGCAGAAGACAAAACATACATTGCATATTACCGCAACAAGACACACACAATCACTTACCAAATCGACGCTGAATATTCATCATCAACAGTCAGCTCAAAAACTGTAAGCGACGAAACTCCACTTTCTGCAGAACAACTTCCTGTAATTTACGCTGATGTAAACGACACTTACTACTTTGGAGGATGGTCTCTTAACCAGAACAGTGAAGTTTTAACAGTTGCAGATAATTTTAAAGTAACAGACAACTTGACTTTAACAGCAAATTGGATTGCAAAATCAACAGTTACAACTAAAACTACCGCTGAAACAGGCGACATTGTTCTTGAAGACGGTTCGTACGTTTCTCCGGAAAATTTCATTAAAGGGCTTACGGCTGTTGCAATTATTTTCCGCACTGCTGATGAAGACAACTCAACCGCACCGCTTGGTCTGGGAACGGTTCAAGGTTCTTCATTAAACTGGGCTTCTGCAGATACATTCGGCTGCAGCAACGAAACCGAAAGTTTAAACTGCAAAATTGAAGGCGTAGACGAAAACAGCATCTACACATTATCAGGAACAACAGACGGAAGCACATCATGGTCATCTTTAATAACTGATTACGAAACTTCCGGCTCATCATTAACATCACCGAAAGTAGCTTCAGAAAAGGAAAAATATCAGGCATTTAATTTCTGCCTTTCTTATGGAGAAAAATACAATTTAGCTGACTCAATTAAAGAAAACTGGTACCTTCCAACTCTAAGTGAATTCTACTGCATTTACGAAAATCTTGATGCAATAAATTCAAGTCTTAAAAAAGCTGGTGCAGAACAAATTTCAAGTTCAAACTTCTACTGGACAAGTTCAACTTTCGGCGGAATTAATGCAGGCTTAGACTCAGACACAATTTCTGAAATTCAAGAAGCCCTTACTAATTCCGACTGCGACTTTGCTTCTTTAAGCACAAAACTTTATGCTTACTCTTATTGTGTTCCTTTAAATTCAGTAAAACTTAACAAAAGAACAAACAACACAAACAAAACCTGCACAATAAGAAAGTTTTAATTTACTTTACTTTACGTTTTGCTGAAGTCTTTTTGATAGTAGATGCAAAAAATTTAATTGCGTCTACTCTTTCAAAAGATGCAGTAAAATCCTTAAAGTATTCGTGGTTATTTATAAGCTTTACGAATTCATCAAATAAGAAACTTGTGTCTAAAGGACCAGAACAAGCTTCCGGATGAAACTGAACGCTAAAGCCAGGAAATTTTGTGTAAGTAATGCCTTCGCAAGTTCCATCGTTTGTGTTTACAAAGCTAAGCACAGCACCTTTTGGCAAAGATTCATTTTTTACGGCATAACCATGATTTTGTGAAGAAATGTAAACCCTTCCGTTAGCCAGATATTTTACAGGCTGATTTGCACCACGATGTCCGTACTTTAATTTTGTAGTTTCAGCACCGTTTGCAAGCGCCAGAAGCTGATGTCCAAGACAAATGCCAAAAATCGGCACTTTAGATTTAATCAGTTTTTTGATTTCAGAAATGATTTCAACATTTTCAGCAGGATCGCCTGGTCCGTTGCTAAGCATAATTCCATCAGGATTTAATGCAAGAATCTCCTTTGCTGTTGTAGTTGATGAAACTGTAACAACATCAAGTCCACGCTTTAAAAGTTCACGGCGAATATTTGCCTTTGCACCAAAATCCCACAGTACAACTTTTTTGCCTTTACCGTCACGCATTGCAGCATCTGGATCGTTAACTTTTGTACCGTCTGCTTTTACAGGGACAAATCTATACTTTGCACTTTCCGTAAACACAACATCAGCACTTTCTTCAACTGCACTTGCACTTCCTGTAACAGAAACAACTGCATTAACTATTTTAAATGCCTTTATTTTTTTAAGAAGCTTAGCTTTTTTTTCTTCATTTTTAAGGGCAGCATAAATCTCTTTAGCATCATCACTGTTGCCGCTTACAATCATGCCGTTCATTACACCAACTTCACGCAGAACTTTTGTCAAAGCCCTTGTGTCAATGTCGTAAAGCCCTATAATATTCTGTGCTTTTAAGTAAGAATCTAAATCGCCTTCACTGCGGAAATTAGACGGAGCTTCACACCAGGAACGTACAATGTAACCTTTTAAATTACACTTGCCGCTTTCATAATCTTTAGGAATAGTTCCGTAGTTTCCAATAAGAGGAAAAGTCTGGGTTACAATCTGACCGTAATAACTTGGATCAGTTAAAGTTTCCAAATAACCATTCATTCCGGTTGTAAATACTGCTTCTCCAACAACAACTCCAGAAGCACCAAAACTTTTACCTTCAAAAACAAGCCCATTAGCGAGGACTAAAAGCGCTTTAGTAGAATTTTCCATACTGAAACCGCATTATACTGGATTTGTAAAATATTGTACATATTGCAGAACATTAAGTAACATTATGAAGCCACTTTCCTGACTTTAACCTTAAAACACCTGCAAAGAATTTTAAAATCTGCTCAATCTGAATTGCAATATAAATAACCCAAGCCGGCTGTTTAAAATAAAATGCTGCCAGACAACCAAGTGGAATTCCAATGCACCACATCCAAATCAAATCGTTTACAGCAGAATAAACTGTATCGCCGCCAGCACGACAAATTCCAACAATGTAGCACATATTAAAAGCCATAAACGGATAAAGACAAATCAGAATGTAAAGCATATATTTTGCCTGCTGAATTGTAGAAGGCTTTACGTTAAACAAATAAGGCAAAAGGAATGACAAAGGAATTAAAAGCTGAGCAATAATAACTGCACAAACCGGCATAAACCATGCAAACCTGAATGCATATTTTCTTGCAAGAGAATCATTTCCTTCTCCAATTTTCTGTCCGATGATAATTCCAGCTGCATTTCCAACTCCAATAAAGAAAACCCACGTTAACTGAGAAACTGTGCCTGTAATGTTAAAAGTTGCAATAACATCCTGACCTGCATGAGCAAAAATAGAGTTTTGAGTTGTAATGCCAAAGCCCCAAAGTGATTCATTTAAAATAACCGGCAATGCAATTTTTAAATAACGCCCAACTGAATCTTTAGAAAAACTGAATAATTCACGAAGTTTTCCGCAAGATTCAAATCTTTTGAAGTAAGAATATCCAATTACAATGATGAACTCTACAATTCTGGCAACAACAGTAGCAAGAGCAGCGCCTTTAATTCCAAAAGCCGGAATGTTTAAATCAAAAAACGGCAGGCTGATGTGAAATCCAAAAATAAAAAGGTAATTAAAAACAGCATTTACTGAAAAAGCTGCTGCTGTACTTACTGTAGGAAGAACAACATGACCCGTTGCCCTGAACGCAATCTGATAAGCAAAACTTATTGCCATAAGCGGATAACTGAAACCTGCTACACGCAAATACTCTTCTCCTAAAGCAATAATGTCTTTCTCTTTAGAATAGAAGCTCATTAAAAAGCCAGGACAAATTTGTGTGCCTAAAGTAAACAGCAGCGATAAAACTAATGAAAAAGAAAGCGTTATGCCAAGAGTTTTCCTGATGCCGTTAATATCTTTCTTTCCCCACAACTGAGCAAAAAATATTGAGCCTCCGCTGGAAATTCCAAAAAGCATCATATTCAGTAAAAAGAACACCTGGTTTCCAAGACCTACAGCTGCAATCTTTGCTTCTCCAAGCTGACCAATCATTACTGTATCAAGAATATTTACAAACGTTTGCAATAAATTCTGCAGAATAATCGGTACTGCAATTTTAAAAAGCGTACTGTAAAAATTTTTCAGTTTCATAAAAAATTAACTCTCCATAAGATAAATAAAAAAAAACTAACAATCGTTAGTCTGTTTAATTTAGAATTACAACCAGCCGGAAGTTTAAACTTATTACCGTTCGTTAGCCTACACTGATTATAAATCCAGCACTTTATTGTCTAAAACAGCCTTTTCCAGCTTTTTATTCTTATACACAAGTTTAAGGGAAAAAAATGGCTGCAGCGGATTTTGCAAAAGCTTTAAAAATATAACGTCACCTTCCCAATGTTCCAGAGAAAGAAAATCTTCTTTTTTAATCCATTCTAAAGTGCCTTCGTCGCAAGTTTTTATAGTTCCTGAAAAAGAATCAGAAGTATAAAGGCACATATATTCAGCAGGATCATCATCAGAAAGAAACGTTACAATTCCCCTAAACTTATAAGAATTCAGCGTAAGACCTGTTTCTTCAAAAACTTCACGCAACAAACATTCATCAGGACTTTCACCGGCTTCAAAATGACCGCCAACACCAATCCACTTATTTTCGTTTATATCATTCTTTTTCTTTACTCTATGAAGAAGCAGATACTTGTCGTCCTGCTCTATATAGCAAAGTGTAGTCAACTGCGATTTCATATAACGTCCTTATTTTCCAAAAGCAAACTGCCTTAATTCAAGAACTGCATCTACAACTCTTGGTCCAGGCCTGTTAAAAACGTTTCCATCTACTTGAAGAATTCTTTTGTTTTTAACGGCATTAATATTCTGCCAGCTTTTTCTTCTATATATATTGTCTAAACTGTACCCATTATCATTCGGTAAAATTATAATGTCAGGGTTTCTTTCCAGAATAGATTCTTCGCTAACTTCAGGATAACCTTCCTTTATGTCAGAAAAAATATTGTAACAGCCGGATTTTTCTATAATGTCATTTATAAACGAAGAATTTCCCACGCTAATAAACGGTTCATTCCAAAGTTCATAAAACACTTTAACTTTTTTATCAGCTGTATCCTTTATATCTGTATCCATTTCAATGGAACGCTTCATTTCACCTATAAAAATCTGTGCCCTTTTAGAACAATCTGTAACCTTTCCTATATACTCAATTTCTTCATAAAGACTGTCTAAACTGCTGCAATCAGAAAGAAACACTTTTATGCCGTAAGAACTTAAACTTTCACTTAACATTTCGTGAGCACCGGAACTTCCGTAAACAAAATCAGGCTTAAAAGAAAGAATTGCTTCCAAACTGATTGTCTCTCCAGAAAAGCCGCCAACGCTGGGAAACTTGTTCATTACGCTTGGAAAGTCGCAAAAATCAGTTCGTGCAACAATTTTATCTTCGCCGCCAACAGCACAAATTATTTCTCCGCTGCTCGGACTTAAGCAAACAATTCTTTTTGCAACATCAATATCTGTATCCTTCTTTTTACAGCCAGAAAAAACTGTAACCATAAAAACTGTACCCAAAAGCAAACTGTTTACGAGTACAGATTTTACATTACTGAAAAAAAGAAAGTGTTTTTCTTTACAAATCAATTATTTACAACCCCATTCTTCGTAATAAGAATCAATCTGCTTTTTCAAATCATCTGTTATAACGCCATCTTTTCCAGGAACATACAAAGCATCAACAACTTCTTTCATAGAAACAATGGCTTTTGCAGGAAAACCGTACTTTTCGCTAATAACGTCAAGTGCAGATTTGTCACTGTCAGCAGCTTTTTCCATACGATTTAAACTAACTATTTCACCAACAATTTTAATTCCGCCGGCAACTGTTTCCTGAGCTTTAATTTTTGGGTAAGTTTCTTCAATAGATTTTCCGGAAGTAGTTACATCTTCAATAATAACAACTCTGTCACCATCTTTTAAACTGTACCCTAAAAGTGTACCCTTATCTGCACCGTGATCTTTAGTTTCCTTTCTATCAGCGCAATATTTAATTTCTTTTCCATATAATTTTGAATAAGCAATGCAAGTTGCAACACTTAAAGGAATGCCTTTATAAGCTGGTCCAAAAAGAACATCAAAATCATCACCAAAATTCTCATGAATAGCGTGTGCGTAAAATTCTCCAAGTTTAGCCAGCTGACTTCCAGTTACATAAGAACCAGCATTCATAAAAAACGGAGACTTTCTTCCGCTTTTCAAAGTAAAATCACCAAACTTTAAAACCTTACATTCAACCATAAAATCAATAAAATCTTTCTTATACTGTTCCATAATATTTCATTTTACTGAATTTGAAGCATACTCTCAATTAGAAAATCATTAAACTTGCATAAACAAAAAATCAGCCTTACAATCAACTCATGAACAATTATCTTGCAAACCCAAACCGTTATGAAGGAACAATGGAATATCAGCGTTGTGGAAATAGCGGACTTAAACTGCCAAGAATTTCACTTGGTTTATGGCACAATTTCGGCTCAATCGATGACTTTGAAAATCAGAAAAAAATGATATTTAAAGCATTTGATTTAGGAATTACTCACTTTGATTTGGCAAACAATTACGGTCCTGAACCTGGAAGTGCTGAAGAAAATTTCGGACGGATTATCAGTCAGGAATTAAAATCTTACAGAGATGAACTTATCATTTCAACTAAAGCCGGTTACAAAATGTGGGAAGGTCCATACGGTGACAACGGTTCAAGAAAGTATTTAATTGCCAGTTTAAATCAAAGTTTAAAGCGAATGAAACTTGATTACGTTGATATTTTTTATCACCATCGTCCTGATTCACAAACGCCTTTAGAAGAATCAATGTCTGCACTTTCCGATTCCATTAAATCAGGAAAAGCTTTATACGCCGGTATTTCAAATTACAATGCAGAGTCTTCTTTAAAAGCAGCAGCAATATTGAAAGCAAACAATACGCCTCTTTTGATAAATCAATTCCGTTACAATATGTTTGACCGATGGAGCGAAGACGACAAACTTCTTGATGCACTTGAAAACGCCGGTGCCGGTTCAATTACATTTAGTCCGCTTGCACAAGGAATACTTTCTACAAAATACTTTAACGGTATTCCGGAAAATTCCAGAGCAACAAGAGGTGTTTTCTTAAAGAAAGAATTTATTACAAAAGAAAAAATTTCAAAAGCAAAAAAGCTGAACGAAATTGCTGAGTCAAGAAATCAAACTCTTTCACAAATGGCTCTTTGCTGGAACTTAAGGAAAAATCGTGTTACTTCAGTTTTAATTGGTGCACATACGCCTGAACAAATTGAAGAAAACGTAAAAATAATTCAGCATTTAGACTTTACTGAAGATGAATTAAATGCAATTGAATCTATTCTTTCTGATTAAAGTTTGATTGAAAATTTTACTAAAACAAGAATAAGCTGCAGTGTTTAATTGCAGCTTTTTTTTATTCAGTTCATTTCAAAAATTAAAACTAAACAAAACTTGACACATCTTTTTTACTTCGTAATACTTTCATTATGGCAGACAGTATTGTTTCAGAAAAAGCAGAACGTATTCGCGACGTAATCCGTTACATTGAAAGATTTAAAGATGCACTGGTTGTTATCTATATTGATGAAGAATTATTAGACTCAAATATTTTTCTCAGCCACATAAAAGACATTTGCCTTATTCATGAAGTTGGCTTAAAAGTGATTGTTGTTCCTGGAGCAAGTAAAAGAATTGATCAAGTTCTTACAGATGCAAATCTAAAATGGACTATTCACAACAACAGTCGCATTACGTCTCCGGAAGCAATGCCTCTTATAAAAATGGCTGCATTTGATGTTTCAAATCAAATTATGACAGCACTTGCAGGTGAAAAGAAAACTGCCGTTATTGGTAACTGGGTTAGAGCAAGAAGCAAAGGTATTATAGACGGATTTGATTATGGCACAAGCGGAGAAATTGATAAACTCCAGACTGATTCCATAAAAACTGTTTTGGATAATGGTTTCATTCCGATTTTTCCATGCATTGGATGGAGTCTTACAGGAAAACCTTACAACATATCTTCAATAGAACTTTCTAAGCAAATTGCCGTTCACTTAAAAGCTGACAAATTGTTTTTCCTTGTTCCTAATGCAAAAATAACAACCGATAGTTTTATTATTCCAGAAACAATCGGTCGTTCTTTAGAAAATACTATTCCTGCAATGAATCTTGAAGAAGTTGATGACTTCCTGAAAGAAAACAAATCAATTATAGAAAACGTAAACTACCGTTCGTTAGTTTACAAAATTATTTCTCTTCTTAATCTTGCAAAAGATGCCTGCAAAGAAGGTGTTACTCGTGTTCACATTTTGAATGGTTCTGTAAATGGAAGTGTTCCATGTGAAATATTCAGCGACTTTGGTTCAGGCACAATGATCTACAGTAATAACTATGGAAAAATACGTCCTATGACTTACGACGATATTGGAACAGTCATTAGTTTAATGCAGCCTTTTGTTGACAAAGGAATTCTTCTTCCAAGAACAAAAGAAAGTTTCAGTTCTCAATATCAGCATTATATTGTATACGAATTAGACGGCGCCATAAGAGCTTGTGCATCTTTAATTCCTTATGAAGACAATCAGATGGAAATAGCCGGCGTTACTGTTGACAAGAATTATTCTCACATTGGAATTGGTCCAAAACTAATTCAATGCCTTATTGATAAAGCTGTTTCACGTGAAGCAAAAAGTGTATTTCTTCTTACAACTCAAACTTCTGACTGGTTTGAAAAATTTGGTTTTACAGAAGATGATATTTCTACAATTCCTGCTAAACGAAGAGAATTATGGACTTCACAAAGAGGTTCAAAAGTTATGAGAAAATATCTTTAACTGTCTTTCCATAAGTGCAAATGTAACACAAAATTTCAGCACCAAAATGCACTTTTTGGAAACATTACCGGCACACTCTTATTTTCAAATCAAAAATCTAATCTTTAGTTAATCCTTACAACACAAAAGTTTCATGAAAAATTGTTTAGTTTTATAACTAAAACTTTTCTCGAAAACAAAAATAACGTCTTAAAAATGTTTCATGTGGAACAATTTACTCTTTATGAGAAAACTATTTTTCTTTCCACAGCATAGTTTTCTGCCGAATTTAAATAACAGTTTAGAAAATATTTAACGCATGATACTTCCTTCTGCAGCAGATTTATCTATAAAACTTAAATGATAAATAGAAAGGTGCATCTAACATAATATTCTTAAAAAAAAATTATATAATGTTTTACGTGAAACAATAATTCTATAAACAGCTTTTAAAACATGCTGCTTTAGCAAAAAGTTCATCCTAGAAAACGTTTAATGCTGAACATTTCAATTTTAAGAGAAAAATCATTTTGATTTCTGAAGTATAGTTTTTTGCCAATTTTAATTAACATTTTAGAAAATATTTAATGAGGAACATTTACTTCTTTCTGCAGCAGATTTTTCTGTAAAACTTAAACGTTAACTTGGAAAGCTCATCTCAAACAATATTCCTTATGAAAAGAATTATATAATGTTTTACGTGAAACAAATTCGTTTTACAATCACCTTTTCTTTAGGAGATTTAAACATTCTTAAAGCAAGCCACACAGATTAGAAATGATTCATACTAAAACAGAAAACTCTTTTCAATTTCCAGCTTCAAAAAATCAACTTTAAGAAATGTTCTTACAACTGTTTCACATGAAACAATTTGAAACAGTTAATTTTTTTTCATTGAAATAAAACTGCATTCAAAAAAAAATATTTCAAAGCTGTATGTTTCACATGAAACACAAACAGAACGTTGTTACTAAAATTCAAAGAGAGTTGAGAAAACATTCTGTGTTAAAAACTAAAACATTTATGAAAATATAAATACTTCACATTTCAGGCAGAAAAACCGCAGACAGAAATACTAAACTGATTACAAAAACTGCAGATTTTATAAAATTGACTTATCATTTACTTATAAAGTTATCCACAAGATTTAAACATAAGGGAAAAAATCATAAACAATTTATTGTGTAATGTAATTCTTTGTATTATAAGGAATTACGTTAATTTTATTTTTCCAGATGTTTTTTTTGTAAAAGTTATCCATAAGTTATCCACAGGATGATTGGTTTTAAAGTTACTATCCTGTGGATAACTTCACTATAAAAAAATTTAGGTTTTACTGATAATTCTATATATTATAAGGAATTAAATTAAAAATTTGCTTTAAGGAAGTAAAAACTAAACATAATACAACTGTGGATAACTTACAGGTCAAAATCAAATTTAAATAAAAAAAAGACTGTCAAAAAGTTCCGTTATTATAAACTTAACTTATTGAACAGTCTCTTAAAGATTATTCGTTTTCTTTATTGCTGGCTATTCGGTCAATTCCTATTACATAATCTGGAGCTTGAATATCAACAACTCTAACGCCTGAACTTCCCCTACCCTGCTTTGAAATATCTTTCAGTTCAACTCGTAAAGACGTTCCCTGACTTGTTATGCACATAATGCTATCATCTTCTTTAACAGTAAGTGCACCAATAATTTCGCCTTTACTATCAACGTTTCCGAAAATACGCTGACCGGAAGTTCCTCTTCCATGAGCAGAGAATTCATCAAAATCAACTCGCTTACCAAAACCGCTTTCTGTAATAACAAGAATTTCTGTATCTGGAATAACTGGAGTTGCTGCACAAAGTTCATCACCTTCAGAAAGTTTCATTCCGTTTACGCCACGACTGCTTCTTCCCATTGGACGAACATCTTCTTCTTTTATTCTAAGAGCCTGACCTCTTCGGCTTATAAGCATAATTTCAAAATTACCTGTTGAAAGAACTGTACTTACAAGTCTGTCACCTTCATCAAGGCGAATTGCCTGCATACCTCTTGACTTAGCATTACGGAAATCACTTGTAGGAGTTTTCTTAACAATACCGTTTGCAGTTGCCATAAACAAATATTCAACATCACTAAAATCACGGATTCTTTCTGTAATAGTAATTTCTTCATTAGCAGAAACCTGCAGCAGACTCTTTATATGAGAACCACGGCTTGTTTTACTTGCTTCCGGAATTTCGTGAACTTTAACCCAATAAGCTTTTCCCAAATTCGTTATAAACATCAAATGATCATGAGTAGAAGCAACAAACATCTGGTTAATATAATCTTCTTCAACAAGTTTTGCTGAAATTGAACCTTTGCCTCCTCTACCCTGACTTTTATACAAACTTACAGGAACACGTTTGATATAACCAAGTTTAGAAATCAGAATAACCATATCTTCTTCCTTAATCATATCTTCAACGTTTATGCTTTCAACTTCACTTGCAACAATATCAGTTTTTCTGTCGTCACCGTATTTTTCTACAAGTTCGTTTGTATCATTTTTAATAATTTCAAGAATTTTTTCGTGATGTTCAAGTAAATCCCTGCAATAAGCAATCAACGCCTTACAGTCAGCCATTTCCTGCCTAAGATCATCAATACGCATATTTGTAAGACGACCAAGACGCATATCAACAATTGACTGAGCCTGAATATCATCAAAATTAAATTCCTTCATCAAATCGGCTTTAGCAGAATCTTCATTTCTACTTCCACGAATGATTTTTATAACTTTATCGATATTATCAACTGCAATAATAAGCGCTTCAAGAATATGTTCATGTGCAAGTTCTTTGGAAAGAGTATAATTTGTTCTCCGGGTTATTACTTCATCACGATGATCTACGAAATGCTGAATTAACTGCTTAAGAGTTAAAATCTGCGGATGAAGCTTGTAATCATCATTTTTATCAGGAACAAGAGCAAGGTTTATAATTCCAAAACTTGACTGTAAATCAGTTTTAGCAAAAAGCTGGTTAAGAATGATTTTTGTAACTGCACCTTTTTTAAGATCAACTACAAGACGCATGCCGACATTATCAGAAGTTTCATCGTTTGCTTCAACAATTCCTTCAATTGCTTTTTCTTCTGCAAGCTGATTTATTTTCTTAATGATTTTAGAAGTATCAACTCCATAAGGAACTTCAGTAAATACAATTGACTCTTTTCCAGTTTTAGATGTTTCTATAGTAAACTTTGAACGGATAATTATTTTTCCCCGACCAGTTGAATATGCTTTTTTAATACCTTCTGTTCCGTAGATAATTCCGCCTGTAGGGAAATCCGGACCTTTAACATACTGCATTAATTCTTCTACAGAAATATTCTGATTGTCAATGTAAGCACTTATTGCAGCCGCTATTTCCTTAAGGTTATGAGTTGGCATTTTAGAAGACATACCAACAGCAATTCCGTCAGTTCCATTACAAAGAAGAAACGGAAACTTTGCAGGAAGAACAGAAGGTTCAGTTGTGGACTGATCAAAGTTAGAAATCATATTGACAGTGTCTTTTTCAATATCAATAACCATTTCTTCTGACATTTTAGACATTTTGGCTTCAGTGTAACGATATGCAGCCGCCGGATCTCCTGCAGGTGTACCGAAATTACCTTTTGGAGTAATCATTGTATAGCGCTGAGAAAAATCCTGTCCTAAACGAACAAGTGCATCGTAAACAGAAGCATCACCGTGTGGATGGTAATGACCTAAAACTTCACCGACAATCTGTGCACATTTACGAGTAGGACCGCTATTTGCAAGATGAAGCTTATGCATTGCATAAATAATTCTTCTGTGAACAGGTTTAAGTCCGTCACGAACATCAGGTAAAGCACGCTGAACAATAACTGACATTGAATAATCAATATAAGCCTGCCTTACTTCATCTTCGATTGGAATATCAATTAAAGAGCCGCCCTCTTCTGTTTTTATTTCATCCATTTTTGTTTCCTATAGTTTGATATTTTCGTATTTATTTGAACTTATTTTAGAAATCAAGGTTTGCCGAAGCAGCATTTTCTTCAATGAATTTACGTCTAGGTTCAACTTCTTCTCCCATACAAACACTGAAAATTCTGTCTGCAGCAATTGCATCTGGAACAGTTACTCTCTTCATTTTTCTGTTTTTAGGATCCATTGTAGTTGTCCAGAGTTCAACACCGTCCATTTCACCAAGACCTTTAAAACGCTGAACTGTTGCTTTTGAAGCCTGATCTCCAAGACTTTCCATTACAACACGACGTTCTTCATCTGTGTAAACGTAAGTAACTTTTTTTCCAACCTTAATTCCATAAAGCGGAGGCATTGCAAGATAAATATGACCGTTTTCAATAAGAGCCGGCATATATCGGAAAAAGAATGTAAGAAGCAATGTTCTGATATGGCTTCCGTCAACATCAGCATCAGCCATAATGATGATTTTATGATACCTTAACTTTGATATGTCAAAATCTTTGCCGAAACCAGTTCCTAAAGTTGCAATAACAGGATTAAGCTTTTCGTTGTCCATTACTTTGTCAGCACGAACTTTTTCTACATTAAGCATTTTTCCCCAAAGCGGAAGAATTGCCTGTGTTTTAGAATCACGTCCTTTTTTAGCTGAACCGCCTGCAGAATCTCCTTCGACAATATAAACTTCACATTGTGAAGGATCATTTTTAATAGAACAATCAGCAAGTTTTTCCGGCTTTCCAAATCCGCCTGTAAACTTTTTACGCATATTGTCTTTAGCTTTTCTTGCAGCAATTCTGGCAGCAGCTTCATTAACTGCTTTTTCAAGAATAGCATCTACAACTTGAGGATTTTGTTCACAGAAAAGAGTAAATTTATCTTTTACAAGAGAATCAACATAACCTCGAACTTCAGAATTTCCAAGCTTAGTTTTTGTCTGACCTTCAAACTGAGGTTCAGGAACTTTAACAGAAAGAACTGCCGTTAAACCAGAACGTACATCGTCGCCGGTTAATTTTTCATAAGCTTCTTTTTCATCTTTTTTATCAGACTTTTTCTTGTCGTAGTCTTTATTTAATTTTTTTATAAGCTTTTCACGTTTTTCAAACTCTTTGTTTAAAACTAAAGTTAAGGCTGTTTTAAATCCGTCTAAATGAGTTCCGCCTTCACGTGTGTTAATATCGTTTACATAAGAATGAACTGCTTCTGCAAAACCATCGTTCCACTGCATTGAAACTTCAATAGAAATATCGTTAATTTCTCCGCTAATGTAAATTGGTTCTTCAGGAAATACCTGCTTGCCTTCATTCAAGTAAGACGTATAATGCTTAATTCCGCCTTCAAAAATATAAGTAACTTCTTTAGGATTTTCCAGACGCTCATCACGAAAAATAATAGTTACTCCAGGATTTAAAAATGCAAGTTCACGAAGTCGGGCTGCAAGTACATCAAAATTGTATGTTGTAGTTTCAGTAAAAATTGAACCGTCAGCTTTCCAGCGAATTGTAGTTCCGTGCAAAGAAGATTCTTCCAAACACTTTACGTCATAAACAGGAATGCCTTTTTCATACTTCTGCTCATAATGGTGACCGTCACGATAAACATCAGCTGTCATCCACACAGACAAAGCGTTAACACAAGAAACACCAACTCCATGCAAACCGCCGGAAACTTTATAAGTTGATTTATCAAATTTTCCGCCTGCATGAAGTCTTGTCAGAACAAGCTCAAGTGCACTTACTTTTTCAGTAGGATGCATTGCAACAGGAATTCCGCGACCATTATCTTCAACACGACAAATATCATCTTTTTCAAGAGCAACAACAATTCTATCACAATGATGAGCCATTGCTTCGTCAATACTGTTATCTACAACTTCATAAACAAGATGATGCAACCCGTTTGGTCCTGTAGAACCTATATACATACCAGGTCTTTTTCTAACCGCTTCAAGTCCGTGTAAAACTTGAATACTATCAGCACCATAACTTTTGGATTTTTCGTCAGACATTTTAAACCCCGAAAAAGCAATAATTTTCTTAAATAATTTACTTATATATTGGAATAAAATTATACTTTTTAAAGGTAAAAAAGTAAAGTTATAGCTAAAGAAGTTAAATGCAGCTGAATGTGCTTAACAAAAACGACTGCAAAAAAGCTTTGAAATAAAAATAAAACTAACAAATACATTTGTATATATGTGGATAACCCTGTGAAAATTTAATATAATACGCAGCTATGAGTGAACATAATTATCAGGCTTTCTGGGAAGAAGCTTTAAATCAAATCCATCAGGAATATGCAGCAAAAGGTGAAGAAAACGAATTTCAAATCTGGTTCAATATGGAATATGTTGAAGATACGCTGAATGAAATTACTGTTTCTGTTGCTTCAGATTTTATGTGGTTTAAGATGAACGATATGCATTATGTTTCTTCCATTGAAGCAAAGCTTTGTGAACTTACGGGAAGAAATTTAAAAATAAAACCTTTAATCCGCAAAAATTCTATAAAGAAGCGTGAAGAAATAATTGAAGATTTAAAAAAATCATCTGTAAGCAAAAACACTGATACACAAAATGCAACTTCTTACGTTAAGCCAGAAAGAAGTGAATTTATTCAGTCACAAAACAATGAACCTCAAAACGAAAAAGTTTCATCTCCTTTAAATATTTCTACACCTAAAGAGTTTAAAATTCATCCGCAGTTGAATTCAAACTATACATTTGAAAATTTCGTAATTGGTGATAAAAACGAATTTGCTTACAGTGCATCTCTGGCTGTTGCAAAAAATCCAGGCAAAGCTTACAACCCTATTCTTATTTACGGCGGCGTTGGTTTAGGAAAGACTCACCTTATGCACTCAATAGGAAACTACATTTACAATCAGCGCGGCGAAAATCTTAAAATGACTTATCTTACGGCAGAAAATTTTACAAACGAGTTTTTATTTTCTTTGCGTAACAAAACTACAGAACAGTTTAAAAATAAATACAGAAAGCTGGACGTTCTTTTACTTGATGATATTCATTTCATTACGGACAAGGAAGTTGTTCAGGAAGAACTTTTCCATACATTTGAAGCACTTTATCAAAAAAAGGCTCAGATGGTTTTTACCTGCGACCGTCCTATTAACGAACTTAAAAATATTGAAGACAGACTTAAAAACAGATTTACACGAGGAATGTCCGTAAACCTTCAACTTGAAAGTTATGAAGTTAGAGTTGCAATTCTTCAGAAAAAAATAATTGATATGGGCAAACGCATTCCGGAAGATTTTCCTAATGATGTAATTGATTTTGTTGCTAAAAACGTTCAGACAAATATACGCGACCTTGAAGGAATTCTTACAAATCTTGTAGGCTACATTGATTTAATAAAGAAGCCTCTTACTTTAGAGTTTGCACAGAATACAATAAGAAACACTCTCAATCAAATTCAGACAGCTTCAATTTCCATAGAGACAATACAAAAAGTTGTAGCTGATCATTACAACATTTCACTTAGCGATATAAAAGGCAAAAAGAAAACAAAAAAATTTATCGGTCCAAGGCAGATTGCAATTTATATAGCAAGGCAGATGGGAGGATATTCTTATCCTCAGCTGGGAGATGAATTTGGCGGAAAAGATCACACTACAATGATGCACAGTTTTAATCTTATAAACGACAGAATAAAAATCGATTCAAACCTTGATCAGATAATAAAAGTCCTTATGAGAGAAATTCAGGATTACAAAAAGCAGTAAATAAGTTGTGGAAAACCGGTGAATTTTATGATACAATTCTGTAGAATTCTGCTGGAAATTTGAGCTTCCTGTGAATTTGTTAATTTAAAGTGAATTCAAAACACTGAGTTATCCACTTTAAAACTTTATATATTATAAGGAATTAAGTGAGTTATTAAGAAATTCACAAGCCCTACTACTAATACTACTAAAATTTATAAATTTAGTAAATTTAGGAACAGTTAATTATTTTTATGGAGATATACAATGAAATTTACTTTTGACAAAGATGCAATGATAAAAGAAATAGCTATTGCACAGGAAATTATTGATACAAAAAACGTAGGATCCATTTTATCAAATGTTTTGCTGAATGCTTCAAACAACACTTTAACAATAAAGGCAACAAATATAAAAGTAAATTTTGAAACTCAAATTCCAGTTCAAGTTATAGAAGAAGGATGTACAACTATTTATTGTGATAAATTCCTTGGTTACCTTTCACTGCTTCCAGAAGGAGAAGTTGAATTTACTCAGGAAATGAATGGAGAAGAACAGTCTGTAACGGCAATTATAAAATCACTTGCAATAAACAGTAAATCTCAAATAAAAAGTAAGTCTCAGGATAAATTCCCTGATTTTGCTACTGCTGAAGATGTACCTTATTTTGAAATTCCCTCAAAAGATATAAAAGAAATGATTGCCCAGACATCATTTGCTGTAAGTGAAGATGAAACACGTTACTTTATGAATGGCGTATTTTTTGAAAAGAAAGAAGATAATTTAAATCTCGTTGCAACAGACGGAAGACGTTTAAGTTTTGCTTCTAAAAATATTCTTTCAGGAGTAAATGATTTTCCTTCAGCCATTGTTCATCCAAAGATTTTAAACATCATTCTTAAACATGCTCCGGAAGAAGGAAATATTTCCATTGCTATCGTTGATAAAATGATTTTCTTTAAGTTTGGAAATTATAAGTTTGGTTCTGTACTTCTTGAAGGTCAGTTTCCAAATTACGTAAGAGTTATTCCGGAACAGCAGTCACATAAGTTTTTTGTAGAAAAGAATGAACTTCTTGGTTCATTAAGACGTGTTGCCCAAATGGTTGATAAAAAAGCTGGAAGAATTTTCTTTAACCTTAGCAGTGGAGTTTTGAAAATCACATCTCAGCAGTTAGATTTAGGAAGTTCAGAAGAAAGCATTCCATGCGAGTACGACGGTGAATCTTATTCTATTGCACTTAATTATCGTTACATTGATGAACCTTTGCGTGTAATTGAGTCAGACAGAATTTGTTTTGAGTTTACAGAAGAAATGAAAGCTGTAACTATGAAGTCAGAACCTGCCGCTGATTTTTTCCACATTATTATGCCAATGCAGAAGGAATAATTGCCGTTTCTTAAAATCTCTCCTGTAAATTTTAGAAATCTCAATAATGAGACTATTGATTTGTCTGCAAAAGAAGTTTTTTTTACCGGAGAAAATGGTCAGGGAAAAAGCAATCTTCTTGAAGCATTGTATTATTCTTCTTACGGCTCTTCTTTTAGAACTCATAATGACAATGAGCTTATAAAAAACGGCGAAAATTCTATGAGTGTAAGATCAATGTTCAGGGAAGAATCTGGCTCAACTCATATGACTGCAATTGTAATTTCCAATAAAACTAAAAAAATTGAAAAAGACGGAAAGACGCTTTACGACAGAAAAGATTTAATCAATACAATGCCATGCGTTTTGTATAATCATGATGATTTGGACTTTGTAATCGGTTCTCCTGAAAGAAAACGCTTTTTCATTGATCAGACACTTAGCATGCACGACGTTATGTACATAGATACAACCCGCAGATACAAGCGTGTGCTTAAAAACAGAAATATTTCACTTAAAGAAAAAAAATACAGTTTGCTTGAATCTTATGACATTCAGCTTGTTCAGTACGGACTTGAAATTCAGCAGAAACGCAAGACTTCAATTTTTCAGTTTAATGAAATATTCGGAAAGCTATATGAAAACGTAACAGGAATAGACGGCGTTAAAATAAATTACGTACCTTCCTGGCAAAGTGAAAATTCCAATATTCCTTCTGTAAATGAAGTATTGGATGAAATCCTTAAAAAAAGAGAAGCTGAAAAAATAATGTGTACAACTATGTCTGGACCGCATAGAGACAGAATTAATTTTATTAGAAAAGGTGTGCCTTTTGTTCCTAAAGCTTCAACTGGACAGAGAAGGCTTATTGCTTTAATTTTACGTACAGCACAAGCGATTTTTTATCATCAGGTAACAAATAAAAAGCCGGTTCTTCTTATGGATGATGTTTTACTTGAACTTGATCCTGACAAAAGGCAAAAAGTTACGTCTCTTTTACCTGAATATGATCAGCTTTTCTGTACATTTTTAAACGGCGAACCTTACGAACGATATAAGAAAAGTTCAACTAAAGTATACAAAATTGAAAAAGGCGGATGGACATTAACTCAATGAATGATGAAGTAAGAGATTTTTCTCAAATAGTTAATAATGTTTTTAAAAATATAAAAGTTTCCGATGTTCAGAATTCTGTAAAAACAATTGATGTGTGGCAGAAAATTTTGCTTAGGATAAAATCAGCAGACAATCCAAATGAAGGCGAAAATCTTGCTATTCACAGCCGGGTAATTGATTTTAAAAACGGAGTACTTTTTGTAGAAGCAGATCATCCTGGCTGGATAGAACTATTGCAGCTTCATAAAAAATATATTCTTAAAGGATTAAAAATAGAAAATCCTGGTTTAAAAGTTGAAACAATTGCATTTGTACTTAAAGGCAAAAAGGCTGACGTAATTGATTTTGAAAAGACAAAGTCAACGAATGAAAACTTAAAAAATACAATGCAGAAACAGTATGATGAAGCAGAAAAAAATCTTGAAAAAGCCGGATTTGCTTCTTTCCAGAATGAAACTGCTGAAAAGAAAAAACTTCCCGAAAAATTAGCTTCTTTGTTTGATGATTTAAAACAAACTATGTTGACCAATTCTGAAAATAAATGATAATATCTATCACCACTATCGTATATTTTTTTAGGAGTTGTTAATTATGTTACGTACATATCAACCAAGTAAAGTAAAGCGCAATAGAAAATTTGGTTTCCGTGCCCGCATGGCCACAAAAGGTGGACGTAAAGTTCTTGCAAGAAGAAGAGCAAAGGGTCGTCATAAGCTTTCTGTAGCAGACGAAAAGAAGCCTTACTGATTTTCTAGTTAAAGGGATGGATACGGACTTGTTAAAAACAGGACGTTTTTCTAAAAAAGAGCATTTAAAGCGTCCTGCCGACATCCAGAAAATTTTTAAAAAAGGAAAGAGATTCAGTGTAAAAGGTGCAAAACTTTTTTATTTACTGAATGATTGCCAATTTAACAGAATTGGTTTTCCTCTTCCTCGTGGTTATGGTAATGCTGTAGAAAGAAATACTTCTAAGCGTTATAGCCGTGAAATTTATCGCTTATTCAAAACACACCTGAACACCGGATATGATATCCTTCTTTTAGTTTATCCCGGAAATGACTCGTTCCTCTCGCGGTGTGAACAATTTAAGACCTTATGCCAAAAAGCTGGATTATTAAAAGATTAAACTGTTTAATTTCCAAATTTTTTATTCTGCTGATTAGGTTTTATCAAGTTTGTATCTCTCCATTATTTCCTCCATGTTGTAGATTTGAACCTACGTGTTCAGTTTATGGAATGGAAGCTATTCAAAAATTTGGTCCTTTTAAAGGGCTTTTTCTTACAATAAAAAGAATTTTAAAGTGCAATCCTTTTGTTAAAGGTGGAATTGATAAGGTTCCTGAAGAATGGCACTTTAGAAATATAAAAAAAGGAAAAAATCTATGGAAAAAAATACAATAATTGCTATTGTTCTCAGTACATTAGTAATATTTGTTTCAATGTTTATTCAGTACAATTATTACAGTCCTAAACAGCAGACAGCTGATGAAAATACAACTGAACAGACAATTTCAGAAACTGGCGAAAATCAGGCAGAAGAATCAGATGTTTTAGAAAATGATGTTTTAGCAGAAAATTCAGATGCTGAAAAAGAACCTGTTGTTGAAGAAAAAGAAGAAACTTACGTAATAAAAACTTCAAAAGCAGAAGTTACATTTTCAAATCGTGGCGGCGATATAGTAAGCTACAAAATTTTCCAGACTAAATCAAATGGCGAAATTGAAACTATTGAAATGTCAGACAATATTTCTGATACAAACAGATCTTTTGGTGTTGCCTTTGGAAGTCAGGATCAGCCTATAAGAAACGAAATATTTTCAGTTATGACTAGCGAAACAAATCCAAATCTTAAGCCTTTGCAGATTGGTTTTGTTAAAGACATTAATTATAACGGTTCAAAAGTTAAGCTTGCAAAACTTTATACTTTTAAAGATGACGAAGAAGTTTTTAATCTTGAAATCAGTGTAGAAAGTGAAAACGGACTTACAAGCGGTGATTACGGTTACACAATCTGTACTCCGCCACAAATCGGTCCTGAATATGATAAATCAAATCGTTATGAAATAAGACAGTATATTGCTTTTAACGGCTCAAAAGGCTTTAAGAAAACAATGGGCGACAAAACTTACGACAAAGAATGGGTTTGGGCTGGAGCTGCAGGAAAATATTTTACTGTTCTTGTTAAACCTGCTGATTCTACAAAAATGATTTCACAAGTTAAGACTTCAACTTCTAATGATAATTCACAAGTGTTTCTTTCAAGAAAAGCCTTTTCTGATAAATTGATATCTGATTCTTACTACATTTATATTGGACCAAGAAGTGAAGCTGCTTTAAACAAATACAATTCTTCTGAAAAAAACAGCTGGAAACTTAACGATACAAAGTTCAACATTGCTTTGCAGACAAGCGGAATGTTCTCGTGGATAGAAATTGCTCTTCGCTGGGGACTTAAAATGCTTTACAAAGTTGTTAAAAACTATGGTGTAGCAATTATTATCCTTACGCTTATTCTTAAGCTTATACTCTTCCCTCTTAACAAAAAAACTGCAATGGGTTCAGTTAAGATGCAGGAACTTCAGCCTAAAATGGCAGAACTTCAGGAAAAGTATAAAAATGATCAGCAGAAGCTTGGGCTTGAAATGCAGAAACTGTACAAGCAAATCGGCTACAATCCAATGTCAGGCTGTTTGCCTATGATTATACAGATGATTATTCTTTGGTCAGTTTACAGCGTTTTCAACAATACATTTGAATTCAGAAACGAAGGATTCATTGCCGGCTGGATAGATGATTTAACTGTTGGAGATAAAATTTTCACTTGGGAAAGAAAAATTCCTTTAATTTCAGGATTTACATCTAACTGTTTAAGACTTTTGCCTTTCATTTACACTGGTTCACAGTTGTTAAGTGGCATTATTACTCAGTATGGCGGAAGTGCAGCTGGTCAGTCTAACGGTCAGATGAAGTTTATGATGTACGGACTTCCGATAATTTTCTTCTTTATGTTCTATAACGTTCCAAGCGGACTTTTGCTTTACTGGACAACAAGCAATATTCTCCAGATTGGTCAGCAAATTCTTATAAACAATATGATGAAGAAAAAGAAACTTGAGATTTCTAAAAATCAGCCTAAAATAAATCAAAATGAACTGAAATTTAAAGGCGGAAAAAAGAAAACCCGTTAGTTTAGAGTTGATTTAGAAAAATAAGGAGAAAATATATGGTTTACGAGTTTGAAGGAAAAACTGAAAAAGACGCTATTGAAAAAGCAGCACAGGAACTTGGTCTTGAAAAAGATCAGTTTGATGTAGAAATTCTTGAATCTCAGAAGAAGAGTTTGTTTAAAAACGGTTATGTTAAAATCCGTGTTCATACAGTAGACACACAGAATCATGTTCAGCCTGATTTTGAAGGAAAAATTCCAAATGCTACAGTTAGAGCTGCAAATCCTTCAATAGTTTCAAATCCTCTTCCAAAAGATGAATTTGAACAGAAGCTTATTGATTTTGTTACAGAGATGATTCAGAAAATGGGATACAATGTAGCAGTTGAAGTTATGTTCCGTGAAGATAAAAAAATCGGCATTAAGCTTACTTCAGAAAGTTCTTCTATTTTGATTGGACGCAAAGGTAAAAACCTTGATGCATTGCAGCTTCTTACAAATGTTTACGCCGGTCATCTTGGAAGAGAAGATGTGCGCATTATTCTTGACACTGAAAATTATAGAATCCGCCGTGAAGAAAGTTTAGTTCGTCTTGCTTACAACACAGCAGATAAAGTAAGGCAGAACAAAACATCGTTCTTGCTTGAACCAATGAATCCTTTTGAAAGAAGGCTTATTCATACAACATTAAATGATATTCCTGATATTGAAACTAAATCAGAAGGTGATGGTTTATATAAGCAGGTGCGTGTTATTTATAAAGGCGTACGCTGATTTTAAATGGTGCTTTTGATTTAACTGAGGAGGAAAAAGTGTCACATTCATTTAGAAAAGGATTTATTAAAATGTTTTTAGGTTTTACTGTTCTTTTTAGTGGATTTGCTTTTTCTCCTTTGGACGTTACGACTGAATCAAACTATGAAAAGTTAAAGTCTTCCGGAAGTTTGCAGTCTCAGCAATTTGATTGTTCTGATGTAAAACTTTCCCTGTTGCCGAAATCACCTTTTGCACAAGGATTCAAATATATTTGGCCTTCAAAAAATAAAAATCCGGCTCTTATTGGTGAAAATCTTTATCTTATTCCAAAGTCTAAACTTAATTCTGATACATCAAAAGTAACAATCGAAAAAGCGTCTCAAATTATTCGTTCAATAAGTAAAATGCAGGGAATGCAGTATTATTCTAACGGGGAAAAAAGATGGACTACTTTGTATAAAGATGCGTATTGCATAAAAGGCCCGAAAGATAAAACTAGAGTTTCTGATAATACTTTAGGAAATGCAAACGGACAAGTTCAGTATTGTCTTTTAAACGATAATTCTTTGGGAAAGACAAATTATAAACTTAGTTACAGGCAGTCAGACGAAGAAGTTTCAGTGGAATTTGAAAACGTTACTTCTGTAAGCATTGGTCCTATAACAGGAGTTTCAGCCGGAAATTTGCGTATTGGTCTTGATGTAATTGATTGTGGTGATGATTTTTTAGTTTATACAGTTGTAATTGCAAAATATCCGTCAATAGGACTTATAGAAAATAAGTTGAAAAATTCTTTTAGTGCCAGATTAAGTGCAATTTATAATTGGTTTATAAATCAGTTTTAATATAAATAATTATAATTGGAGTAAAAAATGAAAAAATCTTTGCTTGCACTTCTTTTTGGATGTGCATTACTTTCAACAGGAGGATGTAAACCTATGGAAAAAACTAATGTAAAAGCTCTTCAGGGAAAAGAAGGACTTTTTGCTGTTATTAACACTACAAGAGGCGATATTGTACTTGAACTTTATTACAAGCAGACACCTCTTACAGTAACAAATTTTGTTGGTCTTGCAGAAGGTACACTTGATGCTGCAAACGGTAAGCCTTTTTACGACGGACTTAAGTTTCATCGTGTAATTGCTGATTTTATGATTCAAGGCGGCGATCCAAAAGGCAACGGAACAGGTGGTCCTGGTTATAAATTTCCTGATGAAATTGTTGATACTTTGAAATTTGATAATCCAGGCGTACTTGCAATGGCAAATGCTGGTCCTGGAACTAATGGAAGTCAGTTTTTTATTACTCATGTTAATACAGACTGGTTAAACGGCAAGCACACAATTTTCGGTCATGTTGTTGATACAGAAAGTCAAGGCGTTGTAAATGCAGTTCAGCAGAACGATGTAATTAATTCAATTAAGATTTACCGTCTTGGTTCAGAAGCTGAAAAGTTTACAGCTAAACAGGAAGATTTTGATAAGCTTAATGCTGAATGTACAGAAAAAATCAAAGCTGCAAAACAGAAAATTCTTAAGGATAAAATTGCAGAAGTAGAAAAGAAATATCCTGATTTTAAGAAAGATGAAAACGGCATTTACTTCAAAATTACAAAAGAAGGTTCTGGAAATAAAGTTGGCTCTAGAAAAAATGTTACTACAGAATACAAAGGATATCTTGTAGACGGTCAGGTTTTTGACGGTTCTTCTAAAATGGTTAAAGGCGGACATGAAGCTCTTTCTTTTACAACAGGTGCTGGACAAATGATTCCTGGATTTGATCTTATGGTTCAGGATATGAAAGTTGGTGAACAAAGATCATTTATGCTTCCACCTGATTTAGCTTATGGAGAAAATGGTTATCCTGGAGTAATTCCTGGAAATTCTTACATTGGATTTGATGTTCAGGTTGTTTCTGCCAGATAATCTATTTCAAGCAGATAAATTCAATTAACAAATAAAGTGTACTCTATGAATCTAAAAAATTCTGGAGCTACACTTTTTTATTTTAGTTTCACTTATTATGTTTAAGTTTCCGCAAGAAATTGAAGATTTACCGATTTACTCTTCTCTAAACTCAATTTGCGAAAAAATATTGCACTCACCTTCACGCTTTTTAATTCTAACAGCTGAAACTGGTGCCGGAAAATCAACTGCATTACCGATTGCCTTGCTGAATAATTTTAGCGGTAACATTGTTATGGTTGAGCCAAGACGCATTGCAGCAGTTAATATTGCCGAAAGAGTTTCGTATCTTATTGGTGAAAAAACAGGTGAAACTTGCGGTTATGCAATACATTTGGAAAATAAAACTTCTGAAAAAACACGCTTTACTGCAGTAACTGATGCTGTTCTTACAAAAAAACTTCAGGCAAATCCTTTACTTGATGATATAAATGTTATTGTCATAGATGAATTTCACGAAAGATCAGCTTATAATGATTTAAATATGGCTTTTCTGATGGAAACAATGTCTTTAAGGGAAGATTTGTTTGTTGTTATTATGTCTGCAACTATAAACACAATTAAGCTGAAATCTTATCTTGAAAAAACTATGGGCACAGATTCTGTACCTGTTATCAGCATTTCTGGCAAACTGTATCCCGTAAAAATAGATTATAATGGTTACAGTTCAATAAAATCTGTTGTATTAAATGAAATAAACTGTTTAAATAACGGAAGCGTGTTGATATTTTTGCCTGGAATCAGTGAAATCAGGAAACTTAAGAATGAACTTTCACAGGATACAGATTGTGACATACTTGTTCTTCATAGTTCTGTACCCATTGAAGAGCAAAAGCAAATTCTTAGCAAATCTAAAACCAAGCGGATAATTTTAAGCAGTGCAATTGCAGAAACTTCCCTTACTGTTCCAGACGTTAAAGTTGTAATCGACAGCGGTGAAAGCAGATATAATTTGTTTAATTCAAATTTAGGAATGAACACGCTTATTACACGCAGAATTTCAGAATTTAATGCAAAACAGCGGACTGGTCGTGCCGGAAGAACTTCTTCGGGAAAATGCATCCGCTTATGGAATGAAAATGAGCTGCTTCTTGAAGAAATTCCGCCTGAAATTTTACGTGCAGACTTAACTGATATAGTTTTAGAATGTGCTGAATGGGGAAATCTTGAGCTGGACAAAATCAATTTCCTTGATAAACCGAATATTTCTAACTGGAAAAATGCAGTATTGCTTTTGGAAGAGTTAAACTGCCTTAAAAACAATAAGATAACAAATCTTGGTCAGCTTTGTCTTGAATTAGGATTAGGCGTAAGGCTTGGTTGTGTTGTTTTAAGCGGTTTATCCACAGGTAATATTGAGTTATCCACAGGTTGTGCATTAAATTTTATACACAACAGCGGCTCTTCTTTGAACAGTACGGAAAAATGGGCTTCTAAAGTGAATTTAAGGGTACAGAAAATTGCTAAAAGGGCACAGAATTTACAGCTTTTTCCTGCAGAATTCACACACTTTTCCACAGGTTGTGCACTTCTTTGTGGATTTCCTGACCGATTTGCACAGAGAGTTTCTGAAAATAAAAATGAATATCAGTTTCCGTCTGGAAGAATTGCTCAAATTGCAAAAGAATTAAGCTCTTATCCTTTATACATAGTTTGCCCCAACGTTTTAAGCGGTGAACGGATTGGTAAAATATTTGAATATGAAGTTTTGACTGCAGAAGAAGCAGCTGAGTTTCTAAAAAATAAGGCCGAAACTTATGTAAAAGTCTTTTTTCTGGAACATTCTGATAAAAGTTCAATTCAAAAAGTTGAATATAAAGCTTACGGAAAAATTATACTTAGCCAGAAAAAACTGAAATGTTCTTATGCTGATTATATAAAGGCTGTTTGTTCTGCTGTATCTGAAAAAGGCTTAAACTTTCTGCCTTTATCTAAAAAAAGTGAAAATTTTCTGTTAAGGGTACAGTTTTACATTGAAAATATGGGTACAGATTTAGAAGATCTTTCCGATAAGTTCAAAAATCTTGCCCAAAATGCAGAAGAATGGTTAATCCCTTTTTTGCCGGAAGGAAATCATTTGAACGAAGAAAGTGTTTTTCAAGGATTGTTCTGGTATTTAGATGGCGAAAATGTTATAAAAAAAGTTCCTGCTGAAATTGTTCTGGAAAACGGGAAAAAGCGTAAACTTATTTACGAAAAAGTAAACGGAACAATAACACCTGTTTTGGAAATAATTATTCAGCATATTTTCGGCTGCTTTACTACTCCAGAAGTTTGCGGAAAAAAGGTGCTGTTAAAACTGCTTTCTCCAGCAAGGTGTCCTCTTCAAATTACAGATGATTTAGAAAGTTTTTGGAAAACTACCTGGAATGATATTTGTAAAGAAATGAAAGGCCGCTATCCAAAACATAACTGGAATTATAAAATAGTTACAGATGAATAAAAAGAGGTACAGATTATGGGTACAGATGCTTTAAATATGAAAATCAGGAATGCTGTAATTGAAGATATTGATGAAATTATGAGACTTGAGCAGGAAGCCTTTATTGAAGAAATTCAGGAAGAAAGAAAAGTATTTCTTGAACGAATAAAGGTTTTTCCGGAAGGCTTTTTTATTTTAGAAGATGAAACCGGCAATATAAGTGGATATTTTTCTTCAGAACTGTGGAATTCTTATCCAGAATCCGAAGAAAGTTTTAAACTTGGACATTCTGCATCCAGCAGTCATAAAAAAACGGGTACAGTTTTATACATTAGTTCTATTGCACTGGGAAATTCTTTAAGAGGCAAAGGAATGGGCACAGTTTTCTTTGAAAAGTGTGTAGAAAAAATAAAAGAAACAAATAATCAGCTTAAGGGTACAGTTTTAATTGTTAATGAAAAATGGGAAAAGGCACGTCATATTTACAAAAAGTTCGGTTATTCTGAATATAAAACTCTGGAAATGTTTTTTCCTGATGGAAACGGAATTTTAATGAAAAAAATGTTTGAATAATATAGTTTTGTTTTATTAAAATGGTATAATTGGCTGGGTAATAAGATGACAAAAAAACAATTTGAAGCATTTGAAAAGTTTCGGTCTGAATATAAAAAACTGTGCATGCAGTGGAATGTTTGCAAAGAAGAATTGCAGGTTTTACAGAAAAAAGCTGCTGAAAAAGACACTCCGGAATATTCTCTGGAAAATGCAGTAGTTTACAATGTTGATTACGATAAAATCACTGAAAAAGACGAAATTCATCTTATTGTTATAGGCGATAATCCTGGCAAAGAAGAACAGTTTAATAAAAATCAGAGGTTTCTTGTTGGTCAAAGTGGACGAATAGCAGAAGGATTTTTTGCACGAAATCCAGAGTTAAAGACTGATTTTAGGAAAAACGTTATTATAATGAATAAAACGCCTGTTCATACAGCTAAAACTGCACATTTGAAATATCTTTTAAAAAATGGATCTAAAGAAATTCAAGACTTAATAAAAGAAAGTCAGATTAAAATGGCTGTAATGGCAGCAGAGTTTCATCAGGTTTTAGTGGAAAATGCAGACGAAAACGCAATGCTTCCGGAATTATGGCTGGTTGGTTATAGTGAACTTAAAAAGAAAGGAATATTTGAACTTTACAGAGAAGAGTTTAAAAATGCATATAAAGATAAAACTAACGAATGGTCGTATGTTTTTGTATACCAGCATTTTTCTATGAACAGGTTTATTGCAGATTTAAATAGTTATAGAGCAGAAAATCAATCTGAAAGCCTTAAATCTGCACTGAAAAAAATAGGATTAAAGCATAAAAAAGAAATATTTGAACAATAAATTATGACTAGCGCTCGGTCGTTAGTTAGTGTGAGGTGTTTTATGAATGTTAGAGTTTTTGAAGTACCGCTTGATTATGGTGGAAGACGTCATGGAAGTGATATGGGACCTTCTGCAATTCGTCTTGCTGGCTTGAGGAATAAAATAGAAAGTCTTGGCCATAACGTTTCTGCCTGTTCAAATTCATTTCATATTTTGCCTCAGGAATATGTAGAGTCAGGTGATAATCCTAAAGCAAAGTATTTACAACCGATTGTTAGTTCTTGTACAGAACTGGCTTCAGAAGTAGAAAAATCAATCAATGCAGGAGAATTTCCTTTAGTTTTAGGTGGTGACCATTCGATAGTTTTAGGAACGATTGCCGGTTTAAGTGCAAATTATAAGAAAACTAACGAACGTTTGGGTGTTTTATACGTTGATGCTCATGGCGATTTTAATACAGCTGAAACTTCTCCAACAGGAAATATTCATGGAGAATGTCTTGCTGCAAGTGCCGGCTTTGGTTTAGATGAACTTGTAAACCTTTACTTTGACGGACAGAAAGTTGATCCTAAAAACATTTGCTATTTTGGTGTACGTGATTTAGATGCTGGCGAAAGAGAACTGATGCATAAAGCAGGTGTTACAGTGTTTACAGTTAGCGACATTGACAGGCTTGGTTTGGCAGACGTTGTAAAGAAAGTTAAGCTGTTCTTTAAAACCCATTGCGATGTTGTTCACATAAGCTTTGATATGGACAGTTTGGATCCAAGTGTTGCTCCGGGAACAGGTGTTCCAGTGCCGGGCGGATTAACTTACAGAGAAGCACTTCTCTTAATGGAAGAAATGAATAATCTTGGAATAGTAAAGTCCATGGAAGTTGTTGAAGTAAATCCAATTCTTGACATTAGAAATGCAACTGCAACAATGGCTGTAAACTTAATAGGAAGAATTCTGGGAGAAAAGATTTTCTAAAAGTTTAAATGTTTTCTATATTGGTCAAATAGTTTAAGAGTTTACCCTTCAGAATAAAATCGGTAAGCGCAATTTGCTCAATATAGGAAATAGACGATTCAACAAAATCAAATTTCTGGTGAAATTCCTCTGAAAGCGGTTTTGGCAGAACCATAAATGCTGTACTTAAACCTTTGCAAAGTAAATCCTTAAAAGAACAGATGTAAATAATCTTTTCAGTTTTGTCTTTGCTTTTTAAAGTCGGACTGGCATCTAAATTAGTTTGAGTGTCTTGCTCTATTATATAATGATAATCTACAGCATTTACCCAATCCATTAACTCTTTATCATGCTCTTCAATGTCACAAAGCGGATTGTCTGTGTAAAAATAATCTTGAGTAGTTTTGTACAAAATATTTGCGCCAGAAGTAGACAGATAATTTATGTTTATGCCGGAATCATCTTCTGGAACTTCCTTAACACAAGCGTTCAGCATCTGGAAAAGCTTTTTCTCGTAAGAATATGAATCTTCTTTTATAGCGATAGTTGGTTTGGAAGAAAAACTGCCTGTTTCCGAAGCCCGTTCTGCAAGGTGAAGCAGCCCTTTTCCTTCAGTTTGTTTAGGAATACTCAGCTTACTTAAATGCAGCAGGTAATAAAAAATGATTTCTATGTTTGAAGCAACAATTATTTGCGAAGGATTTATGTCGATTTTGCGGAACTTAAAAAGAAAAGCTGAAAGTGCAACACGAAGATTTTCATCTCCAAAGTTACCGTTTTTTGAATACAGTTTTACATTGTTTTCGTTAATGGCGTATTTGTAAGATTCAAGCAAATCAGGATAAAAGCAGGGAGTTTTAGAATTTGATTCTTTGGAAGAGTCTATATAAACATCACCTGAATTCGTAATGATTTTATTTTCCTTCTTTAAGCCTGATTTAAAATCGTCAATATGAGGAATGTGAAAGTAGCCTTTTCTCTCGATTGTTGACGTAAAGGGTACAGATTGAATGGTATCAGTTTTTAAATCTGTATCCTTGTTTTGTTTAATGATGCTTTCAACTGTGGGAATTATTTCTTCATCTTTTTGAGTAACCGGCTGAATTTCCGGAATTTCTTCATTGGGATTCTTTACGAAAAATCCGCTTTTTGGAAGAGAATATATATAACCGCTTTTTTCAAGCTCTTCGTAAGTCTTTTTTATAGTGTTTTTACTGATTTTAAGTCTGTTAGATAAATCTCTTATGGAAGGAAGCTTAGTTCCAGTGGGTACAGAATTATTTTTAATGGATACAGTTATCTGATTGTAGAGCTGCTTGTATAATTTGACTTTACTGTTAAAATCTAAATTGAATTGTTCCATTTAAAAATACTCCAATGGGTACAGATTTTATATAATTATAAGTGTATCTTTTAAAAAAATCAAATTTTCTTTAAGCAATTGCATTTATTTAGTTAAATCTGCCGGATAATCTACAGGCGTAATTCCAAGAGAAAGTGCAAAATCTTTTGCCTGAAGTTTGTTTTTTATAACATCAGCTGGGTTGTGAGCGTCGCTGTTACAGATGATTTTTACATTTTCATCTGCAGCCATTTGCCAGAATTCCAGGTATGGATACTGAAAACGCTCGCCTTTAGAGGTTAAAAGCTTATTCCGATGCATTCCAAGTCCGTTTATTTCAAGGGGAATATCAAAAGTTTTAGCTGCCTGAATTATTGCTTTAGCCATAGATTTTGACTGAGAGTCCCATTCTTTATAACCTGCCATAAATAAATCAGGGTGTGCTACGAAAGAAAAAATGCCACTTTCCATTCCTTGAATAAGCTGGTCTGTGTAAGCGTTTAAAAGCGAAGTTTCCTTTACGTTCAAAATATAAATATGCTGATTGTTTACTGTAACCCAATGAGGTCCTAAAGCTAAATATTGCGCTCCGTGTTTTTCCTTTAATTCAACGTACCATTCTTTTATGCTGTAATCCCATTCACATTCATAACCAGTGTAAACCGGGAAGTTTGCAATTTGTTTTGCCTGAGAAATCCATTCTAGATAAACTGGAATTTCTTCTTTAGACATTCTGATATCCTGCCAGTAATCGTAAAAGTTTTCCGGATAAGGACAATGATCGCTGAAACCAAGACAAGTGCAGTTTTGCGAATTTGCAATCTTTACATAATCGTAAGGTGAACCGAAAGCGTGTTTGCAAAGTTGAGTGTGTGTATGAAAATTAGTAAGTTCTTGCATAATTAAATTTTAAGTCAGGCTGTTTCAAGTTAGAAAAAAAATCCCTCCGAATTTCTTCAGAGGGATTAAACTTAAGAGAAAGAAACTTTAATTATTTCTTTGTTGTTTTCTTTGCAGCTGGTTTTTTAGCTGGAGCTTTTTTTGCTGTAGAAGCAGATGCCTTTTTAGCAGGAGTTTTCTTAGCAGCAGCTTTTTCTGCAGCAGCCTTAGCAGCAGCGGCTTCAGCTTTAGCCTTTGCGTTTGCTTTAATTACAGCCTGTGCACCTGCAAGACGAGCAGCTGGTACACGGAATGGAGAACAAGAAACGTAGTTAAGACCAAGCTTGTAGCAAAGAGCGATAGATTCTGGATCACCACCATGTTCACCACAAATTCCAAGGTGAAGGTTAGCTTTAACAGAACGACCTTTTTCTTCTGCAAGACCAATCATTGCTCCAACACCGTCTTCATCAAGTGTCTTGAATGGATCTGACATAAGAACTTTCTGGTCAATGTATGATTCAATGAACTTACCATAGTCATCACGGCTGAAACCGAGAGTTGTCTGTGTAAGGTCGTTTGTACCAAATGAGAAGAAGTCTGCATATTCAGCAATCTGATTAGCTGTAGCTGCAGCACGTGGGAATTCAATCATAGAACCAATCTGGAACTTAAGTTCTGTTCCCTTTTCTTCATTTACTTTAGCAATAATAGCTTCTGCCTGAGCACGAATCTGCTTTAATTCACCAACTGTTGTAACGTTAGGAATCATGATGCGAACATCGTGTGGAATGCCTTTCTTTTCAGCTTCAGCAGTTGCAAGAGCAATAGCTTCAACCTGCATTTCGTAAATTTCAGGATATGTGATGGCAAGACGGCAACCACGGTGACCAAGCATTGGGTTGTGTTCGTCAAGTTCAGCAAATTTAGCCTTGATTGTTTCAACTTTTACGCCAAGTTTTGAAGCAAGAGCCTGAGCTTCTGCATCTGTTTTAGCCTGGATAAATTCGTTGAGTGGTGGATCAAGAAGACGGATTGTAACTGATTTTCCTTCCATTGTCTTGATAATTTCAAAGAAGTCTTTCTGCTGAAGTGGAAGAATCTTAGCAAGATTTGCCTTACGTGATTCTGTATCTTCAGAAATAATCATCTTCTGGAATGAAGTAAGTTTTGGTTCATCAAAGAACATATGTTCTGTACGGCAAAGACCGATACCTGCTGCACCAAAGCGGAATGCCTGTGGAGCTTCGTTCTGTTCAGCATTAGCCATAACACCGAATCCCTTAACTTTCTTTCCTGATGGAGTTGTACGAACTGACTTTTCACGAACTTCATCTGCCCAACTAAGGAATGTTTCAAGATCTCCAGAAACTTTAGCTGGTTCTACAGGAATAAGACCTGCATATACTTTACCAGTTGAACCGTCAATAGAAATATTGTCGCCCTTCTTGAATACTTTTCCACCGATTGTAACTTCATCTTTTCCAGTGAATACAACGTCTGCACAACCACAAACACAAGGTGTTCCCATACCACGAGCAACAACAGCTGCGTGAGATGTACGTCCACCAGTTGATGTAAGGATACCTTCAGCAACATACATACCTGCAATGTCATCTGGAGATGTTTCTTTACGAACGAGCATTACTTTCTTGCCAGCTTTGTGCCATTCAACAGCTTCATCTGCTGTAAATACAATCTGACCTGCACCAGCTCCTGGAGAAGCGTTAAGTGCTGAAGCCAATGGAGAAGCTGATTTAAGAGCCTTTGCTTCAAACTGTGGGTGGAGAAGCTGATCAAGCTGATCTGGTTTAACACGGAGAAGAGCCTGTTCTTTAGTAATCATTTTTTCTGCAACCATGTCTACAGCCATTTTAACTGCTGCCGGACCTGTACGTTTACCGTTACGACACTGGAGCATATAAAGAGTTCCTTCCTGAACTGTGAACTCCATATCCTGCATATCGCGGTAATGTTTTTCAAGACGATTACGGATTTTTGTAATTTCAGCAAATACTTTTGGCTGCTGCTGTTCAAGAGCAGAAATATCCATTGGAGTACGGATACCTGCAACAACGTCTTCACCCTGAGCGTTTATAAGGTATTCTGCCATGAATTTGTTTTCACCAGTTGATGGGTCACGAGAGAATGCAACACCAGTTCCTGATGTATCGCCCATGTTACCGAATACCATAGCCATAACTGTAACAGCTGTACCTTTGATTACTCTTTCATCAATATTGTTGAGCTTGCGGTAAATAATAGCACGTTCATTCATCCATGAACCGAATACTGCACTGATAGCGCCCCACATCTGCTGCTGTGGATCCTGAGGGAAATCTTCACCCTTTTCTTTTTTGTACATTGCCTTGTACTTAGTTACGATTTCCTGGAGTTCTTCTGTTGTAAGATCTGTATCTTGTGAAATACCGCGATGTGATTTAACTTCATCGATAATTGCTTCGAATTTGTCATGTTCAACACCCATTGCTACGTTACCGAACATCTGGATAAAGCGGCGGTATGCATCCCATGCGAAACGTGGATTGTTTGTTTTGTTGGCAAGTCCAAGAACTGATTTGTCGTTAAGACCAAGGTTGAGGATTGTGTCCATCATACCAGGCATAGATTCAGCTGCACCAGAGCGAACTGAAACAAGAAGCGGATCCTTTTCATCACCAAGTTTTTTGCCGAATGATTTTTCGAGTTTTGCAAGGTTCTTTGCAACTTCTGCTGCGAGAGCTTCAGGATACTTTCTTCCAAGCTTGTAGTATTCCTGACAAACGTCAATTGAAATTGTGAATCCAGGTGGAACAGGGAGACTTAAAGGAGCCTTTGCCATCTGAGCAAGGTTAGCACCTTTACCACCAAGAATAAGACGCATTGATTCATCGCCTTCTGCGTCGCCATTACCAAAGAAATAAACATATTTGGTCTTAGCCATTAATGTCCTCCGTAAAATAAGTAGAATTCAGTATATTGCTAAATAAATTCTTCGTCAATGAATATGTACATTCTATCGATATTTAGGGCATTTGCAGGCTTTTTTTTCCGAAATTTTTCAGCCATATCTGAACTTTGTTAACTTTCTTTGTGAAAATCGGGCTGTATAATTTTAACTATGAAGATAAATATTTTAAACGTAAAAAAATCAGTCATCCTTGCTGCATTTTCAATTTTTGCAGTAAGCGCTTTTGGACTTCCTTCTAAAAGAGGAATTTGCTACAACTCACTTAATCCTGCAGAACTTTCTTCACTTAAAGGCGGTGCAACCTGGGGTTACAACTGGGCTGGAGCAGACGAATCAGAAGGAATAGGAACAGCGGACTTTGCATTTTGTCCGATGATTTGGGGCGGCGGCAAAGATTTTGAAGATATGTTTCAAAACGCTGAAGCTTATCTTGCAGCACATCCTGAAACAGAATACCTTTTGGGTTTCAACGAACCTATGATGAAAAATGCATACGGCGGATGTGACATGACTCCTTCCGAAGCAGCAGAACTTTGGATAAGGCTTGAAGATCTTGCAAAAAAGTACGGCGTAAAGCTTGCCTCACCTGCTCTAACATGGGGCTTTGAAACTCTTACTGGCGATGGAAAAGTTTACGGTGCTCCTGAAGAATGGATGAATGCGTGGATTGAAGAGTTTAAAAAGCTTCATGGAAGAGAGCCTTACTTTGATTGTGTTGCACTTCACAGCTACATGGATTACGCAGCTGCAGTTGTATGGTTTTGCGAATATTATTCTGATTATTTCAAAAAACCTGTGCTTCTTACGGAATTCTGTGCATGGTCTAACGAGGAAAATCAAACTCCACATAAAAGTCTTGCAGGACAAATTGATTCCATGACACAAAAACTCGAAGCCCTTGATGTAAACGAAAAAGTTCTTGGTTACGCCTGGTTTATGAGTCATGCAGAAACGAAAAAAGTTCCGTACAATTCAATTTTTACTGAAAAAGGCGGCAAAGGAAAGCTTACAGAACTTGGCACTATTTATGTAAATATGAGCAGCAGCGACAAATCTGTCTGGTTTAAAACAGGTGAATTAATTCCTGCATACAAATATGTTTCTTCAAGCAACTATAACGAAGAAGCTGGTGAAAAGCCTGACGATGCTTCAAGATTTGCAACACCGATTTCTATCCGGATAAATTCTGACAAAAAGACAGCAAAAGAAATTCCTCTTGAAGTAGGCGGATTTACAAACGAAAGATATGCAGACTATCAGGTTGAAGTAACAGAAAGCAGAAACTACACGTTAAAGTTGCGCTACAAGTCTGATGCAGAACAGTATTTCCACGTAAATGCTAACGGCACTGAAGTTTTGAATGACGTTCTGAAAAAATCATCAAAGTGGAAGGAAGTAAGTTTTGTCATTCCTCTTGAAAGCGGAAAACAGATTATCAGGTTAAAGTCACTTGGTTTTGCAAAAGATTTGAAAATCAGTGCATTTGAGTTGCAGTAAAAAATAACAGTTAATTTTACGGAGGAATTTATGAAACGTATTTTAAAGGCAGCAGTATTTTTATGTGTTGCATTAAGCTGTGTGGCAGTTTTTGCTAAGCCAAAGAAAATTGTAAGCAAGTGGTCAGAGCCTGGTGTTGAAAACGACGGACTTTTTAAAACATTCGGCGGATGCGGAGTTCAGATCTGGCAGGATGAATGGAACAGTCACGATGCAACTTTTTCAATTGATTATGCAGAAGGAAAAATTACAGTTGGAAAAGTTGGCTGGTGGGGCGGTTCATTCGGTGCTTATCAGGACGGAGTTCCAAACGGCGGGACATTTAATCTTTCTAAAGTAGCAAAAATTGAGTTTGATGCAAAAGCTTCAACTTACGGAACAATTTACTTTAACATTGATGATTCAAACAAAAACGAAATTGATATTCCTACTGACTTTAAGCATTACGAAATTCCTGTAAAAAAAGCAAAAGCTAAAGCAGAAAGTCTTTTTGCAATAGGCGGCGTTCGTGACTTAAACAAAGAAGGATGCGAAATCTTTATAAAGAACATTGCTTTTTATGATGCAAAAGGAAATGAAATAGTTCCTGAATACAACTAAATTTTGCCTTCCTGAAGGTGCTGTTCAAAAAGTTAAGTTCAGAAAAAGCTCTTAACGGACAGCATCTTTCTGGCAAAATACATTATCTGCTGATTATGGAGAAAAAATGAAAAAACTGTTTCTAATTTTAGCCAGCACTTTTTTAGCCTGCTGTTCACTTTATGTGCCAGGCGAAACTACTTATCAGAATGGAACAGGCGGAAGTTCGGGAAATGGAAGTGGAAGTGGAACTGAAACAGAAAAAGTCCACGGTGTTCTTAATGATGATATTACGGAGCAGGAAGAACTTGGGCGTGGTCTTTGCTACAATAATTTAAATGCTGATGAAATTGCAAAACTTAAAGACTCAAAGGTTAAGTGGGTGTACAACTGGGCAATTTCACCTGGTGAAGACGAGCTTTTAAAAGCAGCTGGAATTATGTTTGTTCCGCAGCAATGGGGATTGTCAACAGAAACTACAAGGGAAAATCTTCGCACTTATTATAAAAATCACACTGAATGCAAATATCTAATGGGCTACAATGAACCGAATTTAGGCGGCAGTGTAGGCGGTTCAAGCATTACTCCAAAACAGGCCGCAGCTGATTGGGAAAATCTGGAAGCAATAGCAGAAGAGTTTGGACTTGCACTTATAGGTCCGGCACTTCAGTATTCTGGAGAAACACTTTCTGACGGCAAATGTTACGGCTCACCAGAAAAATGGATGGATGCGTTTATTGCTGAATACCAAGCACTTCACGACGGAAAATCTCCTAAAGTTGATTACTTTAACTTGCACTGCTATATGAATTGGCCTAGTGCATTAGAGTGGTATGTGGAAAATTACTACAAAATGTACGGAAGAAAAATTTACCTTACTGAATTTTGTGCATGGGAATACAACAATGGCGGACAGAACGAAAGTATGGAAAATCAGACATCCAGTATGAAAGAAAAAGTTGCCTTTATGGACAGTTACAGCGGTTGCGCAGGATATGCATGGTTTATGAGTCACGGTCAGACAAGTAATATTCCGTTTAATTCAATTTACGAAGCGAAAGGTGCAGACGGAACGCTTACTTCTCTTGGAAAAGCTTATCTAGGAAAAGAATAGCTTTATTGACGAGATTTCCACTTTTTATCCACAGGTTTTATAAAGAAATTCACACAAAAAAGTACAAGTAATCCACAAGTTATGCACAGTTGTGGAAAAATGCAATCATAGACAATTGAAAAAGATTTTAGTAAAATAGACGGACTTATTTGTAGAAAGAGGACATTATGCCAAAGATTGAAGTAAACGAAAAATTATTCTGGAACTTACTTGGAAATAAATATGATTGGGATACTTTTGAAAAGAAACTTACTTTTGCTAAAGCCGAACTTGACGAAAAGCCTGATGAATCGGAAGCAGAAGATAAACGTGTAATAAAAATCGAACTTAATGATACAAACCGTCCTGATTTATGGTCAACTGGTGGCGTTACAAGATGTCTTCGTGAACATGAAGGTGCAGCTCATTCAGATTACAGTAAATTTCTTTCTTCAAAGGGAAACTTAAAGGATACGGGAAATCGTGAAGCTTTTGTTGATGGCGCTCTTAAAAACATTCGTCCGTTTATGGTTTCCTTTGTTATTACAGGAAAAGCAATTGATGAACCTATGTTGATTGATATTATGCAGACACAGGAAAAGCTGTGCTGGAACTTTGGACGTAAGCGTAAAACTATTTCCATGGGCGTTTACCGTGCTGCTAATGTTAAGTGGCCTCTTCGTTTAAATGCAGTAAATCCTGATGAGTTAAGTTTTCAGCCTTTGCAGGGAGAAAGCGTTCAGACTTGTCGTGAAATCGTAAAAAATCATCCAAAGGGAAAAGAGTACGGCTGGATTCTTGAAAATTTTGACAAATATCCTGTTTTGCAAGATGACAGCGGCGAAGTGTTAAGTCTTCCTCCTATTATAAACAGTGCAACTCTTGGTCAGGTTGAAGTTGGCGACAAAGAGCTTGTTGTTGAACTTACTGGTGACAATATGGAAAATCTTATGCTTGCTGCAAATATTGTTGCCTGTGATTTTTATGATGCCGGATATGAAATTCTTCCTGTTAAAGTTCACCACGAATATGAAACTGGTTTTGGAAAAGATGTTGTTGCGCCGTATTATTATCAGCCTGTAACAAATGCAAGACTTTCTGCTGTAAATAAAAAACTTGGCGTTAAACTTTCAAAAGATGAAGTGTTAAAAGCCTTGAATCTTATGGGAAATTCAGTTGACGTTAAGGAAGAAAATGGTGACGTTACTTTTACAGTAAAACCTGCTCCTTACAGAAATGATTTTCTCCACGAAGTTGATGTTATTGAAGACGTTATGATTGGTCATGGTCTTGATAATTTTGAACCGAAAGCTCCTTCTGATTTTACTATTGGCCGCCTTTTGCCGATTACGCTTTATTCTAGAAAAGTTAAGAATATTATGGCAGGACTTGGATATCAGGAAATGATTTTCAACTATCTTGGTTCAAAAAAGACTTATATTGACAATATGGGAATTGATTCAAAGGATGTAATTGAAATTGCAAATCCTATGAGTGAAAATTATCAGTTTATAAGACCTTCCATTATTGCATCACTTTTTGAAGCTGAAGCTCAAAGTGGAAATGCTGTTTATCCGCACAAAGTTTTTGAAGTTGGAAAAGTTGCATTTATAGAGCCAAGCGAAAATACTGGAACTAAAACAATTCAGTCTTTGGGATTTTTAACTGCTTCAAATAATGCAAACTTTAACGATGCTGCTGCTGAAGTAAGTACGCTTCTCTATTACCTTGATCATGAATATAAAGTTGTAGAAACTAATGACCCTCGTTTTATTCCTGGTCGTCAGGCTGGAATTATGATTAACGGAAAACAGGCTGGTATTTTTGGCGAAATTCATCCTCAAGTGCTGGAAAACTGGCAGGTAACTGTTCCTTGTGCTGCAGGTGAAATTGATCTTGAATATTTAATGGCTTGTGAACCAAAAGAACATTCCGATTTAACTGGAACTTCTGCTCCTAAATCTGATGATGGAAAAAAGGATGCTGCACCAAAGGCTGAACCTAAAAAAGAAGAGCCGAAAGTTCTTGAAGGAAATGATGCTGTTGAGCATTTTAACAAGTACATTGAGCTTCGTGTTGCAAAAATTTTAAGCGTTGAATGTAATCCTCAGGGCGACAAGCTTTATATTGAGCATTTGGATGATGGTTCTGGAACTGAAAGAATTATTCAGTCTGGATTGCGTCCTTATCTTAAAGAAGAAGAGCTTCTTGGAAAGCATGTAATTATTGCTGCAAATCTTGCTCCTCGTAAGATGAAAGGTGTTGAAAGTCACGGTATGCTTCTTGCTGCTGATTATGAAGAAAACGGTGTTGAAAAAGTTGAACTGCTGACTGCTCCTTGGGCTGCTCCAGGAACTCTTGTTACTCTTGAAGGTAATGAAAACGCTGTAGAAAAGCCTGCAAAGATTGACATTGATCGTTTCTGCAAAATTGATTACAGGATTGTAGAAAAGCACGCTACTGCTGCCGGTAAAAATCTTGTTGCTGCCGGTAAATGCATTGAAACTGTTAAAACAATTAATGGTGAAATTTCATAATTAGATTTTCAGTTTTGTGAGCAAATTTATATAGCAAACGAGAGGGCTGTTTAAATAAGTAAACTTGTTTTTGAATAAGTTCAGCTTATTGGACAGCCTTTTTTATTGAGGTTAATATGAAAAAAAGAAGTGTAATATTTTTTGCCGGAATTCTTGCGGCTATAGTTTTATTTGTTTTAACAGGCGGATTTTTAAATAAATCTGATGCAGGCAAGAGCAATGTTTCTTACAAAGAGTTTTATGAATTTGTTGAAAAAGGTTACGTTAAGTCTGTTGTTATAAAATCAGATGAACTGGAGTTTGCTTTTAACGAAAAAGATTTTCCTGAAAAAGAAAAGTTTGCCGGGAAAAATCAAAGTGTAAGAAATCCACACTCGCCTGTTCTGGAAGAATATCTGCTTTTAAATAACGTAGACGTACAGACAGAAAAAGACAGCGGAGAAATCATTACAGGAATTCTAGACGCAGTTTTTTACATAATATTTTTCGGAATAATAATCATTGCATTCAGAAAATTCATTTCGCCAAACACGTTTAAAGTCGTTCATAATACTGGAAAAAAATTCAGTGATGTTGTTGGAATGGAATCTCTAAAAAAAGATATGCTTCAAATTATGGACATGATGAAAAATCCTGCTGAATACAAAAAGGCTGGAATAAGAATGCCAAAAGGAATACTTCTTGAAGGAAATCCTGGAAACGGCAAAACATTATTTGCAAAAGCACTTGCCGGAGAAGCAAAAGTTAATTTTATTCCTGCAAAAGCCACAGACTTTGAAAGTATGTTTATGGCAATTGGTCCTATGAAAGTTAAGCTGTTATTTAGAAAAGCAAGACGCCGTGCACCATGCATTGTTTTTATAGACGAATTTGACGGCATAGGAACAAAGCGCAACTATTCTGGAAGTGCAATTGAAACAGAAAACACAAGAATTGTTACAGCCTTACTTAATGAACTTGACGGATTTGAACCAAACAAAGGCATACTTGTTTTAGCCGCAACAAACAGCGTTTCAGCATTAGATGAAGCTTTGATTCGTCCTGGTAGATTTGATTCTATAGTAAAAGTGCCTTATCCTGATGAACGTTCGTTAGTTTCGCTTATAAATATGTATTTAGGAACACAAAAGCTGGAAAGTAATATAACTACCGAATGGTTGGCAGCTAAATTCAAAGGATTTTCCTGTGCAAAAGTTGAAAGCGTAATAAACAAATCACTTTTAATAGCAAAAGAAAAAGGCAGACTAACGGTCGGTAAGGAAGATTTTGAATTGGCAGTAAAAAGCGTAAACGGCTGATTTAATTTATCAGTACTACAGAGCGCTGGGGCTTAACTTGTTGGACAACATCATCTGTGCTATTATAGTGAATGTATTCCTGAACAAGTTGCACGGAATAAGAGTAAAAAGACTATTGGAGTAAAAATGAAAAATCAATACGAAATCGGTGAAATGATTGAAACAAAAATTGTTGCTGTAAGCGGCGACACTATTTTTCTGGATCTTGGATTAAAAAGCGAAGGCATTCTTGATAAAGCTGAACTTGTTGACGAAAATAATAATCTTTCCGTAAAAGAAGGCGACTTAATAAAAGTTTATTTTGTTGGAAATCAGCACGACGAACTTCATTTTACAACTAAGCTAAGCGGACAGAAAGCAGACAAATCTGTTTTGGAAAATGCATTTAAAAGCGGAGTTCCTGTAGAAGGTCATGTTACTCAGGAAATAAAAGGCGGCTTTGAAGTTATGATTGGAACAACAAGAGCATTTTGTCCTTATTCGCAAATGGGATTCCGTCAGAAAAAAGAGCCTGCTGAATACATCGGTTCACACTTAACATTTAAAATCACAGAGTATAAAAATGAAGGCCGCAATATCATTGTAAGCAACAGAATTATTCTTGAAGAACAGTCAAACGCTGAATTGGGAAAACTTGCACAGACACTTCAGGTTGGAGCAGTTGTAAAAGGAAAAGTTAAATCTATTGAAAGTTACGGTGCTTTTGTTGATTTAAACGGATTTCAGGCACTTCTTCCTATAAGTGAAATTTCTCATGTCCGCGTAACTGATGTGAATTCTGTTTTAAAAGTAGGACAAGAAGTTGAAGCTAAAATCATTAAAGCTGATTGGGAACACAAAAGAGTGAGCCTTAGCATGAAAGAGCTTGAAAAAGATCCTTGGGACAACATTGCACAAAAGTTTCCTGCCGGTATGGAAATTGAAGGCGTAATAAGCAGAGTTGCTGATTTTGGCGTATTTGTAAATCTTGCGCCTGCAGTTGACGGTCTTGTTCATATTTCAAAACTTAATGTTGAACGTAATACTAACTTGAAGAAAGTTTACAAAGCCGGAGATAAATTAAGCGTTGTAGTTGATTCAGTTGATGCACAGGAAAAGCGAATTTCCTTAAGTCCGGTTATTTCAAATCAGGAACAGGATGATGCAAAAGAGTATTTAGATTCTCATAAAGATGAAGATGACGGCCTTACTTACAATCCTTTTGCTGCACTTTTGAAAAAATAGACAAATCAATTTTCAAAGTTACTGTAAAAATGGTTAAACTTAAGCGAATAAATTTTCTGATTTTAAGTGTAATAACGGTTGCCTGTATTTTTGCGTCTTTGATGGCAGGTTCAGTTAAAATTGATTTAATTGATTTAATGACTGACGGCGAAAACTTAAGTAAAACTGTATTTTACAACTTGCGTTTGCCAAGAACAATTTTATGTGTTGAAGCTGCAGTTTTACTTTCTTTAAGCGGAACAATTTTTCAGCTCTATTTCAGAAATCCTTTAGCTGAGCCAGGCATAATGGGCATAAGTGCCGGTTCAACTTTAGGTGCAGTTTTATCATTTTACTTTGGTGCTTCGGTTTCTTTAGGTGCAGTTTCAGGTGCTTTACTTTCAGGCATTCTCGTTACAGTTTTAAGTGTTAAACTAAATAGGCTTTCTGCATCAGCTTTATTGCTTTGTGGAACGGCAGCAGGAACATTTTATTCTTCCCTGACATCAATTATTTTAACAACTGACTCAAAAAAGCTTGGCGTAATGTACCTTTGGATGATTGGGAGTTTTAACGGAAGAGACTGGCAGCAAGTTGCAATGGTTACAGTTATGGGTACAGTTTCCGTGTTTATAGCAATAATCTGTGCCCGAAAGCTGGAGTTGCTTAACGGCGGTGAAGAAACAGCTTTTTCTTTAGGATTAAACGTAAAGCTTCTTAGAGCAGCGGTAATTACAAGCGGCAGTTTAGGTACGGCAGCAGCAGTTTGTGCAGGCGGAACTATAGGCTTTGTCGGTTTAATTGCACCGCATATTGCAAGAAAAATCTTTGGAGAAAAATCCGGAGTAATAATGGTTACAGGCGCATTTACGGGTACAGTTTTACTTACTTTAAGCGACATTCTCTGCAGAACAGTAATTGCTCCTTCAGAAATGCCTGTTGGAATGGTTACAGCAGTTTTAGGCGTACCATTTTTTATTTCAATATTAGCGGCTAAAAATCGATGAGTAAAATTCTTGAAGTAAAAAATTTAACTGCAAAGTATGGTAACAGATTTATTCTTAATGGTTACAGTTTTGATTTACAGGAAGGCGAATTTGTCTGTCTTGTAGGTCCAAACGGTTGTGGAAAATCTACGCTTCTAAAGACACTTTTAGGAATTAAGGGTACAGACTTGTCTGTTTCAGGTACAGTTTTATGTAAGCAAGTGGATGTTTTACGATGCAGTAAGCGAAAAACCGTTGCGAGAAACATTTCTTACTTAAGCCAGAATGAAACTTTTGCCTGGAATTTAAAGGCAAGAGATGTTGTTCTGCAAGGACGCTACTGTTACAGCGGAAATATTTTTGCTTATACAAAAGAAGATTATGCTGAATGTGAAAAAGCGTTTGCCTTTCTGGAAATAGATGATCTAAAAGAGCGTAATATTGCAGGTTTAAGCGGCGGCGAATTTCAGAAAGTAAGGATTGCCCGATGCATTGCACAGAATAGTTCCTGCATTTTACTTGATGAACCGCTTGGCTGCCTTGATTTTGGCTACGAAACAGATTTAATTACTAAACTGAAAGAATATTGCCGCAAAGAAAAAGCCGGAATTATAATGAGCGTTCACAATTTAAATCTTGCCTTTAGATTTGCAGATAAAATCCTTACTGTTGATAAAAACGGCAGCTGTATAATGGGTACAGTTGAAGAAATTATGGATACAGATATTCTGGATGAAGTTTATAAGGTAAAGTTCAAAAAGTATTACAATCCGGAAGTGAAGGCAATGCAGCTGTACGTTTAAAATATACTTTCTGCTAAAAACTGCCATAAAAATCAGATGAACACTAGACAAAATATTTTTAATTTGATATAGTATCAAACGTTCGGGCAGTTAGCTCAGTTGGTACGAGCGTCTGGTTTACACCCAGAATGTCGGGAGTTCGACCCTCTCACTGCCCACTTTAGCTTCAGGATTATATCTTGAAGCTTTTTTTATTGCGTTTCATAAAAACAATGTAACTTATTACCATTGCAGCAGAACAAACGCCCCAGCCTATTGGATACGCTAATGCAATCGGCAGGAATGAGTCTGTTAGTTTAGTTGCTGTAAAAAGATATGTCTGCCTGAACACAACGAATGAGCCTAAGAGAACGCACATTGGAACAGTTGCATTTCCAAATCCTCTTAATGCACCGGAGTATATTTGATTAAGGCATCTTATTACGTAAAAAAATGCGGAAACTTTAAGAAAATATTCTGCATAATAGATTATTTTTTCGTTTCGGTTAAAAATGCACACAAGTTCATGGGAAAAAATCAGCATTGGAATCATCACTAAAGCGGAAATAGTCATTATTAAAACTGTGGAAACTAAAACGCCCTTCTTTGCCCGTTCAATTTGATTTGCGCCGTAATTCTGACTTACAAAAGTTGTAACGCTTAAAGAAACTGATTGCATCGGTAATAAACAGAAACTGTCTACTTTATTAAATGCAGTCCAGCCGGCAATACATTCGTAACCGAAAAAGTTTATGTATTTTTGTACAAAAGTGTTTGAAAGAAACGTAATGCTTAATTGAAAAGCTCCAGGAATTCCGAACTTTAAAATCCTTTTTAAAATCTCAAAATCTATGTGCAAAGATTTTAAACTTATTCCGTAACATTCTTTTGTTTTTAAGAGAACAATTACAACTAAAACTGCGGAAATTCCCTGTGAAATTACTGTGGCTAAAGCAACGCCTGCAATTCCCATTTTGCATATCAGTACAAAGAAAAAATCCAAAGCTACATTTGTTAAAGATGAAATTATTAAAAAATAAAACGGTCTTTTTGAATCGCCTACAGCCCTTAAAATTCCGGAAGCCATATTGTAAAGCATTAAGAAAATTACGCCTGAAAAGTAGAAAATAAGATATGTCTTTGCGTCATGAAAAACTTCATCTGGAGTTGATACGGCATAAAGCAGTTTTGGTGTAAGAATTATTCCAAGAAACGTAAATGCAATTCCTAAAATTACTGTGCCCGAAATTAAAGTTGCTGATGATTTCCTTACCTGCTCTTCTTGCCTGGCACCAAAAAACTGACCTATTACAATAGTTCCGCCTGTGCTTAATCCTGTGAAAAATCCAATCATTGTGTTGATAATCATTGTTGTAGAACCGATTGCTCCCAAAGCTTGTCCGGAAACGAAATTTCCCACGATAATTGTGTCTACTGTGTTGTAAAGCTGCTGGAATAAATTTCCTGCAAGAAGCGGAAGTGCAAAGTTTATTATGAGTTTAGGAATGTTTCCCTTTGTCATGTCAGTAGAATGATTTTTCATAGTTACAGTTAAATATTATTTATTTTAATTGTCAACAAAAGACATTTCAGTACAGTTTTTTCAGCCTGTGGAAAAGTGGAAAACTTACGCCTGGCCTGTGGATAACTTGTGTACAATTTTAAACTAACAAATGGTTGGTAGTTTAGTAAATTTCGTAAATTATTATATTATAAGGAATTAACTGAATTTTGAAATTTGAAAATAAATTTCAGCAGTTAAAAAGCCTGTGGATAACTTGTGTGTAATTTTAAACTAATGAACGGTTGGGTGTTAGTATTTTGTTCCTATAGAACAGCCTATGTTTACTTTAAACTCTTTGCCGCCAGCTGTATTTTCTAAAACTTCAGGCAAAAGCTTTATCTTGTTTTTTTCAAACAAAAGAACAATTGTTGAGCCGTGGAGATCAAAGTAGCCTTTTTCATCGCCTTTTTTTACGTCACAGTTTTCATGATGATTTTTAATTCCGCCGACACTGAATGCGCCAACTTCAATTTGAGCAACTGTTCCGAAATTTTCTGTATTCAGAATATTCCATGAGCGGCGGTTTTTTGTGTAGACACGATATTTTTCGCAAGGAAGCGGCTGAACGCTGTAAAGCTTTCCCGGAATAAAATGGTTTTCTTCAACATGACAATTGTCTATGTAACAATAGCGGTGATAATCAGATGCACATAAACGGAAAACAAGACAAACGCCTTCAGCAAATTTTTGTTCAAGTTTAGTGTTTTGCAAGAAATCGCTTATAGTGTAATCTGAACCTTTTATAAAAAAAGTGCTGTCTTCTTTAATTGGATAAACGCTTAAAAAACTGTCTGCCGGGCTTATAAGGCTGGAAGGCTCACTGTGAAAAGAAATGTCTTTTTTTCTTGTAAAAAAATCATTGAAAGAGCGGAACTTAACGTCTTTCCAGGGAGTTATATCAATATTGTTTTTCTTAACAAATTTTTTTATGTAGAACTTAGAAAAAGGGCTTCTTAAAAATACGCCAAGAAGTGCAGGAACTTTTACGGCAAGAGCAACAGAAAGAATCGCCCTGCCAAATTTTGTTCCGTAAAGAAATTGAACTGATTTGTCATTCTGCGGCATAAAAGTTCACCTTACATTAAAACAAAAAATACTAATTCTGCTACACCGAAAATTATAAGAACGCATTTTCCAAAAGCGTGCGGCTTTGTAATCTTAAAAGGTGAAATAAATGCAAGACCCATTACTGCTAAAAGAAGTGAAGCCCAAATTCCCGTAATCTGATTTATGCGGCTTAAAACAATGTAAAGTGCAGGAAGAATAATTGCAGCGCTTGTAACAGGAAGCCCTTTATATTCATGACGACATTCAGTTGTATTAGACTGACGCTGAGCTTCATCAACATTAAAATACGAAAGACGGATAAGTGCGCATAAAACGTAAAGTCCGCAAATTCCTACAACAGCTATTTTTGTAATAGTAGAAGTTGTTTCTTTATCTACAGAAAAATGCATTACGATAAGGGCAGCAAGTACGCCGTAACAAATCAAGTCTGCAAGAGAGTCAATTTGAATGCCGAACATTTTTTCAAAGTCAGTTCTGTTCTTCTTAGTTGAAGCAACTTTTCCATCAAACATATCCATAACGCCGGAAATCATCAGGCACAGTAAAGCAGCTTTTAAATTACCGTTAAAAACAAAATTCATTCCCAGAAAAGAACTGAACATTCCTAAATAAGTCAGTATAACTGTATAATTATAAACTCCAAGCATTTCCAACCTCTCGATTATCATATAACATTGCCGAAAATAAGACTATATCCCAGGATAGTCCAGATTTTTGCAGTTAAAAGGATGATAACAAATTTCTTAAAAGACATTGTCGTAAGTCCTGTAAAGTAACATAAAAAATCATCTGGCGAAATAGGAAGGCAAATTGCAATCCATAAAAATACAGGATAACTTTTGTGCCACTTTTCCATCCACCTGATGCAGCTGTTGTATCGTTTTTCCTTAAACATTTTCTTTATGATTGAAACGCCGAATCTTCTTGAAAGTAAAAATGCAAAAATTGAACCTGCGCAAATTCCAATATAACTGCAGATAAACCCCTTTACTGTTCCAAAAAGACCTGCGCCTACAATGCATCCAATTGCACCAGGAATAATTCCGTAAATAACCTTGATGCATTGAAAAAATGTAAGAAAAGCTGGTCCAAAAAATCCGAATGAATCTACAAATTCACGTAATGAATCAACATCATTGAATTTTCCATTAACGTATTCCACAACAAAAAAAACTGTAACTGCAACAATGAGGATTACAAACAATATTGTTACAATTGCTTTTGAAGGTGAATGTTGTTCCAATTTATCAAGAATCTTCGGTTTTTCAGTATTTTCATCAGGCATTTTTATGTTCCACAGTCTTTAATATTATAATTTAATGTTATTTTAGTTAATCTATATATTATTATAGTTATTTTTTTTCTATCTCAAAAAGTGAATTATTTGTGGAAGAACTTTGCACGTAACTTTGGAAACTTCTGTAAAACATTCCCCGTCTGTATGCAGAATAAAATTTTTTGTAGAAGAAATGGTTACAAAAGATGTGTCTTTTGTGTAAAAATTTTTAGCTTTATTGTGACGTCCTAAAAGTAAAGTTATAAGCTTTGCCGGAATTTTGTAAAAGGGAATGTCGTAAGCTGCAACAAGAGAAATTTTTCCGTCACTGTGATTTGCCCAAGGTGCCATTTTTAATCCGCCGCCTTCAGCCTTGTAATTCATAAGTGAAATGAGAATTGTCTTGCTTATGCTGATTTGATTTTTACTTTCTGCTGAATTGCTGTCTGTGTCCTCAAACTGAATGGAAAAAGTCTGTTCAGGAAGATGAGTGAAATATTGCACGGCATTTGCAATGTAACTTAAACTTCCAAGATGAATTTTGTTAAAGAAAAATTTTATTTTAGAAGAAACGTTTTTTAAACAGGCAATTGCATCCAGACCAATTCCTGCACTTATTGCAAAAATTCTTGTGAAAGTTTTTTGTGCATCATTTTCAGTTTTTGTAATTTCAATTTGTCCTGCATCAGTTATAAAATTTCCCTGGGAATTTAAAATCAGGCTAAGGGCTTTTTTTCTGTTGTGAATGGGAATTTTTAATTCTCTGGCAATATCGTTTCCTGAACCTGAAGGAATTATTCCTATTTTTGCAGTGTTAAAATCTTTAATGCCATTTAGAACGCCGTTAATTGTTCCGTCGCCGCCAACTATAATAAGCTTGATTTCTTTGTTTTTTGAAGTAAGTTCTGCTGCAAGAACTTCTGCGTGAGATTCGTATTCTGTAAAAAAAACTTCGTAGGAAATATTTTTCTTTTTTAGTAAAGCCTCAAGTTGTTTCCAAATGTGAATTGTCCTGCCTTTTCCGCCGCATCTGTTTACTATAAAAAAATATTTCTGTGACATTTGTTTTCCTTAAGCAAAGATTAAAACTTGTTATAATGCTTAATTATACCATCAAACTGAAGAAAAAACTTTTACATAGACTAATTTTTTTTTGTAATTTATACTTTTTTCAATGCATAAACCAGGAAATTAAAATGGAAGAGAAGGATTTAGAAAACGTTAATTTGAATGAAAACGAAAAGGCTGTAACTGAGGAAAACAAAAAAACTGCATCTGATGAAATCGAAAAGTGCCGTAAAAAAAAGAAAAATATTTTTGTAAGGATTTTAACCGGACTGTTGATTTTTATTCTTGTGCTGATTGTTCTGCTTGCTGGATTCATTACGTTTTCTGCCTTAAACAGAAAAAATGTGCTGGAAGTTTTGCCGCAAGATTTTTGCATTTACGTTCACACAGATAATGTCTGGAATACAGTTGAGCCGCTTTTTGATTTGGAAGCTGCTGATTTGCTTTTGTCAGAGCCGGAATTTGTGGATTTGCGTGGAATTTTTATGGAATTGCGTGCTTCTTCTATCAGAAAAAGTAAACTTCTTTCTTTTGCCGGTAACAAAAAAGTGGACATTGCAATTTACAAAAATGAACTTGTAGAAAACAGTTTTGATTTTCTTGCCTGCGTAAATCTTGGAGAACTTTCTTTTGCTACAAGAATTGCTAAAGTGATTTTACCTTACGTAAATGTTCCGGGCGTAAGTTTAAACGAAAAAAACGGAATTATAAAATATCAGTCACTTGAAGATGAAACTCAGGGTGTAACTTATTTCAGAATAGAAAAAAATCTTGTACTTGTAAGCGGAAATGAAACTCTTCTGGAAAAAACTTTTGCCAGCAACAACAATTATTCTGAAAAAGACAAATCATTGCTTACGGAAAAATGCACTGAATCTATAAAAGTTTTTGTTAATGCGAAAAGTCTTGCACAAAACGTAACGCAGGGCGATGAAATGTTGACCAATATAATTTCAGTTGTTCCGGATAATTCTTTAAGCACTATTTCATTTGACGTAAACAAGGAAAGCCTGAACTTAAAGGCAAAAATTCCGTTTAAAAGTGAGAAAAATTCAAAGCTTAACGTGCTGCTTACAAAACCTTCTTCAACGCCTTCACTTCTTTCACGATTGTCTGGAAATGTTCAGTATTACACTTTAATAAATGCCGGAAGTTTAAAGGAACTGAAAGATGCAGCTTTTGAATGTTTAAGCGATAAACAGAATGCCGAAGATTTGTGGAGCACTGGAAATAAACTTTCCAAGACATTGTTTTCCGTATCACTTGATGATTTGATTTTTTCGTGGACAGGAAATGAATTTGCTGTATTGGGAATAGAAAATCTAAACGATCCTGTTTTTGCAATTCAAATAAAAGATGAAAGTCAGCGTCAGAAAGTATTTGATAAATTTATTTCTTCTATAATAATCCGTGATGATTCAAGTTTAATTCTTGACGGAATCCGCCTGCCAAAGATTATGCTTCCTGATTTCATTCAAAGCATTTTAAGTTTGTTTAAGGTTTCACTTCCTGCACCGTACTATATGGTAAGAGACGGCTTTATCTATTTTTCAGAAAATCCCGAAACACTGTCAGCACTTTACACGACAACACGAGACGGCGACACATTGCTTTTAAACGAAAACTATATGAGCGTTTGTTCGGCAGCCAGTTCAGGTTCAACTGTAAAACTTTACTATAATCTTGAAAGAAGCCTTCCGTTCTTTTTACGAAGCAATGTAAATATGTCGCAGGTGCTTAAGCTTTATTCTCTTGGAACATTTGACGTTACTCTTGACGGAAATTTTGCAAACATAAGCTTAACAGGTGTTTCAAACAAAAATTTAAATTCCAGAATAATTCCAGGTTTCCCTAAAACACTTGAAGGCAAAACTGATGGAAAAATAGTTCAGCAGGAAAAAGAAATTTTCTGGGTGGAAGATAAAACTGTAATTAAGGCAATGGAAATTCCAAGCACAAAAATCTATTCTTACAAAGCAAAAGATAATGCGTTTATTGCTGCAACAGCTGGACAAAATGAAGGCAAGCTTTGGGCAGTTACAACTTTCGGCGAAGTTTATCTTCTGGACAATCAGCTGAATGTTTTAGAAGGCTGGCCTGTTCTTATCGGACAAAAAACCGGAGCAGACATTTCATCTTTTGCAGACAGCGTTATTATTCCTGGAGAAAATGGCACGGTTTGCATTGTAAAAACAGACGGTTCTGTTAAACTTGAGAATTTAAATCTTAACGGTTCAATAAAATCTCCGGCAGCAGTTTTAGGAAATACAGCGGCTCTTTATGACAAAAGTTTTATGGGAAGAATTCTTTATTTTGAAGACGGAAATCTTAAAGACAATGTTTCAGTTTTCAGCGGAATTGGATTTGGAACACCGTCACTTATGGAAAAAAACAGCGTAATTTATTCAGCATTTATAACGCAGAACGGAACTGTTTACGTGTGGAACAACAGCGAACTTGCGGAAAATTTCCCTGTTAAACTTGAAGGCGTTTATTATACAAATCTTGTAAATGACGGAAAAAATTTCTATGCACTTTCTGAAAATGCAGAACTTACACGAATTGGATTAGACGGAAAAACTCTTTCTGTAAAAATTCCATACGCAACTGCAAAAGAAGGTGTTTTGTTTGCCAAAGACAAAGTTTACGTTTGCCCTGACGGAAATACACTTTACGCATTCAATAGCTCAATGGAACTTGTAAAGAATTATCCGCTTATAGGATTTGGAAATCCGGCTTTTGCAGATGTAAACGGCGACAACAAAAAAGATTGTTTTACTCTTTCAATTGACAGTAGACTTTACGCCTGGAATATGAGATAAATTTGAAATCTCTGGAGAAAAGAATTGTATGAAAAGCAGGAATTCAAAATTAGCAGGAAAAATTTTTTGTAGTTTAGTTTTCAGCTTTATAAGTTTAATTTATTTTTCGTGTATGTCTTTTCAGCAGGATATTGTTATGTCCACAGATTCACAGGTTCAGCTGGAAGATATTCTGCGTATTGAAGAAAAGCTTGCTGTAGTTGACGGCGCAAACATTTGCAATGAACTTACAAAAGATGAATTGAATTTAAAGTGCAGCGAAATCCTTACTGATATAGAAGAGTCAATTCAGCGCTTGGGAATGAACAAGGCAGTTCTGGCAAGGCTTTATGCTCTTGAAGGAAGAGTGTATTTAATTAATGGAAGTAAATCTAAAGCGAAAAAAAATTACAGGCAGTCACTTGAGTCTTGCAAAGGCGATTCACAGACAATCATTCTTGGCAGCAGGCTTGGCATTATAAAAGATTTAAACGATGAAACTTTAGTTGCAGGAAGTAACGAAAATGCACTGCTTATTTTAGAGCGCTCGCTGAACTATTACAATGAAAATGAATTCAAAAAGTGTGTTGCAGAAATAGAAAGTGCGTTTTTGCTTTTGCCTGATTTTTACAAGACAGCTTATCTTAACGTAAGAAATTGTGCATGGCAGTTTAGGAATATTGCAGAGTTTACTGATGATAAAAAAATAATTGAACTTATAAAAAATTCAAAACTGACTGTGGGACAAATGCTTTTAATTACGCAAGCCACAACAAATTTACTTGACGATTATACTAACGGAAAAACTTTAAGCGAGAAAAAACTTTTTGCAAAACTAAAAGATTTTAAAATTTTAAATTCAGCTTCAAACGAAGAACAGACAAAAATTATTCTTTCAAAAGACGAAATGCTTACACGTGCAGTTTGCGCAAGAATTGAGTGGAACATTTACGCTGAAAAAAAAGGCTTGCAGAAAAAAAAGTATTCTGACTTTTACAGAGGAAATTCTTTAAACTCACCGGTTGAAGATGTTGATGTTTTTGACGAAGATTTTGATGCAGTTTTAGGTTGTGTTGAAACTGAAATAATTAATCTTATTGACGGAAATATTTTCCAGCCGAATTCACAGCCACAGGGAATTGAAGTTTTAAACTGGATTCAAAACGCACGGAAATAAGACGCACGGTTAAGGAGATTTTATGATTCAGACAGAAAATAATGTTTTTGTACTTTCTACTAAAAATACAACTTACGCTTTTAGAAAAAATGAAACAGGCCATTTGGAACATCTTTATTACGGAAGAAAAATCACTGTAAAAAACTGTGAAGCTATTCGTGAAAAATATGCTTTTGCTCCGGCAAACTCAACAATGTATTCAACTGAATATCCGAACTTTACGCTGGAAAATGTGTGTCTGGAATTTTCATCTTACGGCAAAGGCGATTACTGGGAACCTTTTGTTGAAATTCTTCATGAGGACGGAAATGTTACAAACGATTTTCTGTTTGAGTCTTTTAAAGTGTCTGACATAAAGGAAGAGTTTAAAACTTTGCCAGGCTCTTATTCAGAAAACGGAAAAGCTGAACATTTGTGCATTTTTGTAAAAGATAAAAATTATAATTTAACGCTGGAACTTCATTATTACGTTTACGAAGAATGTGATGTAATTTGCCGAAGCTCAAAACTTGTAAACGAAAGTTCAGACCCTGTTTATTTAAAAAGACTTATGAGTGCGCAGCTTGATTTTAACGCAACGGATTTTGTCTTTACTAGTTTTCACGGTGCATGGGCAAGAGAAATGTTCCGTCATGATTTGAAGCTTGCTGGTGGAAAAGTTGTATGCGAAAGTAAAACAGGAACAACAAGCAGTCGGGGAAACAGTTTTGTAATGTTAAGCAAATGTGATGCAACAGAAAATTTCGGCGAAGTTTATGGAATGAATCTTATTTACAGCGGAAATCATTACGAAGCGGCAGAAGTTACAGGCTACGGTAAAACAAGATTTGTAAACGGAATAAATCCTGCAACGTTCAGTTATGTTGTAAATCCTGGAGAAGAATTTGAAGCACCTGAAGCAGTCCTTACTTTTTCTCATTTAGGTTTTAACGCAATGAGTCAGAATATGCATCACTTTGTAAAGGAACACATTGTTCGGGGTGAATGGAAAAACAAAGAGCGTCCTGTTTTGTTGAACAGTTGGGAAGCAGCATACTTTGACATTAACGAATCAAAATTAGTTAAACTTGCAAAGGCTGGCAAAGAAGCTGGCATTGAACTTTTTGTAATGGACGACGGATGGTTTGGCGAAAGAAATGACGATCATCGTTCTTTAGGTGACTGGACTGTAAACAGGAAAAAACTGCCAAATGGTCTGGATGGTTTGTGCAAAAAAATAAATTCTCTTGGCTTAGATTTTGGCATTTGGGTTGAACCTGAAATGGTAAATGTTGACAGTGAACTTTATCGTGCTCATCCTGACTGGACAATTGAAGTGCCTGGAAAAAATCACACAGAAGGAAGAAATCAGCGTATTCTTGATTTAACTCAGAAAGAAGTTCAGGATTACTTAATTGACTCAATGACATCAGTTTTTTCAAGCGCAAATATTGCTTACGTTAAGTGGGATATGAACCGTGTGTTTACTGATTATTATTCCCAGAAGCTTGATGCAAAAAATCAGGGTGAAGTAAGCCACCGTTATGTTTTAGGTTTGTACCGATGCATGAAAGCTCTAACAGAAAAGTTTCCGCACATTTTGTTTGAAGGATGCAGTGCCGGCGGTAACAGGTTTGATCTTGGCATTTTAAGTTTCTTTCCGCAAATTTGGGCAAGTGATGATACTGATGCAGTTGTCCGTGCTGAAATTCAGACAGGTTACAGTTACGGATATCCGATGAATACGGTAAGCGCTCACGTTTCAGTTTGTCCTAATCATCAGACTTTAAGAAACACTCCGATTGAAACTAGATTTAACGTTGCAGCTTTTGGTGTTGCCGGTTACGAATGTAATTTGTGCGATATGAAAAAAGATGAAGTTGCTGCAGTAAAGGCTCAAATTGAACTTTATAAAAAGTGGCGCTCTGTTTTGCAGACAGGCGATTTCTATCGTGGAAGAAGTTTTTACTCAGGCAATATAACTGAATGGACTTGCGTAAGTAAAGATAAAACTAAAGCCGTTGGAATGTTGATGCAAAAGCTTGTTTCTCCAAACAAACAGTTTGAATATTACAAAGCCTGCGGTCTTGATGCTGAAAAAGAATATCATTTTTACAACAGAGTGATGAAGTATAACATTAAAAATTTCGGCTCTCTTGTAAATACAGTAAGCCCTGTTCACATAAAGCAAAATTCCCTGCTGGAAGACATTGTGGCTTATTTTGTAAAACTTGACGGCGAAACTGAAGACTGCAATGTTTACGGCGACACGCTTATGTACAGCGGCATTAAACTAAAGCAAGCCTTTGGTGCAACAGGATTTAACGAAGAAACACGTTACTTCCCTGACTTTGGTTCGAGACTGTATTTTATGGAAGCACTTGAGCAAAGTGAGTAAAGAAAGATTACATATCTTCTTTAGTAAAACTCATTGATAAAAGTTCATCTAAAGTTTTTACAATGTATTCTTCCGGAGATTTTGCAAGGATAATAGGAAAATCTTTGCTGCAGAATTCTGTCATTACCTGACGGCAGATTCCGCATGGAGGACAAAAGTCTTTTATTTTGCCATTTGGTCCGCCTACGATTGCAATTGCTTTAAAAGATTTTTTTCCTTCACTTACTGCTTTAAAGATTGCTGTACGTTCTGCACAGTTAGTTGCTCCAAACGAAGAATTTTCAATATTGCAGCCAGTGTAAATTTCATCTTCTGAAGTTAAAAGTGCAGCTCCAACATGAAAATTAGAATATGGAACGTAAGAAAAATCCAGCATTTTAATTGCTTCTTCAATAAGCTTTTTGTAAATATCGTTATTTTTAATGTTTGTCATAATAAGTTCTTTGCAAAAATTAATATCCTGGTTTGATGAAAACAGTTTTATTGTTTGGGTCTGTTACTTTGCTGTAAACTTTATCAGTCCATTCTTCCTGCGGAACATCTTCAATGCTTACAGAAAAATGTTCTGGTCCACGGTTTAATTCCTCAGATGCAGTTTTTAAGATTGCCTGTGCGAGACGCATTTTAGTTTCGTCATCTCTTCCCGGATACATTTGAATTGTTATGTGCGGCATGAAACCTCCGTTAAAAGCGCATTTAAAAAAAGTGTCGGCTTTATTATTAGAATACATCGTTACAGATATTTTGTAAATTCCGACAGCGATTTGTATTTTCTCCTGCCATGAAGCGCAGTAACACTGATTATTTCTGACTGTTAAAACTTTCCGGTAATTCAGACTGAATTTTTGCAGCAAGCTTTTTTAAACTTTCACGCTTAAGTTTTTCTTCACTATAGGCAATAGTTTTTTCCAGAACAACTGTATTGAATTCAAATACAACTTCACCGTTATAAGTTATCAAAATTTCTGCAGAAGGCATTGCTGTTTTTGGAGAATCGTCTTCATCAGTTTCAGAGCTTTTGTTCAGCTGAACTTTTACATCAACAACGTAACTGGCAGCACCGTTTTTCTGGCTATATCCAAGGCTTTTAAAAACAGACGTAACCTGATTGTAAATAATATTGTTGCAGTCACCTTGTACATCGTTAAAATGCAGCGCTGAATTTTTCAGAGCCGACGTTTTTTTTGCTGCAATGGAAGAAATCAGATTTTTGCACTCAGAATAATTTTCATCAGTTAAAGAACTGCTTATTGAATGCAGCACATTTATTTCGTTTAACAGATTGCCTGCATATTTTTCCGCCTGATTGTAAAGTGGAACTGCCGTAATTGGATCTGATTTTTCTGCCTGATTGTAAAGCTGGATAAATTCATTTTTTAAAACTTCAACTTTTGAATTGTACTGGTCAAATGCTTTTTTCCGCTGAATATAAACTGTTACAAAATATTTTTTCCCTGATTCAAAAAAATCAGTATATTCCAGACCGCTGAATGTAAAGTTTGATTCTGCTTTGTTTTCTGTAGAAACATTTTCTGAAGAATAGAATTTTCCGTCAACTTCACCAATTAAACTTTTTACAACTGTGTTTGCTGTTATTGAAGTTTGAATGTAACGGCTTAATTCTGCTGCGGCTGCAACCTGAGCTTCTTTTTTAGAAGAGCCTTCTCCTGTTGCACTTAAATATTCGCCTTCATCAAAATATTCCCGGCTGTTAGAAATGTATTCAGGAACATTTATATTTTTTGTGCTTGAACATGAACTTACGCCTGAAGAAAAAAATGCTGCCGCTAATAATGATATTACTGAAAAGAAAATTTGTACTGAACTTTTTACTGAATATTTCATTTTTTCATTCTATAACAAAATCAAAGTGTTTAACAGAGAAAATCAATAACATTGAAAAACAAAGTATAATTCTATAGAATAACAAATAAAACTTTTTTCGAGGACGTTATGATTTTTTCACCAGTTGAAATTGAAGAAACAGTAAATATGTTTACCCACCAAAATCTTGATGTGCGTTGCATTACAATGGGAATATCACTTCTTGATTGTGCAGATTCTGATGCAAAAAAAGCTAATCAAAAGATTTACGATAAGATTATGCGCTATGCAGGAAATCTTGTGCGTGTAGGTCAGGATATTGAAAAAGAATTTGGCGTTCCGATTATCAACAAAAGAATTTCCGTTACACCAATATCATTAGTAGCAGGTGCAAGTGGAGAAAAATCTTACGTTTCTTATTGTCAAACATTAGACCGTTGTGCAAAAGAATTAGGCGTAAATTTTATAGGCGGATTTTCAGCACTTGTTCAGAAAGGAATCACACCAGCAGACAGAATTTTAATTGATTCAATTCCTGAAGCTCTGGCTGTAACAGATAACGTATGTTCTTCCGTAAATGTTGGAACTACAAAAAACGGAATAAATATGGATGCCGTAAAACTTATGGGCGAAACCATTAAGAAAACAGCAGAAGCTTCCATAAAGTGTGCCGTAAATGGTTGTGCCAAGCTTGTAGTTTTCTGCAATGCGCCTGAAGATAATCCGTTTATGGCAGGAGCTTTCCATGGACCAGGCGAAGGTGATGCTGTAATTAACGTAGGCGTTTCAGGACCAGGCGTTATTCTTGCTGCAGCCCGTGAATTTAAAGGAAGACCAATAAATGAACTTGCAGACGGAATTAAAAAGATGGCATTTAAAATTACAAGAATGGGTCAGCTTGTTGGAACAGAAGCAGCAAAAAGGCTTGGCGTAAATTTCGGCATTTTGGATTTAAGTCTTGCTCCAACTCCAGCAGTAGGCGACAGTGTTGCACGTATTCTTGAAGAATGTGGAATTGAAGGCGCAGGTGCACCTGGAACTACAGCAGCTCTTGCTATGCTTACAGATATGGTAAAAAAAGGCGGCGTTATGGCAAGTACAAACGTTGGCGGTTTAAGCGGTGCGTTTATTCCTGTAAGCGAAGACGAAGGAATGATAAATGCAGTTAAGCAGAATTCAATTTGTCTTGAAAAACTTGAAGCTATGACAACAGTTTGTTCCGTTGGCTTAGATATGATAGCAATTCCCGGCAATACACCTGCAACTACAATCAGTGGAATTATGGCTGATGAATTTGCAATCGGAATGGTAAACAATAAAACTACGGCAGTTCGTCTTATTCCTGTACCTGGAAAATCAGCTGGCGAATGGGTTGAATTTGGCGGTTTACTTGGCGGCTGTCCGGTTATGCCTGTAAGCAAGTTCGGTTGTGCTGATTTTATTAACCGCGGCGGAAGAATTCCAGCTCCAATACATTCATTCAGAAACTGATTTTTAAAGGCAATGTCCTGTTTATTTACGGGGCGTTGCTGTATTGAATTATGATTAAAATAATAAAAGCTCAGAGGTCCTGGCAATATTTTCAGGCAGAAGAATTTCTTGAGCAAAACGAAAAATATCACCTTTCCTTGATGCAGCGAATTCAAAAAAAAGAAGACTGCATTTTTCTTGTTTACAAAATATCTGTTTTTTCAAAGCCTGAATTAAAGGGCGTGTTTTCCTACACAAAAGGAAAAAATTTTGCACCTTATTTTCCAGATTTTAACAGTGAAATAAAAAATCAGCTGAAATACTTTTTTAAGAAAAATAAAATCTTCTGCCTTTTTGGTGACAGCAAAGAAACTGCTCAAATAGAAAAATTAATTTGTGCAAACAGTGAAAAAGAAGTTCGGGAAATGTTTCTTATGGAATTTTCTCCTGAAAAAAATCAGTTAGTAAATGACACAGAGGTTTTTAAATGCACACCAGTTGAGTTAAACAGCCTGCTTCCTTTACATTTGAATTTTTCAAGAGAAGAAACTTATCCTCACTGGAAAGAAGTTAACGCTGCTGCAGAAGGAATGAATTTGTCGCTTATAATAAAAAACTTTTCCATTTACGCAATAAAGTACGACGGAAAAATTGTAGCTAAAGCACATACAAATTGTGAAACTGAACATTTTGTGCAGATTGGCGGAGTTTATACCGTAAAAGAATTTCGAGGAAAAGGAATGGCAGCTTCTTTAGTAAATAAAATCGGAAACACGTCATTAGAGAAAAACAAACGGTGCATACTTTTTGTAAGGAAAAATAATCAGGCTGCAATTCACTGTTACGAAAAAGCAGGGTTTAAAATTTTCAGCGAATGCAGAATGATTTACTTCAAAACATGAAACTGTCAAACAATCCGCTGCAAGTTCAGAAAGACACAATCTTTATCTGTTCATAATGGCGTCAATACTTTGGATGCAGGCAGAACGTAATCCTGATTTTTCTAATGAAGCTACACCGCAAATTGTTGAACCTGCAGGAGAGCAAACGTTATCTTTTAAAACTCCCGGATGAGTGCCGGTTTCCAGCTGAAGTTTTGCCGTTCCAAGAATAGTCTGGCTTACGAGTTTATATGCAGTACTTCGTGGAATGCCGTATTTAACAGCAGCATCAGCGTAGGCTTCAATAAATAAATCAACAAATGCAGGACCGCATCCGCTTACAGCACCGCCAATTCCCATTAAACCGTCATCTAATTCCTGAACAATTCCAAGTTCTGCAAAAAGCGCCATTACTTCACGCCGCTCATCTTCTTTAAGGGAATTTGACTTTTCAAAAAGGAACACGCCTTCTTTTACCATAGCAGGAGTATTCGGCATGACAAACTGGACACGAACGTTTTCAATATCAGTTTTGTTGAATTCAGAATTTGCCGGTCTGTTTACGTTAATAATTTCAGCGTATTTTTTGAAGTTCCAGCCTAACGCAATTGAGATAAGTGCTTTGCCGGCAAGTTCAGTTTTTATCTGCGAAAGAACGCTTTCTATTTGATAAGGCTTGCATGCCATAATTAAAGTGTCCGCTTTTGACACAACTTCGCTTAAAGAAGCACATGGCGTAAATCCGATATTCAATGCATTAGTTTTCAGCTTTTCCTGATTAGGCGCAAAGGCAAAAATTTTTTCTGAAGAAATCTTACCGCTTTTTATAAACCCAGAAGCAAGAGCCTGAGCCATATTTCCCATTCCGATAAAACCAAGTGTCGTCATAAAAATCTCCCGTTTATTCAGCAAGGAAAAGAGTTCCTTTTTCAGTTCCATTTGCCAAGTTAATCAAAATATTTTCTCTATCACCATTTGCAAGAAGCATAGGAATTCCGTAAACAGTTGATTTTTCAGCCGCCTGAATTTTAGTTTCAACTCCGCCGGTTCCAAAAGAATTTGTTCCGCCTATTTTAATTGAATTTCTAAGTTCAGGAATTGATTTAACTTCTTCAATAAGTTTAGCTTCTTTGTTCACTTTAGGATTATCAGTAAAAATTCCGTCAATATCACTGAACAGGATAAGCAAATCTGCACTCCACAAAATTGCCGTTAAAGCAGAAAGGTTGTCGTTATCACCAATAGAAAATTCATCTGTGGAAACACTGTCGTTTTCGTTAATAATCGGAATAACGCCTTCATCAGCTAAAGTAAAAAGTGTGTTGCGGATATTCAGCGAACGATGATTGTTTTCAAAATCTTCCTTCGTAAAAAGCAGCTGACCTATGTGCAGACCGTATTCGCTAAAAGCTTTGCGCCACTGAGCCATAAGTTCAACTTGACCTATAGCGCACAATGCCTGCCTGAAGTGAACGTCTTTTTTTCTAGCCCATTCTTTTAAAGTTGAAACGCCGCTTACCTGTGCACCGGAACTTACAACAACAATTTGCTTGCCCTGCTCTATCAAACTTTTACACTGACGGGCAAAACTTGCCATAAATTCAGTATTTTGAGTACCGTCTTGTTTAGACAAAGTGTTGCTTCCGATTTTAATGACAATTTTTCTTGCTGATTTTATTGCTTCCTGAATTTTCATAATAGGAGTATACAAATAATTTTGAAAAGTAACAATGTTATGCTGATTTCCATAAAAGGCTGATTTATGTTGTTCCATGTAAAATTTATCAATATAATCTTGTTGTGAAAAATCTGACTTCGAAAAAAAAATCTTTTGCAGGAACAGTTTTGCTTTTTTTGTTTACAGCCTGCCCTTCTCTTTTTGCACAAAATTATTACGACTTTAAGCTTTCCGTTACGCCTTATACGGGAATTTTAAATACTTCCATAAAAGAAGTTCTTTATTACGACGGAAATTTTGGTTCTGATAAAAATGAAAAATGCAGCGAACTTGTGTGGGAAATTAAAAATGAGTTTCTTGCAGGAATTGATTTTTCTGCTGATTACAGACATTTTAATTTTTTTGCATCAGGTGATTTTCTTGTTCCAGTTGAATGTGGAAAAATGTACGACTCTGACTGGAATACGCAAAATGTTAAAGTGAGCTATTCTATAAATGAAATTCATATTCTTAACGGAGCAAGATTTAAAACTGGAATGGGATATTATTTTGTTCCTAAAAAAAATGCTGCAGTTAAGCCTGTTGTTTTTTTTGATTACGCTTACTATTCTTTGAAAGCCTGCAACGGTTACGGTTGGTACGGAAATTCTAGCTGGACAACTGATGGAAAAGAACACGCTTGGTATGACGAAGAAGCACATTATTTCCCGGACGGAAAATATAAACTTGCTTCTGTTTTTTATACAAGCCATGGAATTTCTTTGTTTACAGGATGTGACTTTTTGTTTAACGTTTCTGAAAAAGTAAATGCATTTTTTGGAATGTACATTGCACCTGTTTCGTTTTTATATGCAAAGGATTTTCACAGCGGAAATAACAGCAACACTTGGGAAGATTACGTTTTAAACATCTGCAGAAACTTTGGATTTGAAGCGAAAGCCGAATACAACTTTACGAAACATCTTACAGGAGTTTTTTCTGCTAAGGGCAACATTTTCCTGCTGACAAAAGGTGACGATTATTTAAACGGCTATATTTCTGAGCAAAAATGTGCTGCCGGCTGCGAAGACCTAAGCGTAACTTTAGGCGCAAAACTAAACATCTTTTAACTTCACAAGGAGCTAGTGTTCAAGAGCCTCAACTTGCTTCAACTAAGCTGTATGTAAATTTTCACTCTTCTTCCAAAGTCCCAGCCGCAAAAGTTAAAGCCTGCACTTATCTGCAAAGACCCTCTCGTAAAGCGTGAGCTTCCCGGCAAGCACAGGCGCCGCCGCCCAGTCGTACTTGCTCAACAGCTGCAACTTTCTCCAAGCCGCTGCACATAAGCGTGCACTGTTCTTTTTTAGTTCCAGTTGCAAAAGTTAAAGCAAGCACTCATCTGAAAACCGTACTGGAAGAAGCGTACACTTCCCGGCAAGGACAGGCGGCGCCTCCCGGGCGTACTTGCTCAAGAGCTGCAACTTCCTCCAAACTGCTGCACATAAGCGTGCACACTTTCTCAAAAGTCCCAGCCGCAAAAGTTTAAAGCCTGCACTTCTCCGCAAAGCCCCTCCCAAAAAAAAATCCGCCGAAATTGTTGTTTTCAGTAAAACGATGGAAATATATATAGCAGAACCATTTCGGAGAAGCAAAATGAAAAGCAAAAAGTTTATGACGTACAGACAATTCAGAAACAGAAAAAAAGGCGTTACTCTGGATCCGTGCCTTGACTGGACATTCAAAAGCCTGTTTACAATGAACACACCTGAATCAAAAAGTGCACTGAAAAGTTTCCTTGAAGCAGTACTGTGCCGTAGGGTGTCGAACATCGTCCTTCACTTAAATGAACTGCCCGTAGAAGCCGAAGGTGAAAAGCAGCCTGAATTCGACATTACATGCATTCTGGACGAAAGGGAAGGCGTGAACATAGAAATGCAGGGAGTGAACTGTCAGAATTCCTACGACAAGCGGGCGGAATACAACGCAGCCCACCTGATGAACCACTTTATTTCCAAAGGTTCGGAATGGAAAGACGTGCCCAAATGTTTCCAGATATCAGTACTTAATTTTATTTATGACGATTCATCAAGGAAAGCAGTAAGCCATTACACAATGAAAACAGCAGACGGAAGGGAATTGTCTTCAAGATTGAACGTTTACTTTCTTGAACTGCCGAAATTAAAAAACATCAGGGACACAAACGTAGAGCGGTTGACCAGAGCAGAAAGATGGATTAAATTTTTCTTATACGCAAACAAGAAAGAAGGCAGGAACCTTATCAAAAAACTATCAGAACTGGAGGAAGGCATAATGCAGGCAAAGAGAGTACTGGATTTTCTGAGCGAAGACGAACTGAACTGGCAGCGTGAGTGGGCGGAAATGAAGCGTGTAAACGACGAACTGACAATGCTTGGCGCCAGCCGACGAGAAGGAATAAAAGAAGGAATAAAGCAAGGCTTAGCACAGGGAAAACTGGAAAGTGCACTGAACTTTTACCAAAGCGGAGTCAGTTTTGACGTAATAGAAAAGTGCACCGGCGTTACAAAAGAACAGATTCTGCAGAAGCAGAACAAAGCTGACTGAAAAAATCACACTAAACAGAGGAAGGCATAATGCAGGCAAAGAGAGTACTGGATTTTCTGAGCGAAGACGAACTGAACTGGCAGCGTGAGTGGGCGGAAATGAAGCGTGTAAACGACGAACTGACAATGCTTGGCGCCAGCCGACGAGAAGGAATAAAAGAAGGAATAAAGCAAGGCTTAGCACAGGGGCTAGAACAGGGAAAACTGGAAAGTGCACTGAACCTTTACCAAAATGGAGTCAGTTTTGACGTAATAGAAAAGTGCACCGGCGTTACAAAAGAACAGATTC